>NZ_JARFVS010000001.1:0-738206 GCF_055818055.1 Gardnerella sp. c10Ua_244
ATATCAGCAACAAACCAAGTCATGTGAGAAGCAGCAAGACGAGTAAGACCAGACACTTGAACAGCAAGACTATCCAACTGCTCTTTACGATTTGTGCTCACACGAGCATAAACCCCAACCGCATAATCCTTAATTACACGCTGAGGATGGATGACTATCACATCTTTATTTAGCTCATCTATCTTATCCATAGCCATCTCTCCTTATTATTAGACTAACGAAACTTAGATTTCTTCTCCATGATAATTAGCCTAAACCTTATTTTCCCACTCCACAAGGTGGGTGCAAAGCGGGTGCACTTTTTAACGTTAACATCCTGTGCACTCGACCCCAGAGCGTTGATATCTTCCCTCATACAGCCAAACTGCGCTCAAAAATCGCAAGAACCCAGCTTAAAGCCACCACACGCTAAACCTTTTAACGATAGCCCTCGCAAACCCCTGATACACAAGGGCAAAAATGCACCCACCTAATCAGCCTTTGACATCAATACGACACTCTCAACGTGGTGAGTGTTGGGATATATATCGAACGCACGCAAAGACTGAACGCTGTAGCCAAGCTCCTTAAACGTGCCAACATCGCGAGCAAGACTGGTCGGATCGCAAGCAACATACACAACGCTTCTTGCTCCAGACTTCGCAATCTGCTTACAAACTTGAGCTTTAGCACCAGCGCGCGGAGGATCTAACACAACAACATCTGGATGCGCAAATCGGCGCACAATCTTAGATGACTTACTCGCCTTAAACACCTGCGATTCAAGAGTTTGCGCAACATCCCCTTCAAGCGCTTCAACAACATCCCTGCTAAGACCAGCGCGTCCAATATTTCGCCTTGCGTTCTTTACAGCAATCGGCGCACCCTCAATGCTAAGCACGCGAGCTGGCTCTGCAGAACCAACGGAACCTGCATCACCAGCAGAATCTCCGCCAACATTAGCCAAAGTCGCAAGAGGAATCGTAAACAAACCCGAACCAGAATACAAATCCCACAAAACAGTATTCTTAGTGCGCCCACCAAGTGCAGAACGAACTAATCCCAAAACGTAGTTCACCAAATGCTCTGGAGCTGCGCGATGAATCTGCCAAAAACCGCGCCCATCAACATCGTAATCAAAAGTACGCGCACGAGATAAATCTTCATTAACAGCAACTCGCACGCGCTCGCGCAACAATGCCGATCCTGCAACCAACTCATCATTTACTATAAGCGCATAATTTTCGCCAATCGCACTAAGAAGCGCAGCCTTATCGCCAGAAACACCAAAATCCAAACCATCAACCCTAGGCTCTGGAACAGCAAGACGAATTTGCGCATTTGGCGAAAAAGAACGATTCCACAAGTCCAAAGAATCCGCAACAGCTAAAACTGCGCGCGACGCAAGCGGCATAGTATCAATCGCAATGCGATCATGCGACTCGCGCTTACGCATAGACAATCGCCCTTCATCATCCGCAACCAACTCCATGCGCGTACGCCAATTAAACCCGTTAAGCTCCTCGTCCCCTGGCATGCGCTCAACACTAACATCGCTTTCCGCAACATCCATATGCGCTAAACGCTGGAATTGATTGGCAATTACGGAAGCCTTCCAACGAATCTGACCAGGCAAAGAAACGTGAATTAAATCCGCGCCGCCAACTCCGCCGCCCTGAGCCAAAGGACCAGCGAGCTTCCATTGCGGCTCCACACGATCCGCACTAGGCTCCAAAACTTCTACAACTTCGCCAGTAAAAAAGTGCGCTTTTGCACGCATCGGCTCATCCATGCGCACAACAACCAGCTCACCAGGCAACGCAAATCGCACGAATACAACGCGTCCGTCAAGATGACCTACGCATCTTCCTTGATCCGCATATCGCTCGATTCGCATCGTCACTTGCATAAACTACCCCCTAGTTTTGCGTTTTGTTAAGCTGATTTTCTAATGCCAATTTTAAAGTTGCTTTTAATTAAGCTGATTTTTCTTCGCTAGAATTTACTTCGCTCTGCTTTTCTCCGTTCTGCTTCTCTTCGTGATTTTTATGATGAAGCCGCATAAACGGCGTTGCAATAATCAAGTAAGAAACCCAAATCGCGAGCGCCCAGAACGGCAATCCCATAAGCAATCGAACAGTGCCAAGCCACACAACGTGATTTGTCAAATATAATGGCACTTGCAAAACGAGTCGCAGCGCAAAAACGCCAATCCATAATCCAGTAACATACATGTACGCGCGCTTAAGTGGCTTATAATCAAGCCATTCGTGCAGCCACGCGCCAAAATTTTCCGTAGGCATTTTGCGAATTGACTCAATCACAAGCCCTAAAGCAGGCACGCGCACAATCAGCGAAATAGCAAGAAGCGCACCATAAACAGCGTTCGTAATAAAACCCATCATGTAGTAGTCGCGTGCTTGATGACTCGTCCACACCCAAATAAGGCAAATTGCAATGGAAACAAGTCCACTAATTGCTCCCATAAGCGATTGCCTCTGAATAAGACGAACCACAACTTGCAAAACAGCAATCACAGCTGCCACAATAACCGTTGTTTGTACGTTACGCGTTACAACAAAGCAAATAACAAACAGCAAGCCTGGAAGCATGGATTCAATTACGCCTCGAATGCCACCCAATGAATCAATTACAGAAAATGTAGACCCTTCTGCTCCGATTGAAGCCAATGTCGCTAATCCTGAGCGTTTTTTAGTCTGCACAAAATTGTTGGTTTGCGCATAATCGTCGAGTTTTACTTCATTTGAAAACTCTTGCGAAGAAAACTCTTCTTCGACCTTCTGTAAAGATTCCTGTGAATCCATTCAATTAACTTTCTACTACTTGCATTATCTAATTTCAGCAAACATTGGACCGCGTGTAAGCGTAGTTTTTACTTCTACTTGTTGGTCGTAACCTAATGGTTTATCGTCTTTTTTTAGTGCATTATTAGCATCTTCATCAGACGTATTATTTTCCCCATCTTTACCGCTATTTTCTGCATTTAAAGCAGCTTCTTTTTCTTCTCTAGTTATTGGATCATGCATAGGAATAAAATCGCGAGGCGCAAGCGGCTCTTCACCACGATTTACAACAATCCCCTTAAACCATTCGTCTAATTGTTTTGTTTCGTTATTATTATCTGCAAGCTCTGTTGCTGCAGGTCCAGAGAATACTCCGCGAAGCATCCACCTAGGACCATCAACGCCAACAATACGCGTTGTAATGGTTTTTTCTCCAACTTTTACAGGCAACAGTAGCTCAGTACCGAATTCGCCTTGTACTGTACACGCTTGACTATTACCATCAAGCAAATCTTTGCATACTTCTAGCCAAATACCAGATGTTTTAGGCGCAGCAAAAGCTTCAACTTCTACGCTTGAAGAACCATAAGTTACTGTCATACCAAGAACTTGCGATGTTTCATGCTGCTTTTTTACTCGCAACTCAATGCCTTGAAAATATGGAATATAGATTGAACCAAAATCTAGATAATCGCTAAAATCAGGAGCATCTTCATCATTGAAATCCCATGGACCAGTTTTTACCTCTACGATTTTGTCTTCAACTTTTGAAGATTTTTCTTCTTCATGTCGGCCAAATAACCAACCCATTATTCCTCATTTCTTAAAACAACAAATCTACAAAAATATATTTATTACTTATTATTGTAAATTGCCTAACTTCACCAGAATAGCACAAGCAAAGCACTGAAAAATTTGCGTATATAGTACATTCATATACACGTGCGATTATTTAGTTATTTCACATTATGCAAATTAATACTTACGCATCACACGTCATACTTTATACTTAACGGCGCGTGATCAGACCATCGCGCATCATAACTTTCAGCACGATCGATCACAAATCCGCGAGCGCTTTCCGCAATTTCAGGAGTTGCGAACTGGTAGTCTAATCTCCAGCCAACGTTATTGTCGAAAGCTTTACCGCGCTGACTCCACCAAGTGTATGGTCCTTGAATATCTCCTGCAAGCATGCGCATAACGTCCACAAATTCATATTCGTTAATCCAGCGATCAATATAAGCGCGTTCCTCTGGCAAGAATCCTGCACTTTTTTCATTAGCCTTAGCGTTTTTAATATCAAGTGAAGTATGCGCAATATTAAAGTCACCGCACAAAATCGCTTGATTTCCACCATTTGCCGCAATATTTCGAAGCTCCCCCAAACGTATAAGCATTGTGTCTAAAAAGCGGAATTTTTGTTGCATTTTTTGCGGATCGTCCACATTTCCAGCATGAACATACACAGAAGCAATAGTAATTTCATACCCTTCAGGGGTACGCACGTCAGTTTCAACCCATCGCCCAGAATCAACGTCTTCACTTAAACCTGGCAAACCGTAGCGTTTTTCAACTACAGGAAGAGACGTAACTAGAGCTACTCCAGCTCGACCTTTTACACGGCAAACTTCATTCGTATAAGTAAAATTATCGTTTTTTATAGAATTTACGATATTTTCAGACGTACGATATCCCATTTCAATTTTTGTCATAATTGGGTCGATTGCATCCTGCGGAGCGCGCACTTCCTGCATACACCACACGTCTGGAGTATGCGCGTCAGACCAGTTAAGCATACCTTTGCGCTCAGCTGCACGAATACCGTTTAAATTCGAAGTCGTAATTGTAATCATGTAATCAACTCTAATATGTACACAACACAAACAGCTCCACCACTAAGCAACAGACATAAATCACGCAACCAACACAGATTACAAGTTATGGATTACTCAACCAATAAACACGGAATTAATAGAAAAATAAAAAGGTGCAGATTCTATAAAACCTGCACCTTTTTATCAGCTTGTACTATTTAGTCTAAACCAAGTTCCAAATTTCCTCCTGGAATTGCATCAAGCAAATCGCGAGTGTATTCCATCTGTGGATGATCGAATACCTCATCTGTAGTTGCATGCTCAACAAGCTTTCCATGCTGCATAACAACAACTTCGTCTGCAATCTGACGAACGACAGCCAAATCGTGTGTGATGAACAAATAGCTCAAACCACGCTCTGCCTGCAAATCGTTAAGCAAGTGCAAAACCTGATCTTGCACAAGCACATCCAAAGCAGATACAGCTTCATCGCAAACTATAACATCTGGGTCCAAAGCCATAGCACGAGCAATTGCAATTCGTTGACGCTGTCCTCCAGAAAGTTCGTTCGGGAATCGAGTCATAACTGAAGCAGGCATACGAACCATGTCTAGAAGCTCTACCACACGGTTTTTACGACTCTTTTTATCACCAATCTTATGAATACGTAGAGGTTCTTCAATTGAACGATAAATTGAGTACATAGGATCCAAAGAACCATACGGATTCTGGAAAACTGGCTGCACATGGCGACGGAAGTCAAGCAAATCCGCACCCTTTAAATCGGAAATATTCTTACCTTCGTAAGTAACAGTTCCACTTGTTGGCTTAAGAAGTCGCAAAACCATATTCGCAACGGTAGATTTACCTGAACCAGATTCACCAACGATAGCTAACGTCGTACCACGCTTAATAGAGAATGAAACGTCGTCAACAGCCTTAAAAAGCTCTTTCTTGCGAGGAAGCTTAAACTCACGAGTTAAGTGATCCACAGTAATAATATGCTCACTTTTTTCGAGAGTTTGCTCACCTACTACGTGATGCTCAAGCAAGTTATCAGCGTTACCACCGTGTTCTTTAACAGAAATAATGCGCTGAGAAGCTAAGCTTGGAGCGGCAGCAACAAGTCTCTTTGTATACGGATGCTGAGGATGCTGCAAAACTTCCAACGATGGGCCAGACTCAACAACACGACCCTTATACATAACAACAACATGCTGCGCGCGAGAGGCAGCCAAACCTAAATCGTGTGTAATGAAGAGAACAGAAGTTCCGAGCGAATCAGTTAGTGTATGCAAATGGTCAAGAATACGCTTTTGCACAGTAACATCCAAAGCGGAAGTTGGCTCATCTGCAATAAGCAAGTCCGGTCGGCA
Source organism: Gardnerella sp. c10Ua_244 (assembly GCF_055818055.1). Lineage (NCBI taxonomy): Bacteria > Bacillati > Actinomycetota > Actinomycetes > Bifidobacteriales > Bifidobacteriaceae > Gardnerella > Gardnerella sp. c10Ua_244. Next base: position 5,977 of record NZ_JARFVS010000001.1, read on the forward strand.
AGCCAAACCAATAGCAATCAAAGCGCGCTGACGCATACCACCGGAAAACTCATGTGGGAACTGACGTGCACGAGTTGCAGCATCTGGCAAACCAGCTTCATCGAGCAAACCAGCAATACGATCTTCAACGCTTGCACCTACAACATACTTTTTGGCGATTTCCCAAGCTTTGTCGTCATTCACACCATATTTGATTAAATCGTCTGCTACGCGCCAACGAGTTTCAGAGCCTGGAACCCACTCTTTCTTGTAGTAATCAATAGCTTCATTGAACTTTTCAGCATCGTTATGCTCATCAAGTCCAACTTCTTTCAAAGCTTTCTTAGCGACTTCAATCAAATCTGGTAATTCTTTAGAGCCAAGGAATGTTTCATCCTCATTGCTTTTGACTTGAACAGAATCGCCTGCAAGAGCCTCAGCTAATGAAGAACGCTTCTCGTGATCAACGTCAACACCATTTGCGATTAATGCTTCTTTAACTTGTTCGCCAATACGCCACACAGGGTTCAAGTTGCTCATAGGATCCTGCGGAACTAGACCCATTGCAGTACCACGCAAAGCAGCAATCTCTTTTGGCTTCAAACTGCTAATTTCTTTACCCTTGAGCTTAATAGATCCACCTGTAACATGACCAGTTCCAGGAAGAAGACCAAGAACAGCCATTGCAGAAGTGGACTTTCCTGAACCAGATTCACCTACAATTGCAACCCACTGACCAGGATAAACACAGAAGCTAGCATCTCTAACAGCATGAACAGCTTTTTTTGAGTCTGTTGTGAAATCAACCTGGAGATTTTTTACTTCCAACAATGGCCCTTGCTCTAGCTGCATGGCGCGAATGTCTATATCTTTACGTGTTGTATTCATAAGTTTTATTCCTCCACGCTAAATTCACGCCTTACGGCTCTTCGGATCTAATGCATCCTTTACAGCATCACCCATCATAATAAAGGCGAGCACAGTAATTGCGAGTGCAATAGACGGATAGAACAAGACTTCTGGGTTCGTAGTAAGAACATTTCTAGCGGTAGAAATATCTCCACCCCAGCTGACAGTAGTACTTGGTAAACCAATTCCAAGGAAGCTTAATGTTGCTTCCAACACAATATAAGTTCCAAGCGAAGTTGTTCCAACAACAATTATTGGAGCCAAAGAGTTCGGGATAATGTGTTTGAAAAGATTACGTATTGGAGTAGATCCTAAAGCAGTAGATGCGGTATTGAATTCAAGATTTTTTGATTCCATAACAGCGCTTCGTGCAATACGAGCAACGCTAACCCATCCAAAAAGCACCATAACAAGCACAATTTTCCAAATTGATTTAGATGTACGGAACATTTGTAAAACTACGATTGCACCAAGAAGCATTGGTAAAGCCAAGAAGATATCAGTTATTCGGCTGAGAATAGTATCAACCCAGCCTCCGAAGAATCCTGCTAATGCACCAATTAAAGAACCAACAAGTACAACCAAAATGGTTGCAAGCAAACCAACACTTAGCGATGTACGAGTACCATAAACAACTCGAGCATAAATATCGCAACCTTGCATATCAAAACCAAATGGATGCGCGGCTGAAGCTGGCTCAAGAGAGTGTTCCAAAACGCAATAATTAGGATTGTGCTTTGTAAGAATGCTTGGGAAGAACGCAACAAAAATAATTGCAATAATCAAAATTGCAGAAACAATAAACAATGGATTCCTGCGCAAAGTTCTCCAAGTATCTGCCCACATACTCGTTGCAGCAGCGGATTCGTCTACGGAATCCACTTCTTGAATAGGCGTATCGTCTAATGGTGCAACGTAGCGTTCTTGCCCCGGTAATATATCGCAATTTGAAGCATTATTTGCAATCAAATCATTTTTCATCAAATTATCTTCCATAGTGTACTCCCCTCACGCGTAACGAATGCGCGGATCAAGAGCCGCGTACAACATATCAACAAGAAAATTGCTAAATACAAATATCAATGTCAAAAGCGTGACAATGGAAACAACAAGGTTTCCTTCTCCTTTTAGAATCCCTTGATATGTGAGGAATCCAACGCCATGAATGTTGAAGATCGTTTCCGAAATCATTGCACCGCCCATAAGAGCACCCAAATCCTGACCTAAGAAGGTGACGACAGGTATAAGCGAGTTGCGCAAAACGTGACGAACAATAACAGAGCCTTCTTTTAAGCCCTTTGCACGAGCTGTACGCACGTAATCGAGCGAAATATTTGAAGAAATTTCAGATCTTGTAAGTCGAATGATATACGCCATAGACACAGAACCAAGAACCATTGCAGGAAGAAGCAAATCGAAGAATCCAGGATCGTTACTAGCTGTAACTGGTAATATGCGCCATTTAACACCAAATAAGTATTGTCCTACGAAACCTGTCACAAATGTTGGAACAGAAATAAGAAGAAGAGATACAACCAGAATCACACTGTCATACCACTTGCCTTTCTTCAAACCTGAAATTATGCCAAATATGACACCAAATATTGCTTCGAAAGCGAATGCCATAATTGCTAGTTGAACAGTAACCGGGAATGCACGACCAATTTCATCGATAACTGGTTGACCTGCAAAAGTATGACCAAAATCGAGGGTAAGAGCATTCTTTAAGAAAAGTAAATATTGAATAATAAATGGTTTATCTAAGTTATACTCGGCTCGTATTTGTGCAGCCACTGCAGGATTAACAGGTTTTTCTCCAAACATTGCTTTTACTGGGTCTCCAGGCAAAGCAAATACTAAAGCATAAACTAATAATGTTGTGCCGAGAACAACAGGAATCATCTGCAAAATACGACGCAGAATGTACTTACCCATCGAATTCTCCTTGAATTGTTAAAACTTACTCAAAAAACAACAAAGTGCCGCTCCAGCTCAATAGTTTTATTTAACTAGTTTAGCTGGAGCAGCAATTTCGCAATAAGCGATATTAAATTATTAAGAGGAACCAACTAGTGTTACCTACTAACTTTCTAAAAAGTATGTAACACTATGCTGTTTTCTTAATTAGCTACCAGCTTATTTGTGAAGCTGATAGTACAGCGGCATATTCTGCCAATCCATTGTGAAGCCCTTCAAAGTTGGAACCATCACAGCCTTAGCGTTCGAGTAGAACAATGGGACAGATGGAAGATCCTCAAGAAGGATTTCGTTTGCTTGCTGATAGAGCTTAATAGCCTCTTCTGGCTTAGCAGATGCAGCTTTCTTAAGTAAATCGTCGAACTTTGGATTCTTATAATCACCTTCGTTGGAGCCATTGCCATCAGCTGCAACGGAAGCAAATTCCTGAGTCAAGTAATTTTCTGCACTTGGATAATCTGGCATCCAACCTGCACGCCATGCACCCTTAATCTGACGCTTAGCGCAAGCATTACGGAATTCCTGGAATGTAGGAATTGGAGTGGTTTCAGCCTTGATCCCGAGATTATTCTTGAGGGAATTCACAACAGCATCAAACACAGACTTTGCATTTCCATCGGCATTGTAGGAGAAAGTAAGAGATCCGTCATACTTAGAAATCTTATCTGCCTTAGCCCAAAGTTCCTTAGCTTTCTTTGCATTAAATTCTACGTTCTCATGACCCTTAAGATCAGCCTTATAGCCTGGAGTCAATGGAGAAGTAAATTCGTTTGCAGGAGAAGCAGTGCCATTGAGAATCTTGTTGATAATCACCTTACGGTCTATAGCCATAGAAATAGCTTGACGACGAAGCTTACCTTCTTCAGTCTTTACATCGAAGTGTGGGAGGCTTGAAGGAATAGTGAACTGTTGGATTACAGAACCTGGACGGTTGTAAGCCCTAACAGTTGTATCCTTCTGGAAAGTCTTAGTTTGGGTATCTGGAATATTATCAGTCATATCGAGATTTCCAGCCTGCACATCGCGGTATGCAGCGTTACCATCTGTATAAACCTTGAAAGTTACGCCATCATTCTGAGCTTTGCGCGGACCATTGTAATCAGGATTCTTTACAACTTCGATCTGCTTGTTGTGATCCCAAGACTTGAACAAGTATGGACCAGAAGAAACAGGCTTTTCGCCATAAGCCTTTGGATCCTTGTAGAAGGATTCCGGAAGTGGAGCAAATGCCAAGTAGCCAACCTTAATTGGGAATACAGAATCTGGCTGTTCCAAATCAACGGTAAAAGTATTTTCATCAACAACCTTCAAACCAGAAAGCTGTTCGTCACCCTTAGTACCATCCTTCTGCAAATCAGCATAACCCTTAATGGTTTGGAAGAAGGAAGCACACTTCTGAGCATTCTTAGCGTTAGCGACGAAGCTCCAAGCTTTCACAAAGCTTTCGGCTGTAATAGGAGTGCCATCGCTGAACTTCTTTCCTTTCTTAACCTTCACGGTGTACTGGGTAGCATCAGCATTTGGAGTGATGCTTTCAGCATCCTCATTCACAGGATTACCTTTTTCATCGAAAGTTACCAACGTGGAATTAACCAACATGGCAGGACGAGCGCCAGCATTTTCGTTAATGTTTCCAGGGACTAATTCGTTTTGTGGCTCAGAGTTTGAAACGGTAATAATAACCTTGCCACCGTTTGTTTGTGCATTCTTAGCGGAAGAGCCACAGCCACCAAGTAACATTGCCAGCGAGCAGGCAGCAGCAGCAAAAGCCAAAGCCTTATTCTTCATATATTTTCTCCTAACGTCTGGTAGGCAGGATTGTCATATCACAAAAAAGCCAAACATCAGCTAAAACATAAAAATCCATCCGGTTTTTATTGCCAGATGGATTCTCGCAAGCCAATGACGAGGCCTCTTCGTTGATTAAAATTCAATGATACGTATTTTTACAAGCAATGCAATAGTAAAAGAAAATTGAAAAAAATATTATATATTAGTAATAATTAATTATTTAAGTCTAGATTTAATTATAAATACCGAAAATTTTATTATTTATATAGTAAAATTTATTGTTTTTTACAGGTATATGTATATTACAAAAATGTAAATTAACATATTTATTATGTAAAAAACATGTTAAATATGAATAATTGAATACTTAAAACATTTACTATCATGCACGCGGAAAAGCTTGAGAATACTTACGTTTTAAAGATTCAATAGAAACATGAGTGTAACGCTGAGTAGTATTAAGCGATGAATGACCCAATAATTCCTGCACTTCGCGTAGATCTGCTCCACCATTCAACATATGCGTAGCAGCACTATGCCGCAAAGCATGAGGAGAAATATCCGGAACATGCGCACTTTTAGCCTCGTCATGCACAATCTGCCTTACCAAACGCTGATCAATACGCTTTCCGCGAGTACCAAGAAATACTGCCTCTTCAACAGAATTTCGCAATAAAATTTCTCGTCCATCTTTAGAAATCCAAGCAGATAAAGCTTTATAAGCAGGAACCCCAAAAGGCACAACACGCTGCTTATTTCCCTTACCAGTAACTTTTATAGTGTGCGAGGAAAAATTAATATCCTGAATATTTAAACTAGTAAGCTCACCAACACGAATACCAGTCGCATATAAAAGCTCCAGAATTGCAGCATTGCGAAGTCCTACAGCTTTCTGATTTTTGGGACACGAAGTTGAAACATTAGCTTTAGAATCAACATTATTCATTAATGATTCTGCTTGATATTCATCCAAAACAGATGGTAGCATATTTTTAATTTTTGGCGTCATTAAAATTTCTGCAGGATTACCGCTTATGTATTCAACATGCTGACACCATGCGAAAAATCCGCGCACAGCAACAACTTTTCTAGCCAAGCTTGAACGAGCATGATTTCTAGAAGCGTCTGCCATCCAAGAGCGCAAATCATCTGTAGTAAGATCTGAAATATTTTTAAAACCGTGGCGATTACACCATGCTAAACACTGTTTAATATCACTTGCGTAAGCCCGATTCGTGCGCTCCCCTAAGCCTTTATTTGCCTTAGCGTACTCAATATAATCATCTACTAAACTCGCATATTTGGCAGGAAAATTTACGAAACTATTGGAAGCCACTCGCTTATTTTCCATGCTTAATCACCCTTGCGTAACTTTATAAACGTTTGCCATACGCGTCAGTCACATGCATAATACAACAAGGAGCATGTTATGGAAACACGTATAAAAAACTTGACTACACTACCACAGCGAATACCTGCAGGCACGCGCATAGTAGTAAGAACATACAAAATTATAGAAGAAAATAACGATGGAACGCAAAAAATAGAGTATCACGATGTAATTGGGCACGTGCTCGAGTGGGATGGGGCAATGCTTCATTTGCTTCGAGATCCTGCAGCAAACGGCACTAGAGCTGCCGAAGAAATGTTCATTGATGCCAAAACTATTTACCGTTTAAAGCCAATGCCAGAGCGCAAATTCCAAAAGCCGCTTAGTCTGTAGAATTGTCTGATAAGGAGCAAGTTTTACACATTTCTCAAGGAACTATCTGAACGCAACAGCAGTTGCGAAGATTCGTTGGTGTTAAATCCGGAAAGTTCAACAATGGATTCTCCTAAGCGCGCGGATTCTAATAATTCCTGCTGCCAATTGATTTGAGAATCATACTTCCACAATCTGCTATTTGCAGCATCGCTTTGTTGCATACTAGTTTTAGACGAGTTGCGCTGCAAGTATTTATATTCTCTCCAAGATTGAGCTTTAGCAAAAAACTCTTGCTCTAAAGCATCCGCGGTTTCAACATCATTATCTAACATATTTGCAGCAAAAGTTAGCTCAGAAATTACGGAACGCAATAATTTCGCAGTATTATGCCGATTTTCACTTACCATAGCACGAGTGCGTTGAGGATCAGTAAGAGCAACTCGTGTCATATCTCGCCAGGAACCTGCAGATAGTTGTAAAGCAATAGCACGATTAGATTGTTCACATAATACGTTTGCAAGAGCTGTTGCAACAACATGAGGCATGTGAGAAATAAGAGCTGCAGAATTATCGTGCGTTGCATCATCCAAAACTATTGCGCGATTCTTGCATAGCGAAACAATCATTTGCAAAATATTGCAAACTCGCCAAAACTCAGTAGAATCATCAACAGTTAAAGCCCACAAAGCACCATTTAAAAGCTCATCACTAGAAGCTTTCCAACCAGTAAATTCACTACCAGCCATCGGATGCGCACCAACGTAACAATCTTGCAAACCTGCATCTTTTACTTGCTCTCGAACTAAAGTTTTTACGCTGCCAACATCGCTAATAGTTGTGCAAGATTTGTCAATATAAGGTGCAACTTCATGCAAAATACTTGGCATAGCGGCTAAAGCATTGCATAAAATCAAAACATTTGGACGAAGTTTTGCTAAATCTTGCACTTTTTCTACGCAAGTAATTCCTAAACTTTTAGCTTCGTCATAAGGCTCATTATGACGATTCCATGCATATACGTTGCAATTTGCCAGTTTAGCAAGTCGTTTTGCAAGAGATCCACCAATAAGACCAAGACCTACAATGCCAACAGAAAATTTTTGCGAAAATTCAGCATCTTCTACCATAATAATTCTCTTTCTGCACGCAATACGTTCAAATTACGCAAAGCATCAACTGAAGGCTCAACACACACTCCACCATGAGGTAGCATCCAATCATCCATCACCGGATTCTTGCGTTTATCAGAAGAATACACTGCTAAAACTCGAACCCAATCACCATGTTCAACAACCTCTTGAATCATAGCTTTACACGTAGAATCCCAAGGAGCAGCATCAACAGTTGCAATAAAACTGTATAAACCGCCTTGCCCTTTAATCGGTCTAGACATAAAGGAAGTCATATTAAGACCATGATCGCGCACAACGTCAAGCAAATTTGCTAACACTCCAGCACCTGTGTAACGAGGAATAAACGCAATAATTGAGGAAAATGATGAAAAGTTTTCTCGCTGCGTATTAACAAAATTTAAAGCCTGATCTCGAGGAGCTAGCACTAAAAACTCAGTGCGCGCGCCAGAAAAATCTTCAACTGCTTCACTCACAATCTGCCTATTGTATAAATCAGCACAAATTTTAGGACATAAAGCAACTTCGCCAGGAACTAAATCCCTACAAGCGGCAGCGTTTGAAGACGCAGTTTTTTCTTGTAAACCGCGCTCTTGAGCAAACTTACGACATTGCGCCAACGCGTGAGGGTGAGCAACAATAGTAGAACAGTTATCGATTGAATCTGATTTGCAAACAACAGCATCAAAACTAATATCGACGCCTATTCGAGTAATACCAACCATATTTTTTGCCTCAATGAGTAAATCTAAATTAGGTATTACAACGCCTTCAATATTGTTTTCCCACGCAATAACACCCCAATGGTGATGCTCTTCGATTTCACTAGCAATACTAAGAACATTCTCGCAAGCAGTTGGAATAAGTTGCAAATTCTCAAATGATTGTAACTGCTGCTGAACTTTTAAAGCTGCTTGATGAGTAAAAGAACCTTCCGGCCCTAAATAGCATAATTTACGTGAGCACTTACTGTTACTACTATTCATGAGTATTCCTTAAAAACTGTTGCAGTTAAGAATATTGTAAGCAAGACTATTGTAAAAAATACTGCTTAATACTTCTTTGTATGCAAAATTCACAGCGAAGTCACGCTTAAATTATTGCAAATTCTTTGCTCATTTCACTATTCAATAACAAACCAACGCTGAGGTATACAAAGCAAAATTAAGTGAGCAACAAGAACACCGTAAAGCCACAAATATCCCACATATTGCGAACACCATGGCAACGGTATTGTGAAACCAACAGGTACTAGAATTGCACTGCCAATAAAATCTAATGCGAGAATCCAAGCAAACGCGGAGAAAACTATTGCGTGAATAAGTAATCCACTCCAACCACTACGAGATCTTGCACACCAAGCAGACAAAAACAGCAAAAGCATAGACAATACGAATCCGTAAGGAATATTATCCACTGCACCGCAGTGATGAGCAAAAGTACCAATCAACGCGCATATTAGCGCAGAAACACACGTGGTCGCATACCTGCCCCACGAAGGCAAGCGATGCGACCACGGTTTCGACGACATAATAAAACCTAACGTTCCATTACTAATTGGTATATTGCGATTATCATGCAGCGTTGTTGTTTTGACGACGCTGCTTAGCACGCCACTTATACCATTCGTCACGGCTCAAAATAATCTTGCGCACGCGAATTGCTTCAGGTGTAACTTCCACGCATTCGTCTTCGTTAGCAAAGTCAAGAGACTCTTCCAAGCTCATCTTGATTGGCGGAGTTAAGGTCTCGAGAACATCAGCGGTTGAAGAACGCATGTTAGTCATGTGCTTAGCAAGCGTAATGTTTACATCCAACTCGTCTGGCTTGTTGTTAATACCAACGATTTGTCCCTCGTAAACCGGGCTTTGTGGGTCAACGAAGAAGACGCCACGAGCTTGCAAACGCTGCATAGCATAAGGAGTTGCAACACCCTTACGGTCGCAAACCATGGAACCATTCTGACGAGTCACAATCTGACCAGCCCATGGAGCATAACCGGCGGAAATAGAGCTTGCAATACCAGTTCCGCGAGTAGCAGAAAGCAAAGCAGTGCGGAAACCGATAAGACCACGCGAAGGAACAGTAAATTGCAAACGAACCCAACCAGAACCGTGGTTGCTCATAGAATCCATGCGACCCTTGCGATCAGCCATAAGCTGAGTGACGGTACCCATGTACTCTTCTGGGACGTCAATCGTAGTGCTTTCCATAGGCTCATTAATTTGACCATCAATAGTCTTGGTAACAACCTGAGGACGACCAACTGTAAGCTCGTAGCCTTCGCGACGCATCTGCTCAGCTAGCACAGCCAAAGCAAGCTCGCCACGACCTTGAACTTCCCAAGCATCTGGACGCTCAGTTGGAATAACCTTAATAGAAACGTTACCAATAAGCTCGCGATCCAAACGATCCTTAATCATACGAGCAGTAAGCTTATGATCCTTGCCTTCAGTTCCAGCAAGAGGAGAATCGTTTACTCCGAAAGTCATAGAAATTGCAGGATCGTCGACATGAATTAATGGAAGCGGCTTTGGATCGTTTTGGTCAACGATAGTTTCGCCAATCATAATGTCGTTTACGCCAGCAACAGCAACAATGTCGCCAGGACCTGCAGAAGCTACAGGAGTGCGCTCCAAACCTTGAGTGCGAAGAAGCTCAGAAACACGGAAGTTTTCAATGGAACCGTCGACGCGAGAAAGACCGTAAGTCTTGCCCTTTTCCAAAGTTCCGTTGTAAATTCGCACTAAACCGAGACGCCCCAAGAAGTCAGAGGAATCAATGTTTGCAACATGAGCTTGAAGAGGAGCACCTTCTTCGTATTCAGGAGCTGGAATGTTCGAAATAATAGAATCAAACAATGGCTCCAAATTATCGTTATCTGGCAAACCACCATTTTCAGGCTGATTAACAGAAGCATAACCAGCTTTAGCAGCGCAATAAATCACTGGCAAATCAAGCAAAGCGTCGAGATCGAGGTCAATACCTTCCTCAACAACATCCTGAGCCAAGCCAAGAAGCAAATCTGTAGATTCGCCAACAACTTCTTCAATACGAGCATCTGGACGATCTACCTTATTTACGCACAAAATAACAGGAAGCTTAGCTTCCAAAGCTTTACGAAGCACAAAGCGAGTCTGTGGAAGAGGACCTTCAGAAGCGTCAACCAACAAAACAACGCCGTCAACCATAGAGATACCACGCTCGACCTCACCACCGAAATCAGCGTGACCTGGAGTATCAATAACGTTAATAGTGATACCTTCTGGATGGCCATACTTTTCAGCTAATGGACCTGTGTACTGCACAGCAGTGTTCTTAGCAAGAATAGTAATGCCCTTTTCGCGTTCCAAATCATTGGAATCCATAACGCGATCTGGAACTTCTTCGCGCTCAGAAAATACGTGCGACTGCTGAAGCATGGCGTTTACCAGAGTGGTCTTACCGTGGTCTACGTGCGCCACAATTGCCACATTTCGAATATCACCGCGAACAGTCATCACAAACCTCTTCCATTTCTTCGCGTTTAAGTAATTATTAACATGCAACCGCTTAAGCTATAAATATCGGCTGAAACAGTAGCTATATACATTATTGACAAGCACCCAAATAGGTAAACTGCCAAACCGCACCGATTTTACTAGCGAGCGCAGACAGCTTTTAATACACACTAACGCAGAACAACAAGAACTTAAGCAACAACACCTTTAGCAATAAGCTCACGCGCAACTTCGCGGTACTCTTTTGCAGTCTTGTGTTCAGGAGCAAAAATAGTGATAGGAACTGCAGCAACTGTAGAATCTGGCAGCTTAATAGATCGCGAAATCACAGAGTGCAAAACGCGATCTTGGAAAGCTTCATAAATGCGCTGCAACACTTCCTCACTATGAAGTGTGCGAGTGTACATAGTGACAAGAACTCCAAATACTTTAAGATTTGGATTAATACGAGATTGTACCTTCTCAATTGATTGCATAAGAAGAGCCACGCCTCGAAGAGCAAAGAACTCTGCAGCAAGTGGAATAATCACACCATCAGCTGCCGTTAACGCGTTTACAGTAAGCAAGCCAAGAGAAGGCTGACAATCGACTATAATAACATCGTATTCGTCGCGCACTTTGCGTAATACACCTGCTAATATTTGCTCTCGTCCTACTTCAGTTACTAACTGAACTTCAGCTGCGGATAAATCAATATTTGCAGGAATAATATCAATATTTTCTGTTTCAGTATGACGAATTACGTCGTGAACGTCTACAGACGAATCAAATAATGCCGTATAAACTGTATTATCAAGCGCATTTGCGTTAATTCCAAGTCCAACTGTTGCTGCACCTTGCGGATCGAAATCAACAATCAAAACGCGACGACCATACTGACTTAGTGCGCCAGCAATATTAATGGAGCTTGTAGTTTTACCAACTCCACCTTTCTGGTTGCACATTGCAATAATGCGAGCAGGACCGTGTGAAGTTAACGGCTCTGGTGCATGAAAAGTCTCGTATTCGCGTCCAAGTAAATCAGTAGGCATGTTCCCCACTTTATCAACAGGTATACTCACGAAACTCTGAGCATAAAATTATTTAGCTCGAGGATGGCTCATTACGTAAGCTTCAACTAATGCGTCAGGGCTAATATGCGTATAAATTTGAGTTGTTGTAACTGAAGCATGTCCAAGCAACTCTTGAACTGTGCGCACATCAGCACCACCTGCAATAAGATGCGTAGCGAGAGAATGCCGCAACGTATGCGGATACAATGGTTTGTCAAGTTTTGCGCGCTCGCCAGCTTGCGTTACTATTTCCCATGCTGATTGGCGAGAAAGTGCATTACCTCTCTTATTTAAGAAAATTGTGTGCAATTCACGTTTACCCTTTAACGCTAATTCTGGGCGAGATTTCTCCATATAGTTACGAAGAGCACGAACAGCACACCCACCAATCGGGACTAAACGCTGCTTAGAGCCTTTACCAGTAAGTTTTACAACAGACTCATTTAAATCAATATCTTCGAATTTTACGCCAACTGCTTCCGAAATTCGCGCTCCAGTAGCGTATAAAAACTCGAGAAGCGCGGTATCTCTAATCGAAATAGCATCGGAACTTCCAAAATTCCCTGCAGCTTCAATAACTCTATTTACTTCTTCAATACTTAAAACATCTGGCAAATACTCGGCTTGTTTTGGAGCTTTTACTTGCGCTGAAACGTCAGCTTGTATGTCGCCATGCGCAAGCATAAAGCGATGCCACTCGTGAATACTTGCAAGTCGACGCGCAACTGTTCTAGTTCCCAACCCTAATTCATTCAAAGTTCGAATGTATGATTCAATATCTAATTGAGAAATAGTAGTAATATCTTTTATTTTTCGTTCGTTGTAAAGCCAGCATGTGTAATCTTGCAAATCTGAAGCGTATGCAGATACTGTTTTTTTAGAAAGACCACGCTCAATATCAATATGCGCAATAAAGCGTTGAATATGAAGTGCAAACTCTTCAGGAATATTATTTTTCCTATTGTCAGAATCAAGATTTGAGCGCATATAAACAATTATAGCTAATAAGTAAATTTGTTGATTTAAAAGAAAAAGCCCACCTAAATTGGTGGGCTTAAAATAGAACTCTATTAAAGCAAAATCAGGCTTCAACTGGAGCGTTTACATCAGCTGGCAATGCAGCCTTAGCAGCTTCGACAACAGCCTTGAAAGCTTCAATATCGGAAACTGCGAGCTCAGCAAGAGCGCGACGATCCAATTCGATGCCTGCCAAGTGCAATCCCTGAATGAAGCGATTGTAAGTGATGCCTTCAGCGCGAACTGCTGCGTTAATGCGCTGAATCCACAACTTGCGGAAATCACCCTTGCGAGCCTTGCGGTCGCGGAAGTTATAAGTAAATGAGTGGAGCAGCTGTTCCTTTGCCTTGCGATAAAGACGGGAGCGCTGACCGCGGTAACCAGAAGCCCTCTCAAGAACAACGCGACGCTTCTTGTGAGCGTTTACTGCGCGCTTTACTCGTGCCATAAGTATTCCTCAGCTTTCTTAAAAATTTTCGATTGCGTATTCGTTTACGAGCAATTCTTACTTGTTACTTACTTAACGAGCAAGCCCTTAAGCTTCTTGCTCTGCGCAGTAGCCAATACTTTATCTTCAGAAAGAGCACGACGCTTACGAGCCGACTTGTGCTCCAAGTTGTGGCGCATGGCGCTACCATCGTGCATCACCTTACCGGTACCGGTAAGACGAACGCGCTTGGACGCTGCGGAATTAGTTTTCATCTTCGGCATTGCTGCCCTCCTTATGATGTTGATCGGATTGCATAGCATTTACTGCAGCTGCAGCTTGTGACTGAACCTCTTGCTTAGCTGCAAGACGAGCAGCCTGACGAGCTTGACGCTCAGCGCGAGATTCAGCGCCACGACGACGCTGCTCAGACTGTGTATGAATTTTCTTGCCTTTTGGAGCAAGAGTCATAATAATATTTCGACCTTCTTGCTTTGGCGCAAACTCTACTGTGCCACTTTCAGAGACCTCATCTGCAAGTCGGCGCAACAATTCAACGCCACCAACCGGACGAGATTGCTCACGGCCACGCAACATAATAGTTACTTTTACCTTGTCTCCGCCGTTCAAGAAACGAAGCACATGACCTTTCTTCACATCGAAATCGTGATCGTCGATCTTGAGACGGAAACGAATTTCCTTAACTTCTGCGACGGTCTGATTACGACGTGCTTCACGAGCCTTAATCTTTTCGTTGTACTTGTACTTACCGTAGTCAATAAGCTTGGCTACTGGAGGCTTAGCAGTAGGTGCAACTTCGACAAGATCGAGGTTAGCTTCCCTTGCAAGGTTTAACGCGACAGAGGTTGCGATAACTCCCACTTGCTCGCCCTTTGGACCAATAAGGCGCACCTGAGGGACTCGAATTTCCTCGTTAATGCGTGGTTCGTCGCTAATGATGACTCCAATCCTTCTAAATACTTGTAAGATGTAATACACCAAGAAGTCCAAGAGCTTAAGATTCACCACTTCATATCAATAAAACGCTATATAACAGCGCAGCAAGCAGCACAAGAGCTAACTTGCGTGACCGAAGTCATGAACCCGAAACCACAGTAGGCTTCCAGGTGGGGACATCCCACTTTCTTGATTACTCAAGCCGAATATCTATTTTACTAGAAGCCTTGACAAAAAGGCAGCCAACACACGAAATGTGTTTTGACTGCCGCAAATCAAAGCTAGAACTATGCGATTTCTACGCTAACTGCATCGGCTCAGGCTTCAATCCATCATGATTAAAGTACACATCATACCAAGTCAGGAATGTGTAAACTGTCCAAATCTTACGACGATCGTCATTTCTCTTTGCATAATTATCGTCAATCATACGAAGTAAAGCATCTCTATCGAAGAATTTAGCAGCATCGTCACTTTCAAACGTCTTACGCACAATCTTATAAAAACGTTCCTCGCGCAACCAATCCTTAACTGGCACAGGGAAACCAAGCTTTTCTCTGTCATACCAAGCTTTTGGCAAATGACGGGACGCAGCTTGTCGGAAAGCAAACTTCGTATTTTCGTCAGTAATTAAATATTTAGTAGGAACTTTTTCTGCAACATCCATAAGAACGCGATCAAGCAAAGGCACGCGAAGCTCCAAAGAATGTGCCATAGTCATTTTATCTGCCTTAAGCAAAATATCTCCTGGCATCCATTGATGCATATCAAGATATTGCTTTTTCTTGACTTCAGAAAGTCCCTTACCAGCAATTCTATTGTAAATAGCATCGACGATGCTGCGAACGCTAGGACCTTTGCGATACTCAGGTTTCAAAAGTTTTACAGCATCTTCCTCATTGAAAACCTTTGACTGACCGATAAAATGCTCCTCAGCTGGAGCCAAATTAGCGTACAAATGCCATGCTCCGTGGAAATGCTTTCCTTTTGCAGCTCGACCAATCGCGTAACGCAACTTTTTTGGCAACTTTGCAAGCATGCGAGTCACAACTTTAATAAGTTTAGAACGCGTGTGAACACCATAATCAATGTATCCTGCAAATAATTCATCTGCTCCCTCACCGCTTAGCACAACGCGTAAATCTTGCGAAGCTAATTTTGCAAGGAAGAATAATGGGACGCAAGAGAAGTTAGAATCAGGTTCGTCCAAATACCACTGAATTTGTGGGAAATAACGGAATGCGTCAGCGGCGTCAATAATTTCAGATTTATTGTTTAAGCCAATAATTTTTGCCAATTCGCTTGCTTGTTTGGATTCATTGTATCTTCCACCGGCAAAACCAATAGAATATGTGTGTTCAGGGCGTGCAACAGCGGCAACATAACTTGAATCAACTCCAGAAGAAAGGAACGAACCAACTTCAACATCCGCAATTTGGTGAGCTTGAACAGAATCACAAACTGTTTTATCAATAGAATCAACTAATTCATTCAAGCGTTGCTTTGTTTCTTTGAAATTAGGATCATAATATTGCTCAATCTTCATTTCGCCATTCTTATACGTAAAGCAATTACCTTCACGAAGCTTAAAAACGCCTTTGAAGAAAGTTTCGTTAATTGCAGGATATTGGAATGTCATAAACGGCTTAAGCGCATTTTCGTTAAGTTCCTTCTTAAAATCTGGATGGCGCAGTAAAGATTTAATTTCGGATCCGTACATAAAAGTACCGTTCATTTGCGCATAATAAAAAGGCTTAATACCGAAATGGTCGCGGGCGCCAAACAATTCTTGAGTACTCTTGTTCCAAATAACAAATGCAAACATTCCGCGTAAACGATTAAGTAAGCCTTTACCCCACTCTTCGTATCCGTGCACTAATACTTCTGTATCGCAATCAGTATGGAAAGTGTGACCAGCTTTAATAAGTTCTTCGCGAAGTGGCTTGTAGTTATAAATCTCGCCATTAAAAGTAACTGCAAGATTCCCATCCTCGTTGTACATAGGTTGGGATCCACCGTGAAGATCTATAATGCTAAGTCGACGAAAACCAAGTGCTGCGTGTTCGTCAATCATAGTTCCATACTCGTCAGGACCACGATGCGCAATCACATCTGTCATATCTTTTACAATTTGGCTTTTGACGTTAATTGGGGTGTCATTAATGAACCCTGCAATTCCGCACATTTATTTCTCCTCGTAGAATATACAACACAGCATTACGTTAGTCTACTAGCAAATAATTAACGAAAATCCATAATAACTTGGAAAATCTAACTTGCCATGCAATATTACACCAAGCACTTTATGTTAAGCGAGTATTAGTCTAAAAATTCCTGTATTTGCCGGAATAAAAGCAATAAAATACGTTAATATCAAATCCAAAAATGGCATAAAACATAGTCAAATGTTGGTTAACAACTACGCTTATAAACTCTTGTTGTAAATGTATGGTATCAGTACAAATGCAGCGTTATTATGTTGCTATGGAACCTTTGCAACGCTGCGTAGTATTAGCAGCAGGAGATTATTACGACCATACGCGTGAGCATGTGCCAGATCGCGCTTTAACAATTGCAGCTGATGGAGGCTGGGATCATGCATGTAAATTAGGTTTGCATGTGGATGCGCTCATCGGCGATTTTGACTCTGTTAGATTAAAGCTCCCTACTGATGCAGTTATTACTAGATTGCCTGCAGAAAAAGATGATCCGGACTTACTTTCTGCGTTGAAAGTCGGTTGGGCTAAAGGCTCTCGAGAATTTCATATTTTCGGAGGATTAGGTGGTCGAGTTGACCATACTATTTCTAATATTCAACTTATGGTTCGTTTAGCGCGTCGCGGTGGAATTGGATTCTTGTACGGCGACGGTCAAATTGTTACAGCAATACATGATGGATCTCTTGATTTTCCAGCATCATCTGGAAATGATTTGCGCATAGTTTCCGTTTTTTCTCATACTCCAGTTTCTAATGATGTAAATGAAGTTGGATTAAAGTATCAGCTTAAACACGCAACCATGCATGGAGATGCAGTACAAGGTTTAAGTAACGAATTATTAAATGATACGCCTGCTCATATTGACGTTCATGAAGGAACACTTATTGTAACCTTCCCTATTAATGCTCCATTACCACAGGTGAGCTGGTTTAAAAGACCAATTGGAGATTTAGGCGAAGTCGATACTTCTATATCTGAGGCATTAGCAGTTCCTCTTGAAAGCGAAACTACTCCAACATATTCGACTACTGCAGCTGCTGAAGCAATGACGTATAACGAATAGCGCAAACTTTAGTTTGCACAAATGGCTGACGAGGTTCTTTTACTTGAAAACTCGTCAGCCTTTTTCTTTTTAACATTACATGCGTTGTTCAATTGAACAATATTGATTCGTAAAATGTTATGCAAAAACGCAACTGGAAACTATCAAAAAATTCACAAAAACACTCATAAAACACAGCATGTTAACGCTCACTGTTCTCACAATGCATTATTGCAATAAAAGTGAGCTATATTACAACTCTTCGTACATACCGCACACTAAAATGAACACCGTTAATTCAAATAACGATGACCTAAATGCGTGAGTTTTCATCGCGAAAATAGCGCGGCTTAAAACGTTGCGCACGAGGTCTCACTCAAGGGAGAACCACATGACAGTCAAGATTGGTATTAATGGTTTCGGTCGTATCGGTCGTCTCGCATTCCGTCGTATTTTTGAGCTTCAAGCTCGCGGCGGTCAAGCAGGTGACATCGAAGTCGCAGCCATCAACGATCTGACCACCCCTTCGATGCTCGCCTACTTGCTCAAGTATGACAGCACCCACGGCACATTCCGCCACGATGACGGCACCCCAGTTGAGGTAACCTCCACCGAAGACGCAATCGTTGTAGATGGCAAGACTTATAAGGTTTACGCCGAAAAAGACGCAAATAACATTCCATGGGTTAAGAACGATGGCGTTGAATTCGTTCTCGAATGCACCGGTTTCTACACTTCTGCAGAAAAGTCCCAGGCTCACTTGAACGCAGGCGCTAAGAAGGTTCTTATTTCTGCTCCTGCTAAGGACGAAACCACTCCAACAGTTGTGTTCGGTGTTAACCACGAAATCTTGAAGGCTTCTGACAACATTGTTTCCGCTGGTTCTTGCACCACCAACTCCATGGCCGCAATGGTGAAGTTGCTTCAAGATAACTGGGGAATCAAGTCCGGCTTCATGACCACAATTCACGCATACACCGGCACTCAGATGATTCTCGACGGCCCACGCGGCTCCAAGCCACGCAACAACCGTTCCGCAGCTTGCAACACCATTGAGCACTCCACCGGCGCTGCTAAGGCAATCGGCAAGGTTGTGCCAGAAGTTAACGGCAAGCTCCAGGGTCACGCACAGCGCATTCAAGTTCCAGACGGCTCTGTTACCGAGTTAACTACTGTTCTTGAGAAGCCAGCAACCACTGAAGAAATTAACGATGCTTTCAAGAAGGCTTTCGAAAACTGCGAGTACTTCGGTTACAATGCAGACAGCATCGTGTCTTCTGACATCATCGGCGACACCCACGGTGGCGTTTTCGATCCAACTCAGACCGATGTGAACACTGTTGACGGTGTAACTTTGGCTCGTACCGTTACCTTCTACGACAACGAGTACGGCTTCACTTCCAACATGATTCGCACCCTTCTTTACTTCGCTGAAATCTCCGAGTGATTTCGCTAAGCATCGATTAGCAATAGTTGCTTGTGCGAATATTTAATATATCAAAAACCCCTTGTGCTGCTTTCTAAGCTCCACAAGGGGTTTATATGTTTAATATACATTAAGTCAACAGTCGGTATAGCATATCATGTAACACAATTTGATGGCTGAGTATAAGGCACGGTAACAAATGAGTAAAAAACATGCAGAAACCGGAAAAGCAACTCCTGCTATTGCGCAACTCGAAAACGCAGGCATCACCTTCCGCATAGCGCAATACGAGCATGACGCTAATCACATGGACGACGGCTACGGAATTGAGGCTGCTGAGAAGCTAGGCGTAAGCGCAGCTCAAGTTTGCAAAACTCTCATGGTTGACACTGGTGAAAAGCGAGTAGTTGGAATTGTTCCAGTAAACGGACGTCTCAATATGAAAGCAATTGCAGGAGCCGTACACGCAAAGAAAGCAAGTATGACAAGCCCAGAAGTCGCGCAACGAGAAAGCGGCTACGTAGTTGGCGGAATTTCACCATTCGGACAAAAAACGCATCATGAAACAGTACTAGATAGTAGCGTAATGCAATTTGATGAGATTCTTGTTTCTGGAGGAAAACGAGGATTGGACGTAGTTCTTGATCCTCAAGATATCGTAACATTATTAAACGCAACTGTAGCTGATATAGCAGCATAAGCAACATAAGCTTTATCACTGCAAATATTGCTACCAACAAGTGATTGCTCGCACGAGATTAGTACGTTGACAAATATAACGTCTTGGCAACGTGCGATAATCCCTAAGGTTGTTCATTAATCGTTAAGGAGTGCATTATGGGTATGCGTGGCCGCAAGCGCAAGGCGCGTCGTAAAAAAGCAGCGAATCATGGCAAAAGACCAAATGCTTAAGCTATAAATTCGCTTATACATACTGTAAAGCCCACGTCAATCGTGGGCTTTTTCGTTTTAACATACTTTTATTCACTAGAATAATCAGAAAGCTCACGTTTAAGTTGCATGCGAGCGCGGTTAAGTCTACTCATAACAGTTCCTATTTTTACGCCTTCTTCTTGCGCAATTTGTTTATAAGATTTACCTCGAATAGCAACTTCAATAAAAACTTTTCTACGCTCAGGTGGCAACTTACTAAGCGCCGCAATAATCTCTTGTGGAGCAAACCCTTCTAAATATTCTTGTTCAGCAGAAAGCATTCCTTTTGCGCAATGATTAGAAGCCTCATAAATATCCCAATCATTGTAGTCACCAGTTTCATCGTTAGCACGTTTAGGGCTTCGTTTTGCTTTCGCGTACTGATTAAAATACAAATTTCGTTCAATCCTGTTAATCCAAGCAGCAAAATTTGTGTCAGGCTGAAAAGTTTCAAAAGATTTAAGAGCGCGCTCAAAAGTATCTTGCACTAAATCTTGCGCATCCTGCGCATTTTGCGTAAGACGCATAGCTTGGGTGTATAAAGGATCAACGCAAGTAGATACAAGTTGTTCAAATCTTTTGCGTCGACTTTCCATTGCAGAACTTTGCTTAGTATTTACTAAACGATCACTAAATAAGCGAGCATTACAATTTTTTGCACTTTGTTTTTTAGCTCTTACGCTTTTAGAGCACATAACATTTGTCTTCTCGATTTGCTCACTCATATAGTCAATAATACTTTCATTTTGCACATATAGCTACTAATTTGTCGTGTTGCATACTGTAGCGCAGCGCAAGATGATAACACATCGCAGCACAATAACGCAGCGCGGCATAGTGTGACATTGCGTGACATTGCGGTAGTATTGTGACTATGCCAACTCATATTCAAGAATTGTTAAATGCTTTAGATTTAGCACCTAAGCAAGATGAAAATACATTACTTGCTGAATCATGGTTACTTGGTTTCGACACTGAAACTACAGGTGCAAATATTGGTAAAGATGCCATTGTTTCTGCAACTCTAGTATTACGCAATCCTGAACTAGCTCACGCTGGAGATGTGGTATCAACTTGGTTAATTAACCCTCATCAGCCTATGAATCCTAAGGCAAGCGAAGTAAATGGTTTCACAGACGAATACCTTCAAGAACACGGCGGAGAGCCTGAAGAAGAACTTGAATTCCTTGCACGCGCAGTAAGCATGGCTCAAGCTAAGAATATTCCACTACTTGCTTATAACGCTCCATTTGATATTGCAATGTTACGTCACGACTTGAAGCGTTGGCATCTTACTGCGCTAGAAGAACGCGCAACTTGTTCAATACATGCACTAAACGCTAATGACATTCTTACTGTTGACCCTCTTGTTATCGATAGAGCTGTTTCTAGAAGATCCGGCAAGCGTACTCTCACTATTACATCTCAATTTTATGGAGTTGAACCAATCGGAGATTTCCACGATGCTACAGCAGACACAGTTGCAGCTCTTGATTTGATTGCTCCAATGAGCAAACTATATGAGTCAGTAAGTTGCATGAGACTGAATACTATGATGGATTGGCAGCGCGAAGCTTATATTAATTGGCGAGATAGCTTCAATCAATGGCTGCAATCTCACGGACGTGAGCCTATTACTGGAACATGGCTATAAAACATTTGGTGAAAAGAAGTAAATTATGATCATGCATAACACGTTGTCATTAGCAAGCGCAAGTGAAATTTTGCAACACTATGGTTTGTTGCGCGAAATGATTCAATATGGTAAAGCAGAAGATACTAATAGTGCTAATACTGCTAATACTAAAGAAAAAACTGTAGACTCTACTCATTCTCGCAATGAAATATGGTCTTTAAATCCGTATTATTTCCCAAATATTGATGCAGACGAGTGCTTCACTAACGCAACTTACGATACTCGCGATATTACACCTGGAACACTTCTGTTTATTAAAGGCAATTTTCAGTCGGAATATCTTTTAGATGCAGACAACAAAGGACTTGCTGCATATGTTGCTGAACAAAGCTACGCACAATACACAAAAGCTGTTGGTTTAATTGTTACGGATGCTAAAAAAGCAATGAGCGTGCTTGCAGCAGCATTCTTTGGAAATCCACAAGAAAAACTCACTATTGTTGGAATTACTGGAACTAAAGGCAAAACAACTACAGCCTACTTTACTCACGCTATTCTAAACTCCCATTCGCACGGTAAAGCAGCACTGTTTTCTTCAGTAGATAATTGCGTAGACGGAAAAAATTACGTTGAATCTAATTTAACTACTCCTGAAAGTTTTGATGCTTTCAAAATGATGCGCGAAGCTGTAGATAACGGCATGAAGTATCTTGTTATGGAAGTTTCTTCGCAAGCATATAAGGTGAATCGCGTATACGGTCTTAAATTCGATGTTGCAGCATTCTTGAACATTAGCCCAGACCACATTAGCCCTATTGAGCACCCAACTTTTGAAGATTACTTGTATTGCAAACGACAAATTATTGCAAATACTAAGCGTTTAGTACTAAATTCTGATACAGATCATGCAGATCTTCTTTTACAAGATGCGGAACGCAACAATGTGCTCGTAACAACTTTTGCTCGCATTAAAAAAGATGAAATAGAAGGCGATGCTTGCGAAAATGACAATTTCGATGATCTTGACGACGATCGCATAAATTATTGCGCGCCTGCTAACGATGACGATTACACGGAATTACTTACTCCTGACTACATTGCAATGCCAGTAGAAAATAGTGAATCACATTGCATCGCTATGCGAGACTCAAGCGAAGACGACGACTATGAAGATAACAACTACGAAGAAGACGTGCACTACTGCCCTATTGACGAATTCGCATTGTCTATTGCAGGAGATTTTAACTACGAAAATGCTTTAGCTGCGATCGCTATTGCAGGAGAATTGGGAATTAATCAGGATACTGATTTACACGCACTACACGCTATTGAGAACGTGAAAATTTCTGGACGCATGGAAGTTTTCAAAGACACGCACTCAAACATGATTGCAGTTGTCGACTATGCGCATAACTACATTTCTACAAAATCAGTTCTTGACTTTGTAGAAGAACGCTACGGCAAATTTAATCCTCGAATTACGCTAATAACTGGTTCCACAGGAGATAAAGCTGTCGACCGCCGTAAAGAAATTGTTGAAGCCGCGCAAAACCGCATAGAACAGTTTATTTTCACTACTGAAGATACTGATACTGAAGACGTAATGCATATTTGCGAGGATATGCAAAGTTATGTTACTAACCCAAATGTTTCTTCACGCATTATTATCGACAGAGCTGAAGCAATAGAATACGCTTACAACGATGCTGCAAACAGCGAACAAGAAAATGGAAGATTAAACATTCTTCTTGCTATTGGTAAGGGCGATGAACGTTGGATTAAAAACAAACGAAAGCATGTACCGTATGAGGGTGATTCATTCGTAATAAAGCGTCTTTTTGGTCTGTAATACGCTTATGCGAAAGTATGAAAATATACGAATAAAATAAACGCAATTACTACATAAACTAAATAACAAGCTAGCTAACAAACTAAAACAAATGAAGAAGATACAAATGAATAATCAACGATTCCAACCTGTGTTACTCGGTAGCGATATAAACGCATATGGCATGGCTCGAGCATTCCATGAAGAATATGGCATTACTTCAATTGCTTTTGCGCACTTCCAACTTTCACCTACGAAATTTAGCAAAATTGTCGATGTGAGAATTGTTCCAGGCTTTGGAGAACTTCCTACATTCCGCAATACAATGCTTAATTTTGCTAAATCATGGCATCAAGAGCATCCTAATACCAAACTTCTGCTTATTCCTTGCGGCGACGTATATGCGAACCTTCTAAGCCAATGCGGTGATGAATTGCACGAATATTTTGCTTTCCACACATTGCCAAATTCGCTCAATCGCCAGCTTAGCCTTAAAAGCTCATTCTATAAAACTTGTGAAAAATACAATCTTCCTCATCCAAAAACTAAAGTTGTAAACGCTCAAGAAGTAGCAGCGCACGCTTATGAAGATTTGCCATTCAGCTTCCCTATTGCTATGAAACCAGCGAATAGCACTAAATGGCTTGATATTGATTTTGAGGGACGTAAAAAAGCTTTTATTATCAATACTCCGCAAGAACTTGATACTCTTATTCAACGGTCGTACAAAGCTGGCTACGATGACGAAATGATTTTGCAAGACTTTATTCCTGGAGACGACAGCCGCATGCGTGTGCTAAATGCTTACGTTGATAGCGATCATCATGTGCGCATGATGTTTCTAGGACACCCTCTACTAGAGGATCCAACTCCAGAAGCAATCGGAAATTATGCAGCTATTATTCCAGACTACAATGAAGAAGTTTTCCAAAATATTAAAGCATTTTTGGAAGATATACATTACGTTGGCGTAGCTAATTTTGATATGAAATACGATGAGAGAGACGGAAAATATAAGCTTTTTGAAATCAATTTACGCCAAGGCCGTTCAAGCTATTTCGTCACTTTAAACGGATTTAATATTGCTAAATATTTTGTTGAAGATTTAATTGACCATAAGCCTTTTGACGGAAATACTGTGTTCGGTCGTGGAGAAAAGTTGTGGATGGAGATTCCGCGATCGATATTTTGCAATTATGTAGCAGAAGGCGATGAAAAGAAGCGCGGTCTTAATATGATTCGTCGCAGCGATTGGGGCACTACGCTAGAATATAAAAAAGATATGAATCTGCTACGCTGGTTGATGATTCGTCATATGTTTTCAATTTACACAAGGCGTTACGCAGAATTTTTCCGCAATAAAGCGTGAAAATTATTACGTAACTTTGAAGGGAATATGAGACAATGAAACGTCCGTTTTTTGCTGTACTTGGCGGCATGGGCACACTTGCAACAGAAAGCTATATTCGTTTACTTAATAAAGAAACGCATGCACATAACGATCAAGAGTTTTTAGATTATGTGGTATTCAATGATGCTTCTGTGCCAGATAGAACAGCATATATTGTTGGCGAATCATCCGAAAGCCCATTCCCTACTCTTGCAGACGACATAGCTAAAGCAACTGCAATAGGTGCTTCATTTATTGTGCTCACGTGCAATACTGCGCATTACTTTTACGATAAGTTCCAAGCACTCACCGACGTGCCAATTATACATATGCCGCGTGGTGCTGTAGCTGAAGTTTCTAAACGTTACCCAAAGTCTAAATGTAACCGTATTGGATTCTTAGGTACTGCAGGATCGCGTAAAGCTGGAGTGTATCAGCGCGCTATAGAAGAAGCAGGATACACATTCGTAGCACCCGACGACGATTTGCAAAAACGCATTACATCACTTATTTATGATGATGTAAAAGGCACAGGCAATCTTAATTTACGCCGTTACGAGTCCGTTTTAAGCGACATGCTCGACCCTGCAGGAACGTGCCGTTGCGACGCACTTATTTTGGGTTGCACAGAATTAAGCGTACTTAATGAAGCTTTTCCTCTTCCGCAAATACCGTTAGTTGACGCTCAAGCAGTACTTGTAAAAAATACTGTAGAAAAAGCTAAATCTTTGCGAATTAAGTAGCACAAATAGCTTAATTTTCAAGATTCGTCAATATTTGGGTGGATTGCTACGCGCTGATCTTTAGGCTTTTTTAAATCCGGATTCACGTGCTCAACAAGCATTGTGCGCGCGTCTCCTGCAGTGACGAAACTACCGCAAATAAGCACTCCGTGACCATAGCCCACACCAAGCTCATCGTCTTCATCAACTAAATCAACAGCAGTTTGAATAGCATCCGGCAACTCGTCAACACGAATTACGCGATCCTCGCCAAATACGCCTTCAGCAATCTTTTCGAGCTCTTCTGGATCCATTACACGGTCACGCCAAGAATTACGCGTAACAATAATCTTCGTCAAAATAGGTTCAAGAACACCCAAGTATTCTTCAACTTGCTTATCTGCCATCATTGCCACAACGCCAATAAGCTGCTCAAAATGATAGTTTTCTTCAATAGTTTCACGAAGAGACTCGGCAGCATTCACGTTATGTCCACCGTCAATAATGATTGTCGGCGAAGTACGAACCTGCTCAATACGCCCAGGAACCTTAACCTGACTTAAAGCCTCTGCAACTAAATCGCCATCCAAAGCACCACTTACAGGCAGCACAACCTCCGCAGCAGCAAGAGCTGCCAAAGCATTATGAGCCTGATGCTTGCCAAACTTGTCAACCGGAACATCCTCATAAGTGCCAAGAGGCGTACGCAAAGTAACAACCTGTCCACCAACTGCAGGAGTACGAGACACAACTTCAAGTTCGCCATCGCCATAAGAAGAATCGCGCAATAATGTAGCATGGTTGCGCTCCGCAACTTCCTTAATAATTGGCAAAACCTTAGCTTCATGCGGCTGAGGACCCAAAATAACAGTGCAATTTGGCTTAATAATACCAGCCTTCGTACGCGCAATCTCTTCAACAGTGTTTCCAAGCCATTGCATGTGATCCATATCAACCGGCCCAATAATTGCAGCATCAGCATTCATAACATTAGTGGCATCCCATTCGCCCCCCATGCCAACTTCCATAACAGCAACATCAACAGGAGCGTCCGCAAAAGCCCAAATTGCCATGGCTGTAAGCACTTCAAAAAAGCTCATTTTTGGCTTACCGTCAGCTTCCATGCGAGCATCAACCATGTCGATAATGTCTTTCATTTGATCCCACACATCGACGAACTGATCGTCACTAATTTCCTGTCCATCAATCATAATGCGCTCATTTACGCGCTCCAAATGTGGAGAAGTATATAATCCGGTTCGCAAACCGTATGCTCGACAAATCGACTCAGCCATTCGAGCAGTAGAACCTTTGCCGTTCGTACCAGTTATGTGAATAACACGCATAGACTGCTCTGGATGACCTAAAATATCGAGAATAAGACGCATGCGATCCAAGTCGAGATTAGTTTTATTGTGTTCTGGAGCTCGACTCATAATATTGCGTTCGATATCAACAATTCGCTCATTATTGCGATTTGGATTTTCAATAGACATAACTA
Source organism: Gardnerella sp. c10Ua_244 (assembly GCF_055818055.1). NCBI lineage: Bacteria > Bacillati > Actinomycetota > Actinomycetes > Bifidobacteriales > Bifidobacteriaceae > Gardnerella > Gardnerella sp. c10Ua_244. Next base: position 33,118 of record NZ_JARFVS010000001.1, read on the forward strand.
CTCCCCCTAATTTTTACGCTCGCTTACTCATTTTCCAACTATCTAGATTAGTTGATACCAACAACACACGCATATAAATATGTTGTGACAATATTCACATAGCAAAAGCGTTTTAAACGCACTTTGTAAATTGCGTATAAAATCTTGCTATTTTGCACTAAAAAAAAAACTCGCATAAAACACTAAATAAGACTATGTTAGTTTATTGACTGTTTATTTACTATTTGTATAATTTGCGCAAGCAAAAATTAACAAGCAAAAATTAAGGAGTCTCATAATGGCAGAATATACGCCAACTGAGCACGGCGAAGAGCTAAAAGCTGACGGCACACAAAAGGCAGAAGATCGCGTAAATAACCGTTCACTTCGTCCAAACAGTGATTCTTTTAAAGATTTTATGACGAATAACTGGGATAACCAGGAGCCAGAAGTTAAGGCTCTTGAATCTAGCAAGTACATTCCAGCTCGTTTAGAGGCTCTTTCAAAGCGTTTCCCAGGCGAACGTTTAGTTATCCCTGCAGGACAACCAAAGGTGCGTAATAACGACTGCGATTATGCTTTCCGTCCAGACACTACATTTGCTTACTACACTGGCTTAGGTCAAGACTATGAGGCTGGTGCTGTGCTTGTTATGGAACCGGTTGAAAAAGATAGCGAAGAAGCAAAAGCCGGTAAAAATCATACGCCAGAACTTTTTGTAGCTCCACGCGCAGATAACAGCACTTCAGCATTTTACAAGGATCCTCACTACGGAGAATATTGGGTTGGTCCTCGCGCAGGCTTAAAAGAACTTAAAGCAATGACCGGCATTGAAACGCGCGATATTGCAGAACTTGACGACGCTATTGCAAAGAACGTAAGCGACGACGCTAATGGCGAAGGCATTCGCGTGCGAATTGTTCGAGAAACCGATCCTGAGCTTACTGCAAAAGTTGAAACAATGCGAGAAGCAAGTGGATTTACTGATGAAGATGCAAACACTTGCGCAGACGATAAATTGCACGAATTCGCTGCAGAAGCACGAATGCTTAAGGACGACTACGAAATTCGCGAAATGCGCAAAGCTATTGCCGCCACAAAACTTGGTTTTGACCGCATGCTTACGCGTTTGCCTAATGCTTTGGGTCATGAGCATTCCGAGCGCATGATTGAGGGTGCTTTTAATTCTGTTGCTCGCGAAGAAGGCAACGAAGTAGGCTACGACACTATTGTTGCTTCAGGCAAGCACGCGCCAATTTTGCACTGGATGCGCAACACTGGCGTTGTTTCCAGCGGAGAATTGCTACTTATTGATGCCGGCGTTGAAGTTAACAGCCTCTACACTGCTGACATTACACGAACTTTCCCAACGAACGGCAAATTCACTGACTTACAAAAGAAGCTTTACCAGTGCGTTCTTGACGCTCAGCAAGCCGGTTTTGAGGCTGCTAAGCCAGGTGCAACCTACTCCGATATTCACCATGCTTGCATGCGCGTTCTAGCTGAACACTTGCACGAATGGGGAATTTTGAAAGTAAGCGTTGAAGAATCACTTTCGCCAGAAGGTCAACAACATCGTCGTTGGCACGCTTGCGGCGTTGCTCATCATCTTGGTTTGGATGTGCACGATTGCGCACAAGCACGCTACGAGTCTTATCAGAGCGCAAAAATTACTCCAGGAATGATATTCACTATTGAGCCAGGATTATACTTTGCAGCTAACGATTTGATGCTACCGGAAGAAATGCGCGGAATTGGAATTCGTATTGAAGATGATGTACTAATGACTGAAAACGGTCCAGAGTGGCTTTCTATTGACATTCCAAAGCAAATCGATGATGTAGAAGCATGGATGGCTGAACAAGCTCACAAAAGTGATATTTTTCAGCATTAAGCAATAAATCAAAATAATAGAAAAATATAATAAAAAAGAATAATAATAATATAGTACGCCAGCATAAGCTAAGTTAAACGTACACAATATAGCACTTATGGTGCGCTCTATAGAAACGTAACACGCATTGCGCATATTACTTATCGAAAGGGCGCACCATAATTGTTCGTATAGCATTTTTACAAGCAAAATTTGCATCAAAATGCTTTTGAAGAAGCGAGAAGATATTTAGTAAAAAGTATAGCTCTACAAACTTGCTGCACTGACGCGTGCGAAAGGAATATTATGACTAAGCCAATTGTTCTTTCACTCGGCGAACTTTTATGGGATTTGCTTCCACACGGAAAACGTGTTGGCGGAGCACCAGCAAATTTTGCATATCATGCACAGTGTCACGGAGCGCAAAGTTGCATGATTAGCGCTGTTGGTCAAGACCAACTCGGCGATGAGCTGATTGACAAAGTGAACAAAGCTGGCATCGCTTCAATTATTCAACGCAACGCTTGGCCAACAAGCACTGTAGAAGTAACACTAAAAAATGGAATACCAGAGTACACTATTCTGCGAAATATAGCATGGGATCATATTCTTTACACTCGAGAACTCATTGATTTAGTAGAACGAGCAGATGCAGTATGCTTTGGCACTCTAAGCTTACGTTCTCAAGAAACTCACGACACAATTTTGCAATTGTTAAAGCATACTAAGCCTGGAGCAATGAAGTTCTTCGATATTAACATTAGAAGCGATCACTACTCTAAGGATCTTATTGACACATTACTTCAAGAAGCAACAGTATTTAAGCTTAACGATTCGGAACTATTCTTATTACGCGATATGTTCAATATTCGCGACACTTCAGACGAGGAAGCTTGCAAGTGGTTCCAAGCTCGTTACGGACTAGATTATGTGATTCTTACAGGCGGCTCTACTTTTAGCACGATTACTACTAGCACTGGAGAAAGCTCAACTATCCCAACTCCACACGTTGAAGTTCTTGACACAGTTGGTGCTGGAGACTCGTTCTCAGGAACATTTGCAGCGCATATTCTTAAGGGAGAAAGCTTGCAAGAGGCGCATCGCGCAGCTGTTAATACTGCAGCATTTGTGTGCACTCAAGAAGGAGCATGGCCTAAGTATCCAAAACAAATACCAGATTACTTGTCAATGGCAGAAAATAACAAATAAAACAAAAAATAAAATTTAAATTATAAGATGCAAAAATGCCACTTCATAAATCATAATGAAGTGGCATTATTAATATCTTGTGGGGCCTCAGGGGCTTGAACCCTGGACCGACGGATTATGAGTCCGCTGCTCTAACCGACTGAGCTAAAGCCCCACGCTAACAAAGTTAGCAACGACTAGATTAGCACATACCCATAAACGTCGCCAACTCAGTGAGTCGAATTTTTGACCTTGCTTAGGATTACCGAGCTTGAAATCCCGATGATTTCAAGCTCGGTCAAAACCCAAACAAACAAAAACAAAACCCAACACAAAACCACACCAACCAAAATCTGCCTCCGTTAATAACAACGAAGGCAGACCTCGCTTGCGTTGAAAACACACCGTGCTTTCAACCTGAGCAAGCTCGACGCTCTGAAGGAGCTTGAAATCCCGATGATTTCAAGCTCGGTCAGAACGTCCAGATGCGAAGTTATCAAGAGCACCAGTTTTGCGCAAAGCCAAATACACAAACCACACAAGCACTCCAGAAAGCAATAATCCACTAATAAGCTCATTAAGCATGTGAATAGTAATATAAGTTGGAGCCTTAGCCTGATACTTAGTGAAGCTTAAGAACACACCATACTCAAAAGCCACAAGCAAACCAGAAAGAGCGCTCAAAGTCAAATTAAACTTTCGCAAACGGAAAATTAAGAACGGAATCTCCGCAAACACACCCTGCAAAAGTGCGGAAATAAGCGTATCTCGCATATTAAACGGAGTTCCAAGAAGCACCTGTACAAATGCTGCAACAACATTTACATACACTGCAGAACCTGGCTTACGAATAAGCAAAACTGCAAGAGTTCCAGACAAATACCAAACACCATGCGTGATGCTTGCAAAACCAGGAAGAACAGCTGCATTCAAAGTACGAATCAAAGGAATAAACACCAAGCCATAGCCATACAAGATAACGCCAAAAACAGCAGCAAGAGCAGCACCTAATGCGATATCTGCAACACGCCAACGCATGCTTATAACCCTATTAATACTAGAAGCAGCATTACTATCCACTTGATCCGTTACACAATTAGATGATTCTAACCCATTATTATTTGTATTGAAAATATCGCTCATAGGAAATCCTTTTTAAGCTGCTGCGCATTGTAAATTACTGAATTGAATACTTCCTGACCTACGCAGCCCGGGCAGAAGTACCAATGAGAAAGTGTATCACCTCTAAAAAGCACAACATACCTTTTGTGATATTTAATACATTGTCAGATCTTATATCGATTTATAGAAAAAATATATGAAAAACTAATTGCTGCGCAAAATACGAAAAATAGGGTAAGCAGCAAAAATAGAAATACGAACATCAGAAATACAAAAAACGAAAAACGCCGCTGAAAACCCAGCGGCGTTGTAATTTGTACCCCCTAAGAGAGTCGAACTCTTGTTGTCAGATTGAAAGTCTGGTGTCCTAACCGTTAGACGAAGGGGGCTTCGAACCAAACCATATGATATTAACACTCAAAAAAGCAGTACGCAACTCACGGCGTGTTGAGGTTAAGTACAATTGCAAAGCTACGAGAACAGCGGCGGCAGAACATTATTGTGTTATGTAGGTGAAGTCGTGAATCGTGCGACCAGCCTCCAAGCCTTTGCGTTCAAAATTCGTAAGAACTCGACCAGCAAAGCGCTCAGATTCGCTAAAATCTGCGTGTGGAAGAGTTGCAGCGGTGCCAGCTGTACCTTTTCCTACGTGCTCAACTGGAAGACTTACGCTTAATTCGCCAATATTTGCAAAATCTTCGCGAGAATCCATAATCTCATGCACATGCAAAGCATAGTCCTCAATATCTGTAGCAATGCGCCAAACGCCCTCTTTACGCAACGCCTGATGGATTGTAGAGGCAAGCTCTGGTTGCACAATACGACGCTTATGGTGACGCATTTTAGGCCATGGATCCGGGAAGAAAGTCCAAACTTCTTCTAAAACTCCACAGTCGCACGCAGCGAAGAAATCAGGAGCGTTAATTTGCGCAATACGAAGATTAGTCAAACCTTGCTTTCCAGCAAGAAGCATTGTGTGAGCAACGCCTGGATCATAAACTTCAAGCGCTAAAAAGTTAGTTTCCGGCAAACGTTCAGCTGCGGCAACAATGTTTTCGCCTTGCCCGGAACCAATTTCAACAATAAGCGGATTATCATTCCCCCACTTATCACTAATCCAATCATGCGTAATGTTCAAATTTTCGCGCAATCTAAATGAGCCAGGCGCTTCAGTAACGTCTAGCAGGTACTGACTTGCATAACGCTCCTGAGCGTGCTGTAAACGCGCATCTAAGCGCCCAGAACGACGCACAAACGACAATACAGTGCGTTGCTTGGCTTGCATAGTGTTTTCATTTTCAATGCTCATGAGATTACTTTCGTTATTTGGGCTATATGCCTTTAGTTTAAATTCGCATGATTTTAGTCATGCTCGTACGCATCGCTTTTATGCTACCAAAAAGTATAAAAAAGCAGCGAAAGTTGTTAAACAAACGCTGCTCAATTAATTCTTTAGCAAATACAATTTTTAGGAGAACAAGTCACGCGCAGTATTGTCGTTCGGAGCATCCTCTACTTTGATATTCACTTGTGCTGGGCTTAGCAAAAATACCCTAGGAGTCACACGCTCAATAGAACCGCGAACACCAAATACAACTCCAGCAGAAAAATCAACAATACGATACGCAACTGATTCAGTTACACCAGTAAGGTTTAAAACCACTGGAACACCGTCACGCAAAGCACGACCTACCATTTGCGCATCATCGTAAGACTTAGGATGAATTGTAGTAATACGACTCATACGACTAGCATTCGCACGAGCAGAACCACCACGCAAATCATTACCATGTTGCGACACAGCAGGAGTTACCGAGCGATCATTATCGAATGACGTTTCTTGAACATCAGATTCAGCATAATCATCATCCTCAGGCACATCTGCCATACCAACGTATGACATCACGTTCTTCATAAAGCCAGCCATGAAGCAACCCTCCTCTCGTTACGCTTAACGCAGAAAATCAGGAATATCTAATTCGTCAGGTTCAGCAGTCTGCTGTACAGGAGCTGCAGAAGGAGAATATTGCTGATTCATTGCAGGCTCAAACATAGAAGGCATAGAAGCAGGTTGTTCTACTTGTGGAGCAGCTTGAGCTTCCTCTTTGAAAGATGACGTAGACTGTGCAGGAGCTACAGGCTTAACATCTGCTTGCATATCAACAAACTGACCAGCTTTAGCTGAGGACTCCTCCGCCTTAGGATGGGCATCAAATCCAGCAGCAATAACCGTAACTCGAACCTCATCGCCGTAAGAATCATCCAAAGAAAGACCCCAAATAATTTGAGCTTCTGGATGAATAGCTTTACGAACAAGTTCAGTTGCAGCAGAAGCTTCCTGAAGCTTCAAATCACTTGGACCTGCGATATTAATCAAAGCACCGTGAGCACCCTCAATGCTTTCTTCCAGCAATGGGGAGCTAATAGCGATTTCAGCTGCCTGAGTTGCACGATCCTCGCCCTTTGCAGCACCAATACCGAACAATGCGGTACCTGCTCCGCGAAGAACAGCTGTAACATCAGAGAAATCAACATGAATGTAAGAATTCATGGTAATTAAATCAGTAATGCCTTGCACACCTGCGAGCAACGCAGTATCTGCCGTCTTAAATGCTTCAATAATTCCAATAGTACGATCAGAAATTTCCAAAAGACGATCGTTTGGAATAACAATCAACGCGTCAACTTCTTTGCGAAGATTTTCGATACCAAGTTTTGCAGATGCAGCACGTTGCGGTCCTTCAAAACCGAATGGACGTGTAACAACAGCAATAGTCAAAGCACCTTGCTGATGAGCTGCACGAGCCACAATCGGGCTTGCACCAGTACCCGTACCACCGCCTTCACCGCAGGTAACAAACACCATGTCAGCACCCTTAAGTGCCTCTTCAATGTCTGATTGATGATCCTGCGCAGCCTTAGCACCCTTTTCAGGGTCAGCACCAGCGCCCAAGCCTCGGCTCGAAGCATCAGATAATGAAATCTTTACATCAGCATCAGAACGCAGTAAATCTTTAGCGTCAGTATTAATGGCCACAAACTCTACATTCTGTAGGCCCTCGCTGATCATCCGATTGACGGCGTTACCGCCGGCACCACCGACGCCGACTACCTTGATGATGGTTTTGTCGTTGAAATTGTCAGTCTGGGCAATCTCGCTCACCGTTATCTCCTGTCACTCACGCACGTTTACACAATATTTTAGCGCAAAACGCTCGATACTGACGACGTTTTCACAATAAACTGAAAAAATGTCACTGTTTTGATAATACACCGTGCTATATGCAAATATGAGCACAAGGTGATTTTAATAGAACATTATCGAAATAATCAGTGCAAAAAAATGACGAAAGCCCTAGAAAACACTAGTAACTTGCATCCATTGGATCATCACCAAATAACGCCTCTCGCTCTTCGTGACTAGTTGTACGAGAATCTAACCACCCATACGGCAAATGAACTTTTTTAGCAAATCTAACTCGCCCACGCGGCGTGTCTAACACTTTTTCTGGCAAACGAAGAGAACCGTCAAGCATATCGAGATTACGTTGAACATCCTCAATCGACTCGCACTCCATAAACGCTTTACGAGTGCCACCACCAACAGGAAAGCCCTTTAAATACCAAGCGACATGCTTACGCAAGTCGTGAACAGCCATACGCTCGTCACCATCATAAAACTCAACTAAAAGCTTCAAGTGACGCAAAATAACGGAACCAACTTCTGTCAAAGTAGGATTCACACGATTATCGCTACCTTCGCAAGCATTGCGAATATCAGCAAACAACCATGGGCGACCTTGACATCCTCGACCGATAGCAACGCCAGCGCAGCCAGTTTCCTTAAACATTGCGAGCGCATCTTCCGCACCCCAAATATCACCATTGCCAAAAACTGGAATATCGAGTGCTTCTACAAGCTCGCCAATACGCGTCCAGTCTGAATGACCACCATAATATTCTGCAGTTGTACGAGCATGCAAAGTTACAGCAGCGCATCCTTCTTCTTGCGCAATATGACCAGCTTGAATAAAAGTTTCATGATTCTCGTCAATTCCAACGCGGAATTTAGCCGTAACAGGGATTCCTGCTGGTTCGCAAACAGAAACAACGCGATGCAAAATTTCTTGCAACAAATCAGTTTTCCAAGGAAGAGCAGAACCACCGCCGCGTCGCGTCACTTTTGGAACTGGGCAGCCGAAGTTTAAGTCAACGTGATCAGCCATGTTTTCGTCGACAACAATTCGAGCTGCTTGCTCTACAATAGAAGGATTTACACCATAAAGTTGCAGCGAGCGCACTTTTTCGCTAGGCGCAAAACGGCATAAACGCAATGCTTTTGGATTTCGTGCAACTAAAGCTCGAGCTGTAATCATTTCTGCTACGTAAAGCCCGTCCGGACCAAATTCGCGGCAGATTACGCGAAATGGCCAGTTAGTGATCCCCGCCATTGGAGATAAAACAACAGGAGTTGCAATATGAACTTTCCCTAAATCCACTGGTTTTATAGAAAAATTCATATTGCTTTAACTCCGTTCACTATAATAATAATTTTGCTTATTAATGCTTAAGCACTACTCAAACGCGTATTAGTATAATCCGCCAGCAGTAGCGATTTGTACAGGCTTAGACTCGTCTTCGCCAGCTTCTTTAGCAATATCCGTAGTACCGTCGGCTGCACGAGTACCAACGATTTCAACAGGGCCTTGCGGATACTTAACACGTTTTTCGTTAATTCGGCTAGCGACGTAATCTGCAACCTTGTCCAAGGAAACACGCTCTTGTTGCATAGTGTCGCGCTCGCGAATTGTAACAGCATGATCTTCTAAAGTATCGAAGTCAACTGTTACGCACAAAGGAGTACCAATTTCGTCCTCACGACGGTAGCGGCGACCAATAGCACCAGCTTCGTCGTAATCGATAACCCAATCATGCTGACGCAAATCTGCAGCCAAATCTTGAGCAACAGCTTGTAATTCTGGCTTCTTACTCAAAGGCAAAACTGCAGCTTTAACAGGAGCCAAACGAGGATCAAGTCGAAGAACAGTGCGCTTGTCAACTCCGCCCTTAGTGTTTGGAGCTTCGTCCACGTCATAAGCATCAACCAAAAATGCCATAAGCGAGCGCGTAAGACCAGCAGCAGGCTCAATAACGTAAGGCACATACTTTTCGCCAGTAGCCTGGTTGAAGTAGCTCAAATCCTCGCCGGAATGCTTAGCATGAGCAGACAAATCGTAGTCAGTACGGTTTGCAATACCCTCAAGCTCTCCCCAATCCGAACCTTGGAAGCCAAATTTGTATTCAATATCGACAGTGCGCTTGGAATAGTGGCTGAGCTTCTCCTTAGGATGCTCATACATGCGCAAGTTTTCTGGCTTAACACCCAAATCCACATACCAACGCACACGAGTGTCAATCCAATACTGGTGCCAAGCTTCGTCGGTTCCAGGCTCTACGAAAAATTCCATTTCCATCTGCTCAAACTCGCGAGTGCGGAAGATGAAGTTTCCAGGCGTAATTTCGTTGCGGAAAGACTTACCAATATTCGCAATGCCAAAAGGCGGCTTTTGACGAGCAGAAGTCATGACGTTCTTAAAATCAACGAAAATGCCCTGAGCTGTTTCTGGACGCAAATAATGCAAGCTATTTTCGTCTTCAACCGGTCCTAAATGAGTGCGAAGCATCATGTTGAAGTCACGTGGCTCAGTCCAGTTTCCGCGAGTACCACAATCTGGGCAAGCAATGTCTTTTAATCCATTTTCTGGCATCTTGTCGCCATGCTTTTCAGCATAAGACTCTTCCAACTTATCTGCACGATGACGCTTATGGCAATTCAAGCACTCAATCAAAGGATCGTTAAACACGGAAACGTGACCGGAAGCAACCCACACCTGTGAAGGCAGAATAATGGAAGTATCCACTCCAACAACATCTCCACGCGTGGTCACCATGTAGCGCCACCATTCGCGCTTGATATTATCTTTTAACGCAACACCGAGCGGGCCGTAATCCCACGCAGAACGCGTGCCACCGTAAATTTCGCCGGCTGGGAACACAAATCCTCGACGCTTAGCCAAGGAGACGACTTCATCAAGCTTTGAAACAGCCACAATACACCTTTTCGTAAAACTAGAAAATTCGGGTGAAAACGTTGCTATTATAGAAAAACCCTGTGACGCTTGTAAAATTGTTAAAGTAATGCAAATTTATAAGTTTGTTGACGCATTATTTGGCGTTGTCTTGTTTTGCTAGATTTGCATAAGATTACGATTTTAAAGGGATTGTTACTATGAGTGAAAATAATAACGAGAATACAAACGACCACGCGAACGAGCACAGAACTAACACGGTCGCGGCGTTGTGCATTGCTCCAAGCGGAGTCGGAGACGAGTTGAGCGAGTACGTGGCGGATGCTGTACAAGTAATTCGCGATTCTGGATTAAAGAACGAAACTAACGCAATGTTCACGAATATTGAGGGCGAATTTGATGACGTTATGCGCGTTGTGAAAGATGCTACGATGACTTTAGTTAGTAAAGGATACCGTACTGGAGTAATACTAAAATTAGATATTCGCCCTGGTTTTAGCAATCAAATTGACGCAAAAAGTGCGCTTGTAGATAAGATTCTCGACAAACGAAATAAAGAAGAATAAAACTAAAATCAAATAATCTCAAAACTCAAAAAAGTTATAATAAAACAAAAGAAAGCAGGAATTTATGCTGCAACTTACGGCAGTTCAGAAAATATTATCCGATTTAGATGAAACCCAAAGAGAACGAGAAAAACAATACAAATACTTTCATCAACATCCTGAACTGTCAATGAAAGAAGATCATACAGCTCAAACAATTATTGATATTCTTAGCGAAGCTGGGATTGAAACAAAGCGAGTTGGAAAAATAGGCGTTGTGGCAGAGATTAAAAACGGCGAAGGTCCTGTTGTTGCTATGAGAGCGGATATCGATGCGCTTCCAATTAAAGAAAATTCAGGAAAAGATTACACTTCAACAGTTAGTGCGCAAGACGAAAATGGCAAAACGGTTGGAGTTTCACACGCTTGCGGTCACGATTTTCATATTTCCAGCCTACTTGGTGCCTTGAAGGCTTTTAATGAGCATAAAGATGCTTGGAAAGGAACGTATATTGGCGTTTTTCAGCCTGGAGAAGAAACAGCTCAAGGCGCAAAAGACTTGGTGAAAAATGGCATTATGAGCATGATTGCAAAGCCTGACGTTTACCTTGGTCAGCATGTGTTGGGCACTATTCCTGCAGGAACAGTCGGTATTCGTTCGGGCGCGTTCTTAACTACTGCAGCTTCGATTCGCGTGCACATTTTTGGTAAAGGTTCGCATGGTTCTATGCCTGAGTTGAGCGTTGACCCGGTGGTTGTTGCTTCGTCAATTGTGCTTAAATTGCAGACGATTGTTTCTCGCGAACTTGCAGCTAAAGATTACGCAATTGTTACAGTTGGCGCGCTTAATGCAGGAAGTAAGTCGAATATTATTCCTGATGATGCCGAGCTTTTAATTAACACAAGAACTTATAGCGAAGATACTCAAAAATTTGTGCACAATGCTATTGAACGAATTGTGCGTGGAGAGTGCGAGCTTGCAAGATGTCCTAAAGAACCAGAGTTTACGTATTATGATTGCTATCCGCTTACAAATAATGATCAGAATGCATCTTTGCGCGTGCGTAAAGCTTTTGATGAATACTTTGGAGAAGATTCTGTAGATATTTCGCGCGCTTCTGCTTCGGAAGATTTTTCTATAGTCGCGAACGCTTTTAAAACTCCTTACGCTTACTGGGGCTTAGGTGGTTTTGCGGATATGCAGAATGCTCCTGGAAATCACAATCCGGCATTCGCCCCAGATTTGCAGCCCACTCTTAATCGCGGATTAGAAGCTGCAGTTGTGGCAGCTTGCGCTTGGCTCACTAGCGAAAAGTAACAAATCTTAGTGAGATACTAGGCGTTTTTTACGCCACCAAACCTGCGGTCGCGATGCGCATAGCGGTCAATCGACCTCCACAGCACTTCGCGGCCGTAATCCGGGAATAGTTCCGGCACAAAATCAAGTTCCGCGTAGGATGCTTGCCAAGGCAAAAAGTTGCTAGTGCGCTGCTCGCCGGAAGTGCGAATCACCAAATCGCAATCTGGAATATCCGGATTATACAAGTGCTCAGCAATCATTTTTTCACTTACACGATCGCCTTTAATTTTGCCATTTTGAATTTCTTTCGCGATTTGCGCGCAAGCATCCGCAATTTCTGCACGACCGCCGTAATTTATGCAAAAAACAACGTCAATAGTTTTATTATTTTTGGTGATTTCTTGCGCTTTTTCCAACTCGTCAATAACAGACTTCCACAATCTAGGGCGCCTTCCTGCCCAACGAACGCGCACTCCCCATTCGTTCATTTGCGCAACTCTGCGGTGAATAATATCCCTAGAAAATCCCATTAAAAAGCGCACTTCTTGTGGAGATCGCTTCCAATTTTCGGTAGAAAAAGTGTACAAGCTTAAGTAACGAACTCCTGCTTCTATAGCTCCTGCAATAACGTCAAAAACTACCGGTTCTGCAGCTTTGTGACCTTCGGTTCGAATCATTCCGCGCTCTTTTGCCCAGCGTCCGTTTCCGTCCATAATCACACCGACATGACGAGGCACTTTGCCCTTAGGAAAATCTGGTATGTGAGAAGGGTCACTAAAAGGAGCCGCTGGAATATCGAGCGACTTATAATCCACGTTTTCAAAAGCCATACTTACGAATGTAACAACCCCATCGAACGAATAGGTCGCTCAAGATAATATTCAGCCCATTGCTGAACGCATCGCATAGTAGAAGAATCAACCGACACTCCGTCAAGAACAGACCAGTTTCCTTGCGCAAGAGCACACAATTGCAAACGCGTCGAATTAGCACAAACTATTGAATCCGGAGTGTGATCACTTGCACACATCATTCCACCTGCGCAAGGCGAAAAATAGCATAAATCTTCATTTTTCCCACATACAACACAAGCTTGTAGTCGCGGAGACCACCCAGCTAATGACAATGCTCGCAATATATACGACACGCCAATAGCATCAGGAGAATGCTTATGCTTGGACAATGAAAGTAAAGCCGCAGTAAGTAGACGATACTGCCCTAGCGTATCTTGATATTCACGCCTGTATTCATCTGTATATTCGTTAGAAACAAGCAAATCCACAACTTCAAGCATGACGTTTGCATACTCATAGGACGTATAATCTGCACAAATTTCACCAGCATAAGCAGCAATAGAAACAGCCTGCGAGACTACATCCAAAGATTTACCTTGTGCAAGAAGCAAATCAACACGCATAAGCGGCTCAAGACGACCACCAAAACGTGATTTAAGCCTACGAACTCCCTTTGCAACAGCACGAACTTTGCCATGCCGCTTAGTAAGAAGCACAACAATCCTATCCGCTTCACCTAAAGGAAAAGTACGAAGCACAACAGCTTCATCGCGATACAATGGCATAAATCAAACTATATCTTTTTAATAGTTAGATTAATTACGATCGTTATTTTCCGAATCATCGTCGCCTTGAGAAGAGCTACCGAAATTAGTAGATTCATCAATATGACCAATAATTGGGAATGACAAATCTGGAATATCTAAACTCAATGGCTTACTCGGCTGCAAATTAGAAACATGCAACTCCGGAATATTAAGCGAAGAATGCTGCGAGGAATGCTGTGCAGAATCTTGAGGAGCAAATGATGGAATTGATTCATCAGGAGCAGGAGCCGCAACAGGCTTAGGCGCAGATGAATTATTGCGATTACGAGCTGCAGGAGTGAAAGAAGGAGGTAGCACAGAAGATTCAGAAGAGTTTCGCATTACTGTAGCGCTTTGCAAAAGCTCGTCATTGCTATCAGTATCGTTAAGAACATTAGAAGGCTTACTTGCAGCAGCATGAGGTGTAAATATTGCGCGCTCAGACTTATTTAACGCTTCAAACGAATCATTAGAATCTTGATTAGCATAATCTACAGGAGCAAAAATGCTTTGTTTATCATGATTTGGCACGCTAGGTATTGAGCGAGGTGCAATCTTAGACAATCTATCCGCAGTGTCTTCATCATCCACAGCATCCTCAACAGGTTTGAATATTGAAGAAGCAGAAGGTGCAGTGGCAGAAGCGGAAGAAGCTGCAGAAGCAGCACTGAAATCAGATGCAGGCTTTATTGAAGGAGCAAATGATGGAACAGACTCTTCAGAATGGTTATAAGATTCCGTAGATTCTGAAGATTTAGCAGGCTCTTCAGCTTTAGTTACAGGAATAACAGAAGGAGGAACAGAAGCAGGAACAGAAGCAGGAGCAGAATAAGATTCAGATGCTGCTCGAGAGTATGAGGAACTACTATTATCCGCATCAACATACTGTTCTACACGCTCAAAAGATTCCAAGCTGCTAAGCAAACGCACACAAGCGTTTAAATAATAATCAACTTGACGCTCATCATAACCGTGCTTACCGTTTTTTTGCGTAAAAATCACATTAGAAACATAAGCAGAATCAATATCTTGTAATGTTTCTTTGTCCGTTTCCCACTCAAGCTCATGACCAAGCATAAGAGCAATCTTATCTAATGCTTGATCGACCATAATATCCACTTGTTTACGCGCATAAGACGGGTGATGCGAAGAACCACGATCAAAACGATCGCGATAATCTCTTTGAGCATGTTGCAAAAGTTTACGATAAAGCGCTTCTACACGAGCTTTCCATGCAACTCGTCCGCATTGCGCCAATTCTTGCTCAGTGCACTTATCTACTACCGCACGTTCCAAACGCGATAACGCAGCATCAACTTGACCAATAATGTAACCATTACGCTCCAAGTCAAAAGAAACCTCTTGAATATCTTTCTGCGTAAGTCGAGCTTCATCGCTTTCGTACAAAGTGTGAGCACGCTCTAGAAAAGCATTCACCTGTGCGACGTTATATCCTAACTTACGCTTACCCACACGCTCCATTGCTGAAGCATTACGAGCGGTATCAGGTTTCTGAGCCATCGAATATCGACCTCCTGAGCACATGTTCTTATTCAGTATACTGTACGCGATTGTTACGACGCGCGCCACACGTTGCATTCGTACACACCATCATGTATGTTTTTAATTTGTTGCAAACGGGCGATTAGCTCAGCTGGCTAGAGCGCCACCTTTACACGGTGGATGTCGGGGGTTCGAGTCCCTCATCGCCCACTTTCTGCTCTTTATTTGGTTTCTGCTTTATTTGGTTTATTGTTTTATTTCACATTGCAGCTTGGCAATTTATTTGCACCACGACCAGAACCAATAGCTTTTAACGCTTTGTAAGCATCATCCAATGTTTTTACACTTACAACGCGCAAACCTTGTGGCACATGCCCAACAACTTCATTGCAATTATCGTAAGGCGCTAAGAACCAAGTAGCCCCATCTCTTTTAGCTGCAATCATCTTTAACCGAATACCACCAATTGCACCAATTTTTTGCGATTTTTCAATAGTTCCAGTTCCGGCTATCGTCTTACCACCAGTTTCTTGTTCAGGAGTAAGCTTGTCAAGAATTCCTAGAGTGTACATCATTCCGGCAGACGGTCCACCAATATCTTCAATATGTAAACGAACTTTTACATCTTCTTTTTTAATTCCAAGATGCTTAGACGCGTACTGTAACGCAACATTTTGAGCAAGGCTTTGCGAATCATTCATCTCGTTTGTGGATTCCTTCTCATACTCGTCAGCACTCTGCCCTACTGGCACAATAGCTTCACGAGGCAACAAACTTTTATGAGGATCCATCCACGAAATCAATGAATAAAATGTTGAAACCTCATATCCAGGAACACCAGAAACATTGACAGTAATCAACAATAATTTACCAGTATCATGATTTTCTTTTACTCGAGAACCAGACATATCAATCACAGGAGTATTTGATAGGGATCCTAAAACATCCTGCGTTGGACCAGGCTCTTCTACGACGTATGCACTTGGAAGCGACAACGCAAAAATCGCAACAATTACTGTAAAGAATCCTGCAAAATATCGCAAAGAATGCGAAGTAATGTACAAAACTAAAGCATGAGACAGCGAGCGCAAGGATCTAAAACACGCACGGAATACACTAGCACCTGTAGAAAAGCGAAACATGCTTGTATCATGACACAAGCCCTATATAGTTTTGCTTTAAAATATATTTGCACGCAAGTTATAGCACATAAAACCATATTATCGAGTAAAATATTTGTATTAAAAAATATTTTTATTAAGAAGATGCGCTAAACTCGCATATAAAGACGTGTAAAATACGTATAAATACTTATAAAATACGTACAAATACGTGCAGATACGAAACGTATAAAAATAAAAACTGTAAATTATGCAACACGTGGCACGAGAAGGATACGCTCATGAATGACGATGCAATTCACCAATGGCTCATTGAATGCTTTGGGCCAATACAAGGAGAAGAAGCATGGAAACAACTTGATCAGCTTCCGTTTGAGCTACGCGAACAACTCTTAAATCAGAATCCAGATAAGCTTCCTAAACCAGACGAAGTTCGCGGAATGATGCAAGCTTTTAGTGCAGGCGGTCTTAATAATCCGTACGAAATGGAAGCAACACTTGAAGAAGGGCCAATTAATCGCAAGTTAGCGCAATCTATTGCTTTACAGCACGCTAATGGCGATCAAGGAAATGTAAATGCAGACGTAGCAGATGCCACACGAAGAGCTTTAAGCCAAGCGAACTTATGGCTAGATATAACGTGCAATTTCAATCCTGCTCCTGGAACGCCAGAAGTATTGTCTAGAGCTGATTGGGTAGAAAAAACGCTTGAAGCTTGGGTTAAATTCGCTAATCCTGTTGCAAAATCAGTAAATGAAGCACTCACTTCTGTTATTGAAGAGCGATTCCGAGATGTGGATGATGCTGAAGTAAAAGGATTATTTGCAGGAGTTGTGCCAATTCCGCTGCCTGAAGGAATGAATAATCCAGCGCAACTCATGAAACTGCTTGGAAACACTTCGTTTGCTATGCAACTGGGTCAAGCAGCTGGAGCACTTTCACACGAAGTACACGGTAGTTTTGATCAAGGTCTTGCGCTGTTGCAAAATCCTGCAGGCGGATTAATTCCATACAACTGCATTGAGTAT
This sequence comes from Gardnerella sp. c10Ua_244, assembly GCF_055818055.1. NCBI lineage: Bacteria > Bacillati > Actinomycetota > Actinomycetes > Bifidobacteriales > Bifidobacteriaceae > Gardnerella > Gardnerella sp. c10Ua_244. The sequence goes on from NZ_JARFVS010000001.1 coordinate 50,466, forward strand.
GCAAAAGTGTGGGAGTTGGATATTACAGAAGTCATGAATTATTTGGCTTTGCGAGAAGCTGCACACGCAAGATTATTTGCATCCGTGCCATGGCTTATGCCACGATTTGAAGCGCTGATTATTAAGTACGCAAACGGAATAAGCATTGATTTAGAGGCTATGGAAGAACAGCTTCGCGACGTGGAAACAATGAATCCGGAAGCAATTTCAGGAGCTGTTAATTTGCAAAATATTGGCAGCAATGATTCTGAGGAGCAGCGTCAAGCTTTGCACAGTTTGGAAACTTTGCTTGCACTTGTTGAAGGTTGGGTTGATTGTGTTACATGGCAGTCTGGAATGGCTCATATTGTGCACATTGAGCAGTTGCGAGAGATGATGCGTCGCGAACGAGCTGCAGGAGGACCTGCAGAAGTGACGTTTGAATCGTTACTTGGTTTGCATTTGCGCCCTCGCCGTATGCGCGAGGCATCGCAATTGTGGGAAAAGTTGACTCGCGAGCGCGGTATTGAAGAGCGAGATAGCTTGTGGAGTCATCCAGATTTGTTGCCAACTTTGCCGGAAGCTAGCGAAGTTACGAAGGATGCTGGTAATGAAAGTAAAGCTGGTAACGACGCTGGTGACGCAGGTAACGTAGTTACGAAGGAAATCGATGCTGAGGATGCAACGGAAACTGCTGCAAAAAATGCAACAGAAACTCAGTCTAATCAAACTAATGAAGCAACTGAAAAAACTAGCGAAAGTCACGAAAGTACAGATAGTTACGAAAGTAACAAAAATATTGCTCACGCTATCGAAAATGCGCCTATCGAAAAATCGTTTGAAAAATTAACAGAAGACGATTTAGGCACAAATGATTGGGATGCCGAACTTAGCAAGCTTTTGGAAGAGGATGCACGCCAAAAGAAGCAAAACAGCGAAACCGGTAACGAAACTGACGACGAATCCGGCGACGAATCCGGTAACGAAGCTGGCAACGAATCCGGCAATTCCGACGAAACTGATGCTGACGGCGAATAAAACTCTTGTAAAACTCCTGATTCAATAACAATCCAGCTGAATAATCGACATCAACGCTCAAAACGGCATAAACTGTGCAACTGTGTAAAGAAAAGGTCGGTCTCAACCAAAAACGACCAAAACTTTACACGAGCGTAAAATTTATGCCGCGAGATTAAGCCAGAAAGCGACTAGGCACGCGATTCATGCCAGTTCCACTGTCTTTTCTAGAAGCGTAAGAAAGATGCAAAGTCTTTTCTGCGCGAGTTATTGCAACGTACATAAGTCTGCGCTCTTCTTCCAAAGCACTGTCATCAGCCGTAGAGCCAAAAGGAATAAGCCCTTCAGAGCAGCCAATTACGTAAACATGCGCAAACTCTAAACCTTTAACAGCATGAATAGTTGAAACAGTAACAGTTGAAATATTAGAAGATGCAAAAACGTCAGAAATACCTTGAGAACCGTAGCTTTGCGCATCCTCTAAAACATTTCGCTGCCACCCCACGTCTTTTCTCACGCGATACGGAAGTTTTGCTGCTTTTAACGCTTTACAAACTACTTGCTGTTGAGCATTGGTTCTCGTTAGTATTGCGCACTCCCCAAGATGTGCAACGCCGCTTTTTACAAGTTTTGCAATTTGCTCAACTACGCCCAAAGCTTCTTCAACATCGGTTGCAAAAACTTGCTGGCTAACACGAACGCCGCCTTTTGTTGCCGCCTTAACTTTTACGTAATCCTTTTTATGCGCAGAAGCCACAAGCACTCTATTAGCAAGACCTACTATGCGTTCTGTGGAGCGGTAGTCGGTATTCAAACTAATATCTGCTCCAAGAGGAGCAAATTCTTGCGGAAATGAAAGCAAATAGTAACTATTCGCACCTGCAAACGAGTAGATTGTTTGCGCAGGATCGCCCACTACGCAAATATCGCGGTTCTGCCCCATCCATAATCGCAACAATTCGTGCTGTAAAGGAGACACATCCTGATATTCGTCAACTGTGATCCATCCGATTGATTGCTTAATACGGTTTGCAGCTTCCGGAAAATTTCGTAAAATATGGCAGCAAAGTAGAAGAATATCGTTAAAATCGATGCAATTATGCGCATTTTTTTCGGTTTCGTAAGCTTCATATATATCGACAAATTGCTGCGGCTCTAAACCTGCAGGAGGCAAACGGTGCGTAGAAGCGCACACACGCAAGTAATCGTCAGGCGCAATAAGCGAAACTTTCGCCCAATTAATTTCTGCCAAAATATCGCGAGTTTGCAACAAAGTCATATCCGCAAAATCCGGATAACGCTTAAGCGCAGAAGCTATGATTTGCTGAGAATCATTCATAATTGATGGAAATTGTGCTGAACAGACGTCGTTCCACACGCTGCGAATGTGTTGCAAAGCCGCAGAATGAAATGTTGAGACGCATCCAACATTACTTACACCAAGAGCCTCAATACGCGATCTCATTTCCGCAGCTGCTTTTACAGAAAAAGTAACTGCCAAAACTCTTTCAGGATCCCACTTACCAGTAGCGCAAGCATACGCAATTCTGCGCGTAATAGTGCGCGTTTTACCAGCTCCTGCACAAGCTATAATGCGCACTGGCCCTTCTAGTGCGGTAGCAGCTTCGCGTTGCGAATTATCCAACCCGTCTAAAAGTGCTTCTGGAGAAGTCACTTGAGAAGTTTTAGAAGTCACTTGCGAAGGTTCTGGTGAAGAATTCATAATTCTATTGTTGCAGCAATAACAACGCTTACGCAACAAGAATAAAAATATGTGTATAACTTACAAAAAATTGGCAAAATTTCGGTGCTTTGTATTACTGTGGGAGTGTGACACAACTCAGTAGATTCAAGTTGGCAGCACTGGCATCTGCAGCCATGCCCGAAGTACAGTTTGCAGGAACACGCCAAAGTGAGCAAGTTAATGCCACTGATACCGCGGCTGGAATTTCTCACGCCGTTGTGCAAGATATTTCCGGTAAGCTTTACGACGTTTTTATCAGTGCGGATAGTAAAGGTCGCAAGCGTTTGCATGACCGGGCTCGTGCAGCATGGACTCTTGAGCACAGTAAAGATTTGGCAGCTTTGGGATTCGCTTACGACACTATGCTCACGTTTATGCCAGGAAAACGCGAAGATGCTAATAATAACGCTGGAAATGTTGCAAATAATGTAACCGATGAAAATTCTACAGTTGCTGGCACTCAGCAATACGTACAACAGCAATCTACACAACAGCAATCTATACGAATGTCAAGCATTATTGCCAACAACAACGATGAAGACACTGTGCTTATTTGCGAACATCTTGAAGGTAGCGCTCGCGACTTGCGTCTTCTTACTACTGACGATTGCGCAAATGTTGGAACTGCAATCGGCGCTATTCATCGCCTGCGCCCTACTTTCGTAACGCGCGGAAAATACTCTGCTTTTACTACTGGTCAAATTCGCGCACAGTTAACCGGTTGGATTAAAAGACTTCGTCAAGCCGGTCATATTCCAACCGAAATTACTGACAGTTGGTCAAGAGTGTTGGAAACTGAAGGATTGTGGTCATTTGAAACTTGCCCAGTACACGGCGGTTTTATGGATGGCGACATTTTGTTTGCTGGCTCAACAATTACTGCTGTGACAAATTGGCAAAGAATGCAAATTAACGATCCTGCGCGCGATTTGGCTTGGATTTTTGCAAAACTTAACGAGCAGCGCCGAAACGCAGTGCTTTCTGCATACGGTAGAATTATGGGTTCTCGTTTAGATAGTTTGATTATGCTTCGCGCAAACTTGTGGCTGCAAATGGAACAAGTTGGCGATTTTGTTCAAGCTTTGCAACGTGCAGATAACACTAGTATTATGCGTTTTAAGGCTCAAGTTGAGCGTTTAGCGCACGAGCTTAGTCGTATTAGCAATGCACAAACTGCTAAAACTGGTCGTGCTGCAGGAAATCCCGTCTCGACTATTACAGTTGGAACGCTTCTTGAAAATGACAATACGCAAAGTCGCCAAATTTCTAAGAATAATTCTACTGAAAACCAACTAAACACTGGAAATAGCGACGAAACTCATGAGCGAGACATTACTTCAGAAAGAAATACTGAATTAAATAACACTCAAGACGAGACTTACGATAGCAACAAAACTATAAGCGACGATACTCATGAGCGCAAAGTTCAATATGCTGGCACACACGCAGCTAACGCTGAGGAGGCTGAAAAAGCAGCACAACTCGCTGACGACACAGCAACTCAAGTAATTACTCATGTAAAAACTCAAACAGTACACGAAACCGCAGAAACTATTGTGCAAACTGCAATGAGTAAATCTGCCGATAGCAATGCTAGTGCTGAGCATGAAAACGTTAGTAACGCTGGTAGCAATGAGGAAGCTAAGGACGCCAAGAACAACAATGATTCTGAGGTTAAGGATGAAGTTATAGTTGAGCGTGACAGTAAGGTTGATAGCGCAAACGAGACTTCTTCGGACTCAAAACTTTCTGAAGATACAGAAAGAAATACGCAAAAAAATGACGATAAACCAGAAACCGTAATCATCCCTCTGCTAGAGCGTGAAGAACGAGCAATGCGCGACGCACAAGCAGACTTAGACTAAGATAAATAAAATACTAAATACTAATTAAAACGATAAATAGCGTAAAAAGCAAAAGGAGTATGTATGCGAGTTGTTTTAGGAGTAAAAAACGTTTCTGATTCCATCGATTTTGAAACCAACCAAAGCGCAGAAGAAGTGCGCAAAGTGATTAACGATTCCAAGGATATGCTTGAGTTTACGGACGTAAATGGGCGCACTATTATGGTCTCAGCTTCGTCGCTGTCTTACGCACTCATCGGCGATACGCCAAAGCATTCAGTAGGCTTCGGAGCACTCAACTAAAATAACGAAATTCCGCTAAGAGCGGCAGAAACTTTACAGCAACATAAATAAATAAATAAATAAATAAATAGTTTTAGAGCTTATAGCCGCGCAAGAGTATTTCCGATACTACTTCGCGGCTTGTTGTTTCTTCGCCCAAACGATTTGGCTTACCGTAGCCATGCCAATCCGAGCCGCCCGTCACAAGCAAATCGCACTTACTCGCTAAAGAAAGCAGTCTTTCACGCTGTGCTTTAGAATTTCCGCGATGATACACTTCTAAACCGTCAAGACCAGCTTTAGCAAACGATATAATTTGATTATCCGAAAGAAGCACGCGGTTACGCGTAGGGTCGGCAGGATGCGCAATAACAACAACCCCTCCAGCATCTTTAACAGCCTCAATAACTTCACGAACATTTGGAGAAGGAGTTGGTATATAGTACGGGCTGCACGGAGAAATAGGCCCAGCAAAAGCTTCAGAACGCGTTTTATACACGCCAGCTTTTACTAAAGCATCAGCGATATGCGGCCGCCCGATTGTAGTTAAGTCGCCGAGCTTCGCTTGAGCCAAAACGTCATCCCAAGTAATTGGAAAATCGCGCGACATACATTCAACCATACGCTTTGTGCGATCAAAACGACGCTTCCTAGTAAGCTCAAACATGCTCACAATCATGCTATTTTTCGGATTGTACTGGTATGCGAGCATGTGCACAAACACGCCTGAGTCTTGCGCAGTAATCTCCGAACCAAATAATACTGGCACATTCGAAGCTTTAGCAGCCTCTTGAAAATCATGCCATCCTGCAGTTGTGTCGTGGTCAGTAATAGCAACACCTTGCAAACCAACGATTTTAGCTTGCGTAATTAAATCTTCTGGAGTTGCAGTGCCGTCTGAATAAACAGTATGACAGTGCAAATCCCAGCGTTCGCGCGCAAAATTCATCATGCTGGAGTTGCTATCGCTAGCATGATTTGATGCGTCACGTTGGTTGTTGCTTATTGCGGTCATATAATCATCGTAAACTGTGCCATGTAACGAGAAATGAATATGCACACATAATTATTTGCTATTATTTATTATTATTCACATCATTCGCAATTAGTAACTTTTAGGAGCAGCAATGAAGCAAACTAACGCCGCTAAAGAAGACTATGAAACAACACTTAGCGGATGGAGGCACTCTGCAGTATGGACGTATGGCATTATGCTATTTTTCTCTGCGGTAGCACTCATAACTTCGCTTATACTTTCTGCTGAAACCCTTGCTTTAGCGCGCGAACCTAATAAGCTGCTCAGTTGCGACTTCAACAGCGTAGTATCCTGCTCTAGAGTTGCGCAAACTTGGCAGGCAGAAATTGTGAAATTTGGCGAATTAAGCTTCCCAAACGCATTCTTTGGAATTGCTGCAGAAAGCGTATTCGTAACGCTCGCAGTTATTGGAATGATTCGCGTACGCGTGCCGCGATGGTTCGCAATTTGCACTTGGCTTGGTGGATTATGCGCGCTTGCCTACGCTTACTGGCTGTTTTCGCAATCTATGTTCGTAATTCACGCGTTGTGCCCGTGGTGCATTGTGCTTATGTTCTCCACAACAATGCAATTTATATCATTGACTCACGCAAGCGTAAGTTCGCAAAAGTTGCTTGTTAAGCGTTTTAGCTTGCTGGAAAGCTACTACCGTTTGCGATACGACTTGCTCATAGACGTGCTTTGGATTGCGGCATTGCTTACTTTGATTTTGTGCCAATATTCTAAAGTATTTTTTGGCTAAATAAGAGCGATTTTTAACGCAAGATTTTAACAGCACAAGCTCTTCGCAAGTTGCTGCATGCGCAAGCTTGTATCCGAATTAGTAAGAGTTATGCTGCCTTCTTGAGAATCGCTTGCAAGCTCATTATTAAGTTCCAATATTTTGCGCAAATGATTAATAGTTCCTTCGTTGCCGTCAACAATATTCGTGCGCGCAGGCAAAAACTCGCGGAAATAATCCCTATAAAACACAAAATGAGTGCAGCCCAGCACAACCGAATCAATACTGTCTAAATCATACTCGTCGAAATACTTGTGAAAAGCAGCAAAAACTACATCACGATTATTAAGCTCCCCACGCTCAACAATACGCACTAAATCAGGACAAGGCTGCGAAAAAATCGTGTTATTTTGCGAAAAACGTTGCAGCAAATCCGCAAACTTATGCTCGCGCAAAGTAAGCTCAGTTGCGGCCACAATTACGCGCTGAGGCTCACCTTTACCTAAATCACAAGCTAATTTAAGCGCCGGCTCCATACCTACGATAGGTATATTGTAATGCGCGCGCAAATCGTTCACAGCTGCGGAAGTGGCAGTATTACAAGCAATTACAACAGCTTTTACATTTAGGCGAACAAAATGCTCGACAATTGCAAAGCTTAACTTTTTAACTTCTTCAGGCGTTTTAATGCCGTATGGCGCGTTTGCAGAGTCGCCGAAATAAATAATTCGCTCATGCGGAAGAGCAGCATGCAACTGACGAGCTACGGAAATGCCTCCAAGCCCAGAATCAAAAACGCCAATTGCTGCCGACGATGCCATAAACTACCTCCTAAAAACGCTTACTATCGTAATGGCGAGTGTCAACATACTAGGAAAACATACTACGAAATATATTGAACGCTGCCATTTCTAATTATGGCAACTTCGCTAGCAACTTCTTGCACAACGCCAACATCATGAGTAATAAACAAGCATGCGTAACGGTATTTTTGTTGCAAATCATGCAATAAGTTAAGTACACAACGTTGCACTGTTACGTCAAGCGCAGAAGTTGGCTCATCCACAATAAGCAGAGAAGGCTGCAAAATCAACGCTCGCGCAATACCTACGCGCTGTCTTTGACCTCCGGAAAGCTCGTGAGGAAAACGGCTTGCGAATTCAACTGGCAGTTGTACTTGATTAAGCATTTCTCCAACGCGCTCTAAACGCTCATTGGCATCAAGATTCGTGTGTAAAAGTAATGGTTCTGCAATACTCCAGCCAATGGTTTTACGCGGATTTAGTGCGGAACCTGAATCTTGAAAAACGTATCCAATTCGCGATAATGCTTGGCGGCGAACTTTATTGTTTAATCTGTTTAAGTTTTCTCCATTAAGTAGCACTAATCCTGAATTTGGTTTGATTTGCCCAGAAATAAGCTTTGCAATAGTGGTTTTCCCAGCTCCAGACTCCCCGACTAAAGCTAGTGTAGAGCCAGAGTTAATGCGCAAGTTTGCATTAGCGAGAGCAAGCTTATTTGAATCTTTGCTAAAACGAGCATGCGAATACTTCACACTTACGCCTTGAACTTCAACTACTGGAGATTCAGAACCTGGAGATTCAGAAATATTCTTAGCAATATTCTTAGCAATTGCTTTTGCTACTTCTTCTATACTTTCATAAGAATCACCACTTGAAGCATATTGCATATCAAATTTAGGAACAGAATCTAGCAAAGTGCGCGTATATTCGTGCTTAGGATTCGCAAAAATATGCTGAACTTCGCCAGATTCCACAACATTCCCGCCTTGCATTACATACATTTCATCTGCGAGCGCGCGCACAACACTCATATCGTGCGTAATAATTAACACAGCAAGCTGTAATTTCTCCGACAAATTACGTATAAGACGTAAAATATCTCGTTGCGTGGTGATGTCGAGTGCTGTTGTAGGCTCGTCTGCAATCAAAACTTGTGGACGATTTATTAAAGCCATAGCAATCATCGCACGCTGGAGTTGGCCGCCAGAAAGCTCATGCGGATAAGAACGATACACGCGCTCAGCATCACTCAACTCAACCTCGAGGAGCTGCGAAATCACACGCTTCTTACGCTCTCTTTGGCTAAGCTTTCCTGCTTTTTCAGGATGATATATTAGCGCTTCTTCTATTTGCTTGCCAATTGTTTTCACAGGATTAAACGCACTGGACGGCTCCTGAAAAATCATGCCAATCATACCACCGCGAATATGCTCATAAGAGGCATCTTCGCTAAGCAAATTTATAAAAGATTCGTTAGCATCCGAAGCGTTAAGAAGTGCCGCATTCCCTTCAACACGCGCATTATTATCGAGCAATCCCATAAGAGCCAGCGCAGTAAGTGACTTTCCAGAACCGGACTCGCCTACTAACGCAGAAACCATTCCAGCACGCAATCGCATAGAAACATTGCGTGTAATTTGCCTACCGTCAATCGAAACCGACAAATCTTCAACGCTTATAACAATTCTTTTACGCGCATCCAAATCTTTATTATCCAAAGCTTGCGCATCCAAATTCGTCATCTTCAATCACCTATTCAAAGACACAGCTGCATAATTAGGGTAAGCAGGAAAACTTCCGATGTAGAAATTCTCAACACCGCTTCCATGAATAAACGTATTATGCGAGTAAATAAGCGGAACAACAGGAGAATCTTCCATAATAGCGTGATCCGCCTTTTGCCACAGTTTATGAGCCGAATTCTCGTCAACAGTTTGCACAGCTTCGCGAATTAAAGCATCTACTTTAGGATTCGAATAACGAGAAATATTCCAGTTACCGCCGCCAATTTGCGAAGAATCAAAAAGCGGTCCCAAATTCGCAAAAGCAGAAGGAAAATCAGGCTGCCACGAAGCCAAAGCCAAATCGTAATCTCCGGAATTTGACGTAATTGCATCCGTAAAGTTTACTGCGTCAACAGTTTTAATCGTCACTTTAATACCAGCTCGCTTTAAACTTGATTGCACAGAAGATGCCACTTGCGTTTGATCCGGACGAGCAATCAGAATCAACTTAATATCGGTTTTACCTGATTTTTTCAACAGTTGTTTAGCTTTCTCAACGTTCCCTCGAGGATCTTCAGAATACAAATTAAACTGCTTTCGACCAGAAATACCAGGCGTAATAAGCGTAGTAGCAAAACCTCCAGCAATTTCGCCGCCCTTCGCAGTTCGATACGACTGCTTATCAACAGCATACTGAATCGCTTTTCGAACATTGATATCCGTTATTCTGCGCGTATTCATAGCCAAATATTCAAGAGCACCATCACTACTAGTAGTTAGCAACTTGCGAGATTGAGGATGCGCTTGAGCTTGTGCAAGCTGAGCAGGCGGCACAAAATCAGCCAAAAATGCGGCTTTTGTATCCGTATTTCCTTGAATCATAGACTGAGCTGAAACAGTAGTGTCTGAACCAAGTTTCCACACAATTTCATCTGCAGAAGCTGTGCGAGTACTGTCAAGCTTGGAATCCCAATACTTATTGCGTTGCATTACAACTTGCTTTCCAACTTCGTTCTGCACAATCCTGTATGGTCCTGAAGATTTCGGCCTTTTACTATATGTCTGAGCATCGCCTGAACTAGTTGGAACTGGCACAAATGCAGCCAAAGATGTCACCCACGGCCAATCTGCAAAAGGTGCTTTCAAATGGAAAATAATCGTTTGATTATCTGGAGTTTCAATCGAATCAAGCGACTTTCCGTCGAATGGTCCTCTATAGTTTTCAGCTCCAACAAGAAGAGTTTTGTGATATCCAAAACCACCGCTTAACGAATCTGCAAACGAGCGCTCAATACCAAATTTAATATCGTGCGAAGTGATTTCGGTTCCATCTTCATATTTAACACCCTTTTTAAGAGTGTATTTCCAAGTTTTTCCGCCGTCACTTGTTGTGCCAGTATCCGTTGCCAAATCTGGAACTACGCGCGTTTGCTTGCTTAAATCCGGATTTACTTTCCAAGTAGTAAGCGCGCGGAAGATGAAATTATTTGACGTAATTGGCAAACCCTGACTGCGCGCTGGATCGAAATTCATATTCGTATTTGACGTAAATATTGTAAAAGTTCCGCCTTTTTTAGGATTAGAATTTAGCACGGAAGTGTTCGTAATACTGGTTTTCCCAGAGTTGTAATTTGTGCAAGCTGAAAGCGAAAGTAGTGAAATTGTAAGTAGTGAAAAAGCTGCTGTTGAAGCAAGAATTTTCTTTGAAGCCGTATTATTTTTGAAAATGAACATAATAATCCCCTTATTTCTTTAATCTTTTCTATTTAAAATTTAATTCTTTAAAACTCGCGCATAAGCTATTTAACATTTTTGAACTTGAGAAAAAGTGAGCGAGCTGACACGAGCAGCATCAAGCAAACGCAAGCGCTTAGTCCTCGCCCACTAACAATTTCACTCGAAAGGCACTAACAGACTGCGGCACGAGGATCGATGAAACGATAACAGATGTCAACAATAAGATTCGCAACAATCACAAGCGCAGCCGCAAAAAGCGTCACACCAACCAGCACTTGCAAATCAAGATTTTTAACAGAATCAAGAAGTAGCGAACCCAAACCTTGCATAGAGAAAACTCTCTCAGTAATCACAGCACCGCCAAGCAAACCGCCTAGATCCAAGCCAAACATTGTTAGCACAGGAAGCATTACGTTAGGCAGAGCGTGACGAGTTATAACTTTCGTTCGCGGCATACCCTTAGCCAAGGCAGTGCGCATATAATCCTGTTGCAACTCGTCAAGCATATGAGCACGAGTAAGTCGCGTATAATAAGCAGCGTTAAGAAGCGCCAAAACAATCCACGGAAGTAGCAAATGCTGCAGCCAACCTAAAGGATCATCCGAAAAATTCACATAACCGCCTGTAGGGAAAATTGGCAGATATACTGCAAAAGCAAGTATTGCAAGCATACCAATCAGGTAAGCAGGGGACGAAATCCCCACTGAAGAAAGCGCTCTAAATGCACGATCAAAAAGCGATCCTTCTTTAGAAGCAGAAATCACTCCGGTTACTACACCAATAATTACCCAAAGTAATGCAGCGCCAATCGCCAAAGAAGCTGTCACAGCAAAACGGCTCATAATAAGATCTGTGACTGGTTCGTTAAGCGTGAAGGACCAGCCTAAGCATGGAGACGAGCAGATAATTGCGTCACCAGCGGCTGAAATTCCTGAGGATGCAGAATTAGTTCCAAATTCTCGTCCAAAAAATATCCCACGAATATAGTTTCCAAGCTGCTCATACCACGGCGCGTCCGTGCCCATAAATGCGGAAACTCGAGCCAAACGCTCAGGAGTGCACGGCTTTCCGCAAGCTAGTTGCGCAGGATTCGCTGGGAGCATAAAGAAAATAAGGAATAATACAACTGCAATCAGTGTTAAAACAAGTACCGCGCTTGCTGAACGCTTTATTAAAAACGTAAGAAAATCTACGGTTTTGCTAATAATTCGCGGGTTTTTTGCGGATTCATTATTGCTGTTATTACTAATATTTTGTTGCATATTTTTCTTCTGCGTATTATTTACATTCTGCTTATTGCTGATATTTTTCGTACTGCTATTACTATTTTTTGTATCGCTATTACTAATATTTTCCTTATATCTCATGCCGTCGCCGCCTTTTTAGCGCGAGGCTGAAGAGCACTGGCCAAACCGTCACCAACAAGATTAAAACCGAAAGTTAGCAAGAACAGTGCAGTTCCAGGGAAAAGTAAATACCATGGGTCAACTAAAACCCACTGCACAGCTTCCGCAATAGCGCGACCCCACGAAGGCGAAGGCGGATTCATACCAACGCCAAGGAAAGACAACGCAGCTTCAGCTCCAATTCGTCCAGGAATAAGGAACGTTACATTCACAAGCAACAACGGCATCATATTTGGCATTATTTGTTCACGAAGAACATGCCACGTACCGGCTCCCATTACGCGAGATGCAACTGCAAAATTGCGAGATTTAAGCGTAAGAGTTTGAGCGCGAACTAAACGCGCAATACTTGGCCAACCAAAAAATCCTAAAACAAGTATTAGTAGAAGCGGACGCGGAAAATCTTGCGGCACAACAGCAGACAAAGCAATCGCAAAAATCAGGAACGGGAAACCGAAGAACACGTCCATTGTGCGCGAAAGCAAAGCATCTGCAAAACCACTGAAATACCCTGCAATCATGCCGATTACGATGCCAAGAAATAGCGATATTATGGTAGAAGCGACGCCAATTCCAAGAGATACGCGCGCGCCATGAGCCACAATTGCAAAAATATCAAGACCACGAAGTGGCGTAACACCAAACCAATGCTGGAAATTAATGCCACCAAAACCTGTTGGAACAGAATTAAAATCTAAATATTCTGGATGCTCATCATAAGGATTATTGCCAGTGATTGCAGTAAAAGCATCGGCAAAAATTGCCAAAATCACAAAAATTGCAATAATTATACTTCCGATAATAATGCCAGAATTATTTCCAGTAGGAACGGTGACGCTAGATGAATCACGCTTATAGCGTGAACGAAATACACCGACCCTTCTCATCTTTACTCATTTCGTCACCTGCACTTTCTTTTTGAATATCATGCAATATAAATTAACGCAAAACACAAATCGAGTAAAAATTTGTATTGTTGTCTTATCGACACTATAGGAACCCATAGAAAACGGGGTGTCACATTGACTCGCTTTTCGATTAAGCGTAGCGCGAAAAGCGACCCAATGCGGTAGCACCGACTCAATGCTGAAAGCACAGTGTGCTTTCAGCATCGGCGCGCACTCGATTACGCTTTCTTTATTCTCTTAAGAAAGCGTAATCTGACGACCAACAATCCAAAAAATGTTAATTAATTGCCCTTGCTTGAAGCTGCATTGTGCGCTTCAAGCAAGCTCAATGCGGTAGCGCGCTTTTATAAATAGCCTTTAACCACAATGCGTAAAAAATCTAGGAAAGCCGACTTAAAGCATTTACGATACTTAATACAAAACAACAATCATTAAAAATAGTTTCAATTGATGCTATTTTACGTTAAAATAGACGATAGAAGGTGAGTATGAATTTTGAATACGATCCTGCAAAGAGCTTAAAAAATTTAGCTAAACATGGTATCAGTTTCAAAAAAGCTCAAATACTTTGGAATAATGAAATAACTGAAATCGAATCCAAAAATTCAGGAAATGACGACGCTCGCTACTTAGTTTTTGGAAAGATAGACAGCAAACATTGGACCGCAGTAATAACAAAAAGAAATAATCGAATTCGTATTATTTCTGTAAGAAGATCACGAAAGAAAGAGGAACAATATTATGAAAAACACCACAAAGAGTAAAGAAATAAGCGGAAAAGAAATTGATAGAAAATTCGATAACGGTGAAGACGTACTTGAGTACTTTGATTTGGAACATCCAACTATACAAAACCACTCGAATGAACAAAAGCACGTCACATTTATTATGCCTGAATGGATATTGAGAATAATGAAATTCTTTAGAATAGCTACAACGCGGTAGTCAATAAAAGAAATAAATAAAAACAAAACGTGCCGACGTATTGAAATACACCGGCACGCTTTGTTTAGTTAATTAGCTGTTAGTTGTGTTTTACGCACGCTTAAGAGTTACGCTAAGCTCAGTTGCGCTAGAATCAGCCTCAACAATCTCGAAGCTCGTAGCCAAAGTCTCCTCAGCAATCAAATCGCGGAACTGCTCAACTTTAGCAACGTCCGAAGCTGGCACGCTCAAAGTCAAAGCGATTCGGTCACTAATATCCAAACCGTTCTCCTTACGAGCATCCTGAACAGCGCGAATAGCGTCGCGAGCGTAACCTTCAGCAAGCAAATCGCTAGTCAAAGCAGTGTCGAGCATAACGAAACCGCCAGTTGGCATTGCAGCAGAAGCCGTATTCGCAGCCGCTTGAGCATCCGAAGATTCAACGCGATTTACAAGCTCATATTCGCCCTCAACAAGCGCAACTTCGCCGTTTGGAGTCTGAACAACAGGAGCGCCAGACTCGTCAACTCGCCAATCGCCACTCTTAGAAGACTTAATAGCAAACTGCACTTGCTTGCCCAAACGAGGGCCAGCAGCGCGCGCATTCACCTTAAGCTCGTGAACAATCTTCAAGCCGTGAGAGCTTGCGTCTTCCAAAGTGCAGAATGTAACATTCTTCACGTTAAGCTCGCGCTCAAGAACCTGCTCGTAAGGCTCAACAGCAGCAGTATTTTCTGCAACAACCGTCAAGTTTGCCAATGGCTGGCGTACGCGCAACTGTTCCGCCTTACGCAACGAAAGCGCAGAAGACACAACCTCGCGAACCTTATCCATAGCAGCAACCAAAGCATCGTCATGAGCAAGAACAGCACCAAGCTCAGTGACTGTTCCAGCCTTAGGGTTCTTCTCACCGTCTGAAAGAGTTTCAGGCTCAACCAAATACGGCCAATCAGCCAAATGCACGGATTCGCCGCCGGTAAGACCGCGCCACACAGCCTCAGCTTCCATAGGAGCAAGAGGAGCAATCGTGCGCATGAACACTTCCAACACAGTGTAAAGCGTGTTGAAAGCAGTCTCGTCTTCATTCCAGAAGCGGTCACGACTGCCGCGAATATACCAATTCGTAAGCACGTCAATAAAATCGCCAACTGCTGCGCAAGCATCGCTAATCGCAAACTCGTTCAAGCACTTTTCTACGCGCTCAACAAGCAAACGCGTGCGAGCAAGCAAATAACGATCCATGTTGCAAAGTCCTGCAACCTCATCCGCGCGAAGGCGACGAGCGTCATAACCCTTACCACCGTTTGCAGCATTCGCATACAAAGTGAAGAAGTAGTACGAGCTCCAAACTGGAAGCATAACCTGACGAACCGTATCCCTAATGCCGTCTGCAGTCACAATCAAATTGCCACCGCGCAAAATTGGCGAAGACATGAGGAACCAGCGCATTGCGTCCGAACCGTATTCGTTGAAAACGCCGTTCACATCCGGGTAATTGCGCAAATGCTTACTCATCTTCTGGCCATCGGAACCAAGCACGATGCCGTGGCAAATCACGTTCTTATAAGCTGGGCGGTCGAATAGAGCCGTAGCCATAATGTGAAGCGTGTAGAACCAGCCACGAGTCTGACCAATATATTCAACGATGTAGTCGCATGGGAAGTGCTCTTCGAAGAATTCCTTATTTTCAAACGGATAATGGAATTGCGCGAAAGGCATAGAACCAGACTCAAACCAGCAGTCGAGAACATCCGTAATACGGTGCATTTGCGACTTTCCAGTAGGATCATCCGGATTTGGACGAGTAAGACGATCGATATACGGACGGTGCATATTCACATTGCCATCGTCATCGCGCGGATAGTCGCCAAAATCAGCCTTAAGTTCTTCCAACGAACCGTATACGTCTACTCGAGGATACTTTGGATCGTCACTCACCCACACTGGAATTGGCGAACCCCAGAAGCGGTTACGGCTAATCGACCAATCGCGAGCGTTAGAAAGCCACTTACCAAACTGGCCATCCTTAACGTTTCCAGGAATCCAATTAATCTCTTGATTGAGCTCAAGCAAACGCTTCTTAATCTTCGTAACAGACACAAACCAGCTAGAAACAGGCTTGTAAATAAGCGGAGTTGCGCAACGCCAGCAATGAGGATAGCTGTGCACGTAGCTTTTTTCTTGGAACAGCAACGCGCGCTGATCTTCCGGCATTTGAGCGAGCGGGCCGTCGCCTGCACGCAAGTTACGCAAAATAGGCAAATTGGCGTCGAAAACGTACAAGCCTTCATAATCTGGGCAGTCGCTTGTAAACTTGCAGCCTGCGTCGAGCACGTCAACGCTGCGAATTTCGTGCGCGTTAAGCGTGTTCATATCGTCCTCGCCGTAAGGAGCCTGGTGAACGAGGCCAGTACCTTCAGCGGTGTCAACATAATCTGCAGTGAAAATCGTAAAAGCGTTAGGACCAGGAGTGCCGCCTTCGGCGAGCGCAGAATCGCTTGCAAAGTATGGGAATACTGGGTAGTAACGCCAGCCTGCCATATCAGCGCCCTTAAGCTCGCGCACAACTTCGTAATTTTCGCCAAGTTCCTTAGTGTAGGAGCCAAGCAAAGGCTTACCGATGTAGAACTTTTTACCTGCGAACTTGCCTTCAGTTGGGCGAACTTCCACGTAGTCGATGTCTGCGCCAACTACGATTGCGAAATTGGTTGGCACAGTCCAAGGAGTAGTGGTCCAGAATACTGCGTAAGCGTCGGCTTCGTCGCGAAGCTTAACGGCAACGGAAACGGTAGTATCCTGACGATTCTGGTACACATCCGCGTCCATGCGAAGCTCGTGGGCTGAAAGTGGAGTTTGGTCCTTCGGGCAGTACGGAAGCACGCGGTAACCCTTGTAAGCCAAGCCCTTATCGTAAAGCTGCTTAAATGCCCACATAACGGATTCCATGTATGGAATGTTCAGCGTTTTGTAACCGCGCTCGAAATCAACCCAACGAGCCTGACGATGCACGTAGTTTTGCCACTCGTTTGTGTACTTTAAAACGCTGGCGCGGCAAGCATCGTTAAACTTTGCGATGCCCATTTTTTCGATTTGCTCAACCGACTCGATGCCGAGCTCCTTCTGCGCTTCAAGCTCTGCAGGAAGACCGTGAGTATCCCAACCAAAAACGCGGTTTACTTTGCGGCCGCGCATAGTCTGATAGCGCGGAACGACGTCTTTTGCGTAGCCTGTGAGCAGGTGGCCGTAGTGAGGAAGACCGTTTGCGAATGGAGGTCCGTCGAAGAACACGAACTCGTTTTGACTACCCTTGCCGGACGGACGGTATTCGATTGACTTGCGGAAAGTGTTGTTTGCATCCCAGTATTGGAGAACTGATTCTTCAAGCTTTGGGAAGGAAGGATTTGGTGCAACTTGCGCGCCGGAGTTTTCTTGCGTTGATGCTGAAACACTTACCTTTGGGTATACGTGATTTGCGGACGTATTTTCGGACGCGTTTGCTGCTGGATTAGTGGATTCGCTCACTGTGCTCTCCTCGCTCAACAGGGTGAATATTTCCCTGCGAGGACGACAGTTACTGCCGCGGTACCACCTCGCTTGCTATAAGATGATTACGTAACGTGTATCGCAATGCATAACGCAAGTGCGTAACACAAATATGCAACGCAATCGAACTATTCCCATAGCCTCTCGTGTTTGGCTGTGCGGGCCAACCCCGTCGGTTCTAATAAGCTAGAATCTTACGATTCCTCGCCGTTCTTCCGAAAACTCCCCGCCGATAACGGATCATCGCTTAAGTTAGAAACAATCTAACACTATCCCCTAACATTAGGAAGAATTTCGCGACTCGCGAATAATTTTCATGACATATTCATGACATATTATCCAAAAATGCTTTAGCTTCCTTAACATTGCTAAAAACAATACCGTCTTCAGAAATTTTGCCATTCATAATTTGATTAGCGTGATTCATAGACTTAAGCGTTGCTTCATTCGGAACAGGCAAGTTACTATTCTCTTTAATTTTATTTTTCCAATCATAAAATTCATCAATACTAGACATTCCAATGCATTCAATAACATTTTTAGAGCAATTTGGAACTTTATCGCAAAGCGCAACAAGTAATTTTTCAATCTTCTCTAAAAACTCTAGATAATAGCTAGTTTCTAATAATATGTCGAAATCTTTAATAAGCTGAAAGACTGTTGCATTATCACTATGCGGTCTAGCACAATACAAACGTTCATCATGCGCACAAATATTTCTGAACTCTTTAATTCTTCTATAAATAGAATCAATTTTTATTGACGTAATATCTTTTTGAGAACAGTGTGAAGAATTATAAAGTTCAGTATATTTTTTAGCAACCAAACCTCTAACGCATTTAGTTTGCGCTTTGTAAAACCAGAACATCTGTCCGAAAGTCAAATCATTAGATAAAACCCATAATGGAACTTGCCCATCGTGATTATTGATACAATGTCGTATGTACTCTTTTCCTATATTTAATTTTTGATTATTTGACTTATTATTTTCTATAATTCGATTAAATGCTTTAATTAAACCACCTGATTCCTTTGGATCTTCATAGTTAGTTTCATTAAGGTAAGCATTAACTTCATTACCGTGCATTTGGCTAAAGCAATATGAACATGATGACCTTAACAATGCTTCTGCTCTAGTTGTAGCTGCAAAGATAACACTGCGAAGTTCACGATCAAATTTAAAAAGATAATAAATGTGTTCAAACTTTGTTCCTTGAACATATTTATTCGAATTTTTTGACTCAAGAAATGGATTTTTATATCCATTTACAACGCTATAGTAACCTTCTCTTTCAAGTATTTCCATAGCTTTAATCTCATCAGGAAACACTACTCCTCTAGACTTAAGTAATTCTATTTGTTGTCTGATAGTAGTAAAAGGTTTATAAATCACCATCATCCCCACCAATCCCCCGCTATTAGATGCACAAAGAGCCAATCAATCGCTTGATTGGCTCTTCGCGAACCAGACACTGCCTGGCTTCACCACTACTCAATTATACGAAAGAAACTAATATTTGTCAACAAAAAATAGGCGAATTATACAGCACACAACACCATTGCACAAATATAAACTGCACAACGTCCACACATAAAAGTGCCCCGGATCAGAATCGAACTGACGACACCCACTTTAGGAGAGTGGTGCTCTATCCACTGAGCTACCGAGGCAACAAATGGCAATTATACACTATGGC
The DNA here is from genome assembly GCF_055818055.1 of Gardnerella sp. c10Ua_244. Classification (NCBI taxonomy): domain Bacteria; kingdom Bacillati; phylum Actinomycetota; class Actinomycetes; order Bifidobacteriales; family Bifidobacteriaceae; genus Gardnerella; species Gardnerella sp. c10Ua_244. Next base: position 69,831 of record NZ_JARFVS010000001.1, read on the forward strand.
GTGTCACTGCGGCGCGCAGCAGAAACGGCAGAAACAGTGCAAGGGTGAGTAGTTTATGCCACTTTTTCGCAAGAATCCGACCAAAACGACTCAGTCGCGAGTAGTTTATGCCGCCTGAGCGCATAATCAGCGAGTGCTAATCCTCAAGATTAGACTGCGTGCCAGCCGTAGCCGCCGTCGCCGACTGCTCCGCCTGCGCCGCGTCCAACTTAGCGCGAACCGTGGCAAGCAAACCCTGCGCGCGCTTTGCCAACGCCTCGCCAATCTCCCACTGACGCATGGACTGATCGAGCGTCAAACCGCCAGCTTCCAACGCTTGAACCGCCTGAACCAGCTTTTCGCGAGCTTCTTCGTACGGCATCGCCTCAATCGCAGCGCGCTCTTCTTTCGTAAGTGTGCTTGCAAATTCTGTGTTTTCTGCTGATTCTTCCGCTTTTTTCGTTACTTTCTCACTCATATCTAACCTTTCGTTGTATCTAAATAAATATCTAAAATATCTAAAAAATTATTTACTTGACTTTTTACTTGGCTTTATGAAAGCAGACTTAGTAACAGCTGACTTTGTTCCAGTCACCTTGCCAAGAACCACGCCACTTTTAAGCGTAACCGTCATATCGTCGCCAACTTGCGCTAAAGCCGCGTCGTCAAGCACTCGCCCACCGCTAAGCTGCACAACAGCGTACCCGCGATTCAAAGTCGATTGCGGACTTAACGCAGTCAAGCTTGCGTGAGCCTTCTCAACAGTCAAACTCGCGTCGTCAAGAAGTCGCACCAAACCGTGACGCATTCGCTCAACAGCCTGCTCAACCAAGCGCTCGTGCGGCTCAAGCATAGTGCTCGGGCGCGTAAGACTCGGGCGATTCGCATAACCTTCAACGAGGCGAATCTCATTGTCGACGCGCGCAGAAATTCGCATGCGCATAGTTTGCAACGCGTTATCAATAAGCTGCCACTGCTCGCGTACGTCTGGAACAACGCGCTTTGCAGCATCCGTAGGAGTCGAAGCGCGCATGTCTGCAGCCAAATCAATCAGCGTCCAATCGTCCTCGTGGCCAATTGCAGACACAATCGGCGTCACGCACGCAGCAGTAGCGCGAACCACGCCTTCGTCTGAAAAACCAATCAAATCCTCAAAGCTACCGCCGCCGCGAGCAACGATAATAACGTCAACTTCTGGATCCGCGTCGAGCTGCTTAATCGCGGCAATAATATCCGCCGGGCACTGCACGCCCTGCACGTGCGCGTGAATAACTTTGAAGCGCGTAACAGGCCAGCGCAAATTCACGTTCGTAATAACATCGCCCTCCGCGCGAGCTTGAGGAGCGCACACAAGTCCGATGCACTTAGGAAATTCCGGCAGCGGAACCTTATTTTCAGCGTCAAATAAGCCCTCGCCCTTAAGCTTTTTTCGCAACTCGTCAATTTGCGCTTTTAAGTCGCCTGCACCGACGCGGCGGATTTCGTCTGCGACGAAGCTTAAGCGCGTGGCTTTTACCCAAATATCCGCCTTGCCGTGAACGACTACGCGGTCGCCCTGGCGAAGTTCGCGCGCCTGCTGCACGAAATTGCTGAAGCCCATTACGGAAATCGACACTTCTTCATTACTGTCGCGAAGGGTGATGTAACCGGAAGAAGCGCGGCGCATGTTAATTTCGACGATTTGACCCTCAATCCACGCGGCTGGCCAGCGTTCTACGGCGCTGTGGAACTTTTGGCTTAAAACGGCAACAGGCCATGGATTTTCGGCAGTCGTGTCGGCGGCTTTTAGAGGGAGCTGTCGCGGCTGAGCTTGCTGCGGCGTAAGTGATTGCAGCTGCGACTGAACTTGTTGCGACTGCGACTGTGCTAAATTTAGCAGCGGTTGTTGCGGCGTAAGCGGTGGTTGTTGTTGCGGCTGTTCAAGCTGGGCATCATCCTGGAATAATTGCGGCATCATATTTGACGAGGTCATGTTTCCAGCTTGACTGCAAAGAAGGACAAACGCGCGCTGCTGCATATGCGTGACGGAGAGATTAGATACGAAAAAACCCAAGCGATGAAGCTTGGGTTTTGCTTGTGCCCCCTCAGGGATTCGAACCCTGGACACGCTGATTAAGAGTCAGCTGCTCTAACCAACTGAGCTAAAGGGGCGTTGGCTATCTTGGTTCGTTTCGCGAACCGAGTAACTACTATACTCAGAATGAGCTTGCACGCAAGCCGGCGTGTCGCATTGCTGCGCTCAGGCAGGTCGTTTGCGCAACTTACGCAACATTTTGCGCGAAACCGCCAGCAAATGCCTGCCTTGCACACTACTCACACCATTCTTCTTTCGCAACGACGCAATCAGCATCATCGCCATCAACACCGCAGACATCACCATCGATATCACAAACAACGTCATCCACAACGACCACTGCATATGGTCGCCCGGCACGTTAGCAGGATCCGGCAACACACGATACCCCGTCACGAGCAGCCTGTGCGTGTTAACTCCATACGGGGTACACGTAATCAGCGTCGCCAAGTCGCGCCCCTTTTCGCGCCGCAACAAACGAATATCGTTCGGCTCCACCACATTTATGCGAAACACTCTGTATCGAAGAGTCTTGCCTTGCACGTCAAAGTAGAAGTAATCACCTTTTTTCAGCGTGTTTAAATCGTCGAACATTGTGGCATCCGGCATACCCGTATGCGCCGTCACAACCGTGTGCCTGCTTTTGCCGCCCACCGGCAAATCCGTGCCGTACAAATGCCCCGCTCCCATCGCGAGAGTATCTTGAGTAGTTCCATGGTAAATCGGCAGCCTCACGTCAATTTTCGGTATTTTCACAACGCCTTCAGCATCGACATCACTAAGCACTTTTTCGTACTCTTTATATTCGGGAGTGTCCATGTAGTCGTTATTGCCGTTATACGGGTCCGCGCTAATAATCGCCTTGTGGCGAGCGTTGTATTCACGCGCTTTTCCCAAAATTTCCGCGCGATTTTCTTTAGTCTTTTCCTTATTTAATTTATCGTACTAGATTGAGAGTTCTTTGGCAGCGTGATTGTTGACCAAAGTAGAAACCACAGGATAGCTGAAACACAAAACGCCAATAGTAACAAGCGCAATCAGCTCAGCCAGCTTGCGAAGTGTGGACATTGGTTTTGGGGAAGATTGCTCTTGTGATGATGAAGATTACGAAGACTGCGTAGACTGCGCAGATTCAGTATTTTCGGAAGATGCAGCGATTCCAGAGCTTGCGGAAGATTCCGCACTTTTGGAGGACTTATTAGCGCGCATACGAGTCAGCCGCTTAAATAGCGCGCGAGCAGACTCTGCAAAATCAGCTAGCTTCATAATTCCTCCAATAATAATAAAAAAGGAGCAAAGAGCACTCCCACCTTATTAGAAGATGAAAGTGCTCTTTGTTTATTTACTTTTGTTTGTTTATTTACTTATTTTGTTTATTTACTTGCTGGCGTGCGTATGATGGCGGCGAGTTTTAAACGTTACAGCACCGCTTGCAAGCAACACCATAAACGTCACAACCATGCCAATCACACTGCTACCAGTCATCGCCAAGTCAGAAGTCATCTTCTTGGCGGCAGACTTAGCGGCAGCCTGCTCCTTTTCAGCAGCCTTCTGCTTTGCAGCAGCGTTGCCATTCGCAGCACCTGCGTTGGCACTTCCGTTGGAGGCATTTCCGTCTGTACCAACGTAAGTAGTGCCAGTAAATGTGCCAAATCCAGAACCAGCACCTAATCCGTTGCCGAATCCAGTACCAGAATGAAGCTCCGAATACTTCAGGTTAATCTCTGCATCTGTTTCATCGGACGCTGTAGCATTCTCAGGAACAACCCACACGTTAGCCCAAGCAAGCTGCTCACCTTTGTCGTTAAGCAAAACAATCGTATGCTTACCGAAGTAGCCAGCTGGAATCACAACATTAAACTGAGGTTGACCATTCTTATCCAAAGTTACTTTCACATACTTAGATCCATCTGCGCCCTTCAATAACACAGGCGAAGAATACATGTAAGCATAAGCGTAAGCAACCTTGTTTTTCTTAAGTTCCTTGATGAACTCGCTCGTGGCAGAAGAGACCTTAGTCTTGTGAGACTTAGAGCCAGCATCACCCTTAGCAGGAGCATCCATGCCAGCGAAATACAACTTCACAGGATTGCTCTTACCAGCACGAACAACATTATTCATATGTTCACCAGCAACAAGGATTCCCTTAAGCGACTGATCTAGCTTTGCGGTAGATTCAGGAGCTTTAGGTGCTGGAGTTGAGGTGGAAGGAGGATTGACAGTTACAGAGGAGGAACCATGATCGTTCCCATGACCATCATTCGACTTCTTTTCAACGACGAATTCTGCGGAAGTATTCTTCGTTGCAACGTTACCAGCATAATCAACAGCTTCAACTGTGATTAAGTGCTTTCCGGCAGAAAGTGAATTGAAATCAACATCTACCTTCAGCGGATCCTTCAGATCTTTCAGATCGGCAAAAGTAGCATCGTAAGGATTATTCTTACTCAGCTTAATATCCGTTTCTTTAAGACCATTACTTGCATGATTTACTTCTTTACCATCAATCTTCACTCGCAATAACTTCAAATGATCATCTTTAGCTGTTACAGAAATCTTACGATTTGCTTCAACATGATCATTGTCCTTTATTCCAAGTGTCACAGAAGGAGCATCCTTATCAACAACAACAGGAGCACGACCATACAGTGCACTAGACATCTGATCGATGGCTTGGATTAACACAAACTCTCCATTTTTAACTTCAACATCTCTATCGAAGCTCTGAGCATTAGTTTCTTTGCCTTTAGAATCAGTACTGAAGTTGTCTGAAGCAATAAGATTATTAATCTTAAGAGTATAGCCAGCAAAATCATCACTAATAACACCCTTGAATTTCACAGTGTCATTATTAGTGAATATTCTGCCGCCATACAACTTTGGAGTGCTAAACATTACTTCTGGAGCCTGTCTGTCGAAATAGAAAGCAACTGGAGTGTCTAATACCACATCACTTCCCTCTTTAACAATCATCCTAAAGTCATTTATTCCAGGATGCATTGGCAGAGTTACCGTGAATGTGGAATCAGCATTTGCATTAGTGGACTTAGTGATTGTTGCAGCTATAGGATCAAAGTCCTCATACCCCGAACCATCATCTTTAACTCGATTAGCTTTTGTAAATAGTATTTCTGTAGCTTTGTTACTTACTTTGCCGTTTGCATTAAATGAATCGAGCGAAGTACCACTATTTCCAGGAACAATCCAGTTGTATGATCCTAAGCTGTTAGCATTACTCAGTGAAATATTATAAAGCTTTGGCTCTGTCTTTGTTGGCATAACGCGATTAGCGAAACCTACATTCTGAGTAGCTGTGTTAACTCCATCATTAGCAACCAAGGTAACTGAATATGTACTAGCAGATGGAATAACTTTTACAGTAAATGAGCCATCAGTAGCAACATTTACAGGCTCTTCCACTTGTTCAGTCTGGACTTCACCACCAACAACCTCATCTTTACTATACTTGACAGTAAATGTGAGATTCTGCTTTGGAGTAGTATCGTCCTTAACTTCACCTTTAACTTCTACTACACCAGTTTGGTCAATTGTTACATTCCCATTACTATCTGCATTAGTTAGTTTAATTATTGGTGCTTTTCCGTCGAAATTAGTTGCAAGAGTTTCAACTACTTCTTTACCATCAGAACCTTTTGCTTTAACTTTTATTGTATTAGCACCTGATTTAATAGGAGCAGTAAAGCTAAATTCAGAATCATCTGTCTTAACAGCTAATTCTTCTTCTGCTTCAGTTCCTGATTGAACATAAGCTTTCACATCCTTGCAACCATCAGCAATACGTCCAGAGATTTCGATGCTGTATTTATCAACACCGTTATCTTTTTTAGCAGTGACATCCTTAATGCCAATATTCTTAAGATTAACCTCATTATTTATGAGAATCTTTTTATTAGCAAATCCCTTAAACACTTTGGAAGTATTGGTTTCATTGAAACCTCCATCATGCAAACTGACATTGACGTAATAAGCATCCTTACCTACATTAACTTTGCAAGTGCGAGTATAGCCATTTGCGTCATGAGTTTCACTGCAGTCCTTCTCATCAACCTTGATATAATCACTGTTACCATTAACTCTTACACCTGGTTCACTCAATGTTTCACTTAACTCATCATGAGCTGTAATGGTAATTTCACCATCTTTATCAGGTTCGCTAATTGTAACGGTTGGAGCTTTAGTATCAAGGTTAAAATGCATATCAGTCGTCTGGCACATATCCTTAGTCAAGCAAGCTTTTACTCGATAAATATATTTGCCATCAGGAAGCTTCTTATTCCAATGCGCGATATCAGTAGATGTCTTATCATAAATAGTTCCATCAAATTCAACAGAACTATTTAATGCTCTTGGATCGCGTAATAATTCTGAGAAATTAGAACGAGAAACGTCATGTTCCTCTCCTACTTCTGCAACAGTCTTACCAGAATTATCCAAAACAGAATACTGTATTAGACTTGCATTACGGAATAATGCTAGTGATGGTCGTATCTTATCAAATAACTCATCACCATTTGGAGAAAATTCTAAATGAACAGGAGCTTCATCATTAACTTGCACATCACCAAAATAACTTTCAGCAATAAGCGAAGTAGTCATATTAATTGCATTTTTAAGATACTCTTCACCAGGCTTTACAAGAATTGGTTCCTTATCCCAATTGCCAACAAAGCCAAGATATGGAACAGCCAAATCTGGTTCCCCAGAGGTCTTTGAAGTAAAACGCGCCCAACCTTCAACATAATGGTCGCGAGTCACGTCTGGAGTTAATGTAAACTCTACTTCCTTTTCTGACTTAGGATCTACTGTAACCGTATTAGTCGAAGAAGCTAATGTTTCTGAGCTAATAGAGGTAGTCGTTTCTGCATTAGCATTATTAGATTCATTAACAACATTTTGTTTAGGAACTTCATAAGTTACAGCCTTATCTCCATAATTATGCAGTTTAACAGTGAACTTACGATCTCCATTAACCTGGCGTAGAGCCACGTACGAATTGCCATTGACTGTTGCAATCACGTTAGTAGCAACAGCTTTATCAACCTGAGCTAATCCAGCGCCGATTTGACGAGGAGCAAATGGTACATTGCTGGAATTATTGAGAATCTCAGCCGTATTCATCAAGGCTTGTTCAACACGAGTAGCACGATCTTTAGCAGAAAGCTCAGGGAAGCGCTTCTTATAGCTTTCCATCACCAAAGCTGAAAGACCGGAAACGTTTGGAGCAGCCATAGAAGTACCAGACATATTAGTGTACTTGTTGTTGTTCTGAGTAGACCACACGTTACCGCCGATGCCAGCAATATGAGGCTTAAAATCAAGTTCTGGCGTTGGACCCCAAGAAGTAAAGCTAGAAGGATGCAACTTATCAGGATTTGCAATGCCCATTGTCTTATCAGAGAAGGAAACCTTAACTGTACCACTTGCATTAGCTTTGAGTGCATCAACAATCTTTAAAGCATCTTCACGACGAATTGATGCTCCAAAGCATGTGAACTTATCAACTCCAGCCATGCCAAGGAACTGTGCCGAATCGCCAGCTTTGTTATAAACGATTACACCATCAGCACCCTTATCAATAGCATTCTGGAATTTTTCACTAAATGCTATTGCGCCACGTTCAACTAAAGCGTACTTTCCATGAAGATCCAAATCCTTAACTTCATCTTTTTTGCCAAGACCGATATTCACAATCTCATGTTCTTTACCATCAGCTTTTCCTGAGGCTATAGAGTAAGGAATCTCAGTTGTCTTATTAGCTTTATCCGTATATGAACCAGCGGTTTGAATAATATAAGAATTTTCTACAGAAGCAACGCTGAAAGCAGAAGGATAAGAAGACGGTGAACCAAGAGTTGCATCATCCCACTTTCCTAATGCATCATTAGTTCCTCCAGATGTGGAAAAGCTTAAACCGGAGTTTCCTGCAGAAATAACTGGAAGCACACCAGCTTCGCGAGCCTTCTTTAAAGCGAGAGATGTAGCGTTAGAAGCTCCACCAAAACCGTTATCTGAGCCGAGAGACATGTTAATAACATCGGCATGAAGCTTTACAGAATCTTCGATTGCGGCAACAATATCAGCATCACGAGCTCCGTGCGCTCCCGGCTTATTCGAAAATACTTTCATTGCAAGTAGCTGAGCATTTGGAGCAATGCCGTTAATATGACCGTTTTTATCAGCTGGCTTATTCTCATCATCACCATTAGCTGCCACAATACCAGCTACGTGCATGCCATGCTGCTCTGCACCACTATCTGTAATAGTGTAGTTTTCATCAGCATAATTCCAGCCCGCAGGAACTTTATTAGTGAACTTTACACCATTAGATGGGAATGTGTTCTTAATCTTACGAGCTTTTTCAGCTTTGAAATCAAGCTTCATATCATGGTGACTTGGATCTATGCCCGTATCGATAATAGCCACAAGCATTCCGGTTCCATCAAGTCCACGCTTCTTAAATTCTTCATTCACACCCTGCAAACCGCGAGCATAATTTTCAAGAGGGTAATACAAACGTTCTTTTGCAACGGAAGCTACCTCGTGTTCGTGGCGTAAAGCCGCAACTTTGTTAGCTGGTAACGTTGCTTCAAAACCATTCATCAGGTAACCAAATTGGCGACGTACTGTCATGCCATATTTTGAAGACCATTTTCCAATAAGACGATTCTGGTCAGCTTTATTACTGTTTTCAGATTGTTTCGAAGGAAGTTTTGGCTGTTTCTTCAAAGTAACAATAACAGTTACAGGCTTATTAGAAGAACCAGTCCTGTTAAATGGATTATTAACTATTCTGCTGACAATCTTAGGATCAAGATACTTGGTTGTTTTATTATTCTTATTCTTTTGATTTACAACTTGTGCGAGATTATTGTTCTCAGCACTATTGTCTTTAGCATTTGCTGTACCAAGCGGCACCATAAGCGTCGCCGAAGCCACACTTAATGCTGCTAAACGAGTCAGATATGACGTTCGTTTGAACTTCATAAACATACTCTCCTTCAAAATGGTGGTTGTTATCCCGGAAAAATTTCGGTTCTAGCTATCACAAACTCATGCCAGCTGCCAAAATCTTTCATACTGGCTGCCAAAATTTTTCATGCGGGTGTAAATATTTTTGTTACGCTGGTTTGAATCATTTCCGCTAAATATCGCATAAGAGATATACCCCCCCCCCATGCAAACAGCAAATAATGGTGTATTTTTGCAAGTGCAACAAAATATTTTTCATATACTCTAGCACTTGTTTAAAGAGAAAAAATTTTTTTAACTTGTTAATTTAGCAAATAAAATTTGAAAAATTTGTATTTAGGATAGAAAAAATGGCTAAATTACGCCATTTCCTCGCAAACACTTTTCCACAAGTAACATGTAAAAAATCTGTAGTTAACATATAATTTACAGAATTTTTCAAAAACCTTGCATTTTGACAATGTTTTTTAAAAAAATATTGCTGATTTACCAACAAATGTTGGTTCGTTGCGCAATATAAACCGTAAATTTTTCAGCCAACCGACGATATGCGCAACTGACCGAAACTTTACACGGTGAGAGCGTTACCTCGATTTGAGCAAAAACCCACCAAAGACCTCCAAACACGGGCGCGACAACTTGCTTGAGCGCAGCATTGCGCGCGCTCAGGCAGGCAGTTCGCGCAACTTACGCATTTGCTTTCATACCGTTTACTTCATCAACACCAATCATCAGTATTAATCATCAACACCAATCATCAGTTCCAAATATTTATTAGCAGCTTTACGTATTTTTGAGGGATCAATCCATCCAGTTGTAAACGACTTATTAACCGCATGAAGTAGCGTAAACAGTGCGTTCGTAAGATTCCTCTTTCCCCTAGCTATGTTATATAAATTATCAAAATGAGCTGCTTTATTCCTAATCTCTTTAATATAAATAAGATTTTTTGCTATTATTCTTCTATCCTCATCGTACTCTTTATTCATTTTTGAACAGTTCACAAATGGAAACGCATTGCCTACAGCATCTTTCCAAAGTTTTTGTTGAATGCGATTGCTATTTTTTGTTTCCGAAGATCCAACAAGCTTTACCCATGTTCCCCACATGAGTTTAGATAAAATGTCATCATGATTTACGCTTCTACCATCATGCGAGTGAACTGCAATTTCTCTCGCTTGCTTGATTTGATTTTCAATCAAATCTTTAACCAAATCTGGCGTATACAGAGGATTGGTCCATTCCTCATTTTGCTTTTCTTTCAACGCAAGTTTACGAAGTTCTAAATCAATTGAATTACGCACGCATATTTCTACGTATCCAATCTGCTCATGCAATATTCCTGCTAATTCATGATTCGATTTGCATATAAGCATAGCTGTACCTAAATCATTATTTGCATCGCGCATATAACGATTAAATCTAGCCACGCCACAAAATTGTTGCGCTTCTTGCAAAGTAAAAAATGTATTAGCAGACATGAAAATATTGTACATTATTGCACATTTAGTTTGACATTCGCCACGAAATATAACATGACAAACGCAAATTCTAAGGGGATGTGGTAGACTCTAATTTACCTGTGTAGGTTGCTCCTACACGTGATTTCATTGAGCTCTTGTTTGTTTAGAACAAGAGCTCAGTTGTTTTTGGATGGTGGGTTTACTAAACGTAGGTTTGTGTGGTACTCCAAAAGCGAGGAAAGTTTCTCACATTTGGAGGGTTTTAGGTTGTGTTTTGCTCCAAATACGGGGAACTTGTCTCGCATTTGGCGAGCGAACGAGTATCCACGTGAATGAATGATGAAGCAAATTAATATGTAAAACAAACTATGGATTATTCTCCAAAATATATTACATACAAAAAGAGCACTCCCATCTTACTAGAAGATGAAAAGTGCTCTTTGTTTATTTATGTTATTTACTTATTTTGTTTATTTACTTGCTTGTGTGCGTATGATGGCGGCGAGTTTTAAACGTTACAGCACCGCTTGCAAGCAATACCATAAACGTCACAACCATGCCAATCACACTGCTACCAGTCATCGCCAAATCAGAAGTCATCTTCTTGGCGGCAGACTTAGCGTCAGCCTGCTCCTTTTCAGCAGCCTTCTGCTTTGCAGCAGCGTTGCCAGATGCAGCACCTGCGTTGCCATTGGAAGAACTTGCGTTGCCATTGGCAGCGGCATCGCCGGATGCAGCGGATGCGCCCGCATTAGTAGAATCCGCATCATCCTTTGAGGACGACTCCGAATTATTACTGGAATTACCTCCAGTAGTAAAGGATTTTCCACCATGATTACCGCCGTGGTTAGAGCTGTGGCTACCGCCATGATTAGAGCTGTGGCTACCGCCATGATTACCACCGCGGCTATTATTGTTGGTATCACCGCTGGCATTACCGCTAGTATTACCGCTAGTATTACCGCTTGCATTACCGCTAGTGCTGCCACCGTTGTTGCCACTACCGTTACCGTGACCCGTGCTTCCACCTTCGCTATTACCAGTATTACCAGAGTTACCAGTATTACCAGCATTACCGCTACCATTCTGGTTCTGATTATTCTTATTATCAGAACCAGTTTGGCTGCCACTATCAGAAGAAGCAGAGGAAGATACAGATACCTCTCCAGAAGCAATCTGGTTACCATTTGCATCCATAAGTAAGATTGTGTGCTTACCTGAATATCCGCTAGGAATCAAAGCCTTGAAATAGTACTTACCGTTTTCATCAGTATGCACTGTCACATATTCATGACCATCTTCACCCTTAAGATCCTTAGGATCAGAGTAAATGAACGCATACATGCGATCACCGGATTTGGCTTTCTTCACAGCTTCAGGCTGTCCAGAAACATAAATCTTTACTTCCTTTCCAGCTGTGACATTCTTGGTTTCTAATCCAGCAAGAGACTTTTGGATCTTTTTTGTAGAAGCAGGAGGAATTGGTGCAGAATCAGTTTGAGTTGACTCATCCTTGGTTCCTGAATTACTTGGCTTCGTTGGATTCTCACCAGGCTTCACACCATTCTTCACCGTGAATGTATATGCAGTAGCTCCATTTGCATTATTACTTGCGTCACTTGCTGTATTACCAGCAAAATCGGTCGCCTCAATAGTGATAGTGTGAGTACCATCAACCAACTTCTTAGTAGGAATCTTCAACGTTAATGTTGTAGAACTTGGCTTATCTGGAGTTGGATTATCGTTAACCTTAGAAACATCCACTAATGTGTCCTCTACTGCTGTAGTTGGAAGATAATTTTCCGTATACGCTACTGGATGACCATCAACCATAACGCGCAAAGACTTCAAATTATCATCTTCTGCTTTAACAGTAATTTCGTGACCATCAGTGATTTCTTCGCCTTCAACCAAACCTGCTTTAACAGTAGGATCAACTTCATCAAGAACAACTGGAATCACACCAAGTAAATGAGATTCAACCTGATCACTTAAGTGCAGCAGCAACTTATCACCATTGTCTACTTGAATGTCAGTTGAGAATTGGCGACGAGTTGTTTCTTTACCATTCGTGTCCAAAGTGTAGAAATCACCTACAGAATCATTATTAATTCGCAAACTTTGACCGAAAGCATCATCTGATACATTTCCACTGAAAGTCACTGTGTCACGATTAGTGAACAACGTGTGACCATACAGTTTTGGAGTATCGAAATGTGCTGTTGGAGGCGTAATGTCGAAGTAGAATGCTGCAGGAGTATCGATTACATTCGTTTCATCGTCTTCATCAGCATCTTCGTCAGTTGATTTAGTGTTCACCTGCAAGCGGAAATCATTTATACCCGGATGCATTGGAAGCTTTACACTAAACTTTCCGTTCTTAATTTCAGCACGCAATGGGTTTGGAGTTACAAGATTCTTAGTTGTAGCATCAAAACGCGAAGCTGGAGTAAACACCACGCTAGTCACTTTGGAACTCACATCACCTTGAGCAACAAAGTAATCAGTGCCAATAACGTCTGGACCATTATTCTTCTTATGAATTAACCACGCATAAGAACCCATAGAGCCAGCATTAGTAAGCATGAAATCTTTTGTTGCAGCTGCAGGTTTAGGCGTAGGAGTTGAACGACCAGCGAGAGCCAAACCTATAGTTGTAGTGTTTTCAGCAGAATCAGTAGCTACAAGAGTTACCATAACAGCTTTAGCGGCAGGAGTAATAACTGTTTTGAAGCTACCGTCTTTACCAACAGTTACTACTTCTTCAGTTTCTTTACTAGCTGCAGCTGTATCTGCTTGCTTCACATTTGCATTAATATTCGCTGCTGAAGTTGTATTAGCACCAGAAACAGCTTTAGTAGTAGATTCAGAGGCAGAACCAGAAGCATGATTGTTCACAGAACCAGCAACTGCATTAGCTGCAGTAGTGTTGTCAGCAGCCTTTTGATAATTAAGCGTTAGCTTTACAGTATCTCCAGGAGTATCAGTTACTTTACCAGCAACAGTTACTTTACCATCTGCAGCTACAGGCAAATTACCCTTGTTGTCAAGACCATCAACAGTAATCTTAGGTGTTTGTGCATTAAACTTTAAAACAAGTTTCTTATTGCCAATACGGTCACCCTTACTATCAAAAGCTTTAAGCATCACAGTATTTTCACCATTTTTCAGTGGCACAAACGCATAGAAAGTATTCTCACCCTTGCGCTTTTTAGCTAATTTGACTTCCTGCTTTTTACCGCCTTCAGGAGTCACATAAGCTTTTATAGAAGCAACATCTTTAGTGAGATATCCCTCAAGATAGAACTTACCATTAATATCTGGGTCGGTCTTACTTTCTTCTAGAGCATTAGCTTTAATTTGTTGAGAAGTAAGTTTTTGTTCATTTGGAATAATAAACTTCTTGTTCTTCTTAGATTCTTCTGAACCATCCGGTTTCTTCACAGCATATGTGTCGAATACCTTTTTAACCTCAGTTGAATTCATAGCATTGTCTCGAACAAGCACATCTATGTATTGAGCTTCATTACCAATGTGAATAGTCTTGCACACTCGCGTACGAGTTGCTTCATTCAACGGGCATTGAGTGTCTTCATCACCATAGTTCAAGGCATCCTTTACACCAGGAAGATGAATAGTTGGTACGCCAGGATCAGGGCTTAACTCATCACTAATAACAATCTTCACATTGCCGTTAGCATCACGATCAGATACTGTGACTTTAGGTCCATGATTATCGATTGCTACCTTCATGTCATAAGTTTGCCAATCAAACTTATCTCCTAAGCGAGCTTGAATACGATACGTGTACCATCCATCAGGAAGAATGTCAAACCTACTTGTTTTTGGATTCCACACAGACCCGTCGAAATTTCCAGCTAAACCATCGGTTGCTCCAACATTAGAAATAGTAGAACGATTCACGTTGTGTTCTGTTCCAAGAACAATCTTAGTTTTATTATGTGAATCCAACACAGAATATTTTACTTCAGATGCACCGCGGAATATAGCCATAGATGGAACAACATAATCCATCCAGCCATCTCTATTTGCAGGTGAAAATTCGCCAAGTACATAAGGCTTCGTTTCATTATTAACCGGAAGTTTACCCATAAAACCAGCTACCGAAAGCAATGATGTCGTAAGATCACTGTGGCTTGCACTATAGCTTTCTCCCGGTTTTACCATTATAGGTTCATCGTTCCAATCGCCAACAAAGCCAAGATATGGCACAGAAACATCTGGCTGAGTATCAGTAAGCGATTCAAATCGCGCCCAACCTTCAATATAATGATTGCCTTTAGAACGATTTGGGCTTAACGTAAACTTAACATCAGCGGTTTTGCCAGGCTTTACCGTAACTTCACGCGTTTTTGATTGCAACGTTTCAGTATCACTAATAGAGGTTACTGTATCTTTATTAACCTCATTAGACTCATTTACAACATCCTGATCTGGGACAGCAAATTTTACTGGAGTCTTACCATAATTATGTAAAGTAACCGTAAAGTTACAATCAGAATTCACGTTTTTAAAAGCCACATACGCATTGCCATCGACTGTTGCAATCACGTTAGTAGCAACAGCTTTATCGACCTGAGCTAAGCCAGCACCGATTTGACGAGGAGCATAAGGAATTTTCTTACTATTTGCAGAATCTTTATGCCCAATAATACTTGCTGTATTCATTAATGCCTGACGTACCCTATTCGCGCGATCTTTAGCAGAAAGCTCAGGGAAGCGCTTCTTATAGCTTTCCATCACCAAAGTTGAAAGACCGGAAACGTTTGGAGCAGCCATAGAAGTACCAGACATGCTGGTGTACTTATTTCCATTCTGCGTGGACCAAACATTACCACCGATGCCAGCAATCTGAGGTTTAAAATCAAATTCTGGAGTTGGACCCCAAGAAGTAAAGCTAGAAGGCTTCCCATCATCCGGATTGGCGATAGTAACGAATTGTTCAGTGAAAGCAATCTTTACTTTCTCACCATTATCTAATGCTTTTTTAATTTCTAATGCATAAGAACGAGGAATAGACGCACCAAAGCAACCTTTGATTTTGTCCAATCCACCCATTCCTATGAATAAGGATGAATCTTTGTCGTGATTGTAAACAATCACACCTTTAGCACCTTTAGAAATCGCATTATTAAACTTTTCCGTAAAAGTAATGCCACCACGTTCTACAAGAGCATACTTATCTTTAAGATCAAGATCTTTAACATCAGTTTTAGTAGCTTTTTTAGCATCCACAAGTTCATGCTGAGATAGTGCATCTGTTAAAGAACCAATAGAATAGCTGTACGGCAAAGTATGTGACTTGCCATCTTTTCCAACCCAATTTGCAGACTGCTGAGTAATATTTGAATTTTCTACAGAAGCAACGCTAAAAGCAGAAGGATAAGAAGATGGAGAACCAAGAGTTGCATCATCCCACTTACCTAGAACATCGTCTATGCCACCACTTTCAGAGAAGTTCAAGCCGGAGTTTCCTGCAGAAATAACTGGAAGCACACCAGCTTCGTGAGCCTTCTTTAAAGCGAGAGATGTAGCATTAGAAGTTCCACCGAAACCGTTATCTGATCCGAGAGACATGTTAATAACATCAGCACCAAGCTTTACAGAATCCTCGATTGCAGCAACAATATCAACATCCCGAGCACCATGCGAACCCGGCACGTTTGAGAATACTTTCATAGCAAGCAGCTGAGCGTTTGGAGCTATGCCATCAACACGATTATGTTCAGATGCAGGAGCACCAGTCTCATCGCCGTTAGCAGCCACAATACCGGCAACGTGCATACCGTGCTGTTCCGCACCCGAGTCTGTGAAATTAGTATTTTCATCAGCGTAATTGAAACCTGCAGGCACTTTGTCAGTAGTGTTGCCTTTACCTGTTGGTTGTAATCGAAGATGCGTCTTAGCTGAAGCATCAAGCTTCATATCTTGGTGAGTTGGATCTATGCCCGTATCGATGATGGAAACCAACATACCAGTGCCATCAAGATGATATTTTTTAAACGCAGCTTGCACACCTTGCAAATTACGTGCAGTATTTTCCATTGGATGATATAAACGTTCTTTTGCGACAGAAACTACACCTGGCTCACGTTTCAAATCTTGAACGTGTTTTTCAGGGAGAGTAGCTTCAAAAGCACTCATTAAATAACCAACTTGGCGACGAACCGTCATATTGTACTTTGACTTTACGCGGTTAATTAAAACATTCTGCTCATGAATGTTGGCTTTTTCGTCATAATTCGTGAGTTTCGGATGATTATTTTTCAACGTAACAACAACAGTCACTTGAGCATTTGAATTTTTATTAAATTGATCTTTTTTACTGTAATTCTCAAAAGCTTTAGCAAGAGTTGGATTAACATGGCGTAAATCTTCTATAGACTTAATCTCACTATTATCTTTTAAAGATGAATCAAGCATCTTAGAGACAAGTGCATTCTCATCTTTTTTAGTTTCATTATCATTTTTTGCAAATGCCGCAGGAACTGTACCAAGCGGCACCATAAGCGTCGCCGCGGCCACACTTAATGCTGCTAAACGAGTCAGATATGACGTTCGTTTGAACTTCATAAACATACTCTCCTTCAAAATGGTGGTTGTTATCCCGGAAAAATTTCGGTTCTAGCTATCACAAACTCATGCCAGCTGCCAAAATCTTTCATACTGGCTGCCAAAATTTTTCATGCGGGTGTAAATATTTTTGTTACGCTGGTTTGAATCATTTCCGCTAAATATCGCATAAGAGATATACCCCCCCCCCATGCAAACAGCAAATAATGGTGTATTTTTGCAAGTGCAACAAAATATTTTTCATATACTCTAGCACTTGTTTAAAGAGAAAAAATTTTTTTAACTTGTTAATTTAGCAAATAAAATTTGAAAAATTTGTATTTAGGATAGAAAAAATGGCTAAATTACGCCATTTCCTCGCAAACACTTTTCCACAAGTAACATGTAAAAAATCTGTAGTTAACATATAATTTACAGAATTTTTCAAAAACCTTGCATTTTGACAATGTTTTTTAAAAAAATATTGCTGGTTTACCAACTAATGTTAGTGCGTTGCGCAATATAAACCGTAAATTTTTCAGCCAACCGACGATATGCGCAACTGACCTAAATTTTACGCTCGCGCGAGAGTTATCTCACGTTTGGAGGGTTTGCGCTACTTTAGCACTCCAAACGCGAGGAAAGTTTCTCACATTTGGAGGGATTAGCGTTGTGCGACGCTCCAAACGCGCGCAATACTGCGCTCAGGCAGGTCGTTGCGTTACTCGCGACGCAACTTACGCAGCATCTTGCGCGAAAGTACCAGCAAATGCTTGCCGCGAATGTCGAGCTGTCGCCATCGCTTAGACGTTGCCGCGGCAATCATCATGGACAAAATAATCAATGAGAACGCCATTGCAATCACGAATAGCGTCATCCAAAGCGGCCATTGCACGTGGTCACCCGGCACCTTCACAGGGTCCGGCAGCACACGATACCCCGTCACCAAAAGCCTATGCGAATTCACGCCATACGGGGTACACGTTAGCAGAGTCGCCAAGTCGCGCCCCTTTTCGCGCTGTAACAAACTAATATCGTGTGGCTCAACCACGCTGATGCGGAACACTTTGTATCGCAAAGTTTCGCCTTGCACGTCGAGGTAGAAATAGTCACCCTTCTTCAAATTCACCAAATCGTCGAACATGGTTGCATCCGCAAGACCCGTGTGCGCGGTAATAACTGTGTGGCGGTTTTTGCCGCCAACCGGCAAATCCGTGCCGTACAAATGACCAGCGCCGTGCGCTAAAACTTCCTGCGAACTGCCGTGATAAATAGGAAGTTTTACGCCAATCTTCGGAATTTTTACGATGCCGATAATGCCCATAGGCTCCTCAAGTGCCTTAAGATAACGCTTGTATTCAGGCGTGTTAGTTATGTCTTTTTGCCCATCCGAACCATACGGATCCGTGGTAAGCATATTTTTGCGAGTTTTATTGTAAAGCTTCGCGGCGCGAATGTGAGCGCGACGCACGTCACCAGCCTGATCGTGGTTATACTTGTCGTACGCGTTAGAAATCTCCTTCGACACGCGATTATTCCAAAGCGTTGAAACAACAGGGTAACTGAAGCACAAAATGCCTGCCAACACGAATGCGATTGGCTCGACGATGCGGCGGAGCTTAGATTTTTGTTTAGATTTGTGATTGCTTGCGGTGGATTTTGCTTCGGTTGCGTGGGTTTGAGTTGCGTTATTTTCGGTTGCGTTTGATTCGGTTAAGTTGGTTTCGATTAAGTTGGTTTCGTTAGTTTGAGTTGCGTTTGTTTGGTTTTTGAGAAGCTTACTTACGATGGGGATATTCAGGGAGATTTTGTTGAGGAAAGCATATACTTTAGCAACAGCATCGTTTAATTTCATGCTTCCTCGTTTCGTGAGTTTTTCGTTGGATTTAGATTTGATTTACGATTTATTGATTTTGCGCTCGCTAGTTAGTTCAATTAAAGCGTACAAATATAGAGCCGGGAGCAACAAGTCGCACCCAGCTCCAATATTTATGCCATGCAAACAGATATTTACATTCATGTAGCAGTGACTGCTGATTTTTTTCTCAGCAGTCACCAATTACAATCAGGCAGCCTGCTGCTCTTCATCCTTCTTGCGGTTGCGCAAGAAGATGAACATGCCAACAGCAACCAAGCACATGCCAGCCAACGCGAAGATGATCACGCCTGCAGCACCGGTCTTTGGAAGGTTGAACCAAGAACCATTATCCTTGGTTGGGACGTTCACAATTTCAATTTCCTGAGCAGTTGCATTAGACTCAGCAGAAGTTAAAGAAATTTCATGAGGCTGCTCAGAGCGAGCATAACCTTCTGGTGCTTTAACCTCAACAAGATAAATCTTGCTATTAGCGTTAGCATCTGTAACCTTAGCAACATAATCTTTAGTTACACCACTAGCAGTCTTATCAACACCAGTTGTGGTGATGGTAGCCTCAGTATTAGTTTGTGCTGTGTCAGTAAAGCCCGCCATTGCTTTATCGCAAGCTTGAGCAGCAGTTGGGTCAGCAGCACACTTCTTAGCTTCAGTTTGATCAGCAAATGCCTTGAATTCAGCCTTGTTGAGAAGCTTTGTTTTATCAGTTGCATCAACTTTCTTGATGTGGAACTTACGGAACTCAGTTGTTGCGTCACCGCCAGGAGTTGGAGTATCTGGAACGCCGGCACCGTGACCTGGAACGAAGCCAGACTTGTTATCTAACTTCTTATCGGAACCAACAAAATTAGAAAGATCCGTTTTCAACTTAAACTCTAACTTAACAGTAATTTTAACATCAGCGCCATTTGCACCATTCACAACAGTTGCAATCTTTCTAAGACCTGCATCCTTAAACTTAACCATGATGCGAGTACGAGTTGTATCTTCAGGCTTAGTCAATGCGGAAGAAGTCACAACGTAATCATCAGCAGTCATAGCATTCTGCTGACCTTCAATCTTAACTTCTTTAACTACGTCAGTTTTTACAGAATCATATGCCGCAGTTACAGCGTCATCGTAAATAGCAAAACCTTGGAGCTCATCCTTCGTAATTCCAGTCTTAGAATCAGCAGCATCGGACTTCTTCTTGTTTACTTTTGCAGTAATAGTGTAAGGCAATGTATCACCAGCACCAACAATCTTTCCATTATCAGCGGTCTTGGTTACATTATCCTTAACATTGGTGTTCTTAGGCGCAACTGACACTTCATATGTGTAGGTGTTGTTCTTAGCACTGGCTTCACGCGTAATCTCTGGAACAGTCATGAAGAATGGCTTCACATCAGTTGCATAGCCAGCAGGAGCAGACTTTTCCTTCACTAAATACAAGCCCAAATCAAGGTTATCAAATTCAGCCTTACCAGTTTGATCGGTAGTCTTTTCCTTTACGGTATCTAATGTAAGCTTGGTTTCATCAAGAGGTGTTGTATTAAGCTGCTTTACTTTAGCAGCGAGCTTAGTCCAGCCATCTTCAGAAGTTAAATCTACACTAAGACCAGTCTGGTCATTATCGCTCTTAATAAGAGTAACCTTCTGAACGGTAAATGTGGCACCCTGCAAAGGTCCATTGTTTTTAGATGCATCCTTCTTATTGATGGTAATCTTACCCTTCAGCTTCTTACCAGCTTCAGACCAAGGTGCTAGCTGAGCAGCTGCTTTCTCACTACCCGTAGCAAATGCCACGTTGTTTGCCACCACGGCGCCGGCGACGCACAGCGTGCCAGCCATTGCGAGCGAGGCGAATGCCGCCACGCATTGTTTAGTGAATTTATTCACTTTCTTCTCCTTATTTTTAGTGCCCTTGTGGGCAGGTTTTGAGGAAAATACGTTTACTGTTTTATTTTGTGTTGCGCACGGTCGGCGGAGTCATCGCAAAGCCGCATGAACTCTGTCGGCGGCTACGATTTGCGCCGCGCGCAGCAAGATTAAATCCGAACCATATGTCGGCATAATTACCGTCACTGTGTAACGTCACTGTGTAACGCGTAATGCCATTGCCAGCACATGGAACGTTGATACTGCAGTTTTTAAGCTGCAGAAAATTTTCATCAGCATCGCCACCTTTCGCTACGTCGCCTTAAAGCGCGAAGCTTTTTGGCAGTTTTGCAGATAAAATCTTTAAGCAGTGTCTTACGCAGCAACGCCTCGAGCATCGCGCGCCCCCACTTGGTTTGCTCAAGGAAGAACCCAGCCGCCATCACGCCCGTGCCAATCACAGCAAACGCACCAAGCAGCACGTTCCAGTTCATTCCGCCGGTCTTTGGCAGAGCGAATTTAGGCGGATCGATCACGGTCACATTAACAGCAATTCTGTTCCAGTCTTTTCCAACGGTTACGCCGGCAAGCTGAGTTGTTTGCATATTTGTAGACGAATACTTGTTACCTTCAATAAGACTTCCATTAACAGTGTTATTAAACACCGTCAGCGCATTCGGCTTCAACGCAAACACAGCGCACGTGTAATTTCCAGCCTTTTGAGGTACGCCAGCAATATCGTCTTCACTGCGAGACACAGCACTTTCTATGCTGTTCGGATCTTTATCCTTCGTAAAGCCATACAGCAAGTTAGCCATGCAATTCTTACTGTCTTGACTGCAAGACTTTCGCTGATCAGCATTTGCAAAAGCCCACGGCTTTACACTTTCGCCATAATTCTGGTTCAGGTGCATATTGAGCGTATCGTCAAGCCCGCGACTCCACTTTTGCTCGCCTTGCTTAGCACACATCATACGCAATGAAATATTGCTACGATCCTTCAAGCTCCACGCGAGCACATACGGATTCTTAGTAAGGCTCGTGCCGCTCATAACAGTAAGAGAATTACCACTACCAAGCGTGTCATGAACAGGATCAGCGTCTTGGGATCTTAGCAATGTCATCTTAAGATCCTTGTCAGCTCCACTGAGGCCTCCAACTGTAACTTTCGCATACACAGGCTTGCCGTTGTTACCAGAATCCGAGTCGTCCGAAGTGGAGCCATCCGGGTAATGGATGACAATCTCTTTCAAGTACGCTTTAGGAGCAACAGATTGATCTGGGTGGAAGGTCACTTTGCCGTAGCGAGTGCCGTCATCCTTGGAACTGTGCTTGCCATTCTTTTGCTTGGAAGGATTGTCAGGCTTATTGCTTTGCTCACCGGTTTTATCGGCAGCGTTATTAGAAGCCCAATACGACCAGTCTAAAGACACCTTGTTTCCAGCAGTGCCGTCAGCATTTACCTCAAAGCCGTTTGTGGCATCCTTAAACTCAAACCAAGTTCCGTCCGGAAGCGCACCAGCCTTCACAACATCCTGGTATTTATCCGCACCGTTAGCACTCTTAACGCTTTGCGGCACAGCATTCTCAACCTTTTGACCAGCCGTAACGCTCACATCAACATACTTCGGGTTGTAGAAGTGGTTGTCGTTGTGAATGTGGATTGGTATTGCGCGATACGCGTAGTCAACACCTTTAACCGCGTTTTTGTTGCCGTTATTACCATCAAGCTTCCACTTGAAATCTTTCAAAGGATCAGTGTTATTCTTACTTGCATCTTTGTTAAGTGCGCCAACAGCTGCATCGAATCTAGCAAGCAAATCGTTATTGTCATTCTTAAACTGTTTTGCTTTAATCGCGTAAACTACGCACTCGTAGTCGCCGGATTCGTTAGCCTTGCCTTTAATCCACCCACGAGTACGCTCAGTGGTATCTTTTGAGTTACCATTTGCAATGTAATCGTCGTACAGCTGCCTATCAGGGTGGCACTGACTTGCATCCTTCTCGCAAGCTTTCTGCGCTGACGCATCTTCAGTATGATCCCAAATCTTTACATCTTGCATCTTAATGCCGGCAATACCGCCCGACTGGTAGTGAGACTTAGTGCCGTCTGAATTAATCTTATTGCAAATTGTGCGCAAATTGATTTTTCCAGGCTTATACTTGGACCATGAATCAAGCCAACGGGTCGTCTTTTTAGAAGTACTAAGTTCCTCGCCCTTAGTGAGTTTGATGGTAGTATCATTCCAATCGCCGCTACCTTCACGATCGCCAACATTCAGCCGTAAATTACCAGCATCCTCATCATGCGATCGCGTAATGTCTACCTTCGCATAAATAGGTTTACCAAGATTACCAGAATCCGGATCTTCAGAAGTAGAACCGTCCGGATAGTACACAATAACCTGCACTTTGTCAGAACCAACAGGGAACCACTTGTGCGGTCGGAACGTCACCTTGCCAAACTGACCCGTGCCATTCTTAGCTGAATCACCAGAGTCAGCTTTATTATCTTGATCATCCTCAAAGAATGTGTAGCTTAAAGATTTCTTAAACTTAAACCAAGTTCCGTCCGGTAGATCACCTTCGCGCACATCGTCTTGCAACGTATTAGCATCGTTGGCATTCTTCTTGCTCTTAGGCACCTCAGTGGCTTGT
This sequence comes from Gardnerella sp. c10Ua_244, assembly GCF_055818055.1. Lineage (NCBI taxonomy): Bacteria > Bacillati > Actinomycetota > Actinomycetes > Bifidobacteriales > Bifidobacteriaceae > Gardnerella > Gardnerella sp. c10Ua_244. The sequence continues at coordinate 93,298 of NZ_JARFVS010000001.1, forward strand.
TTGGTACCAGCCTCCATGCTAATAGTCTTATACTCTGGGTTGTAGTAGTGAGCATCACTATGCACATGAATTGGGAAGGTTACCGAATCCCAATCGATATGCCTTTGAGTGGCTTCTTGAGGACTATCTTCACTACCCGGCTTATCTGTTAAGACTGATTTAATAACCTCTTCAAACTTGCGATCAGCAGGTTTCTTTACAAAGTCATTTACAGCTTTATCAAACTTATTTTGTAAATCACCATGCTTACCATCTTTATTTTCAAGGTCTTTAATAGCGTACACAGTGCACACAAAGTCGCCATTTTCCTTAACCTTGCCATGTAACCAACCCCAAGTGCGCTCTACGGTATCATGCTCATCACCGTATAAGTAAAGGTTACGGTTGCAGTTTTTACCATGAACCGTACATTCATACTTATTCTTTTCAGTAGCTCTTGTCCATTGTGATGGTTGTTTATCAATAAATTCACCGCTTGTAGTATTACCTTTTCGACCGGCAAGTGTCAGACCATTAATACCATCAATCTCATAGCTTTCAGGTTTACCAGTTTGTGGATTCTTTTTATAGCAAAGCATGCGCTGATAAATTTTTCCTTGCTTAGCACTTGACCATGAGTCAAAGAACATTGGCTTAGTGTTACCAGTAGCGTCGCCTAACACTTCATCTTTACGGAAACGCATACCATTTTTATCATTGTTTTCAATTCGTCTTCCGCCATATTGCGAATAAACATTGAGCTTTAAATCATTTTTTTGGATCGGTTGACTAGTTACCTCTACAGGCGCATATACAGGCTTGCCAAGATTACCAGAATCCGGATCTTCAGAAGTGGAACCATCTGGATAATGCACAATTACAGGAGCAAAATATTCACCAAGCATTACAGTTTTTTCTGGAGAAAAAGTAACTTTGCCATATCTAGCGTCAGTAGTACTATCTTCAGGCTCATCCTTGCCTGATTTCTTGTTACTTTGCTTATTGACAAATTTATACCATGTAAGAACATGTTCATTATCTTTAGGATAGGTTCTTAGCTCAAACCAAGTGCCTTTTGGCAACCTAGTACCATTCTGCACAAGCTCCTGTTGACTCTTGTCATTACCTTTCACGCCGTTAGCACCAGAATGGCTTACTGGAGCAGCCGATTCTTTAGACTTACCACCAGCCTGCACATATACCTTATCGTATTGAGGGTTATAATAATGCGCGTCGGAGTGAACCTTAATTGGCACAGTCCTAGATGTATAATCAATATCTTCTCTTAAACCCTTGAAGGTATCCGGATTAATGATATTGGTAGGAGAACCGGTTTGCTTTTCAATATCTTTGTTCTTTTTAGCAGCATCCTCAAATTTCTTCAAAGCTTTAGGCTTCAAAGCATACACAGTGCACTGGTAATTGCCAACCTTTAGTGGCTTTCCTGTGATGCTACCACGCGTACGCTCCATGGTTCTGCCTGTGCTATCAAATAATTTGTTTGCTGCACAGCCCTGACCATTTCGGCACTTTTCTTGTTCCTCATCAGTAGCATGAGGCCACGGTTTTTCACCATTTATTGTTATTCCATTAATACCGTTAAGATAAAACTTAAGATTCAGAGGATTTGTAGTATCAGCACACACAGAGCGAATAGTAATATCGCCAGGTTCCTGCACTGACCAAGAATCTATCCATGGTTGTGGCTTAACTTCACGATTCTTGCGGAATACGAATCCATCGTTGTAGTCAATCTCTTGACCATTTTGGTTCTTATGAATATGGAGCTGCAAGTCACCAGTGCCAGGGTTATCTCTTGTTACATACACTGGAGCATTAACTGGATCACCATGATTACCAGAATCTTTATCCTTCGAAGTTGAACCATCAGGATAATGCACAACTACAGGTCTCTTCTCAGGCTGACCAGTTTTAGAAGCAGGAACCCACTTATTTGGGTGGAAAGTGACAACACCAGTGGACTCGTTATTAATCTTTGCCCAAGTTGGTGGATTTTGATACCTATTATAAATTTCTGCCTTAAACTTAGTGCCAGATGGGAATTTCTTCCCTCCCCTGTCTTTTGGATTTGGAGAATTCTTTTCTTCACCAGCTTTTACTGTAGTATCGTCATAGTAAGGGTTATACCGGGACGCCTGCGAAACAACGTGTATATCAACGCCTTTGACCTTCACAATTGAATTGTTCATTTTACAATTGTTAGGTTTAGGATCAGGATAGTTTATTTGAACATCAAAATGTATAGTTTTGTTTCTATCAGAAGCCTTAGGACTATACTTAACCTCGCCTGTTCTTGGATTAATATAGGCTTGACCAGGCTGCATATTATTAGGATTATACGTCTTAGTAACACCGGGCGGAAGTATCTCACTATTTCCAATTTCATTCTTTTTAAACGTAAATTCTATTCCAGCATCAGTTGGAATCATCTCAGACGTAGTTCTGCCCCCATGATTTGGCATGTCCTTATAATATTTAAAATCGCCGTTATAAGAATCACCAACCCACTCACCAGTATTTATATACGGTTTCACGGAAGTAACTTCACCGTAAACAGCGTCCTCTTTAGACCTCTTTGGGAATTGGATGTCATCATCATTTTTAGGATTTAAACCATACTTAAACTCTTCCAAGTCTGGTATGCCGTCGCCATCATGATCATACGGACCAAAAACTGTAAACTTATGCTTATCTCCATAGTAGGAAATCCAACCTGCCATAAAAGGTAACTTATAAGGATCAACGCCTTCTTCAACTTCTGCAGTAACAATCCAGCGAATAGAATCCGCATCGTTATCTTGTTCCCAAGATTTAAATAATCTACCAAAATTACCAGCTCGGCGCCATGTATCGACTTCACATGTTGCATCTGTACTTAAACCACATTTTTCAACAGATGCTTTCCAGAAATTCTCATAATCAGAATCACCCGGTAAGCGCGTAGCATTACTACCACCATTAAAATCACTCGGAGTTTGATCTTTGCCTCGCTCTTCCCAAGCAAACTTTTTACCCCTAGCATCAGAGCTAACAAATTTTGTACGATACCTTGTAATTCTTATAGTATTATCCTTGATGTTTTTTGGAAGAATAAGATAAAAATCAGGTCTACCACCATATGCATGTCCAAAATTGTCATCATTACACACTGCACCTGGATTTTCTATTTTTTTAATTCTGCATCCATTTGCGTTAAAAAGAACATTCCAAGTAATAGTTGTCGTTTTCTTTCCATTAACGGTTACCGTATTTATATCTGGCGGCTGAACATCGAAATCCCTATATACATCCCAACTCGCAACAGAGTTAGGAGAAATATATCCATTACCAATGTAATCCCAACTAACATTAGCTGCATTTGCTTCTTTTACCGGCGGCACTATGAGCATGGTTACTATGGTGGCGGCTGATACGAGCATTGCGAAGAGCGCGCGACGAAGAGTGTGTGTGCTGGGCATGGTGCGCGAGCGATGGTGACGCTGCCGGAAGTAGCTGCGCTGCTGGGAAGTGACTGCATTGTCGAAAGAAGTGTTGGCGGTGCCAAAAGTATTGGCATTGCTGGAAGAAATAACTGCGGTGCTGGAAGTACGAACAGCGCCATCAGCACTGGTCTTACGCCAGACCAAAGCGCGCGACGCAAGACGACCCACGCGTGATGCGAATCCACGGAACTTTGCTGGTAACATTTTCTCGCCTTCCTAGTCCTCCACTGCTGCACAAGCCGCAGTATATCTCAAATTCCAACTCTCTAATCTTTAAGACTTCACGCACTCAACCTGCATGCGATGCCAATGCTCGGTGCACTAAAATCTTGTGCACTCACTACTGCAAATACCATAGACAGAGCCAACCACAGGTAGTCAGTATAACATACCCTTATGCCCTATATGCAAGCATGGTTGCCAAAAGCCTCTAATATTTATACCCCCCCCCCCATGAAGGATTTCAAGCAAAACACGTATTATAATTGTGCATATAAAAAAATTTCTATAATTCGCGAATATCGCTAAAAAATCTACTGTAAAACGCATTTATAACGCATAATTTCCGACGCCAAAACGCAAAAATCGCATCTTCGGCGTGTCTAAAAACCGACCACTTCCCCAACCCAAAGCACTACATGTTGTTATAACGCATGCATCGCACCGCTATATGCTGTGCTGGTATATGCTGTGTGTGTTGTGTGCTGCGCTGCTGTATTCTGTGTGCTTCGTCGCTATATACTGTGTGAGATTCGTCACTATATGCCATGCTATATATACTGTGCAACGCGAAAGCAGGTCGTCGCGTCAGCAAGAAAATCCGACAGAAACTGTGCAGCCGTGTACAGAAAAAGTCGTTTGCGCGCAAAAAAAAATCGGGGCAGATGCACTCTCGCACTTCCGCCCCCCAAAACCCTAAGGTTTTCAAGCATTTTCAATTCTATCTTTCACATATCCAACTGTCAATAACAGTACAAATAAAAGCAAGCAATGAGTTAAATTTACTCGCTTTATCATACTCTTTTGTGTACTCAGATGCCTTTTTTATAAATCCTCCTGCAATGTATCTAATAATGCTTTTTTGATCATTCACGCATTCATCACATTGATAATTCCTAGACAAAAATCTCTTATACATATATGCAGTTATCACTATTTCTTTCATCTTCGCATTACACATATTCGATCGCCTCGCACGCTTATTGAACCCTACAGCTTCAATAGCTTTACTTACTTCTTCAAGCAAAAGCACGTTGTCAAAACTCTTTTCAGTAATTCCATCCAATATTGAATTAGAATGAGCACAAGCATTACGGACGGATTTTACCCTGCACAATAAGTGATGCTCCTTCTGCATCTCTCTACTACCCCATCTTTTTGCGCAAAAACGATAAAATCTTAACAATGTTCCAAATGTAATACCTTCAACAAATACCCAAATTGGCATTCCACCTGTATACTTTGCCGCCGATTCTCTGCTATATTTCCCATCTTTAAGTCGTTCTAATTCAGCAATTAGTATTTTGCGGTCATCGTTATAAAGACTAGACATGTAATCTTCAACAATGGAGTATCCATCTTCTTCAGGATTTTCAGTAAACATTTTCATTAACTTAACTTTTGCCTCATGCTCTATAGCTAAAGTTATTAGAAGCAAAAGTATTTGAAACATCCTATTAAGCTGCTCTATTTTGCATAATTGATCAAAATCCAAGTCAATATACTGACCGTTTCTAGATCCACCAACTCTCTTGCTAAACAATTTTTTATATGAACAAGTCTCAAAATAGTATGAGAAGATTGAAAGGTAGGAAATTGCAGAATCTTCAGATTGTTTGTTAAAAGTTATACCTTGCTTCTTAAGATGTTTTATCTGATCTATTGACGAAAGCTTCACAGGCAATTTACTAATTGCACATGTTTTCTTTATACCCGAATCGCATTGATTGTCCATACTATGTATTCCCCTTTTCCAAACTATGGATAAATATCTTTTATTTTTGCGAATACTACCCCAATAGCATTCGATGACTCTTTAAATGCACCAGCGCATATGCAAATATTCTACAAAACACTACACGAAAAGCAACGAATAGACAGGCACGACCAAAAGTAGAAAATCAAAAGTGGGCCTAATGGGATTCGAACCCACGACCTTCTGCTCCGGAGGCAGACGCTCTATCCACTGAGCTACAGGCCCGCAACTCGAGAAAGTATACACGCTAGTGAGGATGCGCGACGACCTGCTTGAGCGCAGCACAGCGCGCGCGAAAGCAACTCGGAGCGCCGAGCTTGCTTAGCGTTGAAAGCACAGTGTGCTTTCAACGCAAGCGAGGTCTGCCTGCGGCTTTATTGACGCAGGCAGGGCAGGTTAGTGTGGTTGTGCTTTAGAAACTAGATTGTGACTGGGAACGCGAAGCAAAAAGCGGCAGAAACTGTACAGCCGTGTAAAGGAAAGGTCGTTTGCGCGTGAAAAAACGACAGAAACTGTACAGCCGTGTAAAGGAAATAACGCGCCGCTAGCAAAAGCCGCTATCAAAAGCAGCCATCGCGCGCACAGAAAAACTCACGCGCCGCCGAGGAAGGCGAAGGTGCCGAAGTAAAGCGCAGCCGCAACAGCAACCGACGGCACAATCGCGCACACAGCAAAAATCCACCAGTCGCGTGCACGCACACGACTCACCCTAGCGTGCGAACGCGCACCAACTCCCCCAAAACCGCGTGCTTCCATAGCAGTAGCGAGCGTCGTCGAACGTCGAATCGAAAGCACAAGCAGCGCAAACGACTGCGGGAAGAACGCCCTCACGCGATGCTCATCACCCAAACCGCGCGAACGCCTCGACGCAGTCAGCGCCGCCCAATCATCCTGCAGCACGCCAAACAGCCTAATTCCAGCCAAACCGCCGTACACGAATCGATCCGGCAAATGTAGCACCTGACTGAAAGCATCCGCCAAATCCGTAGCATCAAGCCCAATCACCATCACAATCGACGGCACGCCAATCGCCAAAATCCTAAGCGAAGTTGCAACAGCCAACATAGCCGAACGATCCGTAGCATGCATCAGCCACCACTGGAACCAAGTATTTCCGCCACTTTTGCCGTATAGCAACACAGTGAGCGCGGAAGTCGGCGCGCCCACCCACACAGGCCACGAAAGGCGAATCACACGCCATGGCGGAAGCTTAATGCACGCAAAAATCACAAATTCCAGCAGCAACGCAACCGAAGCAGAAACGCAATCAAGCGTAAAAAGCAGCGGAATCGAAGCCGCAAACGCTCCAAAAATACGAAATACTGGATTAATTGACGCAAGAAGTGGCGATTTGCTGGAAAGCTTCGCTTCCTCGTCGCGATTGTTTACAGCACTCACTTTGATACGCGAAATGTCGGTTGCACCGGTAGTTGCGGAAAGCGCTTCGGAAGATTTCACTTCGGAAGCACTCACTTCAGCAGCACTCATTTCAGCAGCTTCAGCTTTCACATCCGGCACAAGCTCAACCAAGCGCGCACCCAACGCCTCAACCAGCTCACGGTCGTGCGTCACCACAATAATGCTCACACCCTCGCTACGAAGGCTTGCAATCAAGCGAATAATTTGCAACCAAGTTTTGCGATCCTGCCCAAAAGTCGGCTCGTCCAAAATCAGCACACGCGGAGCCGCAGCAAGCGACGCCGCCACAGTCAGACGACGCTTTTCACCTCCCGAAAGCGTGTACGGATTCGCCTTCGCGTAACGAGCCAGACGGAATCGCTTCAGCAACTCCTGAGCCTTCGCGCGCGCCTCATCCGCCGAAACACCCGTGCGAAGCGGCCCCAACATAACCTCATCCAACACCGAACCACACGCAAACTGATGCTCCGGATTCTGAAAAACGTACGAAATGCGCTTCGCCAAATCAGGCGACTTCCACTTCATTGGATCCGTACCATTCGCGCCTTGAGCAAGAGCATCACTCGCCACAACCTCGCCGCTTACTGCCGGCAAAAGACCAGCCAAAGTGAGCGAAAGCGTTGATTTTCCAGCACCGTTCGCGCCGACCAAAGCCGTAATCTGTCCGGCTTTAAACTCAAGGTTGATGTGACGCGCAATCGGCTCGCTATTATGGCTGATTGCGAGGTCCTTCGTGGAAAGTAGCACTTCTCCGTAGCCTTCTGCTGGACTGCAGTTTTCGTAATATTTTTCAGAAGATTCTGCATTTGCGGAAGAATTACTTACGGAAGATTCATTTGCAGAAGATTTTACGTTTTTCTTGTAGCGTTCCGGAAGCCAAATACCCAGATCCTCAAAGTCCAAATCGGTGCGATTAAACACCTCGTCTGGCGTGCCGTCCGCCACAATCACCGTGCGCGAAGAAGCCGCGCGCGCAATATCGTCGTCGTGAACGGTTTCGTTGTTCGCAGCTTTTCCGTTCGCAGCTTCATCATTCTCAAGCCCAAGCACAACCACGCGGTCAATCATGTCAATCCACGGTTCCGCGTGATGCTCCACAAGCACCATCGTGGCATGCGTCGAATCCAAAACCGCGCGCACAGCACCAACAATCTGCTGCGTGCCATCCGGATCCAAATTCGCAGTCGGCTCGTCCAAAAGCAGCACACTCGGCTGCATAGCGAGCGCGCCAGCAAGCGCCAAACGCTGCATCTGACCGCCACTTAAATGCGAAGTTGAGCGATGCAATTGCAAGCCATCCAACCCAACTTCTTTAAGACTTTTGCGCACGCGATCCCAAATCTCGCTGCGCGGAACGTTCATATTTTCCGGACCAAACGCAACGTTATCCCCCAAACGCTGGAAAATCGCCTGTGCATCCGGATCTTGCAAAACCAAACCAACTCGACCGCGCGCACGTCGAACTGGCACGCCGTCAACCAAAACGCAACCCTCACTCACGCCACCATCGGCATCTTCGACGAGAGTGGTTTGCTGGGATTTTGCGCTATTTTTCGCCACAAAATCATTGCCAATAAGACCTGCCGCGCCGCTTAAAATCGTGGATTTACCGATGCCTGATGCACCAAGCAGCAACACGCGCTGCCCCGCCTTAATCGTGAGGTCCAACCCGCGCACAGCAAAAGCGCGACGGGAAGCATGACGATAACCCCAATTCTCAAAACGAAGTTCAGCGTTACTTGCGTTAGAAGCGTTATCACTAGCTCTACTTGCGTCACTAGCGTTGCTGATACTCTTGCGATCACTTAAATCTGTTGGAAGGAAAGTTTCAGATTCTTGCGATTGAGTAGCATCAGGCATAGTAAATCCTTTATGGCAATGATAGATTTTAGTTATTTCTTAATACGTTATTCGCTATTTTTCGCGTATTTCGCGACCGGACACAAACTGATCCAACGCGCCGGTCTTAGCGATTCCCACATACAAGAACCACATTAAAACACCAGCAAACACAATTCCGGAAACCACTGTGCTGGCGAAGTATGGAAGACCATACTTGCCGAATACGCTAACAGCCTGCAACTTACCGAGGAAGGTGTAACCCCAGCAACCAATACCAGTCAATGCGCCGGAAAGAATCATTGTGTTCAAATTCCACTTCTTGTAAGCGAAAATAATGAACGCAATTTCAGCAAACAAACCCTGAACCACTGCAATAGCGAAGGTTTCAGCACCACCCCACTGATTGCCCATCAAAGCTTCGAGCACGCCAGCTACGACTTCAGCGTAAATAGCAGCACCCGGCTTACGCACGATTACTGCGGCCAAAGGAGCAGCGAAGAGCCAAAGACCGTTAATAAGACCTGCAAAACCTGGAAGAATGCTGTTTAGCGCAGTCCATGGAACCTCACTAAAAATGGCAACAACCCAATAAATAAAAGCAGAAACAACGCCAATTACGGAAGCAACTGCGATGTCTGCAACACGCCACTGCATGTTGGACTGATAATTTTCTTCTGACATAAAAATGTGCCTTTCTTGTTACGTGTTGCAATGCGTTACATTGTGCGCAATGCAATATTTTGCGTTACATGTGTACATTACGATGTTGTGCGTCAAACGCGTTACATCGTGATGCGTTACATGCAATACTTTGCGTTACAAAGAAACCTTGCAACACCTCTCCAGGCACGGGAAAAACAGACCTCCGTGCGCCGGTATTACCCGGATTCACGTTCAAGCGGTTTTCTCTCAGCTCTGAATGTTCGCGCTTGCATAAGCGAGATAACACAGAGCACCCGTGTCGATTGACGATTGTACGGCACTGCGTCGACGCCAACCCTCCAAACGCGCGCGCTGTGCTGCGCTCAAGCAGGTCGTCGCATCAATAAAAATGTGCGCAAGCGACGAACAAACGCCACTTACGCACGCAACAATAAGGCTAAAACACTAAAATTTACTTAATTTACTTACCGCGCATTGCACGACGGCTGATGCGCTGAGGACGCGTTGGATCGATGCCCTTCGGAATGCCAAATCCACTCTTGCTTTGCAACGTGCGCAAACGCTCATTCAAAATCGCAAGCTCTGTCTTAGTAAGGAAGAATCGGCGGTTCGGATGAATTTTATCGAACAACGCAAACTTGTGCTTCACAGGCTGTAGCGTCTTCGAGCGCAACACCTTTCCGCGCAATTCTTTAAGCTTCACCTGATTTTCGCCATTACCAACAGCAATACGGTATACAGGTATATTAGATCCGGCAGTAACGCTTTTAATAGCGTGCTCCTGTCGATCCATAGCATGCATTAAACGCTCGTAATTACCCTCACCAACGAGGAAAATTCCGTTAAAACCAGTGCCTCGCCAAAGCGCATCCTTCGTGCGCGCGTCCACCCACACAGGCTGCTGCGGAAAAGTAAAACCGCCCTTATTAATCGCAGAAATAATGCCAGCAGCCGCACCCGGGCGACCTTCCAACTTTGCGTAACCAACTTTATCTGCACGCTTCGTAAGCACAACAGTAAACAGCAGCAAGCCAAGCATCACCGCTGTAATAAACATCATAATCCACATCAAAATGGACCAACGAGATACAATTCCAAGAATTACAGCAACCAAAATCGGTGCAGCAAACGCGCAAGACAACCACAAAGGCAGCTGCTTATCGTCAGAATGCGTGTACTTATAAATACGTATAATCTGCGAGAACATGCCCTGCTTTTTCTTAGGCTTCTTCATACCTTGCGTCGCGCTCTGAGACGCGCCTTGCGATTTGCTTTGTGCTTTATCTTGTGCCATGCGTTTACCCCATGATATTCGCGTTATTTTGAGTATCTCAAATAATAATAGTAGCTTGTGCAAATATTAATAAATTTGCACTTATTTCTGCACTTACTTCGGCCAGTTACCACGCTTTGCGCTACTCGGCTTAGGCAAACGCCAGCGACGAAGCTGCATAGCGCGGCTGAATGCGTACATGCCGGAACGCGACTTGCGCGACACAGCCACATCACCAAAACGACGAATCAGCTCCTTACGCAACTTACGCCACATAACAAACATGTCAATTACAGATGCAAACAAATACGCGTACAAGAACACTGCAAAAACAAAATAAACAATCACAAACTTAGATAGCGCAAACAAGCAAATCATAATCAGCACTGCAACTGGTATGAAAAACTCGCCAATATTAATTCGAGCATCCACGTAATCGCGAATATACACACGCCACGGAAGCTGCTCAATTTTTGGCATATGCGCCAAATCGCCAGTGCGCATTGCGTTGTATTGCAAATTCTCAGATTCGCGAAGACGAGCACGCGCGCGTTTTGCGCTTTCCTTGCGATCTGCTGGTACTAGTGGGCGAAGCTTTTGCGCCTGAGCAGCGTTGCGCTTAGGAGTCGGCGCGTTTTTTTCGCGAGATTTCGTCGCTACAGACGATTCTGCATCCGCTACTTTCTTTTGCAACGAAGGAGTAGACGCGCCCTCATTATTGGCAGTTTTCTTTGCAAATGGATTCCATGTCATGTTTGCAGATTACTCAACAGACTAGACGCATGCAGACGCGGAGGAAACGGCAGAAACTTTACGCGCGTGTAAAGAAAAAGTCGGCTACGCAGCAAAAAGCGGCAGAAACTTTACAGCGTTGCAAAGTTTATGCCGCCTGCGCGCAAAATTAGCCAGAATTACTCGCCCAATCGATCCAAAAGCAGCGCTTCCGTCACAATATTTCCGCGCAAACCAGAAAGCGAAATCGACTCGTTCGGGCTGTGTGCATTGGACTTAGGATCTTCCGGACCCGTCACCAGCACCTGCGCCTTCGGGAAGATGCGCTGAAGCTCCGGAATAAACGGAATCGAACCACCCTCGCCCTTATTTACCGGCTCCACGCCGAAAGCATCGCGCATAGAAGCGAGCGCATCCTTCGTTGCAACAGCATCCGGATCCATTGCCCAACCCATGCCGTTATCAATCGGCTCTGCAGTAACTTCTGCACCAAAAGGCGCGTGAGATACCAAGAAGTCGCACAAAGCTTTTTGCGCTTCTTCCGGACGCTGCGAAGGCGCGGTACGAAGCGAAAGACGCAACTTAGTTTCGTGCGCAATCACATTAAAACTGCCCTCAACAGGATGTGCGTCCATGCCGATTACCGTCAAGCTCGGCTTAGTCCACATGCGCGCTGCGAGAGAACCGGTGCCGGCAAGCTTATAAGAATCGACCACGGAAGAGTCGGCACGCACTTGCGCTTCGTCCAAATCGCGCTGCAAACCGCCAACCGGCTCCTGTGCTTCAATTCCAGGCACTGCCAGATCGCCAGCCTCGTTGTAAAGCGAGGCAATAAGCATGGAAGCGAGCGTGTAAGCATCTAAAATCGGGCCGCCAAACTGACCGGAATGCACTTGATGGCCGAGCACTTTAACCTTCACGTCCACGTCGGTATTTCCGCGCAAACTCGTTGTAAGACTTGGGATTTCGGCGGACCAGTTGCCGGAGTCGGCAACGATAATTACGTCTGATTCAAATTCGGCTTTATGCGACTCGATAAAAGGAATGAAGCTTGGCGAGCCCATTTCTTCTTCGCCTTCGATGAAAACCTTAATATTTACGCGCAAATCGTCGCTCAGTGCGCGCAAAGCTCCGTAGTGAATTGCGATTCCGCCGCCGTCGTCGGCTGAGCCGCGTCCATAGAGGCGACCGTCGCGCTCTGTGCCTTCAAATGGGTTGGTTTCCCACTCAGATGGGTCCGGCACTGGCTGCACATCGTGATGCGCGTAGAGCAAAACCGTTGGCGCGCTTGGGTTTACGATGCGCGAGCCGACCACTTCGAAAGCTCCAGGAGTGCCGTCCGGATTCGTGGACTGCTCGACGCGCGCGTCAATACCAACCTCACGCAATACCCCAGCCACGTATTGCGCGGACTTGCGCATATGCTCGCCAGCAATGCCCTTAGCTGACACCGCAGCCAGCGAAATCTTCTTATTCAGCACGGAAACTACGTCATTCCAGGCGTTTTGCACGCGAGCGCGCACGTCTTCGACAGCCAAATCTGCCATAAATCCTCCCAACTAAAAGTAACAGAGCGGTAATTGATGCCTGTAAAACTATACCTACAAATTTAAACTATATTCGCAAACGTGAGAAAACGCTCGCGCTATAAGCGTTCGCTTACGAAACTCGCGTTGGAAGTCCACTGGACTTTCAAGCGCACAACCGACCATTACTTTACACGCACATAAAGTTTCTACCGCTTTTTGGCGCGCAAACGACATAAACTGCGCGCGGCTGTAAAGTTTCTGCCGCTTTCAAGCCCTCTCAATGCGCGTGGCAACCCAATCGACGATATAAGGCGCACACTGCTCAACCTGATCCATCGCAACCTCAAATTCGCGAGGACCTCCGTACCACGGATCTGCCAAGTCGAGCAACATCTCGCGACCAGACTGCGGCTTAGGAAGTGACGGGTCAAACGCACGGTACATGTGCACAAGTTCGCGTTTTTGCGCCGGCAGCAAACGCAAAAGCGAACGCATATGCGAAGCCGTCATAGGCAAAAACAGGTTCGTTTCCGCAATCTCATCCGCTTCAATTCGATGCGCAAAATGCGACGCAGGAAGCCTGTATCCGCGCTTAGTTAATTCCCTTTGCGCGCGACGGTCAATCGGATTTCCGTACTCTTCGTCGCTTACACCACTGGAACGCACGGCAACAACGTCGCCCAATCCCCTCAATTGAAACTCGTTGCGCAACACAATTTCCGCCATTGGCGAGCGACAAATATTGCCTGTGCAAACCGTCATAACAGTGTATGGGTGACGTGCGTCTACCTTGATTTTGCTTGATTCTTCAGTCATGCTTCCTCGTTTATTTTGCTGTCTCGTTTACTTTGCGATTTCTCGTTTACTAAGCAGGCTCATATACCATAAACCGGTATCGTGCAGGATTGCTTTCGCTACCAACTTTTAGCGGCGCTTCCTCAAACTCGCCTTCGCGCACAACATGCCATTTTCCTGCATCAACTAATGCATGAATATTCGGAGCAAATGTGTCCGCTGCAACTTTCGCATCAATTTGCGTTACGTAAGCTGCGTCTGCGTGATAATTCGCAAGCATTTCGCGCAAAATCGCAGCTCCGCCAATAACCCAGATTGCTGGGCCATCTTGAGGCGAGTCTTGAGATACGTTTTGAGATACGCTTTCCTGACTTTCCAGCACTTCCCTATTTTCCAGCCATTCGCGCGCGTAATCCAAAGCCGCGTCAATGCTAGTAAAACTACGCGCTCCATCTGCTACAAAATCAGGATTATGCGTAACAACAATATTTTCGCGACCCGGAAGCGGACGGAATTTCGGAGGCGTCGCATCCCATGTACCGCGACCCATAATCACAGGGCAGCCGATAGTCATCGCCTTAAAATAGCGCAAATCCGGCGAAAGTCGCCACGGCATGCCTCCGTTTACGCCCATAGCGCCGGGCTTGCCGTCCAAACCAGAAGCCTCGCCCCAAATCAGTCGCACAGGGAAATTATGCGACACGCTGTTTGCCATATACGCACCTCACACGCTAAAACAAGCTAAAAATTAAACTAAATCAAGCAAAATCAAGCAAAATAATTTGCAATCAATCACACCGCAACCGGTGCTTTAATCGTCGGATGATGCTTGTAATCAACCACCTTAAAATCGCTGTAATCGTAATCAAAAATCGAATCCGCCTTACGAATTTCAAGCTGCGGATACGGGTACGGCTCGCGCGAAAGCTGCTCAAGCACCTGCTCAACGTGATTGTCATAAATATGGCAATCGCCGCCCGTCCACACGAACTCGCCCGGCTCAAGACCTGCTTGCTGAGCCATCATCATCGTCAAAAGCGAGTAAGACGCAATGTTAAACGGCACGCCAAGGAACATATCGCAAGAGCGCTGGTAAAGCTGGCACGAAAGCTTGCCGTCAGCAACGTAAAATTGGAAAAGCGAATGGCAAGGCGGCAACGCCATATGCTCAACTTCCGCAGGATTCCAAGCGCTAACAATCATGCGACGAGAATCCGGGTGATTCTTCATAAGATCCAGCACGTTTGCGATTTGGTCGATTGTGCGGTTTGGATTTTCCGCGGTTGGCGCCGGCCAACTCCTCCACTGCACACCGTAAACAGGACCCAAGTTGCCGTTTTCGTCCGCCCACTCGTCCCAAATGTGAACGCCATTTTCCTGCAACCAACGCACGTTACTCGAACCCTTAAGGAACCAAAGCAACTCGTACGCAAGTCCTTTGAAAAACACGGTTTTCGTGGTGATAAGCGGGAAATATTTGCTAATGTCGAAGCGGATTTGCTGACCAAAAAGCGAAATCGTACCAGTGCCTGTGCGATCTGATTTTAGGGTGCCTTCCGTAAGGATTTTTCGCACTAAATCCTCGTAAGGAGTTGGGATGCTGGAAAGCGGTTTTTGTGGTACACGCGCGCGAATTGCTGCAAGTTCTTCTTCTGTTAAAGCCATGCTGCCATGTTAACAAAGTGCTAATAAATTTAAAGAATTGCGCTCGTAAAACCATATGCATACCACGCAAAACGCTAACTTCTGCAATTGAACGCAAAGTTACAATCCTTACGATAACATGAACAAATACGACTACAGCAAAGGAGCAAAAATGTCTAGAAGATTATGGGTAGAGCGCAACGAGGACGGCACTTGGGAAGCACACAGCGACGACGGTGTGAGCTTGAAGTTTGGTCACGGCGAAGGCATGTTCAACCCGGTTGAATTAATGCAAATCGCTTTAGCTGGTTGCACAGCTCTTAGCAGCCAGTACGCTGCAGAACACGCTATTGGCGAGGGCGCTGGAGCGCGAGTTGTAGTAAACGGCACGTACGACGCGGAGGAAGGCGCATACTTGCGTTTTCAAGAAGACGTCACTCTTGACGCGACTTCGGCAAAACCTGCGCTGAGCGAGGAAGATGCGTCCGCACTAAAAGAGCGCATGGAACGCCACATTTCCAGGGGTTGTACTGTTAAGCATACGCTCGAAAAAGGCGCGCAAGTTAGCGTAAACGTTACGGTTCGCAGCTAGAATAAGCCAAAAGTCGCACCAAAAGTCGCGAAAAATCACACTAAAATTCACCACGTGTGGCACAATTGAGTACACAAGATATTTGCGCAATAATGACGCTACGCATGCATGTATGCAACCGGAGGAAACTTTGAAAATCGCTATTTTTACCGAAACGTATCCACCGTACATAAATGGCGTCGCAACACAGTCTTATATGCTCAAAAAGATGTATGAAGAGCTTGGGCATGAAGTGCTAGTAGTCACGGTCGGCTCCGAAAAACAGCGCAAAACCAAGCTTGAAGATGGAGTTGTTTACGTTCCGGGCATATTGCTTAAAAAGCTTTACAAATACCGCGTTGCGCTTCCGATTGGTCACATGCGAAAGCAACTTCCTCTTAAATTTAAGCCGGATGTCATTCATATTCAAAACGAATTTGGCATTGGCGAAATCGGCTTGGAAGTAGCAAAAAAAGAGCATATTCCCGTTATTTACACGCTTCATACAGAATACGATAAATTCCTGTTTTACATTGGCTTAAAGCATTTTACTGAGTTCTCTCGCAATATTTCGGCGAAATATTTTATGCGATTCTCGAAAAATGCCACAATTATTACGAGCATGTCTCCTAAAGCACAGGCATATATTGACCGTCAGAAGGTTGATAAAAAAGTAATTGTGCTGAATAATGCTGTGGAATATAAAAAGTTCCTACCAACGCCTGAGCGACTTGCATTCCGCAAAGCTTTCCGCGAAAAATATGGCGTTTCTGACTCTACTAAGCTGTTTGTTTTCGTTGGTAGAATCGGCGCTGAAAAAAATATTTCAGAATTAATTGACAACTTTATGTATTGCGATTTTCCTCGCGAAAAAGCGCGCTTATTTGTTATTGGCGGCGGTCCTGATTTGGAATCGTTGCGCAAGCGCGTGGCAGATAATGGTTTTGACGACAGAATTTGCTTGCTTGGGCCTATTGCTCACACGGAAATTCCAAAGTATTTGCACGCAATGGACTACTACACAACCGCATCACTTTCCGAAATGCACTCACTTTCGATGTTAGAAGCAATGGCTTCCGGTCTGTTTGCGCTTGTAAAGCATGATGTACCGAATGAGAAGCAGATTATCAGCGGTCAAAACGGGTATCAGTGGGATACTAAGGAAGATTTTAAAACTGTTTTTAGTAAAGTTTTGAATATGAGCGAGGCTGAGCAGGCTCAGCTTAAGGCGAACGTGCTCGAGTATTCGAAAAATAACGATTTTAAGAGCCAAGCGCGTGAGCTGCTTAAGATTTACAAGCGCGCAATCGAGATGAATAAAGAAAAGCTCGCTGAAAAGAAAGCTAAGCGAGATGCCAGGCGCGCGCGTTTTATGCTGAAAAAGCGCGAGAATACTGAAGCGGAGTCGCAAGAGCCGCAAAAGCCGCAAGACTAGATGACCTGCGCGCTCCAAATGTGGGATAAAATCCCCGGCAAATGTGGTCAGCTTCGGCAAAACCAACAACAAACGCCAGTAAAAACTCCGGCAAATGTTTCACTACGCCGGTCTTCAGACACGCGCGCAGCGCGACGACCTGCTTTCGCGCTGCGATTTTAGCGCGCGAAGGCAATTCGGAGCGGAAACTCGCTTAAGTTGGAAGTCCAGTGGACTTCCAACGCGAGTTTCGCGCGCGAGCGTAATCAGCGCGAGCGCAATCTGCACGAATGTCTCAAAACAAGCAAAATGAGACCCTAATGCAGTACGCAATCTGCACTAATGTCCGAAAACAACCAAACAGAGACAATAACGCAGTAACTCATCTGCACCAGTGTCTCAAAATGGGCAAAATGAGACACGCGCGCAGAAAGCAAGTCAACGCTAGTAATTCAATGCTCAAGCAGGTCGTCAGCGCACACAAAACACAACCTAGTTTCTAAAGCATAACCACACTAACCTGCCCTGCCTTCGTCAATCGAGACGAAGGCAGACCTCGCTTGCGTTGAAAGCACACCGTGCTTTCAACCCTAAGCAAGCTCGGCGCTCCGAGTTGCTTTCGCGCGCGCTGTGCTGCGCTCAAGCAGGTCGTCGCAGCAACGCGAGCGTTATCCCAAGCAGTCGTTGCATTATCGCAGCGGATCGATTGTTTGTTCAATCTCCTTAGCAGCTTCTTTACCAGCCTTCGGCACATCAACCTCATGCACTCCGGAAATATCGTCAATAGACGCTTCAGAATGCTGCTTTTGCGCTGCCGCAACCTGAGCTGCACTAAATTCCACATACTTGCGCGGCACAACGTACACAGGCCTCGAAGAATGCTGCAACAATCCCTGGCTAATCGAGCCAAGCAGCAAACCGGTAAAGCCACCGCGACCGCGAGAACCAACAACCACAAGATCATGATTCAAACTAGCTTGAGTCAAAGCTTCAACAGCAGAACCAGGCACAACAGTTCGATGAATTTGCAAATCCGGCAAACGCTGCAAAATTGGCTTCACGCGCTCCTCAAGATCCTCCATGTACGAGCCCATAACAGCGGTATCGCCCTCAGCACCTTGCACTCTTGGCACTGCAGAAATAACATCAAGCTCAGCATGCCAGCTATCCGCCAAATCAGCCGCAATTTCAAGAGCTTTAAGCCCCCACTTCGACTCGTCAGAGCCAACAGCCACACGCGTAATCGTATTATTCAAATGAATACGCTGACCGTCATCGTCAGTGTAAGGCACAACCACAATTGGGCAATACGCATAAGCTGGAAGCGAAGAACTAGTTGTGCCGAGCAAACGCTCTGCCAAGCCACCTTTGCCGCGATTGCCAATCACAATAAGCTGATAGTTACGAGAAAGCTCCACGAAAACCGAAGAAGGATCGCCCGTAACAATTAGCGTAGTCGCGTCAACACCCTGCTCAAGAGCAACAGCTTTTGCTTTAGATAGAATTTCTTGTGCATCGTGATGAGCTGCATTATCGTCACCAATCGCAGTGTAAGTGGCATCAAAAGAAACAGCAGCATAACTCGGCAACGAATAAGCGCAAACAATTTGCAATTGCAACCCAGCATGCTTTGCGTAATTTGCAGCCCACCAAACCGCTTTATAGCTCGCGTGCGAGCCGTCAACTCCAACCAATACAGCTTTTTCTGGGATCATTGCCAACCTCCTCATACTTGCACTTGCGACAGCAGCGTCACTCGCGCACAACTTGTAAATACTATTGTAGCGTAATTTTAGATTGAGTGTTGGCCAGTTTTGCGATATATGACTACAGAAACTCTACAGAAGCTATAGAAACTACAGAACGCGACGAATAGAGTATCCGCCTGGGAACACGCAGCGGATAGGATCGTACTTAGTGCCAGCAAGCTGCGAATTAATTACCATGCCGTTACCAACATAAATAGAAGCATGCTGCGCATTCGCGATAATATCTCCAGGCTGCGCTTGAGCCAAACTTGGGATTGGGGTTCCAACAGTTGCCTGCGCTCCAGAAGTACGAGGCAAAGAAACACCAACACTAGCAAAAACATACTGCACAAAACCGGAGCAATCCCATCCAGCAGGAGTATTGCCACCACTACGATACGGAACTTTGCCTAAGAATTGAGTAGCAAAATTCAAAAGAGAGGCAACAGACTTACCGTCAGGAGGAACTACAGAAGCAAGAGGAACCTGCTCAGCACCACTGCGGAAACCAGAACGGCTTGCAGCGGCATTTCCAGCAAAAGCACGGCGTGCCGTTTCAGCAGCTTGTTCGCTAGGAGTCTTAGTTTGAGGTACATTCAAGCTTTCTATACCACCCCAATGGGAATTTGCGTCGACATCAGTAGAAGTAGATTCAGTTAAAATATCGCGACGCACATTCGTCACCTTTGGAAATGCGCGCGTAGAAGTGACAGCTGAGTCGGAAAGCTCATGCGAAGATTCTGCCATGGCGAATGGCACCATAACAGTAAGCATTGAAGCTGCAGCGGCAGCTGATACAAAAACTGAGAAAATTCTACTTTGTTTTAGCATACTTTCCGTAGTGTATCATCTGGGTATTACATACGAGAAAAATAGCAACGCCAGTAATAAACAAACTAATTTTAGTAACAAACAAAGCAGCTCTAGTAACGAAGCTTCAGTAATGCAGCTTTAGTAATGAATAAACTGATATTGAGAAACTTTCTTAGCGTCAAACTTGCGCGAGAAAGTTCGTCCTTGGTAAGAAGCGCCACATTCAGAAGTTTCAATAGAACCGTCTGAATTAATTTTCTCAACAACTGCAACGTGCCCATAGAATGGATCAGAACCAGCCTGACCTGAGCGGAACACCATGATATCGCCAACATGACGAGCGGAATTATCTACCCAATAGCCAAGACTGCGCGCAGAATCAGCCCACATATTTCCGTTGCCAAAATGCGAGCCAACAGGCAAACCTAACTGATGGCGGCGAATATACACCCACCACGTGCACTGGCTGAACTCATACGCGTTACCGGTATCCCCAGTTGCGTGATTTGGATTAAAGCCCTTCGGCAAAACGTCAAAGTCTTTATCTATCAACAAAGCAACCTTAGGATTATTCGCAGCAGAACGCGACATTTCCGCAATATTAAAGCCTGAATCAGAACCTAAATTCCACGAATCAGACTTCGAAGATATAGTAGAAAAAGTGCCAGGTTGTACTGAATTAGCAACCTTACTGGCTAAGTTTTTATGCTTCGAATCCGAGCGGGCAGAACTATTTTCATTCGCGCTATTTGCAGCATCAGCAGAATCCGCATTATGCAATTTCTTAGCAGCATTCTCAATAGAGTCAACAGTGTTATTAATAGTCGCCATAGGATCAAGAGACTCACGCTGGCTAGAACGCGAAACTGTTGAAGATGCGTCGCCAACTGCAGTCATAGACGGCTCAAATTCGGAAGCGCGAGAAGCAAAACTATTAACCTTAGTTAAAGCCATAGTAGCTGCAACAGTACCAACCATTGCAACAAGAGAAGCCGAAAGTATTACATTGCGACGACGTTCATTAGCAAGCTTAGACAACCTAAGCGCGCGCCTGCTTTGAGGAACAAGCTCCTGTAAACGCTCAGAAACAGCTTCTGGAAGCTCTACAACAGCACCATTGCTAGTAGCAACCGCAGCCAAACGCTCACTAACACGATTAGTCTGAACAGAACGCATACCGCGCACACTATGCGCACCATGCGCACCATGCTGAGCTACAAACAGCGAAAGCGGCGAATCACCACGCCTCTTTGCTTTTGTGGCACCATGTGCAGCATGTCTCATACTAATCACTTTCTTATGTTAAACGTGGAACGCAGCGCACAAACGCTACACCCCCAACTGACTTTCCTTCAATCTTCTATGTGAAAGGTTACAACGTGGTTAGGATGTAAGAAACGCACACAACCTAAATCCGCCAATTTTCGCGCTTAAGCTGCACTTGTCACACTTAGACTTCGGTAAGTTGTATGGTTGGAAGTATGAAATTCGCACCTATAGTTAATCCTGATGCACGAAAAGCAGCGCCGAAACCGCTGCAAGTTGATTTGCGAAAGGTTTTTTCTATAGGAACGATCGCGTGGTTAGTCGCAACAATAATTGCGCTTATTGTTGCATTATTGCATATTACAACTTGGTTTCCTGTGTTGTTTTGCGCATCGGGAACAATTATTGGCGTTCTGCTATTAATTTGGGAACATTTTGACCGCTGGGACTATAGGCGTTTAGGAAAATAGTTTATTGCTGATTTGCTAACTTACCGCTAACTTTCCTACTTGCTGAATTATTTACTACTTATTTATTTACAATTGGTAGCGCAAAACTTACGGTAGTACCCTGCCCTGGCATGCTCCAAAGAGTAATATTTCCGTGGTGTGTAAGTGCCACATGCTTAGCAATTGCAAGCCCTAAACCTACGCCATCCTGGCTTTGACTATTTTGATTATTCGCACGATAGAATCGTTCAAAAATTCGCGACTGATCTTGCAAATCAATGCCAACTCCGCGATCTACAACACGAATCACAGCGTATTGACCATCTGTTGAAAGTGACACAGATAGCGAAACTGTAGAATTTTTTGGAGAATACGTAATTGCATTCTCAACTAATTTCCGCACTGCAGCTTGAATTTGCGAAATTTCACCGCGCACGCATAGGTGCGAATCGACTTTTGACACGACGCGTACGCAACAATCCTTAGCAAACGCAGCAACTTGATTTTGCACATACGACAAAACATCATTCAAAGAAAATACTTGCGCAGAATCTAAATCAATAGGATTTTGAGCGCGAACCAGCCATAACAAATCTTCAAGCATGTGCTCAAGTTTCTTGGAAGATTTACCGGCAATTTGCGCAATATCTTTAATTTTTTGCGCAGATACCTGTTCGTTTTGCAAAACTTTCGTAAGCTGAGTTAAGTTGCGAGTAGATCGCATTAACTGCTCAGAAACGTTGGAAATAAAGTCGTCGCGAGTTTGCGCAAAACGGTGAGCTGCACTCGTATCCTCAATAATTACAACTACAATACCGCCTCCAATGCTTCCAGCCGTAACAGTAAGCCAATTAGGGCGCGAAACAGTGGTTGACTCTTGAGGATTTGCGGTTATTGACACATAACGCTCAGGGGTCGAAGTAACCAAAGAGAAGCGCTCGAATCCGCCAGAAGCGCGTACGGAATTAACAGCTTGAAGAACGCGAGGCTGACATAGCGAATCATCGCTAACAACACCTAGCAAATAAGCTTCAGAACTTGCGCGAATTACGTCATTGTTGGCATCAATGACAACAGTTGGCATGTCGAGCATTGCCAAAACTTGGGACGCGTCGTCGCTGATGTCGTCGCTTGCGTTGTCGCTGATGTCGTCGGTTATGTCGTCGCTTTCGTCATACTTTGCGCCATACCTTGCGCCACGAATATAATTAAACGCTCGCTTAAAAAGACGCAAAACTGTAGAAAACCAATCAGACATCAACACACACAACGAAAGCACAACGCACAACGCAAGCACGCCGAAAGCAACAAATACAACGATCACAACCGCAGAAGAACCTTGAGGCATACTCCTATAATCTCATATTTTGCGCGCTTTTGTAACTATGCAACTAAAAAGCGGCAGAAACTTTACACGGCTGTAAAGTTTCGGTCGCTTCGTTACCAGCGTCGTCTATAATTACATAGGATGCCTGACTTATAGCGACGTGCAAACTAGGCGTTCAAATAAACTCACAGCACTGAGAAAGGACGCACCATGCGAGTAATTTTCAACGAAGAAATGAAGGCGATTGCTTCAAACATCGAACGCATGGCAGAACTTGTAGCAAAAGCTATGAACGATGCTGGAAGCGCGCTTTTAAACGCGGATTTGGAAGCTGCTCAAACTGTTATCGATAAAGACGCAGACTTAGACGCTTTAGAAGCAAACACTATTGACCAATGCTTGACTTTGCTTGCTCGTCAAAACCCTGTGGCAACGGACTTGCGCGAAGTTGTAGCTACAATGCGATTAGCTGCAACGTTTGAACGCATGGGCGATTTAACAAGTCATATCGCTCAAATTACTAGACGAACCTGGCCTGAATCTGCTATTGCACAAGAAGGACGCGAAACTATTGTTGCAATGGTTGATTTCTTGCGCGAACTGTCAGGTCACTTAACGACCATGGTTGCAAATCGCGACGTGCAAATTGCGGAAACTATTATTGCTGGCGACGATGCACTCGACAAATTGCACGAGAAGATTTTTGAGCTGGTAGAAGGCGAAAATTGGAAGGGTACACGCAGGCAGTTAATTGATGTCGTTCTGCTTAGCCGCTTTATTGAGCGAATTGGAGACCATTGCGTTGCTGTCGCAAGGCAAATTGTGTTTATTGTTTCCGGATTCGATCCGTCCAAGAAACCAGAGCCAGATAAAGACACTGTTGTAGCGTAACGCGGTTACAGCAAAACACGCTACGCAATTTCAAGTTACTCAAAAGTGCGCACGAAAATAAAACGTGAATAAAAAAGTAGGTCTGCAAATCAATTGCAAACCTACTTTTATTGTAAAAGCTAACTTAAGCAGTTCAAAGCTAACTTAATCAGAGTCTCACTTCTGACCTTGAGCAGCCACGGCAGCAGCGCCGGCAGCAGCAGCTTCTGGATCCAAATACTCACCGCGAGGCTTGATTGGCTTGAAGTTCTCATCCAACTCGTAAAGCAGAGGAATAGCGGTTGGAATGTTCACCTTGGAAATCTCTTCCTCGCTCAAGTTGTCGAGCATCTTAACGATTGCGCGCAAGCTGTTGCCGTGAGCAGCAATCATTACAGTCTTGCCGGACTTAAGCTCTGGAATAATATCCGACTCCCAGTAAGGAGTTACGCGAGTCACAACGTTTGCCAAAGCTTCAGTTTCTGGAACTGGATCGCCTGCGTAACGAGGATCATTCGTCTGAGAATACTCATCGTTTGGATCAATCTCAGGAGGTGGAGTTGCGTAAGAACGACGCCAAATCATGA
Source organism: Gardnerella sp. c10Ua_244 (assembly GCF_055818055.1). NCBI lineage: Bacteria > Bacillati > Actinomycetota > Actinomycetes > Bifidobacteriales > Bifidobacteriaceae > Gardnerella > Gardnerella sp. c10Ua_244. The sequence goes on from NZ_JARFVS010000001.1 coordinate 117,697, forward strand.
ACTTCTCATCGCCATATTCCTGACGAATCTCAGACTTGTTCTTACCTTGCAAAGCACCATAATGACGCTCGTTCAAACGCCAGCTGCGACGAACTGGAATCCACAAGCGGTCGGCTGCATCAAGCGCGTAATTCGCGGTATTGATAGCGCGGCGAAGCAAAGAAGTGAACACGATGTCTGGAAGAACGTTCTTCTCTTTAAGAAGCTCGCCACCATGCTTAGCTTCCTCAACACCCTGCTCAGTCAGCGGTACATCAACCCAACCAGTGAACTGATTGGTCTTATTCCATGCGCTCTGACCATGTCGGAGCAATATTAATTTGTATGTCATAGTCACCTAGTTTATTAACGCCTTACGACGACAGACCCAAATGCTCCAAATGTGAGAAAAGTTGCGCACATTTGGAGCGATACACCACACCAAACACTCCAAACGCGGGCGCGACGACATGCTTGAGCGCAGCACAGCGCGCGAAAGCAACTCGGAGCGGAAACTCGCTCAAGTTGGAAGTCCAGTGGACTTCCAACGCGAGTTTCGTAAGCGAGCGCTTATAGCGCGAGCGTCCCATCGCAAATGGAGCACTACGCAACAACCTCATCGCATACAAAAAAGCCGCTGAATGTTAACCAACATCCAACGGCTTTATATCCCTTAAAACTTACCAACTAGCGAAGAGGCTTCACGAGTGGGAAGGTAATCGTCTCGCGAATAGTTGCGCCCGTAAGAGCGATCAGCAAGCGATCAATACCCATTCCCATGCCGCCAGCAGGAGGCATACCGACGCCGAGAGCCTCAATGAAGTCCTCGTCAATATCCATTGCCTCAACGTCTCCAGCCAAAGCATCCTTAGCTTGAGCAACAAAACGCTCGCGCTGCACAACAGGATCGTTAAGCTCGGAGTAGCCGGTTGCAAGCTCAAATCCACGCACATACAAATCCCACTTTTCAACCATTCCTGGCTTTGTGCGGTGACCCTTAACAAGAGGGCTGGTCTCCACTGGGAAGTCGCGCACAAACGTTGGCTCGTAAAGCTTATCCTCGTAGAAGTGCTCCCACAAGTGCTCAACCAACTTGCCGTGATTTTCCACGTCATCGCGCTCAACGCCAAGCTTGTCTGCAATCGCACCCAAATGCTCAACAGAAGTTTCCGGAGTAATCTCCTCGCCCAAAGCCTCAGAAAGCGAGCCGTACATGGTAATCTGCTTCCATTCGCCACCAAAATCGTATTCTTCGCCGTTGAGCAAAGTCACCTTAGTAGATCCGAATGCGTCTAGTGCAGCCTTCTGAATCAACTCCTTGGTAAGAGCAGCAATCGTATCGTAGGTGCCGTAAGCTTGGTAAGCCTCAAGCATTGTAAACTCTGGAGCGTGAGTTGCATCCACGCCTTCGTTGCGGAAATCGCGGTTGATTTCGAACACGCGCTCAATGCCACCAACCAAGCAACGCTTCAAGAAAAGTTCAGGCGCAATGCGCAAATAAAGATCAATGTCGAAAGCGTTCATGTGAGTTGTAAATGGACGAGCAGCAGCACCGCCATGAACCGTTTGCAACATTGGAGTTTCGACTTCCAAGAAGTCATGACTGTCGAAAGTGCGGCGAAGCGAAGCCACAGCGCGCGAACGCCTGCGAACCATATCGCGAATCTTCTCGTCCGCAATCATGCCAATATAAGGCTTGCGCGTACGAGTGTCGTCGCTTAATTCCTTATGCAAAGCCGGAAGCGGCTGCAAAGCCTTAGCCGCAATCGCCCACTCGGTTGCAAATACAGAAAGCTCGCCAGTCTTAGAAGAAATCACGCGACCACGAACGTACAAGTGGTCACCCAAATCCACCATCTGCTTAAAACTTTTAATGGACTCCTCACCAATTTCCTTCTTGGAAACCATCGCCTGAATCGTAGTACCGTCACCGGCAGAAAGCTTAACAAAGCACAAGCCGCCAGCGTTACGCAAGAAAAGCACGCGACCTGCAATACCAACCTCGGTATCGGTTTCTTCGCCTGCTTCAAGCTTGCCATCGAAATCAGCACGCACCTTTTCGATTGTGTCAGTAACGTTAAGATGCACAGGATAAGGCTGCACACCCTCCTTAAGCATCATTGCGCGCTTAGCAACGCGCATCTGTACCTGCTCAGGATGAGCTTGTGGCCCAAATTCTTTATTGCTTGGGTCGATTGCTTCATCCAGGGTTGCGCCTTCGTTTACGCGCTTGGCGATTGCCTCGTCTTGAGCGAGTAACATTTCGGCATGTTCAACAGTGTCAATTTCATTGACGGTATCTGTTGCTTCGTTTTCTGCTGCATTTTTAGCGGCAGATTCTGCGGCACTTTGCGCGGCAGACATTGCAGTATTGGTGTCAGTCATAAACGCTAATTGTAGCCAGTAGGTAATACAGGTTTTATACGCGACTTGCAGCGATAATTTGTAATATGTTTGCACAGAAGCTGTAGCGATAATTTGCGATATATTTACAAAGGAATTCCGCAGCCTGTAGCAATATGCTTACGCGGGACTTACTTTGCGTGACTTGCTTTGCGTGACTTGCACACGCTTTACAATAATTTGTATTAGCCAACATGTAACATTACGGACGTTGTTGGAACTTTTATGCGCATATGCTTTCGCTAGTTTCAGCATCGGGCTGTAGCGCAGTTTGGTAGCGCGCTTCGTTCGGGACGAAGAGGCCGCGGGTTCAAATCCCGCCAGCCCGACTTTTGATTTCTAGAATCACCCTCCACCCACGCACACGCAATTCCGACATTTCCTATACGCGGTTGTAAAATTTCTGCCGAATTAAGGCGCGTAGGCGATATTTCCTTTACACGTGCGTAAAGTTTCTGCCGCAATTTGGCGTAAAAACGGCAGTTTCTTTACATGGCTGTAAAATTGAAGTCGATTGATTGTGAACAGGCGCAATAGCAAGGGGGCTTTGATGCAGAACGCTGCGCAATTTTATAGCGAGCTTGACGAAATGTTCGCGAATCACGCGAGCGCAGACGCGATTGAAACGTATCTTTTGCGAAAACTTGCCGAAACCAATCCCCTGCAACTGTCTATTCTCAACGAACTCATGGGCTTTTACCGTTCGCGCGGAGAACACACAAAAAATCAGCCAATCATCAATCGCGCTCTAAATCTTGCAAACAAAATGCAATTAGCTGGCACCGAAGCTGGCACAACTACGCTAATTAACGCTGCTACTAGCCTCCGCGCGGCTGGCGACTACGATCGCGCCGAAAAAATTTACACTCAAGCTCTTAACGAATCCGCTGAAACGCTCGGCACTAAAAACCGCAAGCTTGCCGCGCTTCACAACAATCTTTCGATGCTTTACAGCGAAACCGGTCGCACGCATGATGCAATTGAGGAGCTTAATCAGGCGCTTGAAATTTTGCAAAATACGAGCACGGATCCTGAGCGCGACATCGATATTGCCGCCACGCACACGAATCTTGCGCTTGCGATGCTGCAGGAGTGTACGAAGGAGCATACGAAGGAGTGCTCGCATCCCAACACCAGCACAAACAGCAAATCCGCAACTCTTGAATCCGCTTTTGAACACGCTTCGACCAGCGTTCGCATGTATATTGCGGGGAATAACGAAAATCAGCCGCACTACGCTTCTGCATTGGCAGGTTTTGCGCAAGTACAGTGCGCGCGCGGCGAGTACGCTCAGGCTGAGGAGAGTTACAGTAAGGCATTTGATTTGATTGCGAGATGCTACGGAAAAGATAGCGAATCTTACGCAATTACGGCGGAAAATTTGCGACAGACGCGCGAGTTGGCAGAAAAAGTTACGAAAATATCCGAAAAAGTATCTGCAAAATTATCTACAAAAATTCAAGAATCATCAAGCCAACAAACAGAAAACCAACACACAGCAAAGAATAACCCAGCAAACAATAACATAAAAACCGGCATGCAATTAGCGCAATCATACTGGCAAACTTACGGAAAGCCGTTACTTGATCAGCCAAAATTCGCGAGGTACAAAAATCGCATTGCAGCAGGATTAGTTGGTCACGGTTCGGAATGCTACGGTTTTGACGACGAAATTTCGCGCGACCACGATTTTGGTCCCGGATTCTGCTTGTGGCTTACTGACGAAGATTACGCGGAAATTGGCGCGGATTTGCAAAACGCTTACAACGCACTTCCGCAAAAATACGCCGGTTTTGAATCTCGCAACGAAACGCCGCGCGCCAAATCATGCGAAAGCAGCAAGCGCGTCGGAATATTTCGCATAAGCGAATTTTTCGAAAATATAACCGGCTTCCCCACTGCCCCGGCCGCAAACGAGCCGCACTTATGGCTCTCATTAAGCGAGTCAACGCTTGCAGCAGCGACGAACGGAAAAATTTTCGCAGATCCTCTTGGCGAGTTCTCAAAAGCGCGCCAAAGCTTCAAGCTCATGCCGGACGATGTGCGAATCTCACTAATCTCGCGCAGACTTGGAATGATGGCTCAAGCTGGCCAGTACAATTTCCCACGCATGGTCGCGCGCAAAGACGCTTCCGCAGCATGGCTTTCTATCAACGAATTCGTGCGCGCAACTGCTTCCCTCGTTTTTCTGCTCAACAATCCCGTAACCGCAGGCTACTTGCCTTACTACAAGTGGCAGTTTGCGGCATTGCGCAAGCTCAGCAATCGCATGGCTTCTAGGCTTCCGGAAGTGTGCGGAAAACTTGAGTCGGTAATGCGACTTTCTTCCGCTGCTTGTTTTGGCGGCGACGGTTCCGGCGGCGACGGTTTTGGCGAAGGCGGCAAAGGAGCGGGAATTGCGCAAAAGCAAGTTACGCAAATAATTGACAGCATTTGCGAAGATATTGTGCGAGAATTGCAATATCAAGGCTTAAGCGATTGCGACGAAACTTTTTTGGAATGGCAGCGGCCGTACGTTGAAGCGCATATTAATTCGCGCGCTGCGTGCTTAAGGAGCTTATGATGTGCGATTTATTAGCAAATACGGAAGTGCAAAATCAGAAAGCGCAAAATCAGAAATCAGAAAAACTTGCGGAAGAAATCACCAAACTCGAGTGGGATCAGTTCCAGCTTACAGAAAACGAAGGCGGACGCGCGAATTGCCAAGGAAACTGGCCAACTTTTCACATTATGCGCATGAGTCAGTTTTTGGCGTGGCCGCTTGATTTGCAGGAGTCTTATAAACAGGATCTTGAGCGCGCAAATCTAGACGGCCGCAATTTGATTACGGAAAAGTATGCGCGAATGATGGAGTCGACTGCGCCGGAAATTTTTGAGCGCACGATTAAGCCTTATATTAAGCCAATTTTGGAGCCTAGAAAAAGCGCGCAGGAGCAGATTATTTTAACTCAAGTTGAGTGGGCTGCGGATTTTCGCGAGCACTACCCGCATTTGGGTTTTGCGATGCGCGTGCTTAAAACTAGCGAAGATACGGCAGAGAATACGTCTTTTGAAACGTATTTGCGAGGCGAATTAAACACGTATTCTGACGCAACTTTCGCTAAATACCAGCGTTTTGTACATAACTTGCGCGCGGAAAACCTAAATCTTACACAAACGATAATCGCGAATACCGTGCACATGTATGGCTACGATTCGCTCGAAGCGGCCGAGCGCGCGCAGATTAGAAATGCAGCTTAAGAATAAAGCAGCGACGCTGCAGAAGCTGCGCGAGAGTCACTTTCAAGAAAAAGCGCGGAAGCAGCGGAAAGACCGGTTTGTTGCAAAAACGTGCGGTAAAGCATTACGTCAGGTTTGCGCAAATGCGTTTCGTAAGATGCACAAACGCCGTTAAGCTCGCTGAGTATTGGGCAAGTTTTGCGCGCGCAGTTTACCCAATCGCAAGAAGCGTTACCAAGTGCCCACACGCGCACGCCGCTCGCAATCAACTCGCGCGCCGCGGCAGAAGCATCCGCGAGCTCGCCTGCAAAACCGCGCTCGAAACGCTCAAAATACAAGCGATATAGCCACGTAACTGCCGGTCCGTGATGCTCATCAAACGAATCCAGCGCTTGCTTGCTGCTCCACCCAGCCTCGCGCAATGACTCGTGAAACTCAAATCCCCACTCAGGCTCGAAACTAAAAAGCACTTCCCCAATAAAATCCGGATAATCTGCATCCAGAGTGCGGCGCGCATCCCAATCCACAAGCAATTGCAAGTCGAAAACAACGTCAGTTATTCTGCGCAAAGCATACTCGCGGATACTATTTTCGCGCACATCACTTATTTCGCGAATATCACAGATACCGCTTGCACTAACTGCCTTTATTTCAGCGCCCATAATTCCCACTTGTGCAATACGTTGCTCTCAAAACAAAACAGCAAAACAGAAACAACACACAAACCAAATACTCACACAGTTGGCGGAATACCAGCACTCATTGACGCATCGCCAACTACGCCAGAACCGTACATTCCTGCAGCAAAATTCGCTTGCAAACTGTTGAGATTGTAGCCAAGCGCCTCAAGCTGCGCGCGACCGTCCTCATTAATGTTTTCAACGCTCCAACGCGGCTTCCACGTCCAATCAATACGAAACTCTTCCACCAAGCCTGCGAGCGCATTCGCACACTCATCCTCAATCAATTCAGTTAACGGACATGCAGGCGTAGTAAGCGTCATAGTAATAATTGCGCGCCCAAGCTCATCAATTTCAATACCATAAACCAAGCCTAAATCAACCACGTCAATGCCAAGCTCAGGATCCACAACATCGTGTAAAGCGTCTAAAATATCATCTTCTGTAACTCGGCCAATGTCATTCGCGCTTAAATTCGCAGGATGCGTTTCATACATCACCTCAGATGCCGATTGATTTTCTGCCATAATATTCCTTGCTTTTACGTTACATAAAGATTTTATAGTTCTTTCATAGCCTTTGCAATGCTGTCTTTTAAGCCTTCCCACGCCAAAAGCGCGCACTTAATTCGCATTGGGTAGCGCGATACGCCTTGCAAAACCATTGCATCTTCCAGCGCATCTTCGTCCTCTTCGCTTTGCAAACCTTCTCCGCGAGATTCCATAAGTTTGTGGAAAAGCGCGTCTAATTGTAAGGCTTCGTCAACTGATTTTCCTTCGACTAGATCAACCATCATTGAAAGGCTTGCTTGCGAAATTGAGCAGCCGTGACCGTCCCACTTAATACTTGACACTATTGGTGTTTCGTCATTATTTGCGCTGCGTGAAAGCTCCACGCGCATGGTAACTTCGTCGCCGCAAGTTGGATTGAATTGGTGCGATTGACCTAAAGCAGAGTTTTCGTCAGATGTAACAGCGCAACTTTCGTGAGTATTATTTAGGGTGATTTCGGCAGATTTTGTATTTTCAGCAGATTCTTTATTTTCGGAAGATTCTGTATTTTCTGCAGATTCGGCAGATTCAGCAGATTCTTGAAATTCTTCCTGCAATTCCGCTTGTGCGAGCGCATCCGTGCTTTCAAAATGAGTTTTGCCATGCGGATTTCGCGCAGCATCCAAAATCACTTCTTGATACATGCTTTCCAAGCCGTCACCAGCCGCATCACCTGCACCAAAACCAGCATCTGCACCAAAACTCATATCAAACATACGCACTCCTTACCTACTTCCTAACTCGCTAACTCTCCAACTCGCTCGCTAACAATATTTAATCACTTATTTTTTAATAAACGATTCATCGTTAGAAAACTCAACAACTTTTTCAATAACATATCAACTTCATCAAGTTTATGCTTTATATTGTCAAATTCAATTATTTCAAATATTATTTTTAAACAATCGTAGTAATAGCCGCAAGAAAATAAGTATTTAATAGTGTCGTATATGTGATACAATTGTAAGAGGTCTTTTGTAAAGGCTTCCAAGTGCCGGGGACGTTTTCCCCGGCTTTTATTTTACTTACTTATCAGTGTAGTTGGGTTATAAGTCAAAAAGTTGGGGAAAGCATGAGAGAACTTAGCATATTCATAGATGAATCAGGCAGCGATAACTTATCGGACTATTATTACATACTAACTATCGTACTTCATGACCAATCAAATAATTTAGATTATTCGATAAAACTTTACGAAAACTCACTTAAGCAAAAACACCTTCCTAATATACCCTTTCATGCTTCACCTCTTATGAACAAAAAAGATAATTATAAATGTTTGGATATGGTTATAAGAAAAAAATTATTGCAGTCGTTTAGAACATTCTTCAGACATGTTGATATTTGTTACCATACTTTTGTATACACAAACAGAAAATACGAATCAACAAGTCAATTGTCTGCTGCAATGCGCAAAGATTTAATTAATTTTTTATTCGACAATATGGCATATATGCAACAATATGAAAAAGTAAAAATATACTATGACAATGGTCAACAATCAATAGTTAATGCAATACACAAAGCAATGGAATATAGTTTGTCAAAAAATGCAACCATATACAGATACGCAAAACAATCACAGTATCGGCTAGCACAAATAGCAGATTACATTTGTATGATAGAACTTACAAAACTCAAATACGAAAATAAACGCATAACAAAGACAGACGAAAAATTTTTCGGTTCGTGGTCTGACTTTAAAAAAGGCATATTAAAAGAAACAAGGCATAAGGTTATTGGATAATCAATGCTCGCTAACTGCTAACCTTCTTAACTAACTTGCTAACTATCCAACTTGCTTGCTAACAATATTATGCGCCAAAGTAGGCGCAAACGTGTGAGACTGCTTCAACAAACGCGCGAGCCTCGTCAACTGTGTTGTAAACGCCAACAGAAGCGCGATTCGAAGCATACACGCCAAAATGACGGTGAATCGGCTGAGCACAATGGTGTCCGACGCGAATCGCAATGCCCTGCGCGTCCAAAAACTGTCCAACATCGTGCGGATGCACACCTTCAACTTCAAAAGCAACTGTGCCAATTCGCTGACTCAAATCAGTTGGACCCAAAACGCGAACTCTCGGAACGTCTTGCAATTTTAGCAATTCTGCAGCAATTTCCCGCTCATGCTCTGCAACTTTATTCATGCCCACCGCGCGCAACCAATCCGCTGCAACGCCAGCCGCAACCATTTGCGCAACCGGCTGAGTTCCAGCCTCAAAACGGTAAGGCGCATCCATGTATTGCGCCGGCTTGTTAAGCCACGCAAGCTCTACCATTGAGCCGCCAAAATTGGCAGGTGGAAGCGCGTTCAAAAGCTCGCGGCGACCATACAAGAATCCAACTCCCGTAGGTCCATACATTTTATGCGCACTAAATGCCGCAAAATCAACGTTTAAAGCGTGAAAATCAACCGGAATATGAGGCACTGACTGGCATGCGTCGAGCACAAAAATCGCACCAACTTCGTGAGCGCGCTTGCAAATCGACGAAACATCCGTAATCGCGCCAGTAACGTTGCTAATATGCGTAACTGCAACGATTTTCGTGCGCTCGTCAATAATTGTTCGCAAATAATCCGCGTCCGTGCGCACGCGGCCGTCCTCTGTTACGTCAATCCAACGAAGCTCCGCTCCAGTGCGAAGAGCCAGCTCTTGAAATGGTAGCAAAACAGAGTGATGATCTGCGCGAGATACGACTATTACATCGCCTTCTCGAAGCACAAAATTTTGGCGGAAATCAGCAGAATCATCGCTGTCTTTTTTGCAAATTCTCGCCTTCGCACTAGCGTTACCAATAGCAGTTGCGAGAAGATTAAGCGCGCCGGTCGCGCCCGGAGTAACAATAATTTCCTCGCTGCCAGCGTCCGCGCAAGCTCCAACGAGACGCGCAACTTTCGCACGCGCTTCTTCGAACGCAACCGTGGAAAGCGCCGCCAACTCATGCGCTCCCCTGTGCACACCAGCGTTAATTGTTTCGTAAAACTCTTTTTCGGCATCGATTACAACTTGCGGCTTTTGCGAAGTAGCTGCAGAATCCAAGTAAATCAAGGGTTTTCCGTGCACAGTATCGTGAAGCGAAGTGCCATGAACTGTGCGACTTAAAATCGGAAACTGCGAGCGCAAATCGCTAAATTCTCGCATAATATTTTCTTCAGTCACTGTAGTCATATTCTAAGCCGTTAGTTAAAACTATTATTTTATGAACCGCGCTTAAGCCAGCGCCGACTCTGTTGCACCTTCCGGCAAATACTTGTCGTAGCCTTCTTCTTCCAGCTCGTCCGCAAGCTCCGGTCCTGCCGTCTTTACAAAGTGACCTTGCGCAAAAACGTGCACAATATCCGGCTTAATATACTTGAGGATTCGCGTGTAATGTGTAACCATCATAATGCCCAAACCGGTGTTCTCTTTGGCGCGATTCACGCCTTCCGACACGATTCGAAGAGCGTCAACATCCAAGCCAGAATCAGTTTCGTCCAAAATTGCAAACTTTGGCTTCAAAAGCTCTAGTTGCAAAACTTCCGCGCGCTTCTTTTCGCCGCCAGAGAAGCCTTCGTTTACGGAACGAGACGCAAATTTTGGATCCATTCGAAGCTTTTTCATAGCCTCGCTAAGTTCTTTCACCCAGCTTCTTAAAGATGGAGCTTTGCCTTCGACTTCTGTTTTTGCAGTGCGAAGGAAGTTCGTCATAGACACGCCCGGTACTTCTACTGGGTATTGCATTGCGAGGAACAATCCCGCTTTCGCGCGCTCGTCAGGAGTCATTTTCAAAATATCTTCGCCGTCTAAAAGCACCTGGCCGGAATCGACTTCATACTTCGGGTGACCTGCCAAAGTGTAAGCAAGAGTAGACTTTCCAGATCCGTTAGGACCCATAATTGCGTGAGTTTCGCCAGAATTAACTGTAAGATTTACGCCTTTTAAGATTTGCTTGCGACCTTCTTTTGTTTCTACAGAAGCGTACAAATCCTTAATTTCCAAAGTTGACATGTTTTTCTCCTATTCTTCCGTTCTTGCAAGACGGCGCTCAATCGCCTTCATTAAGTGATCAACAATTTCCGGAACGCCAATTTCTTCAATAAGCTCGTTAAAGAATCCACGCACAACAAGCTTTCTGGCTTCAACCTCACTAACTCCGCGAGACTGCAGGTAGAAAAGCTCTTCGTCGTCAAATCGTCCAACTGAACTTGCATGACCCGCGCCAATAATATTGCCGTTTTCAATTTCCAAATTTGGCTCAGAATCGGCGATTGCGCCAGGAGTGAGCACCAAATTACGGTTCAACTCGTACGAATCTGTGCCAGGAGCTTCCGGCTTAATAAGCGCGTTTCCAACCCAAGTTGAATGCGCTCCCTTCCCTTCCAAGGCACCCTTGTACACTACTCTGGACTTGCATTCCGGATAATTGTGCACAACCATTGTGCGGTGCTCAACATGCTCGCCTGGATCCACAAAATACATGCCGAGCATGTTCAAATCACCCTGTTCGCCGCCAAAATCCTGATCCATGCGAATGCGCACAACATCTCCGCCAAGAGTGACCATCGTGTGGCGAAGCGAAGCTCCCTCACCAACGTGAATACGCTGATTTCCAACGTGTTTACTGCCCGAATCCCACTCTTGAATAAAGGTAGTAGAAACGTGCGCGTGCTTTCCGAGGATGATTTCCACACCTTCAGCAAGTTTTGCGCAGCCGGTATGTTCGATAATAATGTCAGCATTCGAGCGAGAATCCGCTTCGATTACTAAGTGCAATGCGTCAAGCGTATTAACATTATCACCCTGAATTTTCAGTACGATTGGCTTTTTGATTTCGCCAGATACGTGAAGCACGTATGCAGATTTCGCTGTATTCCACGCGACTGCAGCTACGCGATCAGACGGCTTCATATCGGTATGAGGAGCCTCGTTTTTCGGCTTTACTTGCAAACTTACGGAACCGTCGCTACCAACGTAAGAATCATCCAATGCAGCTCCACCAACACCTTCAAGAGTTACTTGAATACTATTAGATGGTTCAAAACGCTCGAAAAACTCGGAAATTCGCTCAACTGGAGTATATCGCCAATCTTCCTGCTTTCTAGTTGGAATCGCAAAATCTTCCACATTAAACGAGCGCACGGATTTATCTGCGCTAGAAGGCATTGCTGCAGGAACCGCATACGGATCATTAGGGTCTGCTATAGGAATAGTAATTTCTTTTTCCGTCATTTTATTGCCTAAATTCTCTTTTAAATCTTCGCTCATCAGCCCACGGATCCTTCCATTTGCAACTCAACTAAGCGATTCAACTCAAGCGCGTACTCCATTGGCAGCTCGCGGCTAATCGGCTCCACGAAGCCGCGAACAATCATGCCCATAGCCTCTTTTTCTTCAAGCCCTCGACTCATCAAATAGAAAAGCTGATCCTCCGAAACCTTGGAAACAGTGGCCTCGTGAGCCATCGAAACGTCATCTTCGCGCACGTCAACATGCGGATAAGTATCGGACCTGGAAAAATCGTCAACAAGCAAAGCATCGCACACAACAGACGAACTAGAGCCCTTCGCACCCTTAATAATCTTCACAAGACCGCGGTAAGCTGAACGTCCGCCGCCGCGCGAAATCGACTTAGCAACAATCGTAGAACTCGTGTGAGGAGCTAAATGAATCATCTTCGCACCAGTATCTTGATATTGTCCGCGGCCAGCAAAACTCAAAGACATAGTCTCCGCTTTTGCGTAAGGCTCGGCAAGAATACAAGCAGGATACTTCATAGTAGCTTTGGAGCCGATGTTTCCGTCAACCCACTCCATTGTGCCGCCCTCGCGCACGTAAGCTCGCTGAGTTACCAAGTTATACACGTTATTTGACCAGTTTTGCACTGTTGTGTAACGCACACGCGCATGCTTTTCCACAACAATTTCAACGTTTGCAGCGTGAAGCGAATCCGTGGAATAAATTGGAGCCGTGCAACCTTCAACGTAATGCACATAAGAGCCTTCGTCCGCAATAATAAGCGTTCGCTCAAACTGACCCATGTTCGGCGTATTAATTCTAAAGTAAGCTTGAAGCGGAATATCCACGTGCACGCCTTTTGGAACATACACGAACGAGCCGCCACTCCAAGCCGCGGTGTTAAGAGCCGCAAACTTGTTGTCGTCAACAGGGATCACGGTTGCGAAATACTTTTTTACAAGCTCCGGATACTTTTGCACTGCCGTATCCGTGTCAACAAAAATCACGCCTTGAGCTGCCAAGTCTTCGCGAATCGAATTGTAAATAACTTCCGACTCGTACTGTGCTGCAACGCCTGAAACTAAGCGCTTTTTCTCCGCTTCCGGAATGCCTAAGCGATCGTAAGTTTTGCGAATATCTTCCGGCAAATCGTCCCAAGTTTTTGCTTGATCGTGAACCGGGCGCACGTAGTATTTAAAATCGTCAGCGTCAAAACCGCTTAAATCCACGCCCCAATCCGGCATTGGCTTTTGCAAAAACGCGCGGTAGCCTTGCAAGCGAAGATCTAGCATCCACTCCGGCTCGTTTTTATCGGCAGAAATTGCGCGAACAACCGACTCGTCAATACCCTTTTTTGCAGCCTCGCCTGCAGCGTCCGAATCGTGCCAGCCGTAATTGTAATCACCAAATTCAGCAACAATTTGCTCATCTTGGCGGATTTTCTCTTCGTTTACGCGAGCGCGATCTGCCACATACTGGCTCATTTCAACGTCTGCAGCTTTATTTTTTGCTAGATTACCATCGCTTGCTGCAACGCTTGTATCGCCAGTAACGCCAGTATCATTCATATTGCCAGTATCGCTCATAAAGCCTGTAACACCTCCATACTTAACGCACACCTGCGCGCGGTACGTATCAATTGGCAAAAGCTGCTCCCCAAGCGCTACTTTTGCACTCTCCCCACTCAATTATCACCTATCTAAGGTTACCTCGTAATGCGATTTCTTGGTATAGCCGTGTTACGCGCAAAACGTAATGTTTATCACAATCTAATAAAACAAAAACGGCAGAAACTTTACGCGCGTGTAAAGAAAAGATCGGTTGCGAATGAAAAAGCGGCAAAACTTAGGAAAACCCAGTCTTACCGCTTATTTCTATTTACTTAATTCTTACTTAAGCCTTACTTATCAGCCTTACTACTAGCAGCAGCTTCCTGATGTTCCAGTGCTGCCGCAACCAATCCAGCAAACAGTGGATGAGGCTTAGTTGGACGAGACTTAAACTCTGGATGAGCTTGAGTTGCTACGTAGAATGGGTGAGCTTCCTTTGGAAGCTCCACAAACTCAGTCAAATTACCATCTGGGCTTTGGCCGCTAATACGCAAGCCAGCTTCGCGCAAACGATCCTTATATGCCACGTTCACTTCGTAACGGTGACGATGACGCTCAGTAACATGCGTAGTGCCGTAAAGCTCAGCAACAATAGAACCTTCTTCAAGCATTGCAGGGTAAGAGCCAAGTCGCATTGTGTGACCCATATCTCCCTTACCAGCCACGATATCCTTCTGCTCTTCCATAGTCGCAATTACTGGATCGCCACAATCCTTCTCGAACTCAGTGGAATTAGCATCCTCAAGCCCAAGCACGTGACGAGCGTACTCAATAACCATAGATTGCAAGCCAAGGCAAAGACCAAGCGTTGGCAAACCATGCTCGCGAGCGTAACGAAGTGCGCCAATCTTACCTTCAATACCGCGAATGCCGAAGCCGCCTGGAATAACCATGCCGTCCATTTGGTCAAGAGCCGCAGCTGCACCTTCTTGAGTTTCGCACTTGTCGGCAGCAACCCAGCGCACATTCACCTTAGCCCAGTTTGCAAAACCGCCAGCTTTAATAGCCTCGGTAACAGAAAGGTAAGCATCCGGCAAATCAATATACTTTCCAACGATTGCAATGTTTAGCTCATGCTTTGGATGATGCACGCGCTCAAGCAAATCTTCCCACTCGTTCCAATCAACATCGTGGAATGGAAGCTCAAGCTCGCGAACAACGTAAGCGTCCAAGCCCTCGTTGAACAAAATCTTCGGCACATCGTAAATGCTTGGAGCGTCGACGCAGTTCACAACGCCTTCAGCATCGACATCGCACATAAGCGAAATCTTGTCTTTAATAGCCTGATTAAGCGGACGATCGGAGCGCAAAACAAGCGCGTCTGGAGAAATACCAAGCTGACGCAGCATCATCACAGAATGCTGAGTTGGCTTAGTCTTCAACTCGTGCGCTGCAGCAATATAAGGTACCAAAGAAACGTGCACAAACATGCAGTTTTCAGGACCTAAATCGCGACGAACTTCGCGAGCAGCCTCCAAGAATGGCTGGGATTCAATATCGCCAACTGTGCCGCCGATTTCCGTAATAATCACGTCTACATCGTCGGAAGCTTGCGCGCGCATACGCGACTTAATCTCGCCAGTAATATGCGGAATAACTTGCACGCACTGACCCAAATATTCGCCAGCGCGCTCCTTACGAAGCACAGATTGATAAATCTGACCTGTAGTTACATTCGCTTTCTGGCTTAAGAAAACATCGAGGAATCGCTCGTAATGACCAATATCGAGATCTGTTTCTGCACCATCTTCCGTAACATAGACTTCGCCATGCTGGAATGGGTTCATTGTACCCGGGTCAACATTGATATAAGGGTCAAGTTTTTGTTGTAATACATGCAATCCGCGACTGCGTAAAAGTCGACCTAAAGATGATGCTGTAAGGCCTTTTCCGAGGGACGAAACTACGCCACCTGTGACAAAAATATGCTTTGTAATATGCTCCTGAGAGTTACCATGTTGTCTTCTAACCATGGAACTCCATGGTATCTTCGAGCCTCGACGCTGGGTGTTGATTCGCAAAAAATCGAACAAAATCAAACAAGATGCGCAACAGCTTCCAAAGCGAGCTTATAGCCGTATAATCCCATGCCTGTAATAGTGCCGGTTGCAACAGGACTAATTACACTAATTTTACGAAAAGCATCGCGCGCAGCAGGATTAGAAATATGCACTTCCATGAGCGGAACTCCAGCATCCAAAACCATGTGAGCAGCGTCCGCGAGCGCGTAACTGTAGTGTGTAAAAGCGGCAGGATTCATAACAACAGGCGTATGAGTATCGGCAGCTTCGTGCATCCAGTGAACCATTTGCGCTTCGTCGTCACTTTGGCGCACTTCTACTTCAAACCCAAGTTCCGCACCCCACTTTTCGCATTTCTCGCGCAAAGTTTCAAAGTTCTCGCTACCGTACACGTCCGGCTGACGCACGCCTAAACGACCTAAATTCGGTCCGCTTACAACAAGCACTTTTTTTGTATGCTGATTTTCCATTTTTACCTCGCAAGATTAATTATTTTTGCTTATAAACGCGCTCAAAAGCTTCACGAACAGCTTCAATAGGCGGATTGTCTAAATGCATAGGATTAGAAATACCATCCAAAATTACGAAACGTAGCATGTTGCCGCGCGCTTTCTTGTCGCGATGCATAAGGTTAAGCACACACTCAAAAGCAGCATCCGCATCTTTGGCACACTGCCACGAAGTTGGCAATCCAAGCGAATCCAAAAGCGAACGATGATACGCAACGTCTCCCGCATCCAAATATCCTAAAATTTGCGCAAGCTCCGCCGCAAAAACCATGCCAACAGCTACAGCGTTTCCATGACGCCAACGGAAGTGCTCAATCTGCTCAATAGCGTGACCAAGCGTATGCCCGTAGTTCAAAAACTCGCGCAAACCCTGCTCTTTTAAATCGCTCGATACGTGATACGCCTTTACTTTAACTGTGCGTTCAATAAGCTCCACGAGCAGTTCATGAAGTTCGTTATTATTTTCTAAATCATCCCCATTAAATTCACGCAAAAGCCTTGCGTTATTGGCATCGCTAAGAATCTTCAAAATTTCGCCGTCGCGAATAAAACCAGATTTTGCAACCTCGCCCAAGCCTTCAATAAGAATATCGTTTGGAAGAGTTGCAAGCGTAGAAGTATCTGCTAAAACGCCAGCTGGAGTGTAAAAGCTGCCGACTAGATTCTTTCCAGCATCCGTATTAATACCAGTTTTACCGCCCGTAGACGCGTCAACCATCGCAAGAAGCGAAGTAGGGCAGTTTACATAGCGAATTCCACGCATCCAAGTTGCAGCAACAAATCCAGCGACATCCGTTGCTGCTCCTCCGCCTAAACCAACAATTGCATCCGAACGAGTAAAACCAGCTTCTGCCAGGTTAGCCCACAATCCACTTGCAACTTTAATAGTTTTTCCAGCTTCTGCATCCGGAATTAACATGTCGAAAACTTCGTAACCAGATTGGCGCAAAATAGTTCGAGCTTTGTCGCTATGACGCTGAACAGGTTGCGTGTGAACTAACGCCACTTTAACTGGCTTAGTTCCAAGCATTTGCGGCAGAAGTTGCATTGCACCGTCACCAATTCGCACATCGTATGGTTCAATTCCTTCACCTGTTACGTGCACAATACGTTGCATAATCATGCTCCTTAATTTTTCTGCAGCCATATACGGAGTCGAACCTTTTGTTTGCATGTGGATATTCGATACCGCTCTAAAAACAGGGTCTCTCTGCTCAAATAATTCCATCCAACGCTTTTGCGCATCTTCTCCAGAAAACATAGGACGATTATTATTCCAGCTTGCGCGCTCAATAGCCTCTTTAGCATTGACTTGCAAATACACAACGCGACCGCCACAGCGCATATACTCACGCAAAACTTTTTGAGTTTCTTCACGCATAGGCGCACCGCCACCAAGCGAAACTATTCCCTTTGTAGAATCTTCTATAGGTGTATCTCCCAAAATTGCCTCTCGCACTATGCGAGCTTCTATTTTACGAAAAGCATCCTGGCCATATTCCTCGAAATATTGCGGTATTGACATATCAATATCGCACTCGATCATGTCATCTGTATCATAAAAAGGCAGATTCATAAGATGCGCAACTTCGCGGCCAACACGCGTTTTTCCAGCAGCAGGCATGCCAATAATAACAGCTAGCGGAAGTTTAGTGTTGCTCATTTCATATTCTCCGGCCAGGAAGCTACGTAAGACTCCACATTTCGGCGCGTTTCTTGCAAAGAATCTCCGCCGAATTTTTCCAAAGCATACTTAGCTAAAGTAAGCCTTACCATCGCTTCTGCAACTACAGAAGCAGCTGGCACAGCAGTGAAATCGGAGCGCTGATTAATAGCTTGAGCAGCTTCGCCAGTAAGCACATCCACTGTGCGCAAAGCGCGTGGAATAGACGGAATTGGCTTCATTGCAGCGCGCACGCGAATAATTTCGCCGTTCGACATTCCGCCTTCAATTCCTCCAGCTCGATTAGTAAGACGCTTAATTTTCCCATTTTCGTCTGTTACCATTTCGTCGTGCGCGGCCGATCCGGGGCGATCTGCTTCTGCAAAACCGTCACCAATTTCCACGCCTTTAATAGCCTGAATTCCCATAAGCGCGCTCGCGAGAGCCGCATCCAAGCGACGATCCGACTCAACGTATGTGCCAACTCCTGCAGGCATGCCGTAAGCAAGCACTTCCACTACTCCACCGAGCGTATCTGCATTTGCTTTTGCTTCGTCGATGCGAGCCATCATTCGCGCTTGCGCATCTTTGTCAAGAGTGCGAACTGGAGAAGCATCCAAAGCAGCAACATCATCTGGTGTTGGTAAAGCTAAACTTTTGTTAGTGTATTCGCCGCCGATGCCGATAACATGCGCAACTGTGCGCACGCCTAAAGCTTGCTGTAAAAACGCATCAGCAATAGCACCCAAAGCAACGCGCGAAGCTGTTTCCCTAGCGCTCGAACGCTCTAAAACTTCGCGAGCATCATTAAAACCGTACTTGCGCATGCCAGTTAAATCCGCATGCCCTGGACGAGGGCGGCTCAAAGGAGCATTTCTGCCAACTTGCTCAACCTCGTGATCCAAAGGATCTGCACTCATTACTTCGGTCCACTTTGGCCACTCTGTATTCGCGATTTCTACAGCAATCGGAGAACCAAGCGTTACTCCGTGGCGAACTCCAGTTAAAAGACGCACTTTGTCTTGCTCAAACTTCATACGCGCGCCACGACCATAACCAAGGCGACGGCGAGCAAGTGCCGAAACTACATCATTGCTAGTAATGTGCACGCCTGCCGGCAAACCTTCAATCATGGCTACTAATGCTTCACCGTGCGACTCCCCTGCCGTTTGCCATCTAAGCATGCCATTTCTCCATTCTCAAGCAATTTACGCGTCTAAGTACTCTACTCTACTAACTACCAAGTATTGATTGGGTTGTTATTGACAGCAATGCTGCGAGTATTGCAGATATTGCTTCTACTGGTACGAATGGTATTGATGCGTTGATTGGCGAGCAGATTTTGCAGTAAATTTTCCATAGCAAAAGCCAAAGTAAGCCAACTGCTCCAACTAAAGCGAACCAGTAAATTAAGCAGTAAAAGCCGAATAATACCAAGGCTTGCGCAATCATCGACGCGCTCGTAACATCTCCGAAGCCAATAGCATTTTTTGCGGAAATTTTTCGCATACTCCAGTAAATTACAAAAATAATTACGCAAGAAATCCAGCCGAAAATAAGCACGCTAATATTTCTAAACAAAATAACCGAATATATGAGATTCGCAAAAGATTGAAAAATTCCTGCAATAACAACCCAAAGTCTTGGCACTACGCGACTTTTTATGTCAGTTGCGCAAACTGAAATTAAACATGTGAGCGTTGGCAGCACCGATAGTATCGTAATAATTAATTGCTTCATTAAAGCAGATTACGAAAACTTGCGAAACTGTTACAACCTCAACACATCTATGTGGTTAAAAGCTATATTTTTATTTAACAGTTTAGTTACCTTCGGGATTGTTACGCTTGTACTCGTCGCGGAACTTCAAAAAGTCGTCTTTGTTATCCGCAAACTTCGTTTCGCCAGTTTTCAAATTCGTGGTGACGAAGTAAAGCCACGGACCGTCTTGAGGCTTAATAGTAGCAAGAAGAGCGTTGTCTCCAGCAATGCCAATAGGCGTAGGAGTCAAACCCTTATGAATACGTGTATTATACGGATTATTTGCATCGTCAAGCATTGCTTGCGTGAGTTTAATAGGTTTTACTCCCGCGCCGTAACCAACAGTAGAATCCATTCCTAACGACATATCTTTTGCCAAACGGTTCAGTATTACGCGAATAACTTTGCCATAATATTCGCGATTATTCACTTCAGCTTCGGCAATAGATGCCATAATTAAGGCTTTTTCTCTATCTTTACCTTTAGGAATTCCAAGAGAATCAAGTTTTTCAATACGCTTTTTTACCATTGCGGAAAGAATAGCATCCGCACTTTTCATAGCTTTTACGTTATAAACTCCAGGCTCTAGCCAGCCTTCAACACTACCGTTTGCTTCAGCAGGCAGAATTCCTGCAGCACCATCAGCTAACGCAGCCTTGAATTTATCTAAACTTATTCCAGATAATGTTGAAGCTTTTTGCAAAACGTCTGCTGCGTGATCCCCTGCACGAACTTCAAGGAATCCGCCTGCTTTTGTTTGATCTGAAAGAATATCAACTACATCAATAGCAGCCATATGTTTTTTCAGTGAGTAAACGCCAGGATACAAAATTTTATTATTTGCAGAAACAGCTGAAGTAAAAGCTGATTGAGATTTAACAACATTTGCCTTAACTAATTTGTTGGCAACGCTAATAGCACCCTCGCCGGTGTCAATAGTAAACTCAACCGTTCCAAAGCCTGGGCCTGGCCAATCTGCAACAGACTCGCTATTTTGAGATAATTTCCACGCGCGAACCGCACTGTATCCAAAATATCCAACAACAGCTAATACGAATACGAGCAGAATAGATAAAACGACTTTTGCTCTACGCCTGCGTTTTTTTGCTTCAAGACGAGCTTTAGCACGTTTTCTGGAGCTAACAGTCGAAGACTTGTATTTAGAAGAATTAGATGATTCTGACGACGGCTCGCCATCATGCTCAGTCCACTTTGCATGTTTGTCAAAAAATTCATCAAAATTGTCAGACACGCTATTCTCCTCTTCGCTATTTCTGCTTTTATTCGATTTTCAAAACTACTCTGCATTATTTGCGTCAAGCGCAGACTGCAAAATCAACACTGCCGACTGCTGATCTACCATTGGACGATGCTTTTTAGTAGAAAGATCCGCTTGCAAAAGCTGACGATGAGCACTTACTGTTGTCAAACGCTCATCTTTCCAAACTACTTCTGGCATATAATCCAACGCCCAATCTTTTTCGTCATGCAATATTTGCATGCGTTTTATTAGATTCTTCCCCCAGCGCAGAGCTTTTTTAGCAGATTTTCCTTCAGTGCCATCAAGTTGCAAAGGCAAGCCTATAACAACTTTTTCTACATTGTTATCTTCAATAACTTCAAGCACTTCATCTATAGCATGGAAGGAATCTCCAAACACTTGCACATTACCAATAGGATGTGCAAAGGTGAGACCAGGGTCGGAAAGTGCAAGTCCGACCCTTGCGTCACCTAAATCAATACCTAACCACACCATATTTCGTGTTGCTTTTGGTATAGATTCGTAAATTTTTAAGCTGTAAAACACGCACTAGGCGAGCTTAGCTACTTCTGATTTCGCAGCTTCGAGAGCTTCATCAAGCTTAGAAGCATCTGTACCACCGCCCTGAGCGAAGTCTGGCTTGCCGCCACCGCCGCCACCAAGCACCTTGGAAGCAGTACGAACCAAGTCGCCAGCCTTAGCACCAAGACCGCGAGCAGCTTCGTTTGTAGCTACTGCAATCATTGGTCGATCGTCTTCATTAACACCAGCAAGTGCAACAACCACTGGAGCATCTTCACCTAAACGAGCACGAATATCTAGGACTGTCTTGCGCAAAGCATCGAATGAGCCAAAGTTGCCAACATTCTTAAGAGCCAACTTAACTTTTTCGTTACTATTCTTTACTTCATCAACTAATGTTGGTACAGCTTCATTTAATTGAGCTTCGTAAACAGAAGCAAGCTTACGATCAGAATCCTTCATCTTGTTAAGCAAAGATTCCAAACGTTCAACCAACTCGTCTGGGCGAGCATTAACCATGTCTGCTAATTGCGCAACCAAAGTGTGCTCGCGGGCGCCATACTCGTACGCTGCCTCGCCGCAAAGAGCGTCGATTCTGCGCACACCAGAGCCAATAGAAGACTCGGAAAGGATTGTAACCATACCAATCTTTCCGGTGCTCTTAGCGTGAGTGCCACCGCAAAGCTCGCGGCTCCAACCGTCGCCGATTTCAACAACGCGCACAACATCGCCGTACTTTTCGCCGAACAAGTGCATTGCTCCAAGCTTAAAAGCGTCGTCGATTGGCATTTCCTTAGGAACAACCTGCAAATCGTCGCGAATACGCTCGTTTACGCGAGCTTCAACGCGAGAAAGCGCATCCTTATCAACAGCCTTTGGCCACTGGAAGTCGAAGCGCAAGCGGTCTGGATCAACCACGGAACCGCGCTGAGTTGCCTGTGGACCAAGCTCTTCTCGCAAAGCCTTGTGAAGGGTATGCGTAGCAGTGTGGCTTCGAGCCAAAGCAGCTCTACGAACCTGGTCAATATTGGTGTTTACAGGAGCACCAACGCTAAGAGTTCCTTCGGTAAGTCGGCAGCTGTGAACAATCAAATCCTTGATTGGTCGCTGAACATCGTCAACTTCCAAAATCGCGCCGTCATCGGAAATAATCTCGCCCTGGTCAGCAATCTGGCCGCCGCGCTCAGCGTAGAATGGCGTGCGGTCGAGAATAATCTCAACGTTTGCAGGAGCAGTAACGCTTTTAACAGAGCCTTTACCTGCTTCAACAATTGCCAAAACGTTAGAACGGCTGGAGAAGTCAGTGTAACCGAGGAAGTCAATTGGCTTTTCGAGAGCCTTCTTAATGTCGTCATAAACGCTAACATCCACATTGTGGCGCTTCTTCAAAGCATCCGCGCGAGCGCGACCTTTCTGCTCGCTCATAAGCTCGCGGAACTTAGCTTCGTCGACCTTAACACCCTGCTCGGCTGCCATCTCAAGAGTAAGCTCAATTGGGAAGCCGTAAGTATCGTGCAAAGTAAACGCGTCGGAGCCGCCAACCATAGGGTCATCCTTGTGCTCTTTCTTAGCTTTTTCAACAGTCAAGTCGAGAATAGTTGTGCCCTTTTCAAGAGTGCGACGGAAAGCGTCCTCTTCACCGTAAGCCGCTTCGCTAACCTCGTGGAAAGTATCGTTAAGCTCTGGATAGCTTGGTTCCATAGCAGCCTTAGAAACTGGGAACAGCGTTGGCAAAACTGGATCTTGAACGCCGAGCATACGCATTGCGCGAACAGTTCTGCGAAGAAGACGACGAAGCACATAGCCGCGGCCAACATTACTTGGGCGCACGCCATCGCTCATAATCATCAAAGCGGAACGCACGTGATCTGCTACAACGCGGAAACGCACGTCAGCATCATTATTATCGCCGTACTTTACGCCACTAAGCTTTTCCGCAGCTTCAATAACTGGGTAAACTTCGTCAGTTTCGTAAATATTTTCCTTACCTTGCATAAGGTAAGCCAAACGCTCCAAACCAGCGCCGGTATCAATATTCTTCTGATCAAGCTCGCCAGCAATATGCAAATCAGTTTTAGACTTGACGTTATCTACCTGGTAGTTTTCAAAAACCAAATCCCAAATCTCAATAAAACGAGATTCGTCAGCAGCCGGACCTCCATCGCGACCATACTTAGGACCGCGATCCACGTAGATTTCGGAGCATGGACCGCCAGGACCAGGACCGCCGGTAGTCCAGAAGTTATCTTCCATACCGAAAACTTGCATATGCTCTGGGTCGAAGCCTTCGTTCTTCCAAATTGCGCGGGCTTCATCGTCGTCAGTATAAGTAGTAACCCAAAGCTTTTCAGGGTCAAAACCGTAGCCGCCCTTATCTTGAGGAGTTGTCAAAAGCTCCCAAGCGTAGTGAATAGCTTCCTCTTTAAAATAATCGCCAAACGAGAAGTTACCAACCATCTGGAAGAAAGTGCCGTGACGAGTAGTCTTACCAACTTCGTCAATATCTAGAGTGCGAACGCACTTCTGATTCGAAGCCATACGACGCGAAGGAGGCGTCTGCTCTCCGAGCAAGTAAGGAATAAACGGCACCATGCCTGCGATAGTAAATAACGTAGTTGGGTTCGGCGAAATAAGAGAAGCCGAAGGAACAACCATATGACCATTCTTAGCAAAATAGTCAAGATAACGCTTTGCAATTTCTGCTGTGCGCATACGTACGAACTCCTTGTGTAATTTTTAGCAAGACCCACGCAAACCGTCACAAATAACCGTCACAAACAAAAGCCACATGCAACGCCCACACGAAATCGTGCCGCATGACGCACGACGCAATCATGCAAACATTCAATATAGTACTTCAATACTTAACTTAACTAAACTTAGCAAAGTAACGAAATTATGAAAAACTTGTTTTTTATTTAAAATTCCCTATTTCTACGATTAGCATAACGAGAATTAAGCTCAGCTTCATGCTCTTTACGGCTAGTATTGAAATCTTTAAACAATCCCATTACTGTGCGCAATGTGATATTTTTCGGTTCCTCATCAAAAATAAAACGACTAGCAGAAGACGGCATTTTTGCTTTAACATATGCACGAGCCTTCGTAACTGTAAGAACACCAATTACAATGCCAATAAACATCCAAAATAAACGCTTGAACATTACTCTCCCCTGCCTGCATTATTAGTTGCATTCTTATCAGAGGATTCTTTTGAAACGTTACGATTGGCACTATTCTTGTCTGTTGGCACAGTCGGCTTATTGAAGAAAGAAGAAACAGTATCTTTTAGAGCGTAACCAGCAGCTGCAATTTTTACGAGCGGTTTTCCAAGGAAAGCACCATACAAATCAGTAAGAGCACCAATATTCGTAACAGTTGTGCGCGTAGCTCCTGAAACAGCGTTTACATCGTCAAGAGTCTTATTAACTTGCTTAATCGTCGTCACAGACTCGTCAATTGCAGGCATCGCATGCTCACCCGACTCTTTGACAGTTTTCGCAATCTGATCGAACAACTTGCCCAATCTAATTAGCGGATAAATCAAAAAACCCGAAAGCACAGTAAACGCAATCGCGGCAATAAGAGCAGCTATGTCTCCAACGCTCATCGTAACCTCTTTCTGTACCATTTTTGCTTAAGACTTCACCGCGCTGAAAGCTAATACAACAGCAAATCAGACTACAGTTAAAACCATTCGCAATGACTTAAGACTAACGAACGGTAACGACGCATACGTTAAGAAAGCTGTAGCAAAAAGCTACTCGTTGTAGCCTTGAATAGTAATAGCGTTATCAATAGGTTTAGTAGTGTCAAAATCGAGCCTAGTTACGCTTCCGTTTTGAGGGCGTTCGCTTAAATCGTAGCCTGCAGGCGCAAAACGGTGCATAAGACTTAGCAAAGTGTTGCCATGCGAAATTTGCAAAACATTATCTCCATCGTTAAGCAAAGAATTTGAAGCGATTAACGCAAAACCTTCTTCTACGCGAGTCCAATATTCGATATCTGACTCGGCATCGTGGAAAGGATCCGCTTCTTTAAGCATGTCACGAGTGGCTGCAAGCCCAAATTTTTCAACAATTTCGTTATAAGTGTGCGCTCCGTGAGGCGCTCCTGCAGCCCACCAAGCCATTTGCATATCTTGACCTTCAAAATAGCCGTAGCATTGCTCACGAAAATGCATATCGCTTACAAGCTTTGGACGCGCGTTACCGGCAGCTTCATTTACGTCGAGAATACACTGAGCCGTGATTTGCGCACGCGTAGTATCCGAGCAGTAAGCTGCAGCAAAAGTAATATTTTGCAGCTTTTTTGCGGCAGTATCCGCATCTTTCAAACCTTTTTCAGTAAGCGGAGAATTTGACCAGCCTTGCAGTCGATTATAGCGATTAAATAGCGTCTGTCCGTGACGCACTAAATAAAGATGCAGCAACATAGCTCCATTATTGCACTAAGCGGTACATAACTGTCGAAAACACCAAACAAACCGATGAAATCGACAAAAACGCATTGACCCCTGCCACGCGAATGCGCAACAGGGGTCAAGCGGTATGTCCTTAAGAATTAAATCGGCGAATTAACGAGCGTAGTATTCGACGACGTACTGAATGTTGACTTCAACTGGAATCTGATCGACTTCCGGCTTACGAGTCAAAGTAGCCTTCAAAGAGGCAAGATTCACATCGAGGTAACCAGGAACTGCTGGCAAAACGTCGCGATGAACGCCTTCTGCAGCCATCTGGAATGGAACCATGGTCTGGCTCTTGGCACGAACCTGAATGGTCTGACCTGGCTTCACACGGTAAGATGGGCGATCGACAAGATTGCCATCAACCAAAATATGACGATGCACAACAAACTGACGAGCCTGGGCGGTGGTGCGAGCAAAGCCTGCACGCAAAACCAAAGCATCAAGACGAGTTTCCAAATCGGTGAGCATTGCGTCACCGGTCTGGCCTGCAGTGTGCGTACCCTTCTCGTAAGCAGCACGAAGCTGCTTCTCGGAGATGCCGTACTGAGCGCGAAGACGCTGCTTCTCGCGAAGACGTACTGCGTAATCGGACTCGGTGCGACGACGAGTGCGACCGTGCTCACCTGGAGCATATGGACGCTTCTCGAAGATACGCTGAGCCTTTGGGGTTAAAGCGATGCCGAGGGCGCGAGAAAGACGCACCTGACGGCGAGAACGCTGAATATTAGTCATAACTAATCCTTTAATTCTGTCGTTATCTGAACGGAACGTGAACCAAGTTTTTAGTCAATCGCAAAATCGCCTAAAAATTATTCACGCTGAGCCGGCCTCTCCAGTGCTTCTTCGTGCTAACACACGAACGCGCAAGTATTAAAACGTTGAAATAACGCCATAACTACCGCGCGCCGACCCACTGATGGGCTAAGGCTCCAGATGATGCTTACACAAAATAGGCATCGTTTCTGATTCTACACACCACTAAGAATAATTGTTGATATTTTTCGTACTGAGCGCGAAACTCACGTTGTAAGTTCCTCGGCAAATGTTCCACAAACCAGCCAAAACGCTCGCGCGAGTAACGCGCTCGCTTGCGAAACTCGCGTTGGAAGTCCACTGGACTTCCAACTTTAGCGAGTTTCCGGATTGAAGTGCCTTCGCGCGCTACGCTTCAAGCGCTCCGGCAAGTCAATCCGCAATCCATTGTGTATGTGCGATCCGCACAGCGAGCAGCCTCAACATCGTGAGTTACCATGAGCACTGCCACACCATTTTTTGCAGCCTCGCGCAACATTTTCACAACTATGCGAGTATGCTCTACATCCAAATCGCCAGTAGGCTCGTCAAGAATAAGAAGCTTTGGATTGTTTATTAGCGCGCGCACAATCATTACGCGACGCATTTCACCACCCGAAAGCTCATTTGGGTAGCACCACAGTAAATCTTCAATATGCAATTGCTTGCAAAGTTCTAACGCGCGAGTCTCGTTTAAATCTTCGCTTACTTCAGACTTACTTACTTCAGCCTTACTTATTCCAGACTTACTTACTTCACAAGCACTAGCTGCAATTTGCACAGGTAAAAGTATGTTGTCATGCACAGTAAGATTTTGTAAAAGCGTCTGCGATTGCGTCACAAAACCTATATCACATGCGCGCAAACGAGACATTTTTGCATCACTAAAAGTGCGTTCAGAAATCTCTTCGCCGCAAACTTTTACACTTCCATGCGTTGGCTTCAATAACCCAGCAATCAAATTTAGTAAAGTAGATTTTCCGTTACCTGACTTTCCAACGATTGCCACAAAATCGCCGCTATTTAGCGCAAAACTCACGTTATTTACTGCAAAAAATTTGTGTTTTCTGCGCATAAATTCGCGAGTTACACGAGTAAGCTCAACAACAGGTAAAATATCAAACTCATTACTTGGCAGTTTTTGACTCTTATCTTCCATACTTACTCACCTGATCTAAGTGTCAAATACGTTTCGCGCATAGCAATGCGCAATGTGGTAAGTGCTGAAGCTACAACAACTGCAACAAGCGCAAGTAGCACAGACGCTAACATAAGCACTGCTACTGGTAGCGCAGTCACTTCCAAATACGGAAGCTGCAATTGTTCAGAAATAAGAGAACTGTAAGGGAACAATATAAGACTTGCAGACGCAACACCCAATACTCCACCAACTAAGCCAAGTATCGCAGATTCCCTAACGACAACGCCTAAAAGCATATTTCTTGTTGTGCCAAGTATGCGAAGAGAAGCAAACTCTTTTTTGCGCTCGTTTACAGATGTTGAAAACACTGCAACTAAAACTAGCAATCCAACTAGCCAGCACGCAGCAATTATAAAAGTCAACGTGCGAGTAAAAACACCAAGATTAGCTTGCGTAGTTGCTGTAATTCCGCCCGGAAAAACTATGCCAATGCTTGAAAGACCAGTTGTTTTGCGAATATTTTTTGCAACTTCTTGCGCGCTGTAACCCTTTTGTACTTTTACAAGTACTGCAGAAACTGCTTTTTTAGCATATTCCTTTGGAATAGCAGTGTGCCCTACTTTCGTTGAATACTCAACTACTTGCGGCACACTTTCGCGTCGCACAAACACTGAATTATCAATGCTTGTGCCGGTTTTTGCAAGCTGTGCAGCTACAGGCCATTGGTGTCCAAAAAGACGAACAGTATTCATATAAGACACGATTACATTTGCGCCAGCAATCATCTCACCTTTTTGTAACTTCTGCTTATGTTGAGAATAAATCCAAGGACCTATAACAAAATCAGAATCGGGATCAAAACCAATAATTTGCAATTTTTCAGCGCAACATCCTGCAGAAAGCGAAGAAATATACGTTTGTACACTCGCCTTTTGCACACCCGGAGAGTGTCTTACTAAATTCTCAATATCGTTAGTGAAATAAAAAGTGCTTGAACCACTGTTTGTAAGCAACGCTTCTGCCTTAGTGTGCGTACCTTGAGGGATAACCATAATATCGGCTCCCATGCGTTCTCGCATACTGTTCAAGCCGCGTTCAAGATTCATAGAAATCAGCGAGCCGCCGAAAAATATTGCAGACAAGCACGCAGATACAACAATAAGTGCAGCAGTGCGCAATGGCTTGCGTTTAAGATTTTCCAGCGGCAATCGCTTTAGCGTAATAGTGCGCATAATTTTGCTTTAGTAAGCTTTTCGAACTATTTGAACTATTAATCTTCTTTATTATGCAAATACACGGAAACAGCTGCGAATACCAATGCGAGCACAGACAGAACAATCAGCGTTGGGCGCATAACTGATGCACAATGCATCATTGGGCTCTTGCACACGCCAATAAGGAATGTTGTAACAGCAAGCATAAGTAAAGCGTTCACAACTACAGCAATATTTAAACCAATGCGAACATTTTCTTTAACGAATAGCGCAATAATTCCAAGTACTGCAATAACTAAGCCAATTCCAACGGCTGCACGACCTGTGTAGTAGCATGCCATAGGTTGCATCATCATATGCATTTTTTGCATGCCTCCGGTTGAGCATGGCTTTGCAAACGTCAATGGCGCAACGACAATAAGCAAGCCGAAAATAATTGCAGGAATTGATGCGAATAATTTGTTTTTCATAATTTATACCTCATGAAATGTATGTTTTTATTTTTTAGTGTCACATTTTCGTTAATGCAACACGCTTCTCAGCGCTCACACCAGCAAACGCCACGTCCTTGTTAAAAATTTATCTTACATTAAAGTGCATAAATAAAAGATTTTACAATTTTTCGATTGGTGCAACTCTAAGCATTAGTCGCTTTACTCCATCGGAGCCGAAATCGACTGTAATAATTGAGTTTCTGCCCTTATCTTGCGTTGCTAACACGGTTCCTAAGCCGTAAGTATCGTGAGTAATTTTGTCGCCAACTTGGAAGTCTTGAATATTTAGATGATTGTCTTTATTCATAACTGCAGAAGTTGAACCAACTTTTGTTGCGCTTGTTGAAGTCGCAGTTTTTGCAGTAACTTTGCGCGTTTTTACTGCACTTGACTTAGACCAATTCGATTTAGAATAAGACGAGCCGTAAGAAGAACCGTAAGACGAGCCGTAAGAAGAACCGTAAGACGAGCCGTAAGAAGAACCGTAAGACTTGCTATAAGACTTTTCGTAAGAGGAGCTGTAAGAACTCGAGCCATACGATTTATTTCTTCCGTAAGACTTAGAGCCATGCGATTTTTCAGAACCGTAAATGCTTCCACCATAAGTTGTTTTTTCACTAAACGCATCGCTATAATCGTCATCCCAGCCGCCAAAATCACTATCAAAATCGCTATCGAAATCATCGCCACGCCTAGACGAAGCGCCCCAACGCTCAACATCAGACTCTCTGCGCTTCCAATCAATCAAATTATCTGGAATCTCATCCAAAAACTGGCTTGGAAGCATATCTTGAGCCTGCCCCCATTGCGCACGAACAGCAGCACGAGTAACATACAAACGCTGCTTAGCTCGAGTAATACCAACATAAGCAAGACGACGCTCCTCGCAAAGCTCGCCATCGTCTTCCAAAGCGCGAGAATGCGGAAAAGTTCCCTGCTCCATGCCAGTTAGGAACACAACCGGATACTCCAAGCCCTTAGCCGTGTGAAGCGTCATCAACGTAACTTTACCAGTGTCCTCATTTTCATCCGGCAATTGATCCGAATCAGCCACAAGCGCCGTCGTTTCAAGGAATCCAGCAACACTAGCATCCGGCGTATTCTGCTCATACTCAGCTGCAACCGACTGCAATTGCGACAAATTATCCACGCGAGCGGCATCTTGAGGATCTTCAGAACGTTGCAAATCCTCCAGCAAACCACTGTCGTTCAGTATGCTGTCAATAACTTTAGAAGGTTTCGAGTCATCGTTTTGCATACAAGTAATTAAATTGTGCATAAGCTCGCGGAACTCTTTAAGCTTGGTTGCAGTGCGAGTTGGCATGCCTTCGATTGACTCCAAATGCTCCAAAGCTTGCCAGAAGCTAACTCCTTGTGTTTGAGCGTAAAGCGTTAGCAAAGCCTCCGCACGCGCTCCAAGCCCACGCTTAGGCACATTCAAAATTCGGCGCATATTCACATCGTCATCTGGGTTTGCCATAGATTGCAAGTATGCGAGCGCATCTTTTACTTCGCGACGCTCGTAAAACTTCGTGCCGCCAACAAGTTGATACGGAAGACCTGCTTTAACGAGCGCATCTTCCAGCGAACGAGACTGTGCATTAGCGCGATACATAATCGCCATATCCGAATAAGCAACGCCCTCTTCACCTGCTAATCGCGCTATTTCTTGCGCAACCCAAGCTGCTTCCTGTTGAGCACTGTCTGCTGCATAACCAGTAATTGGAGTGCCCTTACCTAATGCCGTCCACAATTTTTTAGGCTTTCGTCCTTGATTATGCGAAATAACTGCATTTGCAGCATCCAAAATAGTTTGCGTAGAGCGATAATTTTGCTCAAGCATAATAGTTGTAGCGTTTGGGAAATCTTTTTCAAAGTCTTGAATATTGCGAATATCTGCTCCGCGGAAAGCGTAAATCGACTGGTCGGAGTCGCCTACAACTGTGATTGATGCAGGAGTGTTATTTTGCTGAGATGGATTTGCACTATTTTGCTTTACATCCACTCCAGCAAGCTCGCGAATAAGCTCGTATTGAGCGTGATTCGTATCCTGGTACTCGTCTACAAGAATATAGCGGAACTTATGGCGGTAATATTGCGCAGCTTCTGGTACTTCGCGCATGAGTTGCACAGTTCGCATAATTAAATCGTCAAAATCAACCGCATTTGCTTGAGATAAACGATGCTGATATTCCGCATAAATAGTTGCGTAAACAGCTTCAGAATTGCCAGCGTGCGCAATTTGTTGACCTGCAACACCAGGCTTGTAATCGTTAGCATACATGTCTAGTTGCTCACGCCAAGTGATTAAACTATTTTTGCAATCCGAAATCTTGCCCAAAATGCTGCGTGGCGTAAAACGCTTAATATCAACGTTAAGCTCTGTTGCAATAATTTTTACTAATCGCTCGCAATCGGAAGTATCGTAAATAGAAAAGCCTGATTTTAAGCCAATATACTGTCCTGATCTGCGAAGTATTTTCACACATGCAGAGTGGAACGTCGAAACCCACATAGTATTTGCTTCGCTACCAATAAGTTTGCTTAAACGTTCACGCATTTCGGCAGCTGCTTTGTTTGTAAAAGTGATGGCAAGAATTTGGCTTGGCCAGGCACCTTTTTGGCTTAATATCCAAGCTATTCTTCGCGTAAGAACTCGCGTTTTGCCGCTTCCAGCTCCTGCTCCAATAAGCAGTGCCGGTCCGTCGTACTGGACTGCTTGAGATTGTTGCGGATTTAAGCCGTCGAGTAGTTTTTGCGCGTCAACTGCAACTCTAGAATGTGCGAAATTTTGGGAATATTCTTGAGATTCTTGAGGAAGCAGTTCTTGTTGGGCAAGAGCTTCTTGTTGGGAAGGCACTGATTCTTGGGAAGGCACTGATTCTTGAGGAGGCACTGATTCTTGAGGAGGCACTGATTCTTGATCAGACGCATATTCTTGCTGCGTAAAATCAGGCTCTTTAGCGTAAGCGTCAGCATACTCGTCGTAACTGTAGTTGGCATAATCATTCGCATCCGCAACATTCTCGTAAAAACGATCGTCAGAATCGAACGAATCAACTGGATTCCCCAACAAATCACTTACATATCCGTAATCGCTATCCTTTGCACTCATATTTGCATTCATACTTGCGCCCATACTTACGCTCATACTTGTACTCCATTAATGCTGCCAATTATCTACGTTTTAGCTTCAGCAATAAAACGCCCCCACGTTTTAATTGCGCACGTATTTAATCAGGTTTACCACATGCTGCAGTCGTTTTTACTCATATTGTGTCACGAACTTGGGTATGCTTGAGCGTACTGCAATGTAATTGTTCGTAAGAAGGGGCGCATCGTGCAAGAACTGGAAGAACGCATTCTCCAAGATGGTATCGTAAAACCAGGCAATGTATTAAAAGTAGACGCTTTTTTGAACCACCAGTGCGATGTGAATTTATTTGATCATATGGGAGCCGCTTGGGCTGAGCATTTCCGCGACGCAAATATTACTAAGATTCTTACGATTGAAGCTTCTGGTATTGGAATTGCATGTGTTGCAGCACGCCATTTTGGTGGAGTTCCTGTGGTTTTTGCAAAGAAAGCTCAGTCGATTAATCTCGATGGCGACCAATACGTATCTACGGTATTTTCTTTTACAAAGCAGCGCGAGTTTCCGGTGATTGTGTCACGTAAGTATTTAAGTGCGGAAGATCGCGTGCTTATTTTGGATGATTTTTTGGCGAACGGCAAAGCTTTGCAAGGATTAATCGACATTTGCAATCATGCTGGAGCTAGCGTTGCCGGCATTGGAATCGCTATCGAAAAGGGCTTCCAAGGTGGTGGAGATGCGCTTCGTGAAGCTGGATATGACTTGGATTCGCTGGCGATTGTTGACGCGATGGATCCTGTTGATGGGTCGATTTCGTTCCGTAAGTAGCGCTCCGACCTGCTTTCGCGCTTAGAGCGTAGCGCGCGAAAGTAACTCGGAGCGGAAACTCGCTAAAGTTGGAAGTCCAGTGGACTTCCAACGCGAGTTTCGTAGCGAGCTTATTCCTCACGGCTATTGGTAGCCGTTCGGCTGATTTGGCATGTGAAGCACACCGTGCTTCACAATTGAGCCAAATCACGCTTTGAAGGAGCTTGAAATCCCAATGATTTCAAGCTCGGTCAAAGCGCTGCGCGAGCGTCCTTCGCTCAGTGCGAAAAATCTCAAATCTCTACCACACTGGTATTCGTGCAACTAAAGTCACGAAATTAAGCTGCGGTTTGGTGTGTGATATGTATGCCCGGTGTGGTGTGTGCAGCAGCATTAATGATAGCGTTCGCTAATCAACAAGTAATCACTTTTCACAAAAACATAAACTCACTGAAGTAAGTCTAATTGTG
The DNA here is from genome assembly GCF_055818055.1 of Gardnerella sp. c10Ua_244. Taxonomy (NCBI): domain Bacteria; kingdom Bacillati; phylum Actinomycetota; class Actinomycetes; order Bifidobacteriales; family Bifidobacteriaceae; genus Gardnerella; species Gardnerella sp. c10Ua_244. Next base: position 151,578 of record NZ_JARFVS010000001.1, read on the forward strand.
AAGGAAACGAGAAAAATTTTTCGCAAATGGTAATTTTGTCGAAAAATACGATAAAGTAGTCCGGTTGGTATACTTCAACACGTATTGCAACAAACAATTGATTAGGTGGCTAAACATATGACTGAAGTGGTGATTGCAAGCGCTGTACGTACGCCTATTGGCAAATTCGGCGGCAGCTTATCTTCGCTTTCCTCAGTTGATTTAGGAACAATCGCAGCAAAAGCAGCAATAGAACGCGCTAGAATTAGCTCACACGACGTGGATCAAGCTATTTTTGGAAACGTATTACAAGCAGGCAGCGGACAAAACGTTGCTCGCCAAATTGCGTTAAAAGCAGGATTAGATACTTCTAGCTGCGCAATGACAATTAACGAAGTATGCGGATCCGGCTTAAAAGCAGTGCGCTTAGCACAATCCGCAATCGTTATGGGAGATGCGCAAGTTGTTGTTGCAGGCGGCACTGAAAGCATGAGCAACGTACCGTTTTACGCAACTAATTCGCGATTTAGCGGACACAAATACGGGAATTTTGCGCTTATTGACGGTTTGCAACGAGACGGCTTAAACGACGCTTTTACTGGCGACGCAATGGGCGTTACTGCAGAAAATGTTGCAGCAAAATTTGGTATCACTCGCGAAGCACAAGATATTTTTGCACTTAAATCTCACCAAAAAGCTGTTGCCGCTATTAAAAGAGGCGATCTTGCTTCTGAAATTGTGCCAGTAACGCTTGCAAACGGAACTGTTATAACTCAAGACGAGCATCCTCGCGAAGATACGTCTTTAGAGCAGTTGTCGAAATTGCGCACGCTTTTTAAAGCGTCGGGAGAAACTGCGGACGCGACTTGCGAAGTTGACAAGCGCGAAGTTGGCGAAAACGAAGTTTGCAAGCACGAATCGACTGTAACTGCAGGAAACGCAAGCGGAATTAACGACGGAGCTGCAGCTCTAGTGCTTATGAGCAAAGATTACGCGCAAGCGCACGGAATTGAATATCTTGCGCAAATTGTGGGATTCGCAGAAGGCGGAATCGACCCAGATTTAATGGGATACGCTCCAAAACATGTGATGGAACGCATGCTAAATGCGACCGGCAGCAACGTTGACAACATTGACTTATTCGAAATAAACGAAGCGTTTGCAGCGCAAAGCATTGCCGTTTCGGAGCAACTCCATATTGACGAGTCAAAACTCAACGTACGCGGTGGAGCAATTGCACTCGGACATCCGCTCGGTGCTAGCGGAGCGAGGATTTTGACGACGCTTATATACGCTTTGCGAGATAGAAATAAGTTAAATGGAGTTGCTGCGCTGTGCGTCGGCGGCGGAATCGGCGTTTCTATGCAAATTAGAATGCGAAACAATAAAGTCAGAATGTAAAACAATAAAGTCAGAATGCAAACAACCAAGTCAGAATGCAAAGCGATCAGAAGCATTCGTAGTCTACAAATCATGAGGTGATTTCGATGGCTGCTTTTCGTGAATTAAGCGTGGAAAATCGCATAAAAACCTTGCAAAATGAGGGCGCAATTAACGAGACTGAGGCAGCATTTTTGCTTAAACAGTTTGCGGAAAGTTCTGATACTACAATTCCTGCAGACGTTGCAAATCATATGATTGAGCATCAAATTGGAAAGTATACGCTGCCGGTTGGCGTTGTGCGTGGGCTGATTGTGAACGGCGAAGTGTGTGACGTGCTGGTTGCAACTGAGGAGCCATCCGTGATTGCAGCTGCGTGCAATGGGGCGCGAATTGCTGCAGCGACTGACGTTGGATACGGAATTATTGCGCGCTCCCCACAATACGTGACTACAGCACAAATAGCTTTTGAGGACGCAGACGGAAGCGTGGCGGCGCGCTTGAGCAGAATCGTTGAAGATAAAGAAAAGGTTGCAGAACTGTTGCGCATTGCAAACGCGTCACACCCATCAATAAGTAAAAGGGGTGGCGGCGCGCGAAAATGCCGCGCTTCAGCTTTGCACGGCTTCGCAAAGCTCGAGATTGACGTAGACACATGCGACGCAATGGGCGCAAACACAGTGAACACTATGGGCGAAGCCGTCAAAGCCCAGCTGGAAAGCTGGCTCGGCGTGCAGGCGCTAGTTGCAATACTCACAAACACCAGCCGCGTTGCAACCACAGCAGAAGTGCATATACCGGTTGAAGCACTAGCATCCAGGCGGCTGGAAGACTCTGAACGAGAGCGCGAGGGAAAGTGCCTTGCGCGCCGAATCGCGGCATTGAGCGCGCTTGCCGCCAGCGACCCTGCACGCGCCGCCACGCACAACAAAGGAATCCTAAACGGAATCGCAGGAGCCGCGCTCGCGTCAGGAAATGATACGCGAGCGCTAGAATCGGCAGCACACGCGTGGGCGGCGCGCTCCGGTCACTACCTACCACTGTCAAAGTGGAACACCGAAACCGTAAACGGAAAAACCATACTCCATGGCAGTATTGAAATTCCGCTACAGATCGGCATTGTTGGCGGCTCAATCTTATCGCTTCCAATGGCAAAACTCGCGATCAAAATCGGCAATTACAAAAACGCAAACGACTTTAGAAACACGCTTGCCGCGCTCGGTTTGGTACAAAATCTTGCGGCTCTTCGCGCACTAGCAGGCCCTGGAATTCAAGCAGGTCACATGGCATTGCAGTCTTCAAACCTGGCAATTGCAGCAGGTGCCAAAGGTGCGGAAATCGCAGAAATCACGCATAATATTTTGCAACTTAGCCCTGCAGAAAGAACTACAGAAAAAGTTACGCAATTACTTCAAAAGTTACGAGAATCAAGTAAAAATTAAGAAAATTTAAGGGTTTAGGACAAATGAGCACACAAAATATCAAAATATCAGCAACCGCAGCAGCCAACACAACCACAACCTCCGCAACCACTCCCCTTACCGTCGGCATTGACCGCATCTCCTTCGCAACGCCGCACTATTACCTAAACCTCGAAGAATTGGCGGAACACCGCGGAATCGACCCTAACAAATTCACAATCGGAATCGGTCAAAGCGAACAATCCGTGCCACCAAATCACCAAGACATCGTCACTCTCGCCGCGCAAGCCGCATTCCCACTACTACCATACATCGATAGCAATCGCCTCAAAATGCTCATCGTCGGCACAGAAAGCGGAGTCGACGCAAGTAAATCCAGCGCGCTATACGTTCAAAATCTGCTAAAACTCACGCCGTGGGTGCGCTCTATTGAAGTAAAAGAGGCTTGCTACGGCGGAACGGCAGCTTTGATGATGGCATGCGATTACGTGCGCGCGCACGCAGAAAAAAATCCGCAAGTGCTTGTTATTGCAGCCGATATTGCGCGCTACGGGCTTGCTACCCCTGGCGAAGTTACGCAAGGCGCTGGGGCTGTGGCAATGCTTGTGAGCGCGAATCCGCACGTGCTTAAAATTAACGACGACAGCGTTGTAAAATCCGCGGATATTCAGGACTTTTGGCGACCTGTTTACCAAGACACCGCTCTTGCTCGCGGCAAGTTTTCAACCGAGCAATACATACAATTTTTCTGCGAAGTTTGGCAAAAGTATTGCGCGCAAAACGATTGCAATTTCAGCGATTTCGCCGGATTGTGCTTCCATTTGCCATATACGAAAATGGGTTTGAAAGCACTTAAGGCTGCGATGGATTCTTGCGCAAATTCTTGCTCTGATTCTTGCGATAATAGCAACCTAAGCGAGTCGTCGCGCAATCGCTTACTTTCGCGCTACGAAACCAGCACGAAGTACAGCCGTCGTGTAGGCAACATCTATACGGGTTCCCTGTATTTGGGATTGCTGTCTTTACTTGAGTTAGACGAATTTACTTGCGAAAATAGTGATCTTACTGCACTTAAAAGCGGCGATAAGATTGGACTATTTTCTTATGGTTCCGGCGCTGTTGGTGAATTTTTCAGCGGCACGATTGCGCCAGGATTTAGAGATGCGCTGTTTGCGCGCGAGCATGCGGATATGCTTGATTCGCGCGTGCATTTAAGCGTTGCTGATTACGAGGAGATGTTTGAAAGCGTTGCGCCTTACGCTCCGGAAGATTTCGAAAGCAGCACGTCTTGCCGCGAAGGTGCAAGCTTCTTCCTGGACGACATCACATCACAAGAGCGTCACTACTCCGCGCGCTAAAATCGAGCGAGCGCACGTTTCGATCGGATTCTCGCTCGCAAACGACCCTTCCTTTACACGACTGCAAACTTTCCGCCACCTTCACGCCCTTTCCCGTCAATCGAGACGAAGACAGACCGAGCTTTCACTAAAAGTGCAGCGCACTTTCAGTGAAAGCTCGGCAGAATAAAAAAGCTTCAAGCGCGAAATGCAGCAACACAAACCTGACACACTGCGTTAAACACACTAGCCCACACTTTCTGCGTCTTTATTGACACAGAAAGACCTCGCTTGCGTTGGAAGCACACTGTGCTTCCAACCCTGAGCAAGCTCAGCGAATTAAAAAAGCCTAAAGCAATTTCACATGCTTTAGGCTTAGTTAATTCGCGGATGAGGCGAGATTCGAACTCGCGGTAGGTTTCCCTACAACGGTTTTCAAGACCGTCTCCTTAGACCGCTCGGACACCCATCCATTTGCGCACGAAAGCAATCAAATTGCCGCTTTCAACGCACAAGTGGTAAGCATATCATCACGTATAGAACACAACACCCAGATTCAAAAAGCTTATCAACTAAAAAATAAAGCCCAGGCAATTTCCCGGGCTTTGTAGCTAATTAAACGGTTTTTTGAAACAAACGCCGTGTTTGTGCACGAGTAAACTCACGCTTCCCACTTAGTTGGCTCAATGACTTCCTTGCCACCCATATAAGCCTGCATTGCCTTTGGAATATCAATCGAACCATCTTCATGCTGATGATTTTCCAAAATAGCCACAAGCCAGCGAGTAGTAGCCAAAGTGCCGTTAAGCGTACTAACTGGGCGAGTTCCGCCATCTTCCATACGTTCGCGCACATTCAATCGGCGAGCCTGATACTCAGTGCAGTTAGAAGTAGAAGTAAGCTCACGGTAACGTCCTTGCGTTGGAACCCAAGCTTCACAATCAAACTTACGAGCGGCAGAAGAACCAAGGTCACCTGCAGCAGTATCAATAATGCGGTAAGGCACTTCCACCTTAGCAAGCATTTCCTGCTCCATACCGAGCAACTTTTGATGCTCAGCGCGAGAATCTTCCTGCTTGCAATAAACGAACATCTCAACCTTATCGAACTGATGCACACGAATAATACCAGAAGTATCCTTTCCAGCAGCACCAGCTTCACGACGGTAGCAGCTCGACCAACCGCAATAACGCAAAGCACCATTGCTTAAGTCAAGAATCTCATCCTCATGCATGCCAGCCAAAGCAACCTCGGAAGTACCGACCAAATACTGATCATCTGGTTCGCGCAAACGGTAAATCTCGTCCGCGTGAGAATTCAAGAAGCCAGTTCCGCGCATTACTTCCGGGCGCACAAGCGTTGGCGTAATCGCAAGCGTAAAACCGTGCTCTTCAGCTTGATCAACAGCCATAGTAAGCATTGCGATTTGCAAGCGAGCCACAGCACCGCGCAAGAAGTAGAAGCGAGATCCTGCAACCTTCACGCCGCGACGCATATCAATTCCAGCAACTCCAGTTCCAAGAGTCAAATGATCCTTTGGTTCGAAACCTTCAGCTGCAAAATCGCGAGGCGTACCAACCTTCTTAACTACAACATAGTCGTCTTCTCCGCCTTCTGGAGCTTCATCTTCAACGATGTTAGAAAGCTGCCACATTGCCGTAGTGTAGTCGGCAGTAGCTTTTTCGGATTCAGCTTTGTATTCCGCAACTTTCGAAGCTAATTCTTTAGTTTCGGCAATAAGCGCAGCCTTTTCCTCCGCGCTAGCTGTTGCAACCTTCTTACCAATAGCTTTCTGCTCGGCGCGAGCTTCTTCAAAAGCCTTAAGAGCGGTTCGGCGCAAATCATCGCTGCGCAATACTTCATCGACGAGCTCAACGGATTCACCGCGCTTGCGCTGCGATTCCTTAACTACGTCGGCATGTTCACGAATAAATTGGATATCAAGCATGACTCCTAGCCTAGTGCCGCAAGACGACAGATAAGCGCACTATCGGCAACTTTATGCAAGGCGGCACGTACAATAAAGCAAATATGCAAAATATCGAGGGGGTAATATGGCAGCAATACATGCTACTACAGAAAATTTTGAGAAGATTGCTTCGACAAATGAAATAGTTGTTGTTGATTTTTGGGCAACATGGTGCGGTCCATGCAGGTCTTTTGGTCCTATTTTTGAGAAGGTCAGCGAAAAATATCCCGAAATTCCTTTCGTAAAAGTTGATATTGACAAAAGCAACGAGATTGCTGCAGCTGCTCAAATCCAAGCTGTCCCAACAGTAATGGTTATTAAGCGCGGCGAAGTTATTTATAGACAAGCTGGAGCATTACTAGCTTCTGATTTGGAAGATTTGGTTGAACAAGCTAAATCTTACGAATCTGATGATTCTGAATCCTGATTTATAGACTATGCCATGAGATATAATACGTGAGGTTTTGCATATACGTTTTGCACATACATTTTAACGCATGTTTCTCATGTTTTATTAGTCTACGTTGCGAGCGTTTGCAAGTATCAATAGAGTAATTGCAGAAATAAGGAGGGTTATGACCAGTCACCGTAAGCATACTGTTACGCTTGGTTCACTCAGTTTACGACAGTGGGCTAGAGTTAGCGCGGTTATTTTGGGCTTCGTTGCTTTGGTGATACTTGGTTTTGCCTCGCGAGATTTTTACGCTTCGTCTAAAGGTCACGCTGTTCAGGTTACTTCTTATTCAGCAACCGATTCTTCGCAAGTTTCTCGTAGTGCTAGCCGTAGTATGTTGCATAATGGCGCGACTTCATATATTAACGTTGTTATAAATGGTCATCATCGTACTATTTTGGGCACTAATTTCACTGATGTAAAATCCGTTCTTGATGCTGGAGATATCACTCTTGAGCCACACGATGTTGTTACTCCATCTCTTACAACTAAAGTCAGCGAATCAACTGTTATTACGATTAATCGCGCAGGCGCAAAATTAGAAAATTCCGACGACCCAATCGCGTTTAACGTCGTCAAAAAGGAAACTGCTGCACTTCCAAAAGGTACTGAGAAGGTGCAAAGTGAAGGCGCTAACGGCGTAATGGAAACAGCAAAAATAGTTACTCGAACTAAGGGAAAAATAGTTTCCTCTAATATTTTTGCTTCTTATGTTAAAAAAGCTCCAAAAGATAAGGTTATTCTTGTTGGAACTGGCGGCTCTTCTGCCGCAATTGGCTTAGCTGCTTCTATCGGTACGACTGTTCCTGCTGGCGAGATGCAACAATGGGCTCACGACTGGCTTATCTCTAACGGTTATAGTGAAGCTGATTTTACTGCAACAGTATTTATTATTTCTCATGAGTCCGGTTGGCGCGTAAACGCAATGAATCCTTCTGGGGCCTACGGTTTACCTCAAGCTTTGCCAGGCGGAAAAATGGCTTCTGCTGGCGCTGATTGGGCAACTAACTATCAAACGCAGCTCCGCTGGTTCTGGAATTATTGCAATGGTCGTTATGGCTCCATTCAAGGCGCTTACAATCATTGGCTTTCCTACCACAGCTACTGATTAGAATCAGTCTAAATATCATTGTTTTGCGCAAAATAAATTTTTAAATAACTTTTGTTTTGCGTAAATTAAGTTTTGCAATTTTTGTTGTAATAGATAAGAGAATAGACTTAAGTCGATTGACTTTTGCCACCTATGCTTAAAAATACGCTTAAGAAAAACTATGTTTAAGAACAAAAAAGGATGTTTTATTTTGACGCACTCAACATGGCTGTCTAATAAAAGCCAAGATCTCAGTCATGCACTAACAGGCGAAGAAGCATACAATAACAATCGTCTTACACGTCCTGCTTTAATTTCTCTCGCTATTCTTACGTTTATTACATTTATCGGCAATTTCGCACAATTACAACTTACTGCAGCATTGCCAACAATAGTTCAAGAATTTGGTATAAGCGTCACAACTGGTCAGTGGCTTACTTCTATTTTCCAGCTGATTATGGCAATTATGGTTCCACTTACAGCATTTTTAACAAGACGCTTTTCTACTCGCCAAATTGTTATTACTTCCATGTCGCTTTTTACTTTTGGATCCGTACTTGCATGGCTTAGTAACGACTTTATGATGGCACTTGTTGGTCGAACTCTTGAAGCTATTGGCACTGGCGTAATGTGGCCTGTTTTACAAATTACCGTATTCTCCGTCTACCCTGTTACTCGCAGAGGTATGGCAATGGGAAGCGTTGGCATGGCTATGAGTATTGCTCCAGCAATCGGTCCTACTATTGGCGGTTTGCAAACTGATATTAATGGATGGCGTTCTATTTTCTGCTCTCTTACTATTATCGGAGCAATATCCGTCGTTTTGGCAGTATTTTTCTTGCATAATTTTGGAGAACACGATCTTAACGCGCATGCTGATTTCTTCTCGGTTGGCCTTTCGGTTATTGGCTTCGGCGGGCTCATGTTTGGATTCACTAATATTGAAGGATGCGGAATTTCACACCCATTATCTTGGGCTCCTATGATTATTGGTGCTTTTGGAATTGCTTGGTTTGTTACAAGGCAGTTGCGAGCGCAAAAACGCGGTCACACTCCTCTTCTTGGTCTTAATGTGCTTAAAAACCGCTACTTTATGGTAGGTACTATTTGCGCTTGCCTTACATTTTTTGCTTTCAGCTCAATTATGGTGCTTATTCCGCTTTATATTCAGTCTGATCGTGGTTTTTCAGCAACTATGAGCGGCTTAATTCTGCTTCCTGGAGCGTTCGGCATGGCTATTTCGCAGTATTTTGGCGGTCGTATGCTAGATCGCTTTGGAGTGCGCCCAGTTGCTATGGCAGGCTCTATTATTCTGTTTTTTGGCACTGTAATGATGAGTCTTATTGACATGGATACGTGGATTTGGTGGATTTCCATTTGGCAGTTTACTCGCCAAATTGGCATGGGATTCTTGCTTATGCCAATAACTACGTGGTCGCTTAATTGTTTGCGTAAGGAAGAGCTTGGCGACGGTTCGGCTGTAACTAATACTATGCGTCAACTTTGGGGCGCTATTGGAGCACCTGTTTTAGTAGTTACAATGACAGTATTGACAACTCTTCACCATTCTGGCACAGGTCACGCTGCCGATGTTGCTGCTAGTATTTTCGGAGTTCAATGGACTTTGCGCATTAGTGCTATTATTACAGGAATTATGGCTCTTATCGTTATTTTTGGAGTCAAGGGCGAAGGCACGGGTTCTGCTCACAATCTTGCGCGTAGAGCTATTGATCGCATGCGCGTGTTGCATATTCCTCATTCAGCAGAGCATCACGACGTAATGCACGATCACACTCATAATCATTACTAAACGCTTATTAAACGCTTACTAAGTCGCTTTACGAATACCAAACTGAGAAATCCTTACTTTGGTAATTTTTGTGCAGAACAGTTATGCAATACGCTTTCCATGCTCTGCTTTTCTTCGCGAGTTACAGTTAAACCATATTTATACTTAACAGCTATTTGCCTAGCAACATATTCGCACCTGAAGGTTTTGTTTGAAGGAAGCCAGTAAGCTGCGGACGCGGAACCTTTTTCTTGATTAGCAGCTCCTTCAACCGCGAGTAGGTTCATCATATCGTTGCCAAATTTTAATCGTTTTGCACGATTCCATTTCCATGCTCCAGATTCCCACGCATTTTGTAATGCAACAACATGATCTATTTGAACTAATGCACTGGTTTTTCGCCCACGCACGAAGTTAATATCTTTGCCAGTATACGGATCATGCAACAAGCCGAAACGCACTTGGCAGGATCCTGCGTACTTGTATTTCACATTTTGTAAATCACGCGCTAAAACGTCTTCCCTAACGTCACATCCGTTACCATCATCGTCAGTAGTACGATATCCGAATACTTGACGCTCGTACCCGTAACGATAAGGCTTAGATATACGCAATTTTTTCAATGCTTGCGCAGCTTCTCCGCTTGCTTCATATTCTCCTGTAATCTTCCCAACGCTACTGTTTATTTTAGGAAGCAACAAGCCAATAACAATCCCACATAAAACTGCAAACAGCAGCATCCAAAACAGCGCAAGAAACTGCCTCTTGTTACAACGATTACGCATGTTCAGTCCCCCAACTCAACTTATGCATATTCAATATTTTTTAAATTAAAGTTAGTTACTGCTCTTAACTCTCATAACAGACGGTATTCTTTGTAAAACAACATCTACAACTTGCTGAATCATAATTACAAGCAAAACCATTGCCATAACAGCATAAACCGTACTCCATGCGGGAATATTAGCTGGCACCGGATGAATGGTGTGAGAAACCACTAGTGCGGCTACAGAAATGCTAATTAACGATATAGCAAGAACAAGTGCCGACATACCTCCACTTTTACGAGCCAAACGCATTCTTTGTTGAGAAACTTTATGCATTGAAGTAACCATTCGATTAACGCAATGCTCACCTTGCCTAAATGCAAGTACTTCATCGATACCAAGCTCAATATCACTTACTTCATTCTCAACTTCATGTTGTTCAATGCGCACTTTATTTGCAATATGCTTGGAGCGTATAAGTAAGTATCGAGGAACAATAAACATAATAAACACGCATGAAACAATAGCTACATAAGACAAATTCGCATCGAAATAGTACAAAACAACCATAAGAGGTACAACTGCAAATATCATTCCAACATTCATGCTGATATGAGCTTTATGCCAATGTTCGTGATGCATATCTACACCTGCAAATGTTGTAACAAGAGTTAATGCACGAACTGCCATACAAGCAACAGCAACAAGCACGCACTGTTGCATTACAAAACCAAATATTGGACGTCCTGCAACAGCAAACATCGCTGAAACAATAGCAACAGGAATACATACTGCAGAAACAAGATTGAGAGCAGTACTAAACATTGATATAAAAGCAAAAATAGCACGTTTGAACTTTGAGATTGTTCTCACTTCATAAGTGTAAGCAATACTTGCAATAGAAGAAATATGCTTGTTTTTATTAGAATCTTGCTGAGCTTGCTCAACATTATGCGAGTTTTGCGAGTTTTGAGATTCGTTTAATTGATTTAGTTGCGTAATATTTTTAGAACCATCATTAGCAATATGACGATACGATTCTACAGTTGCTATTTCGTCCGTTGAGCTAATTCCAGCATCATTTGGCATTAACACTATTACATTTGCATAACGCGCTATGCGACGCAATATTTTAACAATTTCTTCAGCTTCATGATTGCTAATATCACATTGGGAATAATCAAAAACGTACACTTTAGTGTGTCTTAAAATTGCTCTAGCAAGAATAACGCGACGCTTTAAATCTTCAGAATTATAGGATGCTTCAGGATTATTAAAAAGTCTATCTATTGGCATATCTAGACCGTCATAATCGGCATAAACAACACCATCTATTCGCACAGCTCGCAATGCATCCCACATCGCAGTAGTCGTAGCTGTTGGAGCAGCCAAAAGTAAGTTTTCTCGCAATGTTGTGGAAAATAGATGACTTCGCTCGCTAACTATAGTAACAATATCTGCTAAAGCTGCAGAACTTGCATCGTTCAACGACAAGTAAGATGCACTATCGTTTGCGTCAAATACTTCAGAAACTACAAATGGAGAAACGTCGTCTTCATGAATATCATAACGGTCGCTATAAGAAAGCAATATGTCAGCAGATTTATTAAAACCTGTTCCAGAAAGTATTTTCTCACGCATAACATGATGATATTTACTTGGAATAACTTGCAATTCACCAGATTTTGCAATTATCGATAAACGCTGAGCTTCATTAGTATTCGCATTATTTTCCGAAATATTGCATCGCATACGCAAAGCAATATTGGTTGAGCCATCAGGCAAAGATAATGTTGAACCATCGTCACTAAATGCTATTGGAGCAGGAGAATCAGTAACCATTTGCAACAATGCTTCAACATGATTCAAACCATGAACAGCATGTTTAACTACATGCATATTCTTACCAACAATTCTCAGTGGCTGGACGCTTAACATTAACAAAGGCATTGTTAACAGAGCTGCAGCAAGACCTACACCTTTAACGGAAGATAACCAAACAGTTGCAACAATTGCGAGTCCAGCAATAACATAGGCAAATAATGCACTTACACAACGCCACGATACTGGGCTTAGTGCCAACGAGAATATAAGAGAAGCAACATTAAACAATGCAGCTAATGTGCAAATCCCAGCTATAGCAGGGTTAACTGTAAATAGTGCTGCAGAAACGACTACAGGAACAGGAATAGATGCAATAATTTGTGGAACTAAAGAAGCAACAAAACTTTGTATTGCAAAAATATCTTCATTTACGCGCAAAGAAGTAATGCCATGAGAATCTTCAACATCCACAGAGCGTAGAGATAATATTGCGCGCAACATTTTAGGGCGCAAACGCATAGCTATTCGCGACTCAATTTCTGCACAAACAGTACACGACCAGTAAAAAACTGCATATTTCAGCAAAATAATAGCAGCTAAAACAATAATGTAAGACGTAAATTCAACAGAACTCATTAAAGAAGTTCCAGTAGAACGAACAGGTCTTAATACTGGAGACAACATCCCAACGCAAACGTAGACAAAAGCTATGTTTACAAGATAAGAAATCGCAAGACACGCCGACCTTAAAACAACTAGATGCTTAATTCCTGGCACGAACGCAAAGCAGCGATTTATCATCTCCTGATCCTTTTCTTTATTCCATATTTATTCAAAAACCACACACTCCCAACAGATGTTAAGATTACGCTTCACACACACCATCAACACGCCGACAGCCGCGTAATTATGCTGATTTTAAGCCATTTTGCCAGATATTAGCATTAAGAAAATAAAGTTGTTTCACAACTGTTTCACGCAATATTTAAATAATCAAAAAAATAATTAAAAATACCATTTTTAATTCTATTCTCAATAATTTTTTAATACAATTTTTCACGATCGCAAAATTATCTCAATACTGCACCAATAGAAGAACGCAATTTTAAGCTAGCAGGTATTTGTCCAACTCCATGAGACATATCTGGGAATGCTGGTTCAGGCCCATGATTCATTAATCTCAAAGCTTCACGCACTGCCAACGACCCTAATTGCTGCATATCGAGACTCACAGTTGTAAGAGGTGGGAAAAAATCACTTATTGCCGGAATATCGCCGAAACCAACAACACTAATATCACTCGGAATTTTCAAACCGTGCTCATACAAGGAACGCACAACTCCTACTGCCTGCTCATCGCTTGAAGCAACAATAACAGTCGGCAATGCAATGCCATCTATACCAAATTTCTCAATCATATGATTCATTCGCGCGTAACTTTCAGAAGACTTCCACGAAGTACATTGCACAATATGCGAATGAATACCTTGAGCAGTTGAAAGTGAACGCCATGCAATGAGTCGCGTTGCAGCACCTCTCCATTGTGAAGGACCTGCTATATAAATGGCATTTCGATGTCCATAATGCGCAATAAGTGACACAATATCGTTCATTGCGCGAGATTGATTAATCCCAATCATTGAATACTCAACGTTGCTATGAGAACGCAACATATTCATGCCTTCATGCGCGCTTATTGCACCATGAGTAGCAGTAACACATACGCACGGCTTAAGAATACGCGTACGACACAGTGACGTAAATATTGCGTCTGTTGGAGCGTCAATTATTAATCCGTCGACATTTTGCTCTTCAAAACTCTCGCATAAATCTTGAATATCACTTTGTTCACATAACGTTTCGTTGACCATGCTAATAGAAAGAAAAAGACCACGAGATTTTGCTTGCGCTTCTATAGGAGCAATGATGTTTCGAGATGTTCTATTTTCTGCACCAACGATAAGCCCTAAAGTACGCGACCTCTTAGTCGCTAATGCGCGCGCTGAATTACTTGGATAATACCCAAGTTGCTCAATAACTCGCAGAACTTTAATTCGCGTGTTAGCAGAAACATCAGGAGAATTATTAATAACGCGAGAAACAGTTTGATGACTTACGCCAGCAGCATGCGCAACATCGATCATTGACACGCGTTTTGCTTCATTTTCTGCCATATATACCCCTCGCTTATAAATGCCAAGACAATCTATGCAAATCGCTAGGTCCTACTTTTTTAATGGCATTGCGATGAGCTAAAGAGCCGTAACCCTTATTACTTGCCCAATCGTAGGCTGCATATTTCGGATTTTTAGCAAGAGATACCATAAGATTATCCCTAGTAACTTTTGCCAAAACTGCAGCTGCAGCTACGCTCGCACACTGTCTGTCTGCTTTTACTAAAGTATGGACTTTTACAGGCTCAGGAATGTAAGGAGCGTCAAAAGTATTTGCGACTTTGTCAATATAATCGCAAGGTCCATCCAATATTGCTGCAATACGAGTGTTTTCTTTTTTACTTATTTGAATATCTTCCTCGACTTTTGCGATTGCTTTCAAAGCCGCAACGCCAAGCGTATAACTAATACCCCACTCATCTATTTCTTTATTAGTACAAGATCCAACAGCCCAAGAAGTACACCATTTTTGCAACGGTTCATAAAGCTCTCCTCGACGCTTTTCACTCAGCAATTTAGAATCAGCTAAGCCTTCAGGCATATAGTTTTCTTTTACTTGCTTAATTCCAATAACTGCAGCTCCTACCATCACAGGACCTGCAAGAGAGCCTCTTCCTACTTCATCAAGACCAATAACCCAATCATAGCCTTCGCAAAGCAAATCTTGCTCATATTTAAATGATGGAACAAGCGGTATATTGGATGATTTATTTGACATAATTAAAATTAGTTTGTATAAGTTTTGCTAATACAATTGCTCTAATACGATTGTGTTAATAACATTGCGTTAACAACATTGCGTTAATACTTTTATTTTGCAGGACGATCAGGCACATCTTTAAAATCATCATGGTGTTCGTCTAAAAGACCAATTCGATCAAGCGGCCACGATCTAAACACAGCAACGCCCTCGATTTTGGAAATCGGAACTAAGCCATCATCGCCATCATTGCGATGATATCGTGAATCCGCAGAATTAGAACGATTATCGCCCAAAACAAACACGTGACCAGCTTTAACTTTTACTTTAAACGGAAAAGCACTCGGGTCAACACCAGGACGAATATAGGAAGATTCTCGTATTGGAACACCGTTTACAACAATAGGCTGCCCAGCGCCTTTACACTCAACAGTATCCCCAGGCAAACCAATAAGACGCTTAATTAAATCCTTGCCAACAACACCGGAAGAGTTTTCACCACTCAACCAATGTGCAGGATCCTCAAAAACAACAATATCTCCACGCTTTAATGGGAATAAGCGCGGAGTTAGCTTAGTCGTAATAACATAATCGCCAATATGAATAGTATCTAGCATAGAGCCAGAAGGAATTGTGTAAGCTCCAAATAGGAACACACGAATAAGTATCACTACTAATACTGGAATACCGAACCATGTTATAGCATCGCGCAAAGTTAGGCGGTCATTTTTAGCACGCTTAGAATGTGCAAAATGCTTACCTTTTCTATTTTTGCGCTTAAACATGCGAGAGCCGGAAGGTAAATCTCCTTCCGGCTCTGGCGGAACCGGTGAAGGATCTATACCATGACCCGCTACTGAAACGATATGAGTATCGCTAATTTGCGTGTCATCAGTCATAACAAATACCCTTCACATAAGTTCTATTTTACTTAGCAGAGTTATCGCGACGCTCAGCAATACGAGCAGCCTTACCACGCAAAGCGCGCAAGTAGTACAGCTTAGCGCGACGAACGCGACCGCTACGAACCAGCTTAATCGAATCGATAGCTGGAGAATGAAGTGGGAAACGACGCTCAACACCAGTGCCGAAGCTCACCTTACGAACAACGAAAGTTTCACGCACGCCAGCACCCTTACGAGCAATCACAACGCCGGTGAAAGTCTGAATACGAGTGTTGTTGCCTTCCTGAATCTTAACGTTGACGTCAACGGTATCGCCAGGACGGAAAGCTGGAATTTCTTCAGCAGCCTTAAGATGCTTAGCATCAAATGCTTCTACAGCATTTACCATAATATTCCTCCATCGCCGCCGCATATCGACGCATAGTAAGCGTTAGCAACAAATGTGCTACGCAAATCTTTCCCCAAAAAGTTCGCTTTTTAGGGGGCTTCCGATCCGCGCAATCTTAAATAAGAAGCGACTAGACCTAAAAGATAAAAGAACTATGCGGCATCCCTTTATCGAAAGCATACAAGTACCAAATTTATGCTCAATAATGGACATTATTGAGCATAATTCCGCACTATTCCGCACTATTTCAGCGCACAACTCCATCGAGAGGAGCAGTTTCAACTGTACGAGTCAACTCGTCATCATCAGCGTCATAATCAAACAACTCGCCGTAACGACCCCAGCTAATTGCAATATCAAACTGTTGACGCGCCAAAGCATCCGTGTGCTTACTGCGCAACAAATCCAAAATCAGCTCGCCACGAAGCTTTCCGTTACGATTCCTACTCAAAGCTTGATCAATTGCGTGCACAAGAGACGCATGTTCAATCGCAAGACGAGCAAAAACTTGCTTACTGTGCAAAATATCGGCATTATGCCACTCTTCACCCTCAGAAGTGATAGTAATATGACCATTTTCTGCAGTAAGCAAATTAAGCATCGTGCCAGCATCAACAAGTGGGAACAAATCATCAATCTCAAACGACAAATCAGCTGCCAAATCAGCCAAATCAATACCATCTGGGCTTTCAGAAATCACGTCAAGCAAACCAGCCATACCACCTGGTGTAGCGTTTGGAAGCAAACGAACAGCCACAGGCTCTGCCTTTGCCTCACCTGCTTCAGCTTCATCCTCACTTTGCTTATCTTCATCTTCATCGTCATGGTGGCGCTGAATAAGCATATCTGCAATTGCTGCAGCTTCGTTATCTTCAGCATCTTCATTAGTTGCATTATTTGCTTGATCTTGAGAATCAGCATCTTCGGAAGCGTCTTGCTCTGCAGTGCTTTCTGGAGCAGAACCAGTCAAAATAGCATACAAATTATCAACCATCGCTTCAAATTCAGCACTGTGCTTATCTCGAGGACGAGGCAAATCAACATTCACATCAGCAATTAAGTGACCTGGATGAGATCCAAGAACCACAACGCGATCAGCCATTTGCACAGCTTCTTCAATATTGTGCGTCACAATAAGCACAGACTTAATATCTCGCTCCTCGCTAGACCACAACTTAAGAACTTCCTGACGCAAGTTTTCAGCAGTAAGCACATCGAGAGCAGAGAACGGCTCGTCCATAAACAATGCATCTGGTCTCAGCACCAACGCGCGCGCAATACCAACTCGCTGACGCATACCGCCGGAAAGTTCCTTAGGATACGCTGTTTCAAAGCCATCCAAACCGATTGCATCAATTGCAGCTAAAGCAAGCTCAGTACGCTTTTCTTTACTAACACCTCTAGCACGCAAGCCAAGTTCCACATTGTCTTGTACTGTAAGCCACGGCATAAGAGCGAAGGTTTGAAATACGATTGCAACTCCTGGGTTTGGGCCTGTCAGCTCGCGTCCGCGATATGTTACTGTGCCTTCTGTTGGCTGCACAAGACCAGCCATTGTGCG
The DNA here is from genome assembly GCF_055818055.1 of Gardnerella sp. c10Ua_244. Taxonomy (NCBI): domain Bacteria; kingdom Bacillati; phylum Actinomycetota; class Actinomycetes; order Bifidobacteriales; family Bifidobacteriaceae; genus Gardnerella; species Gardnerella sp. c10Ua_244. The sequence continues at coordinate 169,316 of NZ_JARFVS010000001.1, forward strand.
TAGAAAAGTTGATTTTCCAGCACCAGAACGTCCCAATATTGCCACGATTTCACCCTCGCGAAGAGTGAAAGAAATATCGTGCAAAACGTGCTGAGTAGTGCCACTGTCAGAAGTGAAGCTTTGACTGATGTGCTTTGCGTCGATAATATCGCTTGTAATTGAGGATTGCACTTTTTTTGCATTGCTCTTTAAAGTATTCATAATTTTGCCAATCTTTTCCATAAAATTTTGTTATTTTAAGCGATTTATTAGTAAATTTATTAGTCGATTTGTTAGTCGATCTAATTCAATACGTAACGTTTTTCGGAAATACGTTGCATTGGCGACCAGAATAATCGGTTGCTTAAAACAACAATCAAGCTCATAACAGTTACGCCAACTAAAGTGCGCGCAGAATCTCCTAAAGTAGTTGCATTAGTAATATATGCACCCAAACCCTGAGTTTCCATGTGGTTCTTTCCATATTCCACAATCTCAGACACAATCGAAGCATTCCAAGCACCGCCTGCAGCTGTAATACCGCCAGTGCACCATGAACCGAAAATAGACGGCAAAATAAGCGTCTTCCATCGCAAAGTACGATCCAAGCGGAAGCTGCGCGTCATTTCACGCAAATCATCCGGAATAGCACTAGCACCTGCAATAACATTGAACAGAATGTACCATTGCGTACCAAGAGCCATCAAAATAATACTTCCCCAACCAAGATCAATATGCCAAGACATAAACCAAGCCATAGCAAACGGGAAGATGAAGTTTGCTGGGAAGCTAGCAAGAATTTGCACTATAGGCTGCATAATACGCGAAATCTTAGGATTCATGCCGATTACAACACCAACAGGAACCCAAATAAGCGAGCTTATTAAAATCAACGCAGCAACGCGCATAAAAGTGATGCCACCAAGCATGCCTGCAGTAATGAACTCATGCAAACCTGCAGTTGTATACACAAAGTAAAGCATATGGGCGGCGCCAGCAGCCACAATAATTAGCATAATAACGTTGAATACCCAATCACCAAGCTTATGCTGAGCAGCCTTATGAGGCCACTTGGAGCCTGTGCGACCGAATGGGCGCGTTACTTTTTCAAGCCACTCGCGAATTGGCAAAAACAGCTTACTAATAACTTCATCTGCATGAGAGTGACGAATAAGAGTCAAAATAGCACTGTGACGCTCATTATCAGATGCGCTTTGCGTAATGCGGAAACGCTCAGCCCAAGCTGTAAGCGGTTTCCACAAGAAGAAGTCAAGTGCCAAAACAACAATCACCATCGACACAATAGCCCACCAAATAAGACCAAGCTTATTTTCGGCAGCAGCTTGTGCCACAAAACTACCGATGCCAGGAAGAGCGTAAGTGTGATTATTTACGGAAATCATTTCCGAAGCTGTAAGGAAGAACCATCCGCCTCCAACAGACATCATGCAATTCCAAAGCAGCGGAATCATTGCGTTAGGCATGTCTAGCACCCAGAAACGTTGCCAATGCGTGAGTTGCAAACTACGAACTGCCTCATCCAGTTCCTTTGGCTCGCTGAGCAGCGAACGGTGGAACGAAAAAGTCATATTCCATGCTTGACTCGTAAAAATAGCAAAAATCGAAGCGGCTTCAACACCAAGCATTGATCCAGGAAAAATTACCAACCAAATAGTGACAGTTGCCGAAAGGAAGCCAAGAATTGGAACTGATTGCAAAATATCTAGAAGAGGAATAAGCACCTTGCCAAGCCTACGACTGCGAGCTGCAAGAGAGCCATAAACAATAGTAAATATAAGAGATGCAACTAATGCGATCAGCATGCGAAATACTGAGCGCAAAGTGTAGTAAGGCAGATTGATTAAGTCCGTGGATACCTTAGATGGTATGCCACTTGGACCAATCGGCTGATTTATGCGCTGAATAAGGAAGGCAGTTACGCCAAAAACGGCAATAATGCCAACGCACACAATAATATCCGACCAGAAACGAGTGTTCTCGTCGACTTGCACACCTGCGCTTTCTTTGCGCGAAGTTGTAAATACGGTCATAATAAAGTCCTCGAATAGGCAATAAGTGGGTTCACCTTCGTGTATTTTTTATTTCTATTCATTTATTACGCAGATATCTATTGAGATTTCTATGCGGATTTCTATTTAGATTTTCGTAAATTCTTGCGTAAAGATCTGCGTAACTTTTCTTGTGTAAATTCTTGCGTAGCCGTATCACCATTGATTACGTTACAGGCGCAAATAACTAGAACTCACGTTTTAACTTCGTAAATTATATTTCGCAAGTTGTATTCGTAAGTTATATATTTCGCAAGTTTTGCAACCTAAATTCGATGATTGCCGGCTTCATATATTCAGGAGGAACATCCGAACTACTACTGCCAATAGTGTCGGAGCCTTCATCAGTACGAGTACTAGAATTATGGCTTTTACTGTCATGTTTCACGGCAAATCACCTCCTTAAGTTAGTGCGCTGCCGGCGCAAATCTTCATCATTGAATCGGAGGTTTACAAGAGAACAGAGACGCACCAAAACACACAAATGCATGTTAAGCGTGCCACGTCGTTCAAGCTTCAGCTTCGCAGGGCGGTGGCGTTGCATTAGTCGAAGCCTTAAATTCGACAACGACTGTTAACCAGCGTGCAGTGTCTCCACTGTGTTGCGGCAGCAACCCTTATCCCCGTGGTAGCCTTACCTACCGACCGTGCTCATTATAAATTATTGTTGCAGTTGTGTCAATATGCAGCAAAACACATTGCAATGCACTTGAGACCTATAAAACTCAGCGACAGATGCTAAACAAAAAGTCTCTTGACGAATTAACGCCAAGAGACTTATAAACCAACAATCACTAAAAACGATTGCCTATATGACTACTATCTTACTTGCGATGAGCGCGATAGAAGCGAATCAAGCTCTGCGTAGAAGCATCCTGAGCTGCCAAAGCTTCATCATCCTTAGAAATTGCAGGAGTAATCTGCTTTGCAAGCTGCTTTCCAAGCTCCACACCCCACTGATCGTAGGAATCCAAGCCCCACACGGTACCTTCAACGAAGGTGATGTGCTCGTAGAGAGCAATCAACTCACCCAAGCTAAATGGAGTCAAAGCATCGCCGAAAATGGACGTGGTTGGACGGTTGCCCTTGAACACGCGAGCTGGCACAATCTCCTCTGGAGTGCCTTCAGCGCGAACTTCATCAGCAGTCTTGCCGAAAGCAAGAGCCTTAGTCTGTGCAAGATAGTTGCCCAAGAAGAGCTCGTGCACATCCTGATCGCCATCCTTAGTAGGATTTGGCGTGTTCACGAAAGCAATGAAATCAGCTGGAATAAGCTGAGTGCCCTGGTGAATCAACTGGTAGAAAGCGTGCTGACCGTTGGTGCCTGGCTCGCCCCAGAAGATTTCGCCGGTTTCGCTTGTTACAGGAGTGCCGTCCCAGCGCACAGACTTACCGTTAGATTCCATGGTGAGCTGCTGCAAATAAGCTGGGAAGCGGTGCAAGTACTGATCGTATGGAAGCACAGCGTGAGAAGCAACCTTGTAGAAATTGCGGTACCAAACGTTGAGCATACCAAGAAGCACAACAACGTTCTTCTCGAATGGAGTCTCAGCGAAGTAGGTATCGATTGCGTGGAAGCCCTTCAAGAACTCTTCGAAACGCTCTGGACCGAGGACAACAGCCAAAGAAGTGCCGACAGCGGAATCCACAGAGTAGCGGCCGCCAACCCAGCTCCAGAAGCCAAAAGCGTTGGTTGGGTTGATGCCGAACTCTTCAACCTTCTCAAGGTTGGTGGAAACAGCCACGAAGTGCTTAGCAACAGCTTCAGCCTTCTTTGCGTCGCTTCCGTCAATAGCACCGCACTCCTGAAGCTTGTTCAGCAACCAAGTGCGAGCGGTACGAGCATTGGTCAAAGTCTCCAAAGTGGTGAAGGTCTTGGAAACAATGATGAACAAAGTGGTTTCTGGATCCAAATCCTTGGTCTTTTCTGCCATATCGTTTGGATCAATGTTAGAAACGTAGCGAGCGCTGATGCCGGCGTCAGCGTATGGCTTCAAGGCTTCGTAAACCATGACTGGACCCAAATCGGAACCGCCAATACCAATGTTTACAACAGTCTTGATGTTCTTGCCGGTAACGCCCTTCCAAGCGCCAGAACGAACTTCGTTAGCAAAATCGTAAATGCGACCCAACACTTCACGCACGTCTGCAACGGTATCTTGACCGTCAACAATGAACTTGCCAGCATCCTCTGCAGGACGACGCAAAGCAGTGTGCAAAACTGCACGATCTTCAGTATTGTTAATGTGCACGCCGGTGTACATTGCCTTAGTGCGCTCGTCAAGCTTGACTGCCTTTGCAAGGTTTGCGAAAAGCTTAAGAGTTTCAGGCTTAATTAAATTCTTAGAAAGATCGAAGTGGAGATCTCCAGCTTCGAAGCTCAACTTATCCACGCGATTTGCGTCCTCGGCAAACCACTTCTTCAGGCAAACGCCTTCTGATTGCAACTCGTCGTAATGCTTCTGCAATGCAGCCCACTCTGGGGTTTTTACGGCGTCAACTGGCGGATTGATGGCCATTGTAAGGTCCTTTCATTTCTTCAACTGACGTGACAGCAACCGTCACTATAGTCCAATTCACAAGATACTCACAAAAGCAGACAGAAACACGCGAAGCTTAACACAAAAATGAACACAATCACACTGATAATTTACACATAAAAATTTGTAGTTTGAGGATGTGCAGTGCCCCAAACGCGCGCAACCTACCCTGCATTTGGAGGGTTATCTGTGGTTTATCACTCCAAACGCGAGGAAATTATCTCACATTTGGAACATTATCTATTGCACGACGCGCCAAATTGGACAAATTCAAAAATATGATATATAGTGTTTGATTTGTGCGCGAGTCGCGAATGCGTCTCAGGCAACATGCCACTTTAGCTCAGTCGGTAGAGCGTCTCCCTCGTAATGAGAAGGTCGACAGTTCGATTCTGTCAAGTGGCTCTCTGACTCACTCGAGTGTATTAATACTTTTGATTTGTTTTTATTCGCTCGATTGTTTATATGAGTCTATGCGCGAGTGGCGGAATGGTAGACGCGCAGGATTTAGGTTCCTGTGTCTTACGACGTGTGGGTTCAAGTCCCATCTCGCGCACGAAATTTTTCGCTTATTCAGTAATAAATAATGCCTGCAACTCCGGCAAAAGTGCGCGCAAAGCATTACCTCTGTGCGAAATAGCATTCTTTTCTTCTTGAGTCAGCTCTGCACTAGTCAAACCTTTCATTTGCACACCATCGCGAATAGGCTGAAAATCTGGCACAAATAGCGGATCATAGCCGAAACCATTAATTCCGTGCGCCTCGCGCAACAAGTGACCAACCATTTCTCCGACTCGAACAGTCTCAAAGCCGTGAGAATGCGACATAACACTGCCTTCAGGAACCTCACTGCACCCATCCGGAATAGCAAGAGCTGCAGCACAACGAAAACGAGCAGTACGACATTGATCTGGGATATCAGAAAGTTGGCGCAAAAGAAGCTCATTATTAGCTTTATCATCTCCATGCACACCACTCCACCTAGCAGAAAGAATACCAGGGGCAGCACCAAGCACATCAACGATAAGACCCGAATCGTCTGCAATAGCGGGATAACCTGTTCTTGCAGCAACATCACGCGCTTTGAGCAAAGCATTCTGTTCAAAAGTCACGCCAGTTTCCACAGGATCAGGCAAGCCAAGAGAACCTGCAGTTACTAACTCGAAACTGTCTGCAAGTTTCGACAATTGCTCCTCTAAAATTTGCTTGATTTCAACGAGTTTTCCCTCATTATGTGTTGCCACAATAAGCTTCACGCCCGTTCTCCTTCAATCTCTTCTATTTTGCTAAAGCGGCTTTTTGAGCAGCTTGCAATTCGCGATTACCTTTAGTTGCCAAATCAAGTAACGTATTTAATTCGTCGCGATTAAATGGACGATGTTCTGCAGTGCCCTGAATTTCAATGAAAGTACCGGAACCTGTCATAGCTACATTCATATCTGTCATAGCTTGACTGTCCTCAACATAAGGCAAATCCAGCATAGGAGTGCCGTTAATAACGCCTACAGAGACAGCGGAAATAGAATCCTTAATAACATTTGCAGCAGAGCGAATATGACCATTCTTTTCTGCCCAATGAAGCGCATCTACCAAAGCTACATAAGCTCCAGTTACGGAAGCAGTACGAGTTCCACCATCCGCTTGCAACACGTCGCAATCAATTTGAATCTGGCACTCACCCATCGCTTTCATATCGACTACACCGCGCAAGCAGCGACCAATAAGACGACTAATTTCGTGAGTGCGACCACCAATTTTTCCACGCACAGATTCGCGATCAGTTCGCTCAGCTGTTGCTCTAGGAAGCATAGAATATTCGGCAGTTACCCAACCCAAACCGGAATCTCTACGCCAACGAGGCACACCAACCGTAAAAGTTGCGGTACACATTACGCGCGTATTGCCACACTCAATAAGCACAGAGCCTTCAGGAACATCAGTAAATTTACGTGTTATGTGCACAGGTCGGAGCTCGTCAACATCACGACCGTCAACGCGAATTGGTTTTACAGATTCCAACATATCCTTGATTTGAGTCATACCTCACAAATTTAGCACGTGGCTGTTATCTTCTATTTCATCTTCTTAGCACGCAGCAATTTTGTACTAAAGCTGCTCAGAAAGCTCCATCCACTCATCCTCAAGAGCACTTGCTTCTTGCTCGTTTTTTTGGAGATCTTCGTTAAGAGATTGAAGTCCAACAAAGTCACTTGGGTTATGCGCAGCCATTTGCGCTTCAATTTGCGACTTTTCTTCTTCAAGCTTTGTAAGTTTTCGCTCGATTGCTGAAACTCGCCTTGCAGCATCGTGATAGGCTTTGCCGGTAAGTTTGGGCTCAATTACTGTACTTTCTGAACTTTCTTTAGTTGTAGAATTTGCAGCACTCGAAGCATTCGCAGTACTTGAAGCGCCAACAGTACCAGTAGTACCACTACTATTTTCGTGATCGCGTTGCAGCTTTTCTACAATTTGCAAATACTCATCTACACCGCCTGGAAGGTGACGAATTTTGCCGTCAATAAGCGCAAATTGCTGATCTGTTACGCGCTCAAGCAAGTAGCGATCGTGCGAAACAACAATCAAAGTGCCAGGCCAAGTATCGAGCAAATCTTCCATAACTGCAAGCATGTCAGTATCGAGATCGTTTCCAGGCTCATCCATAATCAGCACGTTTGGTTCGTTTAGCAAAATCAGCAGCAGCTGCATACGTCGCTTTTGACCGCCCGAAAGATCCGCAATTGGTGTCATAAGCTGCTCGGGCTTAAAACCAAGCCTTTCCATAAGCTGACCTGGGGTCACTTCTTTGCCATCAATAATATAGCTAGGCTTATAGCGACTTAAAACTTCTTTTACTTTATATTTTCCAAGCTTTTCAAGCTCTTCTAGCCGCTGCGAAAGCACGGCAAATTTTACAGTCTTGCCAATATTTACGTGTCCAAGCGTAGGCTTTAGAGATCCGTCAATAATGTTTAATAATGTTGATTTTCCTGCTCCATTCACACCCACAATTCCAAAACGATCGCCTGGACCTATAAGCCAAGTTGCATCGTCTAAAATCATGCGTCCAGTAATAGTTTTGCGCGATGCAGCTGAAGTTTCTGCAATGTTTTCTACGCTCGTAGCAGTATTTTCCGAAGTATTTTCCGCAGAATTTTCAAGAGAATTTTCTTGATTTTCGTCAACGGCAATAGTAACGCTTCCCACGTGAGTTGGTTGCGCAAAAGCAGATTCTACGATATCGACTTTATTTGATTTTTCTGCATTATCTTCACCTAAAGATGCGTTTTCTGCAATATCCGGATCGATATTTTTTAACTGCTGAGCGTTATCGAAAATTTGCGTAACGTCAATTAAATCAACAACTTGCTTACCAAGACGCGAAGTTGCCATTTTCTTCAATTCAAGAGTGTCTCTTAGCGGCGGCACATCTGCAATAAGCTCGCGCGCTTGCTTTACGTGGAACTTTTGCTTAGTAGAACGCGCACGAGCACCCCTGGAAAGCCAAGCTAACTCTTTTCTCGCCAAATTCCTGCGACGCTCTTCGCGCACATCCGCTTGGCGTTCGCGCTCCACACGTTGCATCATATAAGCGCTGTAACCACCCTCGAAAGGATCAATTACGCCGTCGTGCACTTCCCACATCGAAGTGCAAACCTCGTCCAAGAACCAGCGGTCGTGCGTCACAATCAAAAGCGCACCTTGACCGTCCTGCCAACGGTGAAGAAGATGCTCTGCAAGCCAATGAATCGTCACAACGTCCAAATGATTCGTAGGCTCATCCAAAGCCAAAATATCCCAGTCGTGCAACAATAATCTTGCTAAATCTGCGCGCCTGCGCTGACCTCCAGAAAGCGTTCCAACTTTCGCTTCCAAATTTATGCCGCCAAGAAGCGCTTCTACAATTTCGCGCGAACGCTGATCTGCAGCCCACTCGTAATCTTCGCGATTTTCAAGAGCAGCCTCGCGCACAGTTGCGTTATCGTCCAATGGATCGCGCTGGTCCAACATGCCAAAAGTAAGCCCTCCGCGCTTCGTAACGCGACCAGAATCAGGCTGCATTTTACCGGCAAGTAGTCGAAGTAGCGTTGACTTTCCGTCGCCATTTTTTCCAACAATACCGATTCTGTCACCTTCAAAAACTCCAATAGTAACGTCTTTAAAAATCGTTTTTGTAGCAAATTCTAGCGAAACTCGTTCTAATCCCAAATCATACGTAGGCATAATCCACAAATATAGCTGAACACTTATACGAAAGGATATAGAAGGAATATGGAAAAATGCGATCGCAAATGCGAACGCGAAGCTTAAAAGCGCTTGTGTTGGTAGTAGGACTATAATAATACGTGCTATGAAAACTCAGAACAATCAACAGAATCAACAGAATATGCAGAGCAAACACAATCAAAATAATCAAAACAACTCGCATGTGCAACACAACGAAGATGGAGTTTTGAGATTAGATGGCGGTGAAACACGTCCTGGAGACCCAACACAGGAACTTTTAAACGCTTTAGGCACAACTATTTCGCCGGATCTTTTGGTAGAAGCACTCACCCACCGCTCGTTCTCGCACGAGCATCCTGGCACACGAAATTATGAGCGACTTGAGTTTTTGGGCGATGCTGTGCTTGAGTTAGTTTCTACAGAAACGCTGTTTTCTGCACACCCAGACATGACTGAAGGTCAGCTTGCGAAGATGCGAGCGAAAGCTGTGTCTGAATGGGCGCTTTCTGCTGTTGCGCGCGAAAAGCTGCATGTTGGCGCGTATATTCTTCTCGGTCGCGGAGAAATGGAGCAGGGCGGAAATAATAAAGATTCAATTTTGTGCGATATTGTTGAAGCACTTATTGGTGCAACTTTTGTTGAACATGGAATTGATGAAGCTCGCAGAGTTGTGCATCGTTTGATTGACGACACTTTGGCGGAAGTGCTAACTGAAGGACCAGCTCTCGATTGGAAGACTTCGCTTACTGTCAAAGCTCACGATATGGGTTTGGAAGATCCAGAGTATCGAATGGCTGTTTCTGGGCCAGAATACGCTCCAGTATTTGAAGCTCGCGCGGTTTTGGCACATAAGGATGGCGACGAAGTGTTGGGAGTCGGAAGTGGCTCTAGCAAACGAAAAGCGCAACTCGCAGCCGCCGAAATCGCTTGGCACGCACTCGACGCGCGTAAATAAAAAGAAAAACCCTGCCACCCGTCGATGGCAGGGTTTCTGTTAATAAAACCTACTTGGTGTGCTCGGAGCGAATAGCTTCACGATAAACACGACCACGGAAGGTTCCGCAAGATGGGCAAGCCATGTGTGGGAATGCCTGAGAACCGCAGTTCGGGCAAGTCACAGTCTGCACGGCAGACGCCTTCCAATTAGCGCGACGCGAATGCGTATTAGCACGCGAGGTCTTGTACTTAGGCAGTGCCATAATTCTTTCCTCTATTTCGTTCAATCGATTGAGCTTAAGCGTTCTGTATATTACAGCAAGCGCCGTACAAATTACTAATTTACGTGAACTTGAGTGAGATTTAAGCGAAATCTGTTTTGCGCAAAAGCTCGCGCTCTAAGCGCTCGCTACGAAACTCGCGTTGGAAGTCCACTGGACTTCCAACCTAAGCGAGTTTCCGCTCCGAGTTGCCTTCGCGCGCTAAATCGCAGCGCTCAGGCAGGTCGTCGCGCTTTTCATTCTGCTCAAGCTGAGCTTTCAAATCCTCTAAAGCAGCAAAACGAATATCCGTAACGTCATGATGATGATCTGGATGCTCGTTTAAGTTTTCGCCACACTGAGAGCAAAGTCCGCGACAATCCGGCTCGCACAACGGTTGCAACGGCAGCTCACTTACCATCGTGTCGCGAATAAGAGCCTCAATATCCGCAAAATCACCACCCGCAACTAGAGGATACACATTGCCTGACTCGTCATTTTCATCCCAAATTTGCGATTCAGCTTCATCCGCATCGCCACGAGTATTGCGATTATCCGAACGATTAGAACGCGAGTCAGCATATGGAAAGAATACGCACACATCCACTTTCCAATCGCGACGAAGCGGCATCAAGCATCGAGTACATTCTGCATGCACCGGGGCAGTAATACTGCCCTGAAACATTAAGCCGTCAACCACAGCATCAAAATCGCCATCAACCATAACATCACTGCCTGGCTTTACGCCAATAACGTAATCTCCAATACCTTCCGGCGCCGGAAATACGCGATGCAACGACATGCTACTACCAGCGCGCGCAGCCATTTGCGCTACTGGAACAGCCCATGCTGATTGGGATGGATGCGAAGCCATTACTAATTCCTTTCCTCTTCATCATCGTCATACAATGATGAGCTAATGTCATTTTGTACGTGCGCTGCAGCTCGACGACGATCTTCCAACACTCGCTGACCCGCTTGCACATCTTGTTCTAATTTATCTAGCTGCTGCTTTAAGCCTTCCATAACAGTCGCGCAATACTGATCCGCACCTTGCGTAAGCTTGTCTGATTTTGCTTGCGCAGTAGCGAGAATATCGCGAGCTTTCTGTTTTGCTAAAGCCGTTACGTTTTCTTGACCTGCTAAAAATTGAGCACGCTCTTGCGCTTCTTCAATTATTTCTGCAGATTGAGATTGCGCTGAAGAAACAATAGAGCTTGCTTGTGCTTGCGCTGTACGCAAACGTCGCTCTGCTTCTCGCATTAACGCAGAAGCTCGCTCCAATTGCACAGGAAGCATATCTTTCAAACGCGCTAACTGGTCAACGAACTCATCGCGATCAATTTTTACCATTCCTGCAGCAAACAAAACATTCTTGGCTTCCGAAAGAGTTGCTTCCATTGCGTCAATAATGTCGTAAACTGTAGTAAATTCAGCGCGGCTCTTTGAACGCGCTTCATCGCTTATTGTTTCTGCAGCTACTTTTGAAGTTTCAGATTCATTTTCCTCAAAGTCGATAACGCCACCATCTTCTCGCTCTCGTAAATCTGGAAGAGGGAAAGGAGAAAATGATGCTGGCGAAGAAGCTGCTTTGCTATTTTTCTTGTTCTTATTTGCACTATCAGCACCATTATCCTGCACATCTTCCGCAGTAGAAACACTTCCAACTGCCGCAACAGATGACGTTTCTGTATTATCAGCATCCGCATCAACTAATAGGTCGCCTTCACGCGCACTTCGCACGTCGGAATGTGTTGTATTTACAACGCCGTCTTGAGCATCTTCTTCATCTGCGAGAACCGGATGCAATGGAAGCTTTTGATTGCGATCAACTTGCACTTCGCGCTCCATCGTGTCGTCTCCTTCACTAGATAATCCAGAAGTTGCGTCAGTAAGTTCATTTTTATTTGTCATCTTCTACTCTCCTGTTCAATTGTTCAGCATAGGTGAATTGTTATCTACGCCTAATGATTGTTCATTAAAAAGCTTTTTTAATAAGGGTATTACGTTATCTGGAACCATGCCAGTAACATTTCCCCCATGACGAGCAACATCTTTAACCACAGAGCTTGAAACATGCTCAAGCACAGGATCAGCAGGCAGGAAAAGCGTTTCGATACCTGCTAATTTGCGGTTCACTAGTGCCATTCCAAGTTCTGCCTCATAATCACCGTTTTGACGTAAGCCTTTTACGATTACTGTAGCACCAACTTTTGTACAGTAGTCAGTAATCAAACCAGCTGTTGAAGTTACTACTATTTTGCAATCGCGATTGAAGCTATTTTGAGATTGCGGCAAATTATTTATTGCTTCTTGAATAATTTTTACGCGCTCAGATTCAGAAAATAACGGAGTCTTTGCAGCATTTACCGCAACTAGCACATGTACTTCATCAAATAGATGCGTACAACGTTGTATTACGTCTAAATGGCCGGCAGTGACTGGATCATACGAGCCGGGGCACACAGCTATAGTCATGCTTTTAGATTATCACCCATTGCGCTCAGAACAAAAATATATTAAAAAATAGCGTTACTTTTATCGTTAAAGATAGAAGTAACGCTAATACGCAATATAAACTACTTAAATACGCAACATAATTACTTAAAAATTAAACTTTCCTAATTCCTCGTATATGCGCTTGCATTCAGGGCAAACTGGGTAGTCATTTGCTTCGTGTCGAGGAATCCACACTTTACCGCATAAAGCTACCACTGGTCGACCAGTTAAGCGCGACTCTTCAATTCTGTCTTTTGACACATAGTGCGCAAAACGATCTGCATTACCACCATCATCTAGACGAGCATCTTCGTCAACTTCTGGACGTTCTAGAACAGAAGTGCTTGTGCCGGAACCAGAATCTGGATCTGCGGATTGCGAACCAGATTCCATAACAGCATCTAACGCATTATCTGCTTCTAAAGATGAAAACATATCGCATCCTTTCGTAACGCATTGTGTAACGAATTTCGTAGCGCACTAAAATTTAATTGAATTTTATTAGCAAAATCAAGCATAAAGCATTATCGCAACAAACGCTCAAAAAAAGCTGTCAGAAACGTTAGTCTTTACGCATGAATTATTTACGAATTATTCGCGAAAATTATTTGCGAATCTTATTTAGTTATTTAGTAAAGTTTAGTTTTAAAAAGATTAATTTATAGTACTTTTACAGTACTTGAATTTCTGTTGGTATTGCAGGGTCTCCGCGCATCAAACTTTGCGCAGCCAAAGGCAGTCGCTTCAAAGCAGAAGCGCAATAATCCTGTGCGCGCATAATCGCATCGTGACCCATAAACTGTTCGTCAGCTTCACCGTCGACCATGTAATCAACTAGCAGATTTTCCCACGAATCCTTAGGCTTAAACTGAGCGAGCGCAACTTCCGAACCAGAAATCACGCGTTCGCAATCAGCTACACCGCAAGAATCGTTGCTGTAATCGTATGAACGATACGCCAACTTACGTCCAGGCACAGTCGCTTTATTCTTAGAACGCTTAGCAACAGGTTGCATTACACCATCTGCTCCCTCGCGCTCAGTAAGCTTATAAACCATTGCGCAAGTTGGAGCACCGGAGCCGGTTACAAGCATTGTGCCGATGCCGTAAGAATCCACAGGCGCATTTTGTAAGGAAGCAAGAGCATACTCGTCCAAATCATTAGTAACTGTAATCTTTGTGTTTTTAGCACCCAACTCGTCGAGCTGATTTCTTACGCGACGAGCCAAAGCGCACAAATCTCCAGAATCAATACGAATTCCACCAAGATCAGGGCCTGCAACTTCCACAGCTGTCTTTACAGCTTCCTCAATATTATAAGTGTCAACAAGAAGCGTAGTGCCTTTGCCAAGAGCGGCAATTTGAGAAGTGAAAGCGTCACGCTCAGTGTCGTGAACAAGAGTAAAGCAGTGAGCTGCGGTTCCGATTGCCTTCAATCCGTAAAGTTTTGCAGCAAGCAAGTTTGCGGTTCCCTTAAAACCGCCAATAACCGCTGCGCGAGATGCAGCAACTGCAGAATATTCGTTTGTGCGACGGCCGCCCATATCCATGCAAGGACGACCTGCGGAGGCTGAAACCATACGTGCTGCGGCAGAGGCAACCGCGCAATCGTAATTAAGCACAGAAAGAAGCACAGTTTCAAGCAAAGTGCACTCACCAAAAGTACCTTCTACCTGCAAAATTGGCGAATTCGGGAAGAACATCTCCCCCTCGCGATAACCGGAAATTTTACCGTGGAATCGGAAATTTTCCAGCCATTCAATGGTTTCTGCGCTAACAATTTTACGATCACTTAAGAAACGCAAATCATCTTCCGAAAGATGGAATTTTTGCAGCTCTTCCAAAATGCGACCCATGCCGGCAACGACTCCGTAACGACGACCTTGAGGCAAGTGGCGCGTAAAAATTTCAAAAACGCACTTGCGATTTGCAGTGCCGTCTTTAAGAGCAGCGTCGAGCATAGTGTATTCATACATGTCCGTCATAAGAGCAGATGAAATCTCAGCCATGATATTCCTTTCAGTAACGAACAAAATAAAAACAGCTAGGTAATAGACAGGTAATAGATATGAATCTAATTGGATTACTAAAGCTAAATCTAAAACCAAATCGCAATAATTGTATCGCTAACTAAAGAGCCGACGCACGAAATACAACTTCTCAAAGTCACTCTGAGTATAAAGAAGCATTTATAATAGCAATTATGCTTAATAAGAGTTTGAACGAAGAGACTGCAAAAGTTACTAAAGCCGCAGAAAACCTGCACTTATACAACACGGCTTCACATTCAACGAACACTTTCGTACCTAAAAAGCATGGTCAAGTAGGCATGTACGTGTGCGGCGCAACAGTGCAAAGTTCTCCGCATATTGGTCATATTCGCGCAGCAATCGCATTCGATATAATCCGTCGCTGGATGCTGCGTTTAGGATACAAAGTCACGTTTGTTAGAAACGTCACAGATATTGACGACAAAATTATGAAAAAAGCCAACGAATCAGGGCAAAATTGGTGGGAACGAGCATATATTTACGAGCGCGAATTTACAAAATCCTACAATACTTTAGGAGTGCTTGCGCCAACAGTTGAGCCGCGCGCAACAGGTCATATTACAGACATGGTTGAGCTGATTGAACGCTTAATCGAACGCGGTCACGCATATGTTATTAAAGACAATGACGGAAATCCTACTGGAAATGTTTATTTTGACGTGCCAAGTTGGGAGCATTACGGCGAATTAACGCACCAAAATCAGAACCAAAATGAAACTTGCGCAGACGAAGCAGCAGCTATTGCAGACGCAAAGGGTCCAAGCGTAGACGCTGCTGAAAACGATATTTACAATCCAACAGATCCTGCAGACACTTCACCAGACAAACACGATCCTAGGGATTTCGCACTTTGGAAAGCACCTTGCGATTTCGATCAGCCGGATGCACGCTGGAAAACTCCTTTTGGCGAGGGACGCCCTGGTTGGCATATTGAATGCTCTGCTATGAGCCATCGTTATCTTGGAAATGATTTCGATATTCACGGAGGCGGCCTGGATTTGCGTTTCCCTCACCACGAAAACGAAATGGCACAAACGCGTGCTGCTGGATGGGAAAGCGCCAATGTGTGGATGCATTCAGCATGGGTTACCGCCAAAGGTGAAAAAATGTCAAAATCGTTGGGAAATGGTCTTTCCGTACCAGTAGTTTTGGCAAATAATTCGGCTTGGGTTGTGCGATATGCTTTGGGAGCAGTGCAATATCGCGCAATGTTGGAGTGGTCTGACCAAGCTTTGGTGGAGTCAAAATCGGCTTATGATCGCATTATGAACTTCCTCGAGAGAGCTGACAGATTGCTTGACAAGAAGCCAACTTGCGAAGAAGTGCGCTCTGTTAACGCAGACGAGCTTCCGGAAGATTTCACTCGCGCTATGAACGATGACATTAACGTTTCTGGCGCAATCGCAGAAATATTTACTACAATTCGTCAAGGAAATGCTCTTATTGACGACTGCAGCAAAGATTCTTCACAAGCACAAAGCGAAAGCGTACAAAAGCTCATATATTTCGCTGTTTTGCAAGTGCGAGCTATGTTAGATACTTTGGGCTTGGATCCTTACGCACAAACGTGGGCTTCGAACGATAATCAATCGCCTGCAGAAGGCTCAAACGGCAAGGAAAGCAAAGAACACTCAGCTTTGGACTCTTTAATTACTTTGCAACTTAAAGCTAGAGCAGATGCTAGAAAAGCAAAGGATTTTGCTACTGCAGATGCTATTCGCGACGCGTTAAATAACGCAGGAATTGTAATTGTCGATACTTCGCAAGAATCATCTTGGCATTTGCAATAAACGAAAGTAACGCAAAAGCAAAAGAAAACGCGAAAGTATTAATTAGCAAATCAAGTTAGCAATTGCACTAAAGTTACGTTAGCAACAACAGGTAGAATGGAAAACTATGGCAGCATTTAGTTCGTTAACAGACCGCCTTTCCAATGCTTTTAAGCATTTGCGCAGCAAAGGCAAGCTATCAGAATCCGATATTGACGGCACAATTCGCGAGATTCGCCGCGCACTTCTCGATGCAGACGTTGCGTTGGAAGTAGTCCGCTCATTCACTGCTCGAATTCGCGAGCGCGCTCTTGGTGAGGAAGTTTCGCACGCTTTAAACCCAGCTCAGCAAGTTGTGAAAATTGTAAACGACGAGCTTACGCAAGTATTGGGCGCAGGTGTAGATAGGCAGCTTAATTTTGCGAAGTATCCTCCAACTGTAATTATGCTTGCAGGTTTGCAAGGTGCGGGTAAAACTACGCTTGCTGGAAAGCTAGGCTACTGGCTGAAGGATGCAGGTCATACTCCTTTGCTTGTAGCAGCAGATTTGCAACGACCTAATGCAGTCACGCAGCTGCAAGTTGTTGGCGAGCGCGCAGGAGTTCCTGTATTTGCTCCAGAAAAGGGCGTGCAAACAGGCGGAAGCGCGATTTCTTTGCCATGGTTCACTAAAGGCGACCCGGTTAAGGTTGCGCGCGATTCTATTAATTATGCGCGCGAAAAAATGTATGACACTGTGATTATTGATACCGCAGGTCGTTTGGGTGTTGACGAAGAGCTTATGAAGCAGGCACGCAATATTCGCGATGCCGTGCAACCGCAAGAAGTGCTGTTTGTTATTGATGCAATGATTGGTCAGGATGCTGTTCGCACTGCTCAAGCTTTTAACGATGGCGTGAACTTTACTGGCGTTGTGCTTTCTAAGCTTGATGGCGACGCTCGAGGCGGTGCTGCACTTTCGGTTGCAAGCGTTACTGGAAAGCCGATTTTGTTTGCTTCTACAGGTGAAGGTTTGAAAGATTTTGAAATCTTCCATCCTGATCGAATGGCTTCACGCATACTCGATATGGGCGATATTTTAACGCTTATTGAGCACGCACAGAAGCAGTTCGACGAAGAAGAATCGCGCAAGGCTGCTGCAAAAATAGCTGAAGGCAGCTTTGGTTTGGATGACTTTTTGGAGCAACTTCAGCAAGTTCGTAAGCTTGGCTCAATGAAGAAGCTTTTGGGCATGATGCCTGGAATGGCTGCCCACCGTCAAGAGCTTGAGCAGTTTGACGATAAGGAAATTGACCGCACTGAGGCGATTATTCGCTCTATGACTCCTCAAGAGCGTAGAAATACAAAGATTATTGACGGATCTCGCCGCGCGAGAATTGCTGCCGGCTCAGGTGTGAGCGTTTCGCAAGTTAATGCACTTTTGCAACGTTTCGAACAGGCTGCAAAAATGATGAAGCGAATGAGCGGTGGAGCTGGAATGCCTGGCATGGGCGGCATTCCTGGATTCGGTGGAGCCGGCAGTAAGTCGAAGCGCAAAGACAAGAAAGGCAAGAAGAAGGGCGGAAAGTCCGGAAATCCAATGCGCAGGGAAGCTGAAGAGCGCGCGTTGCGTGAGCGTCTTTCTGGCGAATCTACTAGCGACGATGTTGCAGGTTCTGCTTTTGCAAAGCCACAGCAACCAAATCTTCAGAATCTTCCTGAAGGACTTAAGGAACTTATGAATTCCGAAGACGCAAATCAAGATAATCAACTGCCACCTAACTTTGGCGGCGGATTAGCTGGCTTATTCGGTCGATGATTTTAGTATTGGCGTTTTTGTGGGTTATATTTGTGCCGCTTCTTTTGTGGCAGCTGATGCGTTGGCTGCCAGCAGGTGCGGATAAATATAACCCACTTCCGTATGTTATTGCGTTGCTTCCACTTGCAACTTACGTTGTGGGAGCACTGTTTTTGTGTAATTTTGGCGCTTTTTTGCTGTATACATGCTGCGCAGAGAAAGTAACGAAATCGCTTAATTTAGCACAATCTTACGCGAAATCTTACGGATATTTATGCGTTGCTTACGCTGCGCTATTTTTGATTTCGCTTAAGTCGCATACGCCGTACTGGTTTGCAAAATTGCGTAGGTTGCACGAAAGCAAATCGTCGCGCAAAAGCTGCAAGGAACGGCATCAAGAAATACGCGTGATGACTCTTAACTGCAGATACGGAAAAGCGAGTGCATCCGAAATAATAGAAATAACGAAAAAATATCACGTAAATACGTTACTTTTACAAGAATTAAGCGAGTCTTTAGTAAAAAATCTTGAAAAACTTGGAATATACGAAATTTTTCCAACTTCGTGCGTAGGTGCGCAAAGTGAGCATAATAACGGCGGATTCAACGCTATTTTTACGCAATATTCCGCGATTTCTACTTGCAATAATTCCGTAAAAATTGAAGCTGCAAGCGTACCAAGCGTTACAACTTGCTTAGATTTTGGTGCAAATGAAAAAGTTTTGGTGAAATTTGCTTCTGCACATCCAAAGTCACCGATGCGTGGGTGTGCTGCTTGGAGTAATGGAATTCGCGCACTTGCGACTATTGATTTTACTACTGATTCTTTCGCCGATTGCACTAACGAATGCGCTGACGAATCTACTTCGAAAACTTGCGATTTAGCAACTCTTACTATTGTTACTGGCGATCTTAATTCCACAGTCGACCACCCAAGCTTTCGCTCGCTTTTGAAATACGGATTTACAGACGTTGCGCTTTCGCTTGGAAAGCGTCTACGCACATGGCCTACATGGCTTAAGTGGCCAAATCTTACACTTGACCATGTGCTATTTTGCGCAAAAAACTGTAAATCTAACGCACTATGGCAAAAGAATATAGTTGTCGACGGCACTGATCACTTAGCATACATCGCAGCAATCGACCTACAATCACTAGATAAAAACGTCCAAGCGCGCAGGCATAATAGATAAGTTATTCGCGTGAATCGGCGCCCTCTTCCCGACCACGTGAGGAACATGTGGAAGCTCGCAAGGAGTGCCCCACACCCGAACGAAATTCCACGACTCTAGTTATAAGGAGAGCCATTTTGGCAACCAAGATTCGTCTTAAGCGATTGGGCAAGAAGTTCTATGCCTTCTACCGTGTAGTCATTTCTGATTCACGCAACAAGCGCAACGGTCAGTCCATCGAAGAGATCGGCGTTTACGATCCAAACAAGCAGCCATCTATGATTCAGATTGATTCTGAGCGCGCACAGTACTGGCTTGGCGTTGGCGCACAGCCAACCGAACCAGTGTTGAAGCTCTTGAAGATCACTGGTGACTGGCAGAAGTTCAAGGGTCTCGACGGTGCCGAAGGCACGTTGAAGACTTCTGAAGCTGGTCCAGACGCACAGGCTCGCGTTGAAGCTGTTGAAGCTGAAGCTCAGAAGCTGAAGGCCGCTAAGTCTGAAGCCGCTGCTAAGGCTCAGGATGCAGCTGAAGCCGCTGCAAACGAAGCCGAAGAAGCCCCAGCTGAAGCTGCGGAAGCTGCCGAAGCCGAGGAAAAGGCTGAGTAATCATGCTGGCTCAAGCTGTTGAACATCTCATTAAGAACATCGTGGATTTTCCAGATGACGTGTCGGTACGTTCTCACGAAAATGCTCGCGGCGAATTGCTTCGAGTACGCGTGAATCCTGAAGATATTGGTCGCGTTATTGGACGCAATGGTCGTACCGCTAATGCAATTCGCATTGTTGTGCAAGCTTTGAGCAACCACAATGTGCGCGTTGACATTATGGACGTACGTAAGTGAGATGAACGTGGCATTAGACCAACAATCTTTTGACAACCCTCAGCAAAGTCGTAATGACCTGCTGAGGGTTTGTCGTATCGGTAAAGCCCAAGGTTTAAAAGGCGAAGTTACTGTACAAATTTTTACAGATGAGCCTTACGAACGTTTTGAGCCAGGAAATGTATTGTGCACTGCAGACGGCGAACGCGAGTTCGTTATTGAGAACGCAAGAACGTTCAAAAACCGTTGGATTTTACTATTCGAAGAATCACAAAATCGCAACGATGCGGAAGCACTTAATGGCACTGAATTGTATGTGCATGCAGAAGATGCGCAAGAACTTGCTGCTGAAAATGCTTGGTATATTAAGGATTTGGTCGGTTTGCAAGCGCGTTTGTGCGAAGAAAATCAGCTTGGGCTTACTCCTAAAGTTATTGGAAAAGTCGTGGATGTGCTCGACGGCGCGCAATCGTTACTGAAAATCCGTTTAGATCATCCGATTGACGAAGAGAATAAAACAGTGCTCGTGCCATTTGTTGAAGCTATTGTGCCGGAAGTTGATGTTGCAAACGGGTATTTGACTATTGATCCTCCTGGCGGTTTAATTCCGGGGCTTTTGTAGTTTCGTAGTTTTGTAGTTTTCGTAGTAGAGTGCCTTATGATGGACATCGATATTATTTCCGTATTCCCAGAATATTTTCGCATGCTAGACCTAAGTTTGTTAGGCAAAGCGCAAAATAATGGTTTATTGCAAATTCGCGCATACAATTTACGCAAATGGACTCACGATGTGCATCAATCTGTTGATGACACGCCGGTTGGCGGTGGTGCTGGCATGGTTATGAAGCCTGAGGTTTGGGCGGAATGCTTAGACGAGCTGCTTAGCTTGCCAAAATCTGAAGTAAAAAATACGTGCGATACGTGCGATAGTTGCGAAGAAGCAAAAATCGCGACTAATAAAATAGACTCAACTAGACCAATTCTTATATTCCCGAACCCTTCTGCCCCACTATTTACGCAAAAAGACGCAACAGAATTAAGCAACGCAAATCATTTAGTATTTGGATGCGGCAGATACGAAGGCTACGACGCTAGGATTCCAGAATATTACCGAGCGCAAGGAATTGACGTACGCGAGTATTCAATTGGCGATTACGTGCTAAATGGCGGAGAAGTTGCAGTAAGCGTTATGCTTGAGGCAATTACACGCTTAATCCCGGGGTTTATGGGAAATCCTGAGTCGATTGTTGAAGAGTCGTACACAGGCTCGGACGCACTTTTGGAACACCATCAATACACGCGTCCAACTACTTGGCGCGGTATAAGCGTTCCGGAAATACTCACTTCCGGAAATCACGCCAAAGTTGATCGTTTTCGTCGAGATGAAGCTATATCTCGCACAAGCGAAATTCGACCTGATTTGATTGAAAAATTGGACTGCCACAAGATAGATAAAGCGGATCGAAAAACGCTTATGTCGCTCGGATGGGAAGTTTCTGGCGATCATCCGCGCAAAAACTCGCGCTAGCAGCAAAAGCCGGAAATACTCCGGCAACAGTATTGCTATGCTAGCGTTAATTACTTGTTGATTAGAGAACACTAACATTATTGCTGCCGCACGCACAACACAAAATCTCTGCGATAGACACGGTTATTAACGAATTAGCACGCAGAGTTTGGGGGATTTCTTTACGAGCACTAAAAGAGGACTGGGCGCATTGACTTGCCGGAGCGCTTAAAGCGTAGCGCGCGGAGACACTTCAATGCGGAAACTCGCTAAAGTTGGAAGTCCAGTGGACTTCCAACGCGAGTTTCATAAGCGAGCGTAATAAAACGCGAGCTTATCGTTAAAAAAGTTTAAGAATAGAGCGACGAAGGAACACTCACGCGCAAAGCGCGCTCGCTACTGAGCTTGCGTTGAAAGCACACCGTGCTTTCAACTTGAGCAAGCTCACGCTCCGAGTTGCTTTCACGCGCGCAATGCTGTGTGAAAGCAGGTCGTCGCGCATGCGAGGAAAGAAATCCCCCGAAACTCGCGCCATATCCTGAGTACAAAAACAGATTGTAACGAAGCCGAATCAGATCAATCGCGCTTAGGCTGAATGAACAGCACGGAAGTTTCTCCGTAATTACGCGTATCAAACAGCTCCCAGCCCTCAGGCATAGTCGGCAAAACACTTCGCGCGCTACGCTCCAACACAATCAACGTATCCGCAGAAACGCTCGCAACTCCGCTCGCAATCATCGAAGCCAATAAACTTTCGCAATCAGCAGTTTCGTAAGCATAAGGCGGATCAATAAAAACCAAGTCAAACGCTTCCCCACTATAATCCGCAACGAACTGCTCCGCGCGCTTTCGAAGAACCCTCATAGAAAGCGCAGAATCCCAAGCCTTTGAACTCTGCAACGCTTTCGACGTACGAAGTATCAGCGCAGCCGCTTGCGAATTTGCTTCAACAGAAACAAGCTCACGCGCGCCACGAGATAGCGCCTCAACTCCTAACGCACCTGTGCCGGCGAATAAATCAAGAACGCGAGCATTGTGCATAACATCCCACGAATCGAGCCTAGAAAATATCGCTTCTTTCGTGCGATCTGTAGTAGGTCTTGTACACGACTGCGCTGAAGTAAGCGGCAAAGATTTAAAACGTCCAGCAATAATGTGCATTCTTCTAGCTTATCCTCCCCCTCCCGACAGTCATTGTTACTCAATGCGATTTTGTGATTATTTAGTATTGTCTATGAGTTTTAAACACATTTGTTGGAGAATTTACTGGCATTTGTTTTCGGTTTCGATACTCGCTTTACAGCTGTGTAAAGGAAGTGTCGCGCGCAGAAAGCAAAAAGCGGCAAAGCATAGGAAATCCTAGCTTTACCGCTTAATTTTATTCACTTAAGATTACGCAAACTCACGCGTCAATCTTACTTATTTACTTCTTCAGGATTCGGGATTAAGAAGGAGCAAGCAAACGCAAGCGCAAGTAACACAATGCCCGCAACCATCGAAGCCATGTATCCGCCTGTTGCACCATTAGTTCCTGCAACATTCGTCATCACAGCGTAAAGAATTGCAAAGCTTAAGCCAGCACCCAAGTTAAAAGCACCAGCGTTCATGCCTGGCAAGTATCCTGGATTATCCTTTGGAGAAAGCACAATACCAAGTCCGTTAAGCATAATGTTTGCAACACCTGCGTAGCTTACGCCCAAAGCCAGCGAAAGCGCAACCAAAGACCACACCGATGGATTATTAGCAACATACATACCAAACACAACGCCAATCACACTGACAATAATGCCAGCACGAAGTACCAAACGGTAACCAAACTTGGCAGCCAGCATACCAGCCACAGGCCCAAACAAGAAGCCAATAATTGCGTAAGGCGTCAACGTTGCAAAGCTCACCACGTCAGCACCCAAGCCAGCACCAAACTTAGCATCCTGAGCAAGCTGCGGCACTACACCATTCATCAAAGCAAAAACGCCAGTCATGGTAAGCAGCGTGCAAGAAAGCAAGCCCCACGTGCGACGCTGCTTCATGTAATGCGTCGAAACCAAAGGAGCAGCAATCTTTCCTTCAATTCTCCAGAAAATCGCGAAGAAGATTACAGCCACTACCACAAGGCCTGCAACCATAGTCAAGTTAGCATTTGCAAGCTTATCAATTTCATTAATAGCAAGATATGCTGCAAGGAACGCAATACCAAGCGTCACAACGCCCAACCAATCCATCTTTGAAGTTTCCTCCGCATAAGATTCTTCAGCAGCAACAATCACCATAATCACTGCCGCTACAGCAATACCTGCCATAGTCCAGAACACCGAACGGAAACCAAACTTTCCAGCAAGCCAACCGCCAAGCAACGCATCAACGCCAGCAATACCACCGTTTACAGATGTCAAAATTGCCATTAGCTTTGCGTAACGCTTTTCTTCAGTTACGCGCACGCGAAGCATAATCAAGCACATCGGCACTACAGGACCAGAAGCACCCTGCAAAATACGTCCAAGCATCAAAATATTCACATCTGGAGCAAGCGCAGACACTACGCAGCCCGCAATCGTTGAAATCAAAATGCCAATAAGCACCTTCTTACGACCGACTAAATCAGATAAACGCGGCAAAAACAGTGAGAATAAAGCAGCAGCAGTAAAGAACACTGTTTGAGTTAAGCCAATTTGCGTATCGGTTGCGTGAAGCTCTTTTGTCATTGTTGCTAATGCTGGAGAAAGCATTGAAGCGTTGAGCTGGAAAGCAAAAATAGCAACGAGTAGCGCCGTCATTAGCGCAACAATTGATCGCCCACCCTTGTCTAGCATGGAAGGCGTTGGAGATGAAACTTCAGTCATAATAGCCTCATATCAAATTTCGTATAAATTTTATTTTTGCGCAACTTTACCGCTTTATTTTCTTTCGGTAAATTTGCAGTATTGTTGCGCAAAATATCGTGAATAATTCTAGTACAAATCAGCCGATACGCTTCAGCGCGTCAATAATCAAATCCCAGAATTTATCGAAGTCAAGTTTGGTTGCAACTTGCGTATGGCATTCTTCTGCGGATGGTTCTGGTCCGCGCAAATCTGCAACGGTCATACCAACTGTTAATTCGCCCTTAATTTCAACGTCTACAGGGCAGCGACGAGTAGCCACCACACTGTGGTCAATCAAATAAGCAATCGTGCAAGGATCATGAACTGGCGGATCAATAAAGTCTTGATTATCCTTATACGCTTTACGGAAGAAGTCCATCAAACCGCTAGCAAACGCAGAAAGAGGCGTGCCAATAGCATTAATCTTTGCTTGCACTTCAGGAGTGCAAAGTGCCTGATGTGTCAAATCAAGACCGACCATAGTAATAGGCCAATCCTCATTAAACACAACATGCGCAGATTCTGGATCAACCTTAATATTAAACTCAGCAACCGCGCTCCAATTACCAACGTGATATCCGCCGCCCATGAGCACAACTTCCTTCACACGTCTTACGATTCGTGGCTCAAGGCGCACTGCCATAGCAATATTGGTGAGCGGACCAGTTGGTACAAGCGTAATCGTGCCAGGTTCGTTGCTCATAATCGTATCAATAATCCAATTTACAGCGTGGCCTTCGTCCAATGGTCGCGTTGGTTCTGGAAGCGTTACGCCGTCTAAGCCGCTTTCGCCGTGCACGGAAGCCGCAACTTCCAGAGGGCGGACCATTGGTCGGTCGCAGCCTGCGTGAACTGGAATGTGAGTTGCACGAGCCATTTCGAGAGTTGCACGCGCATTATACGTGACTTTTTCAAGGCTTTGGTTGCCGCCAACTGTAGTTACGCCGAGCAACTCAATATTTGGGTTACCAAGTGCCAACAGAATAGCCATGGCGTCATCATGGCCAGGATCGCAATCTAGGATGATTGAAGTCATCATTACTCCTTCGTAGATAACTAACTTCTTGTTAATAACTTACGTAAATAGTTTTCAGTTATTTTTGCTATTACGTTTGCTACTAACTGCTGTTAATTTATGCGTAAATTGCTCTATGATCCATGCTCGTACGCCACTACGCATTTCGCTGCACATACGCTCCATTGCATCATACAACACTAATTACCTAACATTTGTTTATATAACTAAACAAATGACTAATAACAAGTATAGCAGACCTACTATTGTATGCAAGAAAAATTTACAAGATTAATTCGTAAATTAAATAAAAGAAATAAAATCAGCGCAAAAAGCACTAATTAAATGCGCTCATGAATATTCGTCATGCGTTGAGAAATAAGTTCTGGATTAAACAACTCATGTACAGGCTGCATAGATTCAGTATTCAAAGCTGCAGCAGCAACCGCAAATCTGCCAGTTTTTGAAGAATCAAATTCGTTATATCGCGCGTAAATAAGCGCCGCAGTAGCAGCATCGCTAGAGCCGTTGTCGTTGCCGACTGCTTCAACACCAACATTGCTATTTCCGCGAGTTAACATCATTCTCTGGACGCGCTTAACTGGGACAGGATAGAACGACACTCCCTCATCTGCAACACCATAAGCAACTCCTGCGCGACCGGCATTTACAAATACACGTTTTACTCCACGCTTGAGAAGCACATTTGCACAGCGAATTGCAGAACGCTCGTCAACAGCATTAACGCCAGTTAAAGCCTGCGATTCAGCAGTATCTAAAATAAGAGTGTCAATACGAGACAATCTAGAAAGCACTCGAGGAGCTTTTGCATCCGTAATTGCACGAACAACAATAGGACGGCGATAACGGTCACATAGCCACTCAATTGACTTTTGCGGAATATTAGTATCCAACACCAAAATATCAGCATTTTCAATAATGGACATGCGCTCACGCAAAAAATCAGGAGTCATGTGGTCGTAAATACTCATATCGTCTAAAGCAAGCAAACGCTGACCAGAAGCGTCACCAACATACATATACGAAGCAGTCATCGACTCAGGAAGTTGCTTCGCATAACCAATATCTAAGCCGTTTGCAGCAGCATCAATGCGGAAAAGCTCTCCGTTGTGATCGCCACCGTAGACAGAAACCATGCTTGTGCGAATATTAAGACGTTCCAACGCGACTGCAATATTCCTTCCAACACCGCCTAGCATATAGCGCACACGGGAAGCATTAGACGTGTAATCCATCAAATCTCCGCAAGCAATGCCAAGAACATCCATGCTAATTCCGCCAACAACAGTCACATAACTTGGAGGAGTAACAATATATCCCTTACCTCGTAAATATCCTTTGCGAATTAAATTGGAAATATGAGCAGCCACACCTGAACGAGTAATTCCTGCGAGATTTGCAAGTTCCTGTTGGCTAATCATCGGGTTTTGTTGAATCCAAGTCAAGATTTGTTGTTCGCGTTCGGTCATTGTCGCCTCATCTCTATTGTGATTACAAATGATGCCTACTATCTAGGATATTCACAATTCTCATAATATGCACGTAAATTTATGTAATTTTGTTGTTTTTTTATATTATATCCAACAAAAGTTGATATTAATTATCAATTAAAAATAGTTTCTTACCGTATTTTTTACTAAATTAAGTGCATAAATATGCAATAATTTTTTCTTTATACTTTTTTTATAGGATAATTTATTCATACAATATTGTAATCTTTATAAGATATTTTGCGCGCAAATTCAGAACTTTAGAATTTTAATTGCTTACGATTTGCGCACTTCCACCTCTCGTAAAATCAAGCACTGCACCTGCAAGATACGGCAACGAAACAAGATGAGTGTCTTTTTGCAAAGTCTCCAACGCATCTTCACGAGCCATAGCGATAATCTTTGCATCCTTAACAACTCGCAAAATCTTCAAACTCGAGCGACCACCCGACTGCTTATCGCCAAGAACATCGCCAACATTGCGCAATTCCAAATCTTTCTTAGCAATTACGGCACCATCTAGCGAATTTTCAACAACTTGCAAACGTTCTTGAGCAAGACTTCCATCCTCAGTTTGCGCAACCAAAAATGCCCAAGAATTCGTGCCACCACGCCCAACACGTCCACGCAACTGATGCAATTGCGCAAGACCAAAACGATCCGCGTCAAAAATCACAATGCAACTCGCTTGAGGCACATCAACACCGACCTCAATAACCGTTGTAGCTACGAGAACTTGCACATCTCCGCGCGCAAAACGTTCCATCGTTTCGCGTTTCGTAGCATCATCGTCGCGACCAGTAAGCTTAGCAAAAGTAACGCCTTTAAATTGCGGCAAAGCTGAAAGCCGCTTCAAAATGCCGTTAACTGTATGAAGTTTGCGCAAAGAATCTGCGTTATTTTCTTCAGATTGATTAGATTGCACAGATTGCGAAACATCTTCAAAACCTTCAGATTCATCGCTATCAAAATCCCTACCAAAATTACTAACAGAAGCACTACCAGAATCCCTACCAGAATCCTCATTAAAATCATCATCAATATGCGCGCAAACAACATACGCACGCTCACCTGCATCAATGCGAGCACGAATATGCGCAAACATTCTCGCCATAGTATTCGCATCCGATTCTTGCACAACAAAAGTGCGAATAGGTTTTCTACCTCCAGGCAGTTCAGTTAAATACGAAGCATCCAAATCACCGAACCACGTCATAGCAGCAGAGCGCGGAATAGGCGTTGCAGTCATTACTAAAAGATGCGGTGTAAAAGACTTTTCAGCACTATTATGCGAATCTACGCTCATTTTGCGCAACAAAACATCGCGCTGCTCAACACCAAAACGATGTTGCTCGTCAATAATTACCAAAGCTAAATTAGTCGGCTTAAAAGTCGACGAGAACGCTGCATGAGTTGCAACAATAAGCGAAGGCTCTCCACTTGCCACACTCGCTAGCGCACGTCTGCGATCCGCAAGTCTCATGTCTCCAGTTACGACGATTACAGGCACTTTTAGATTCGCGCGCGCAATCATTTGGCGCAAATTTTCGGCATGTTGAGACGCCAGAACTTGAGTAGGAGCCACAAGCACAGCCTGATAGCCTGATCCAACTGCCTCGAGCATTGCAGCGAGCGCAACAACTGTTTTTCCGGAACCAACTTCACCTTGAAGCAAGCGACGCATCGGATGGTGCTCACGCATGTCACGTACAATCTCATCAATTACATCTTTTTGACCTGCAGTAAGCTCAAACGGCAAACTTTCCACAAATTCATTTCTTATAAGAGAATTATTACAAGATTTTGCTTGATTATCTTTAGAATCTTCACGAGATTGCAATACAGCTACTTGGGAAATAAAAGCTTCTTCATAGCGCAACGAGTCAACAGCTTTATAAAATTCGTCAACTGATTGCGGATTATGAATTGAGTATATTGCTGACGCTCTAGTCATGAGGTTACGTTTTTTTAGCACTGATTCAGGTGTAATGTTTGGGATTTGCAGGGATTCAGTAGTGCAAGTTGCGGAATCTTTAGAAAGTGCAGAAAGTATAGAAAGTATAGTTTCGTGAATATGCTCACTAGAGATTCGCGAATTTGCATGATACACGGGCATAGGAGCACTCATACGCGCCAAACCATCTTCCACACTTCTTACAGTATCGCGAGATTGATGTAAGCTATCGCTTTCTTCTACAGCAGATACAGTTAGAATTTGAGGATGCGTAAATTGCAATTTACCATTAAAAGCGCTAGATGTGCCGCCAACAACAACCATTTCGCCAACATGCATCTTTGCAGAAAGCCACTGAGTGTATTGACGATTTTTAGAAAAATAAATAAGTTGAGCTACTGCTTGCATATCTTGCAAAACGTTAATTTCGATTCTAAATCCGCGACGAGCGTTCATAGGCACAACGTTAATTGACTGAACTTGCGCATAGAAAGCCACTTCTTCGCCAATTTTTATATCTTTTAAGTTCACAATTCTCAGTGGACTTGTAACTCTAAACGGGTAGTAAGTTAACGCGTCTTCGACTGTGACTATGCCCAAAGATTTTAATGCAGAAACGCGTCGCTTATTGCTGATTATCGTAGAAAGCGAAGTATGCATTTTGGCTGAGTTCGTGGGCGTATTTAGCATATTTCGATTATAAATCATCCGCAAAGCGTTTGCTTAAGCGCGCTCCAAACGCGAGGAAAGTTGCGCACATTTGGAGCGATACACCAGACCAAACCCTCCAAACGCGAGGAAACGCGAGCGCAACGAAAATATGCGAATACAAAAAAGCCCCGAGCAACACTCAGGGCCTTACAATTTAAACGCAATACAATGCGCGAATCACGCCTCAACGCGCTGAACCTTGCCAGCCTTAATGCATTTCACGCACACACGAAGGCGAACGTTCTCGCCATCAATGGTGGTGCGAACCGGCTGAAGGTTCGGGCGGAAGGTGCGCTTATTGCGGATATGCGAATGTGAAACAGTGAAACCAGTCTGAGGTCCCTTGCCACATACTGCGCAACGAGCTGCCATAATTGGACTCCTATTTTCTTTGACTTGCAAGTCTTGCGTCATTCAAACACACGAACTACTTACGCAAATTACTTACGCACATTGCATAAACAAATAAGCACGCTTGAACGCACAACTACACAAGTATATCACTTACCAAGACAATCCGCGCGCACGAACTCAGTCTTTTCTTGTAAATCCTTGACTGTCTTGCATCCAAGAAGAGCCATAATCACCCTAATTTGCTTCTTCCAGTTATCAATTTGCAAAGAAAGCGCATCCTCACCTTCATGCATAAGCGTATGCAAAAACTCGCCAGCGACACCAACTGCAGAAGCACCCAAAGCCAACGCACGCACAACATCCAAAGGCGTGCGAACTCCTCCACTTGCGAAAACTTCCATATTTTTTAACGAATTACACTTGCGTATGTCAACCAGCGACTCAACAGTAGTAAGCCCCCAATCAGCCAAATAATCACAGTCGCCTAAGTTCCTGCGAGCATTTTCTATCGTTACAAAATTAGTTCCACCACGACCAGAAACATCTACAGTGCGCACTCCAACATCTTTAAGACGATGAACATCTTTAGCAGAAATTCCGCATCCAGTTTCCTTCACAATCACAGGCACCTTTAGAGCTTCACACACACTGACAATAGACTCAATATTGAGCAACCAATTTCGAAAATCGCGATCGCCTTCTTGCATAACCAACTCTTGTGCAGCATTTAAATGCACTTGTAACGCATTCGCCTGAATCATGTTTACAGCACGCAATGCATCAGACGCACTAGTTCCAGCGCTAACATTTGCCATCACAAATCCATGTGGATTTTCGCTTCTTATGACACTGAAAGTGCTGAGTAAAGTTTCGTCTCGAAGAGCAGCACTCAAAGATCCACTCGCCATAGCAACAGAATTTTTTGCAGCAACTCTAGCAAGACTTGCATTCACTTTTTTAGCAGCATCACTTCCGCCGGTCATTGCGTTAATATATATCGGCGCGCACCAATGCACAGAATCGCATACTTCGCTTCCTAGCACGTTCACGCTAGCGTCAATTTCTTCAAGCACAACTTGCGGCAAAGCATTCGGCACAAAACGCACTTTGTCAAAATCTGAATCTGCACGAGTTTTATACTGCTTGTCCGCAAGCGCAATATGCGCGTCTTTGCGGTTTTGTATTGTGCAAGATTGAGCAGATTGTGCATTAGGTTCGCGACTCTTAGCAAACGCGTCTAATACAATATTTTCAGAAGGCTTACCAGTTCCAAAAATTTCCGTAACATCAATATTCAATGGCTTTATTCCATTGGCTTCCCAAGTAGATTTCATAGTTTCAATTACATTATTGTCATAAATTGTCGACAGTGCAATTGCACAATCTCCCCCGCCTGCACCGCTAGTTTTTGCAGGAACACCGGCACAAGTCGCAATTTCAATAAATTTTGTAAGTTCATGCGTTTCGATAACAGTTCCAGTAAGAGCACTTAATTTTTGTAACAACGCACGATTTTGAGCAAAACCGCTAGAAATTTCGCTTATTTCAAACTTTTCAATTGCGCGCGCAAGTTTTTGCACGCAAATCTCACTTTGTTTGCAAAAATCTTCGTAAGTAAAAAGTTGATTTTTATTGTCAAAAGCACTAGTTTCGACGCTACTTTCCGTACTACCTTCAGCACTAGTTTTAACGCTACTTTCTACGCTACTTACTAGCTTTGCGCTAGACGCAGGAGAACCAGTCCACCCGACTAAAAGTTTTAGCGACTTATCTACATTTAAACGCTTAACTTCCAGTCGTGGCCACTTTTTGTGCAACAACTCACCGAAATCAGAGCATCCGGATTTTACTAGCGTCAGCTCAGCTTCAAGCCACTCTCGGCTATACGCGCGATACATAATCCAACCGCCATAAGAGCTGGCAGCAACATCTCCACCGCTTCCGGATTTTTTAACACTCGACGACGCAATCAACGCTAGCTTGCAAATTTCTGGAGTCGAAAGATTCAAACCATACCATTTGCACAACGCGCGAATAACTGCAACAGTTACTGCAGCAGACGAGCCAAGACCGTATTTTCTACCAGTTTTTGCATCATCAAGTTCGCTAGAAATATGCACATTGTAACTTTTTCGGTTAATATTTGGCGCACATCTCTCACTAGCATAAGCGTCGACTACGCACATTGCAGCGAGCACATAAGCATATTTTCCGTCGTTTTGTATTTCAATACTTCCGTCGGATGCACGCGCCCAAAGAAGCGGTTCATATTTTTCACCATCTGAGGTAATTACACCACAATAATTTCTGTTGCTAGGCGCATTTTTCTGCAAATTTTCGCGTAACTCTTCGTTTAAGGTTTCATCACTTATGCTAACTGTTACATAACGATTAACAGCAGCAACAATTGCAGCACAGCCGTCAACAACAGCATACTCGCCAGCAATATAAAGCTTTCCTGGGGCACTAGAGCGCACTTGAGTCATATTATCCGCCTATTTTAAACTCGTACTCACCGTCACAGCGTCACCTGGCAGCGCAATCGCAAATTTCGGCTCGCAATATTCTGTATTACAAAAAACGCTAGAATTACGTAAACCATCCTCAACTCGCGAGCGCAACTGACACATCGCACGATAAGCATCATCTCCAGAAGTAAGCACCTTCACATTTGGACCAGCATCCATCGTAGACCACACCAGCCAACCATCTTTTCGCATATTTTTAACCGCTTCAAGCACAATATGCGTGCTGCTAGTTAAATAATTCACCGACGGAACAGCATTATGCATAGTTTCGTGCATTCCAAAAGCATTGCGTTCAACAACCTCACCCAATTGCTCAATATCTGCTCGCTTAATTGCGTTTTTAGCAATTTCAAGGTCGTCTTTCGACTGCTCAACCCACTGCATATACGTTGGCGAAGTTTCAACCGTTCTGCGCATCGCTTCCCGGCTAGAAATCGGCTTTTTGCTATCGTCCAAAGTAACAACAATCATAGCAAGGTTTAAATTTTTAAGCGCAACTTGTGCGTTTTCAATAGGCTCTGCGTAAGACGTTTCGTCGTCGCAGCCTGCATGCCAAATTGAAAGTCCTCCAAAAATCGAACGACAAGCTGAACCAGAACCACGTCTTGCAAGTCTAGAAAGTTCTCGTGGAGTTAGGTTTAATCCAGCAGCGTACGAGGCAGCAGACGCAAGAGCTGCAAAACCAGACGCGCTCGATGCAAGACCGGCAGCAGTTGGCACAATATTATGCGAAATAACGCTTGCTTTCGTTGAAATTCCTGCAATTTCACGCACCAAATCGAGCATAGCGACTACGCGACGAAAAGGTTTTGCAAACGGCGAAATCTTTTCATTATCTAAAGTAAAAGTATCTTGTTCAAGATTATTCGCAAAACTTACGCTTGTAGTTGTAAACAAATCCGAAAGGGTGAGCGAAAGCGAGGAAGTATAAGGCAAAATCAGCTTTTCATCGCGCTTACCCCAATACTTAATCAGCGCAATATTCGCGTTTGCTTTAGCAAAAGCTGAGTTGGGTGAAAGATTAGCGTCAAACGTTATTTTTGGCTGAATTTCAACATTTTGCATACTGTTCCTTTTGCGGCAGATACGTAATTCTCGTTTGTTAATGTGCTAGTCAATGTTTTAGCAAAACAGTGCGCACAAGCTTCTTTTCTTTAAATAACTGTAAAGTTTATGCTACATTTCAAGTAAAAATAAGATTCAATTTATTGCAGAATCACCTATATTCACAATCCACGTATCGCAAGCTCCTGCATTTTTAAAAGCTTCACTCACTCGCTTAGCAGCATCCTCACTATCAGCCAGCGCAATGACACATCCTCCACCACCTCCGCCAGTAAGTTTTGCACCCAACGCGCCATGTTTGCAAGCAGCATCTACCAAAGTGTCAAGTTTCGCAGTACTTACGCCCAAATCCGCCAAAATACGGTGTGCGAAAGTCATTTGCTTACCCATATTTTCAATACGACCAAACGCCAAATCATCTTCTGCAGCAGCAGCAA
Source organism: Gardnerella sp. c10Ua_244 (assembly GCF_055818055.1). Lineage (NCBI taxonomy): Bacteria > Bacillati > Actinomycetota > Actinomycetes > Bifidobacteriales > Bifidobacteriaceae > Gardnerella > Gardnerella sp. c10Ua_244. Next base: position 203,357 of record NZ_JARFVS010000001.1, read on the forward strand.
TCTCCCCCAATTTATTGAGTTGCGCTCCAACTTCAACAGGATTCGATTCTAAACGAGAACGCAAAGCTTCAACTGTTTCGCGAGTCATTCCTTTGCATCCAGAATCCGCCAAAACAAGCCACGCACGCATGTTAATTTCCATGCGATCAAAACAGCCACGACTAAAACGCACAGGCCAGGAAGCAGCGGTTGCAGTGGCATCCAAGCCTGAAGAACGTCCGTGAGCCACGCACTCAGCAGTCTGCGTCAACTTAAAAATCTCATCATCGCTAGCTGAAACGCCATAATAGTCAAGAATCGCACGAATTATAGCACCAGCAGCAGCCGCAGACGAGCCAAGACCTCGTTCTGCTGGAAAATCAGACTCGGTAAAAATGTGCAAATTCTCACCGCTCCACCCTGCAAACTCTAGCGACGCGCGAATTGCTGTTCGTATGCTATTAAAGCGCGTAGGAATTTCGGAAAGTTTGCCAGTAAAGTCAAGGCACGAAAGAGTTATATGTGAATCGAGATTCGTCGTAGATGCTAAAGATTCGCGTGATGCAGAAGATAAAGATTTACACGAAGCAGGTGCTAAAGATTCATTGCAATTAGTTACGACAGCGCGCATACGCAAGTTTTTAAGCGGCAAAGCTATTGCAGAATGGCCATAAACCACGGAATGTTCGCCAAAAAGAATAACCTTCGCGCAAGTTTCGCCATAACCTTTGTGATTGCTGTATTTTATTGCGTTTTCAAGATTTGCGCTTACGGAATTTTTACAAGCATACTCTTCGTCATTGCGAATAGCAGATATGCTGGCATCTTGCGCTTTTGCGTTCATACTAAGCTCGTCGGCCAGTTCATATTTGCTTTCCAGCACAGTTTGCATCTCCTTGATAATTTCGCAATTTTCCAACTGTTCTAATTTAGTCGAGTAGAACTTAAAAAACTACGTTACGCACGTGACACTTACAACACATTCACATTTTCAAAATATTGCAGCATAAAAAAACTCTGCGCAGCATCGCAATGAGAAAACTCAATACAACGCAAACGCAGAGCTAATGCTTAAGTTCAATCCACATGTATTACAAGCAGAAAACCACTAAAAGCAAGAATCTGCTTGCTACAACATGTTTTGTAAAATTCACAAAGCTACTTACTCAGCCACAACCTTAACAGTGAAGGAAGCGGTGATTTCCGGATGCAATGTTACGGTTGCTGGGAACTCACCAGTGGTCTTAATAGTAGCAACCTTAATTGCGCGAGCCTCAACTTGAGCCTTGGAAGCCAAAGCGGCAGCAATCTTCTCGGCAGAAATGCCACCGAAAAGCTTGCCGGATTCGGAAACCTTAGCAGAAAGCTCCACAACGGTGCCTTCAATCTGAGCCTTAGCTGCAACTGCCTCTTCACGAGTGGCAACAGCCTTGGCAAGACGAGCGCGACGCATTGCTTCAATCTGGGAAGCAGCACCCTTGTTCCATGCAAAAGCAAGACCCTGAGGAATCAGGTAGTTGCGAGCATAGCCAGCCTTAACTTCAACAACGTCACCAGAGTGACCGAGGTTGGCAACAGTCTTGGTAAGAATAACCTTGGTTTCAGCCATATTCCTATCCTCTCAATCAGCGACCGGTAGTGGCGTAAGGAAGCAAAGCCATTTCGCGAGCATTCTTCACTGCCTTCGCGATCTTGCGCTGTTCCTGCACGGTTACGCCGGTGATACGACGGGAACGAATCTTGCCGCGGTCAGAAACGAACTTGCGCAGCAAAGCAACGTCTTTATAATCAATTTCAGTAATCTTGGCAGCCTTCAAAGGATTTGGCTTCTTTTTGAAAGGCTTGACCGGTGGTTGCGGCCTTTTGCGTGACATAAGATGTCCTCTCTCAAATCCGTTATGCTTTTTGTTCGCATAACATGTAACTGATGATGTATTTATAAGGATTAAGTAAGCGCGTAAATAAACAAATAAATATGCTATCTATAGCTCAACTGAAACGTTAGAACTCAGGTTCTTCAGAATCGCCGCCAAAATCAGAATTGGCGCCGAAAGTTGAAAAACTATCGTTTGTTGGCGCAGCAGCACTCCACGGATCAGCCGCTGAAGAATTTGCGGCATGCTGAGAAGCAGCCTGGCTAGCAGCATAATTTGCTCCGCCAGCATAACCTGCGCCAGCAGCATTTGATGCGCGCGAGCCACCAGCAAAACCTGTTGAAGAGCTTTGGCGGTTAACTTGCGCAGTTGCATAACGCAAAGATGGACCAATTTCGTCAACCGTAAGTTCAACAACTGTGCGATTCGAGCCGTCTTGCGCTTGATACGAACGCTGCGACAACCTGCCTTGAGCAATCACGCGCGTGCCTTTAGAAAGGCTGTTTGCACAATGTTCTGCCAAGTCTCTCCACGCTGAGCAACGCATAAATAATGCAGGCCCATCCTCGAACTGATTCGTATTACGATTAAACGTTCTAGGTGTGGATGCAATGGTAAAGCTCGCAACAGAAGCACCATTGGAAAGTGCCCTTAATTCAGGATCCGAAGTGAGATTTCCCACGACGGTAATAATCGTTTCACCTGCCATATCGTGCCTTTTCTTTCTCGCTTTACTCGTAATCACATATCAGTGATTACTGGCAATTTTGTGCGCAACTTATGCGCGGTTGTTTACGTATTTATTTAGCTTAACTAGTTTTTATTTAATTCACTAGAGCTTACTTAGTTTTGCTAGTTTTTACTTAGCGTCCTTGCGAAGAATCTTCGTGCGGATTACAGATTCATTAAGGTTCAAAACACGGTCAAGTTCGTCACTTACAGATGGCTCGGCAGTGTAGTTCACCACAACGTAGTTACCTTCGGTTTTGCCTTCAATTTCGTAGGCAAACTTGCGGCGACCCCAGTAATCGGTGCCGTCAACGGAACCGCCCTCGTTGGTGACAAGCTCAAGATACTGCTCGGTCAACTTCTTAAGACCGTGCTCATCCAGCTCAGGATTTGCAATGAACATCAGTTCATACTTATGTGCAGACATCACCCACCTCCTTCGGACTATCGGCTGTGGACCTTCCACAGCAGGAGTGTGTTTGCAAAATATGCGCGATATGTTTGATGATAAGCACCAAAACCGCACACAACTTTGCTATTTTACAGCACGCTCGTGACGACGAGAGTTACGCGCTTAAACGATGGTGTCAGGCGGCAGAAACTTTACAGCAGCGTAAAGAAAAAGCCGCGAAACCAGCAAATAACGACAGAAACTTTACAGTTGCGTAAAAAGAGGACGAAGACGTGAACACGAGCGTACAGAGCACAAAATTGTCATAAAAAAACTTAGTCTAGCGCACCTTTTAGCACACTAGACTAAGTAATTCACAGAAAAACCGACTCAACAATCAACCAATAAGCTAAAGCCCAAATGATTCATCACTGAATCAGATTTCAGCTTAGTGACGGATCTTGCGAAGAGCAGCACCCATGCCAGCAAGCACGGAAGCAGCAACAGCAGCCAAAGCTACAGCAGCACCGGTCTTAGCCAATGGAGCAGCCTTCTTATCAGACTTCTTGTCATCCTTCTTGTCGTTAGCCTTGTCATCAACCTTCTGACCATGACGCTTGAGGTAGTCAGCGACAGCCTTGCACTCGAGAGAATCCTTACCGTAAAGCTTCACACACTTCGCGTAATCCATGTCCTTATTGCCAAATGGAGAATGCTCATACTTATCATTCTCGTCTTCAGCCTTAGCCTTAGCTTCCTTATCAGCCTTCTCCTTAGCCAAACGAGCATCAAGCTCTCCAGCGTCTTCAGTCTTATAGAATGACCTATTATAAGTAGGTTCAGCAGGAGCTGCAGGAGCTGCAGGAGCAGCAGGAGCTGCAGGAGCTGCAGGAGCAGCAGGAGCTGCAGGAGCTGCAGGAGCAGCAGGAGCTGCAGGAGCTGCAGGAGCAGCAGGAGCTGCAGGAGCTGCAGGAGCAGCAGGAGCCTCAGCCATTGCTGGGACAGCAAAAGCGAAACCAGAGAGGAGGGTGGCGCCAGCAGCGAATGCGGCGATAGCCTTCTTATTCAACATAATATTTTCCTTTCTTCTTCTCCTCCGCACTAGGGTATGCGAAGAAAAATTTGCCATTTGCGGTTTCCCGCTCGTACCAGTGAACTAGGGATTCAACCGGTAACTGAGTTAAAACTTACCGCAAGCTCTCAGAAAACTCAACACTAAAATTCAGGTTTCTCAGCATCAAAAATACAAAAAATCTTGATAAATATTCGTTATATTCATTAAAAAGCAGAAATATTTACGGCATTTTTCTGTATTTTTTGATAAAAATTACACGACACGCCATATACTGGATTTTTTTAACATTTTTTCAGCTTTCTTTAAGGTTTGAGTTTTGTGATTTCTCTAACAGCCTTATAAAACAACAAAAAACGCAATATTTAACCATCGGCACGCTTTATTTAAACATAGCAAAATTTGTTTAAACATCGGCACACTTGAAACCAAACCAAACAGCAAGAACAAAATGCCCGAGTAAATAACTCACTCGGGCATTAAAATCATCAGCGCGCAAAATCAAACTTTGCAAAAATACTTGCAAAATACTAATCAAGCAAATCGTCAGAATCTTCAGAATTCGCTAAATCGTCACCATTAGATGCATCAAGAACATCTCGCTCGTCAATAACAGGTGCCAAAACCAAATCCTTTACAAGCTCACGCGTGCGAAGCTGAGAATCAGCATCCAAACCATCGTCGGTAATAACAGTATCAACCTGATCAAAACGAGCAAATAGCGAAAGCGACGTACAACTCCATTTAGTATGATCCGTCAAAATAATCGTGCGATCCGCAATATCCATTAACGCCATATCAGTAGCAGCTTCCAAAGAATTTGGCATAAGGAATCCGCGAGGAAGAGACACAGAATGCGTGCCAAGAAAAACGGTATTCACACGAAGAGAAGCAACAACTTTATCTGCAATAGGCCCAACAAGCGAATTGGAACGCGTAATCACGCCGCCGGTAACAATAACCTCGACATCCTTCGACTCTAAAGCTTGCACAAGCTCCGCAACAGGAATCGAATTAGTCAAAATCGTAATGCCAGAAGCCCTGCGAGACTCGAGCAAATGCTGCGCAAACACATAAGCAGTGGTACCGCCGCCAATAGCAATCACATCCCCAGGAGAAACATAGTCCACAGCCAAACGCGCAATCGCATCCTTCAAACCAATGTCCATTTGCGACTTTACAGAAAACAGCGGCTCCGAAAGCAGAGTATTAGTCGTTACAGCACCGCCGTGAACGCGCTTTAAAAGCCCACGATCCGAAAGCTCTGCGATATCCCTGCGAACCGTCATAGCAGAAACGTTCAGTTCTTTAGAAAGCGCAGTAATGCGAACAGCACCGCGCGTACGGAGACGACTTAAAATCAAATGTTGACGCTGTGAAGAAATCATACGAACATTATCGCACACGTAAACGCAAAAAACAAACGTAATTGAGCGTTTCAGGGCATTAAAACGAAAAGAACGCACATTTTGTTGTCAAGTAAAGCAGGTTTTGTGAAAAATCGCACAAAAACGAACGCGTACTAAGGAAGAAAACGCACAAAATACACTAAGGAATGGCGTATATAACAATAATGCCCTACTATATAAATATGTATTACGTTTCTGAACACTCATTACACAATGTCGTCAATAAAACAACGACAGACCTTTTTACATTCTCATACAAACACATTATTAAACCGCATTTCGTTTTTAACATTCCTCCAGACGAAGCGCATGATCGCATGATTAATTTTTGCAAATTTAGCGAGCGCACTCCTGGGTTAATGTGGCTTCTTCGCGAAATGCTTAACTACACAGACCCGGTGCTAGAAACTAACGTTATGGGTGTGAATTTTGCAAACCCGTTTGGCTTAAGTGCAGGACTAGATAAAAATTGCCAAATGGCAACCGTGCTAGACAACGCCGGCTTTGGATTTGAAACAGTTGGCTCTACCACAAGCCGACCATGCGAAGGAAATCAAAAACCTTGGTATCATCGCCTTCCAGAATATGACTCTATTCTTGTACACGCAGGACTAGCAAACGATGGCAGCGAAGCCGTTGTTGCACGAGCCGAGAAAGCTTGGACGCACGCAAAATCTATGAATATGTCTATTTCTATTGCGCGCACAAACGACGACTTAGTTGGCGACTTGGAAGAAGGAATTGAAGACTACCATATTTCTATGGAACGTGCAGCCGGAAAAAGCTCAATAATTGAAGTAAATATTTCATGCCCGAACACGCGTGTGGGTGAACCATTTAGTCAGCCGGAAGCACTTGACAAATTATTCACCGATCTTGACACTATTAAGCGACCTCAGCCAACGTTAGTTAAGATGCCGCTTAATTTACACGGCGGTTGGGAACAGTTCAAATCTCTGCTTGACGTACTTGCCGAACATAAAGTTGACGGAGTAAGTATTGCAAACTTGCAAAAGAATCGCGCAGGACTTGATGTTCCGGAAGATTGGCAAGGAGCACTTTCTGGAGGTCCTACCTACAGCGCAAGCAACGATCTTATTCGACGCACGCGCAAAGCTTTTGGTGAACGTTTTGCTATTGCAGGCATTGGCGGAGTATTTACGCCAAAGCAAGCATATAAGAAGATTCGCTCAGGCGCTGACTTGGTTATGTTTATTACGTCACTTATGTACAGAGGACCACAGCAAATCACAACGCTGAAACGCGGACTTGCGGACCTTTTGAAACGCGACGGCTTCGAGCATGTTGCAGACGCAGTTGGTGCGGATTTGAACTAGCACAGTGCGTATTTGCACTAAAAATGACCCTTACTTTGCTCACAATCAAGTAGCATAAGTAAGGGTCTATTCGTAAGGAACAGCACAAAACAACTTAGTATTTAGTAAGTTAACTAGCAATTACGAGTTAACAAATACCATTTAGTAATTATCAGTTTCTGAATCACCATAGTCGTCGCGGCGAGCAGTGCCGTACTGATCTTGCGTGTTCTTTTGCGTCTTAGCTTCTTCCTGCTGTTCTTGTGCTGCCTGCTTTCTGGCGTCTTCATCTCGCTTCTGCTGATCAGTTTTAACAGTATTTTTAGGCGTGCCGGGCAGAGTTCCACCGGCAGTATACTTTGGATCAGGCTTGCCATAATCGTTGTCAACAGGAATGTTAGCAGCTTTCAAATAGTCGTTCATAAACTGTTTCCACGCTGGGGTTGCAATATACATACCGTACCAAGCTGCCATTGTGCGACCGTTAATAGTCATGCCATTAAAGCTTTTCTGTGATTCAGCGTTACCAACTGCCACAAACGAAGCAACTTGATACGGCACAAAACCAGCTGTAGTCATGTAGTACTGCTCGTTAGTACCAGTTTTTGCGAAAGTCTTGCGACCGCCATCAAGTTGTGTAGTTGAAGCCTCGCCACCAGGTTGCACAACACCCTGATTCAGCGCATAAGCAGCAGTTTGAGCGATTCCCTTTGGAATTGCTTGATGGCAATGCGCACTAGGAACTTTCAAACGCTTACCGTTTTTGTCAACAACTCGCTTAATAGCAATAGGATCACATGCCACGCCATCAGCACCAATAGTTGCATACACATTCGCCACAGTTAAAGGCGAAGCTTGCACAGAACCAATCGTCATAGGCGGATTAAGCGAGTTAGCAGAATACACGCTTTCCTGACCAAGAGGCGAATTGTGGTAGCCAAGTATGCGAGCAGCATCCGCGATTGAACACAGCTTAATTTGCTGAGCCATAGAAGCCTGAGTGGTGTTATGCGAGCGCACAAGACCTTGCAAAGGAGTTTCCGGATTAGTTGTGCCACCACCAGAGTTTTGAACTGACCAACTACCAACTCCGCGGAATTTGCTGCAATTAAAATCAGCATTATTATAAAGCATAGAAGTGCGAAGAGGCTGATTAATTGACTTTCCAGCAAGCATCCACGCAACCATATTAATTGGCTTCCAAGTAGAACCAATTTGCCAACCGAGACCGCCACCATCTCGTTCATCGACAGCGTAGTTCAAAGCCGTATGCGTAGGATCTGATTTTGCAGCATCCGTAGCATCATAAATACGATTGCTACCAAACGCCAAAACTTCACCAGTTCCAGGCTTAATTGCCGCAATTGAAACCTCAAAACCGCTCTTATCATTTACAGGAATCGTATCCCTAGCAGCTTTCATAGCAGCCTTACTAGCACGCAAATCCATAGTTGTGTAAATATCAAGACCACCCTCAGTAAGCAACTTCTCGCGCATGGCAGCAGTTTTACCAAACTCGCGGGAGTGCAAAATTTTCTTCGTCACATAATCGCAGAAGAATGCTGCGTCGCCTGCAGCTTGACATCCAATTTTAGAAACTTCCCTCTGTATGTTAAGAGTGCTTTTAAGAGGAATAGCAACAGCGGAATCATGCTCGCTCTTAGTAATAAAACCTTGACGAAGCATTAAATCAAGCACAATATTGCGCTGCTTTTGCGCTTCAGGCTGATTTGCTTCAATAGAAGGATCGTAACGCGAAGGATTCTTTGTAATTGCAGCAATAGTTGCCGATTGCACAAGATTAAGTTTTGCAGCACTCGTATTGAAGTAGCGATGAGCTGCAGTTTCTACGCCGTAAATATTATTGCTACCGAACTGCGCAATATTTAAATATCCCTGCAAAATCTCAAGTTTAGAGTATTTTTTCTCCATTTGAATTGCAATAAGCATTTCGCGTAATTTACGTGCAATAGTGCCTTCAGAAGCGTGATACTCAGCTAAAGGATCGTTATTTTCGCGAGCTTTAATCATAAGCACATTTTTTACATATTGCTGAGTTAAGGAAGAGCCACCTTGCATATCTCCCTTTTTAACGAATGTTTGCACGAATGCGCGAATAACACCTTGCATATCTACGCCGGAATGCTCAAAGAATCGACGGTCTTCACGAGCAACCATTGCTCGCTGCATATATTGCGATATGCGTCGAAGCGGCACTACAGTGCGATTTTGAGCATAAAAAGTTGCAATAATAGTTTTGCCATCAGAAGCGTAAAGTCGCGATTTTTGCGGCAACGCGGTAACATCAAAATCGATGCCGTCAACGCGAAGTGAAGGCACTACTGTTTTCACTACACTATTCACGCTCATTACGCCAGGAACAAACATAATACTTGCTGCAATACCTCCTGCAACACACAAAGTGATGTAGGTAAGGAACAGTGCTAACACACGGCGAACAGTCAGTGAATTCTTTTTCGGCATGCGTACTATTTTAAAGGTTTGCCTCTACTTGAAAACTGACATCATAAACATTCGCATTTTAACGTTCAGCTCGACGAATAAGCATGCCAGGCTTGTAGATAATAATTGACCTGCCTTGGCGCATAATCCAACCCCTGTTTGCAAAATCCATAAGCGCTTTGTTAACTGTTTCGCGTGACGAGCCAACAAGTTGCGCAAGCTCTTCTTGCGTTAAATCATGCGGCACAAGCAAGCCATCGCTCATAGGCTCACCAAATCTTGAAGCTAAATTCAGCAAAGTCTTTGCTAAACGAGCAGGAACATCCATAAAAACTAAATCGGAAATTCGCTCATTATTTGCTCGCATGCGCGCTGCAAGCACTTGAAGCATATCTACTGCAACACTAGGGTGATTGTTTAACCAATGGAATAACACGTCATTTTCTAGCCATAAAACTCTAGTATTGTTGGTAATAGATATTGCTGAAGCTGTACGAGGACCGCCGCTAGGGTCAAAAACGGGAATTTCGCCTAGAATTTCGCCAGGAGTGTGAATACTTAACAATTGCACACGATTGTCGTTTGAATGACGAACTAATTTTACTCTTCCACGCTCAAGCAAGTACATTCGATGGTCAGTATCGCCTTCATTAAAAATTGCAGAACCTTTTTTAAATGTTGATTCTTGTAAATACTGCATCAATTCTTTTACTTGATCAGCTGGAACTTGCTTAAACAATGCGGTATGTTGCAGTGAAAATTCATCGCTGTCAACGTTGAGTGTTGCCATTGCTGCTCTACCCCTTCATTAAGCAATAAGTAGATATCTCCATTGAACTACCTGTATGTAAATGAGCACAAACGCAAACGAAAAACGCAAGCGAAAAACGCACATCACTTGACCCATGATATCACGAAAGGCGTGGAAACGACATTTACTTTACAACGCAGTAAAGTTTCTGCCGCTTCCAACTAACTGTTTATACCCATAACGTGCAAGCACCATGCGTTTTCATAAGCTAACTCCTGCCATTGCCTGTACCTGCCAGAAGTGCCACCGTGACCACCGTCAGTTTCAATACGAGCAATTGCGTCAACTCCAGAAGCTTGCAATTTAGCGAGCCATTTTAAAGGTTCCGTAACAAGCACGCGCGTGTCGTAAATAGAGGACGTGATTAAGATTTTCGGAAAATCAGCTAACTTTTTGCGACCATCTTCCGTTTTTACGCAAGGCACATTTTCGTAAGGAGTATACGATTTCATATAAGCATAAGCTTCAGGATCATCGAGCGGATTGCCCCACTCATCCCACTCTGTTACAGTAAGCGGCAAAGAAGAGTCGAGCATAGACGTAAGGGCATCTACAAAAGGCACGTCTGCTTCAATTCCTGCATAACATTCCGGAGCCATATTTGCTATAGCACCCATAAGCAAGCCTCCTGCTGAACCACCGTTTGCAACAGTATGGCAAGCGGAAGCAAAACCAGCATTTTGCAAAGCACGCGTGGCATCAACAAAATCTTCAAAAGTATGCTTTTTATTAACGCGCCTACCCTGTTCATACCACGCACGACCCATTTCGCCGCCACCTCGCACATGCACTTGCGCATATAACACGCCGCGATCCAGCAAACTCAAGCGACCGACAGAAAAAGTAGGGTCTGAACTAACTTCATACGCTCCATAACCAGTAATAAACATTGAGTCAGTTTGAGAAATTTTATCCGGACGCCACACAAGAGACACTGGCACACGCTCACCATCTCGAGCAGTAATCCAAACGCGCTTTTCAGCATAATTGCGCTCATTAAATTCACCTAAAATTTTACCTTGCTTGAGCAACACATCTTCGCCTGTTAAAGGATCCAACTCGCGAAGTTGACCTAAAGTCGCATAACTACCAAAAGCGTAACGCATACGCGGAGCTTCGTACGAAGGATTTCCAGTCATAGAAATACTCAATAGGCGATTATTGTTGATTTCTTCTTGTGAAATATTTGCGAGCGCAGCACGTGGTTCGGCTTGCGCTTGATCCGCAAGTTGAGAAGAAAGTTGATCCGTAAATTGATTCGCAAGCTGGGAAGAAAGTTGATCCGTAAATTGATTCGCAAGCTGGGAAGAAAGCGGTCGCACTTCGCAAAAACGCCACGGTTTTGCTTGCAAAAAATCTTCAACAGCGCGCTTCTTGCTCATTACAGCCAAATGCGGCAAACCTTGAGAACGATAAGCTAGTGCCACATAATTTTTGTACATTGACAATCCGCTTATGCTCAATCCAACTGCATTTTGCAATATTTCAGGATTTTGAGGCGAATTATAAGGCTTTGTAATAGGCTCACTTCCAGCACCTTGTTGCCAAGCATCTCCCTGCTCGCAACCATAAGGAGAACCCGACGCAACACATACTCCATCCGAAAGCTTATACGTTATATGCTCATCAAACTTGCCGGAATTTCCTCTCATATCAATAATGTCAATTTCAAAATTAGGATTTTTAGCGTTATGGCACACAATCGCAATTGGAATATCTTCACCATTTTCGCCAGCATTCTCAAAGCAAGCGAAAGAAATATCGTATTCCACCCCCTCAACCGGCTCAATAACCATGCTGAATTCGCCTTCAGGATTGCTCAAAGGAAGCATAAGCACGCGCGACGTAGTCTTTGAACTACTACTGATCATCATGTATCGTTCGTCAAAACTTTCATACACGTCAACAAAAAATCGCTCGTCAGTTTCTTCAAAAACTTTTACATCATTAGAAACGCTAGTGCCAACCTTATGCCTCCAAACTTGATAAGGACGCCAAGCATCATCAAGCTTTACATAAAACACCCATTTTCCATCTGGAGAAAGTGAAGCAGAAGCAAGATTTTCCCACGATTCTTCTAACTGCAACCAAGAACATGTTTTTGTAGAAAAGTCACGAATAAAATAGTTAAAGCGTTCATCGCCTTGAGTGTCGACACCGTACAGCATTCTCAAACCATCGGTGCTCAAATCCATTCCACCGACTCTAAAGAACTTGCCACCAGAGTGCTCAGACTCAAAGTTTGCATCAAATAAAATCTCTTCACCATCAGTTGTGCCAGGTTTTGCAGAATTGTCGATAATTGGCGGATTCCAATCGTCACTATTTTTGACTTTCATACGGCATTGCACAGCGTATTGTTTGCCTTTTTCAGTACGCACGTAATACCAATAATTATTCATGCGCACAGGAACAGACATGTCTGTTTCTTGAACTCTTGAACGCAACTCGTCAAACAATGTAGAACGCAAGTTTTCTAAGTGCTTTACACGCTGTTCAGTATAAGCGTTTTGACTATTGACGTATTCCATAAGCTTAGGATTATTGCGATCTTTCATCCAAGCATATTCGTCTATATAAGTGTCGCCATGGAATTCACGTGCCGACGGTATGCGTTCTGCTGCTTTTGGCTTTGCGAAATCTTGATTACTCATAGCTACACCTCTTTTAATTTTCATTAAGTATTTTCTTCAGCTTTTATATATTAGTAACGAAATATTTTCTGCAATTCTTTAATATTACAAAATTATTTTACAATTATTTTTATACTATTTCGCGATTGCTTCCTCTATAAACGGAAGCATTACTTTAGCTAAATCTTTGCCTTGAGGAGCTGCAAAAAATGGCACGCCTTGCAAAGTACCAACAGCACCTTCTGCTTCAATTATGCGCATTTGAGCATCATCAAAATCATCAATATCACCAGAAAACTCGTTAGCATTATGTAATTTTTCGATCGCCATAGTAGGAATTTCTTGTGCATCTTCACACGTAGTATCAAGAGCATCCGAAAAAACATATGCACGCTTAGACGCACTTAAAGCAACCGCAAAATCACGAGATAATTTACGACGAAAATCCTCAACAGTAGCATGCTTACGCAATTGCCTAATACCTACTGCAAGCACACGACCTGGATGCTTACGAATAATATTCGCATACGTTAAAGGATCCTTTTGACCATCATCGCCAATAAGCACAAAACGCATACCCGGAAAATCATCCATAAGCTGAGTTGCAAATTCTAATTTATGCTGCGGTCCGTTTGGGATAAAAGTTTTAGGACGTGGATCCAAATCACGAAGAAGAAGAGGACCCTCAGGAAACTTTTCGCGATCAATAAAGTGACGAATTGAAGCCTCAACATTCCACGGAGAAGTAGAAAGATAGAAAAATGGAATATCGTCACGTAAACGCTCTAAAGACTGGAAAAACTCAGACATTCCAGTAACTGGCGAACGATGAGCAGGATTCATAATAAGCAAATTATAAGCAGCACGAATTGGCGAAGGCGCTTGAGTTACCATAATAGTGTCGTCAACGTCCGAAATAACACCAACAGGAACATTTGCGTCAATAGCAAACAAGCTCGCTTTTACAGGCTCACGATCACTAACAGAATACGAAACAACGTGACGACCAGGCTCTAAAGCGCGCTCAGTAATTAAATCTAAATACCCTGCACGGTCAGAAATACAATACTCTGCACTACCATCGCGCGAACCTTCAGGCTTATCGTATATTTCAGAATCGCCAATTTGAGCTGTTTCTACAGGAATACCGTCAATAGACAAAGCCACGCGCACACGCACAGCAGGAACAACAAGCATTGCGTAAATTCCGCGTTTTAGAGCAGAATGATGACCAAGCTTTGGAGCATACACAGTTCTGCAAATCAAGCGAGCATATCTATGCGTTCCATACCCAATATATGGCTCAACACTTGGAAACCAGCCAAGACGACGAGCAACACGACCAGCAAGACGCATCCACATGCCGACAATAGACGTAACGAGCCTGCGACCAAAACGCACAAGCAATGGCTTATTGTCAATACACTCAGCTTTAGACGGAGTGTCAAACAATGTTGCAGTAACATGCACAGGAATTGGCGCGCTGCTAATTCGTCTAGACGCAGCTAACTTCGGAGTAGATTGTGGACTTTGCACACACTCAAGATTAGAACGCGCAGAAAGCAAAAGTTCTTCGGCGCGTTCATCTTTGTTAAGTGAGTTACCCACAGATTCGCTCATTCGCGTACCGGACCATCTGGAGTCGTGCCAACAATTTGTACAATAGTGCCACGTGGGCAATTTTCAAAAATCCAGCGAGCATCCTGCTCATACATGTTTATGCAACCATGAGAGCCGTGATTTGCAGCATCGCCAGTTGCAATACCCTTATAATTCCAAGAAGCAGTGTGGAAGCCTTCTCCACCATGGTAATAGCTAACCCAACGCACTCCAGGAGAGAAGTAAGGAGAGCCATCGCCGTTCCTACCGCGCATATCTTGTGAAGCATAACGCAAGTAAATAAAGAATGTGCCGGAAGCTGAATCATCAGCACCGCGCTTACCTGTGCAAACAGGGAATGTTTTTACAAGTTCATCATTCTTATAAACAGAAGCCGTTTGGGTTGTTTTGTCAACAACAATGCGCATTTCAACAAGCTTCTTTTCAACGGTAAACTTAGTGATTTTCGCAGGAACAGCCATCTTGAAATCATTGCCATTGCGCAAAGATTCTACAGCCTTTTTCGCAACACTATTGGAATAGTTAATTTCAACACCATTAGAACCTTTAAGCGTTGTGAAAATAAACCTACCTTCTTTATCAATTGCATCTTCTTGATTAATTTTTTGCTGATTAAGTTCTTTTGGAAGAACTTGAGACAAATAATAATCTGCTTTATCTGCATCAATTGTGTAAGAAAGCTTACGGCGAGTCGTATCTGCTTTTATACTGATCCAAGACGCAATCGCTTCTTTTGGAACCGTAAAATCTTTACCGTCACCGTTATTAAACGTGATTTTTTTCTCAAGAAGTTTATTTAAATCATTTACAAGTTTCTGCGCTGCATCAAGCTTAATAGGAGCGTCAGTGCGTCGAGATGTAACAGAAACTTTTACTGTTTTACCAGGGTAAGCAATTAACTTTTTTACTGCTTCACGAACAGACATAGTTTCTATAGTGCGACCAGGTATGCCATCCTCTACCTTGTAAGATTCAGAATCCTTGTCGAAAACTGCACTATAAGGTACAGCACGATCCTTCTCACGAATAAACTTATGCAATAAGTACGAATCCAAAGCAGAATCATCACGTACAGCTTTCAAGCTCACAGTTTGATGAACCCAAGGCATAATACGAGTAAATAAATTATCTCGCTTAGCATTCATAATAGCTTTTACAGTTGCGTTCTTATCAATCTTGACACCAAGCTGACTCAAATCTGCATCAATACTATTTCCTTGATCGTCACTAATTTCTAATTCGCTATGATCCACAGCATTCTGAACAGTCTTGCTTACAGAATCTTCCTGATAGCCAGTGAGATTGCGCGTAATAGAAGCATCACCAAAATCAACACCTGGAGCAACTCGATTGTTGAAATACAAATGAAGTGCAAAAAATGCTGCTGCTAACAAAATAACAAAGATAAGAAGCGAATACATCAACGCCAGTGCGGAACGATTCGTACGATGTTTCTTTGCTTTCGGCTCTACTACTCTAAATGAATCGGTTGCAGTTGAATCGGCAGGAGTTGCATTTGCATACATGCCATAAGATGCAGCATTATTACCAAACACATTCTTCTTATTACCCGCAATATCTTCAACGATATCGTCAACAATGTCTCCAGAAGTATCTTCTTCATCGGCGACTTCGCCTAAATTATCAGCAAGAGTTCCCTCATAATTAACAGAATTATCAGCTATTTGATCTTCTACATGACTTTGAGGAACCTGCATAAAAGCAACAGTATCGTCACTAGCATCATCAGGCATATTACTAGGTGTAATATTGAGGGATTCATCTCCCTCAAAATTTTGCTGTAATTCAGCCATATTCAAAACCTCTGCTTAATAATTATATGCGACAGACACGCTTGCATAGTTTACCACTAGCGACGCACGAAATTAGTATTAGCGAAGCAGGAGAGCATAACTGGTTACATAACTAGCTATATAACTAACTAAATATTTAGTACAGAATTAATGCGAATAATACACGTGAAAAACGAGCAAAGAACAAGCAAAAGCAGCAAAATGCACAATTAACTAGCAACTAGCCGACACCTGATGAGTAACTAATAAACATCTAATACAAGCAATAAACGATATTTATAAAAACAATACATACTATACAAATGTGTAAAAAACGTAAATATTCGCAATATGCCGCAAAATTTAGTATTGTAGAAAAAATAATGTGCAAGAATAGGAGGTATGCCAACTATGCCTATTCAAGCGACTATTGCTCTTATGATGATTGTATTCGCGCTTGTACTCGCTCCATTCGTCATCATGATTGTTTCGCGCGCTTTAAAACGTCATCATTTGGCAGAAAAACTTGCTCAACGACATGGCGACTCAGTGCATTACGCATTCATACTTAATCCTTCAAAACCACAAGCGAAATCGTATCGCGAAAGTATTAAAAATTATTGCAAAGAACGCAATTTAACCTACGAAATTATTGATACACAGTTAGATAAAGATGGACGCGAATGCGCTTTAGAAGCACTTTCAAACGGAGCTAACGTAGTAGTAGCAGTAGGCGGAGATGGCACGGTTCGTACTGTTGCGAGCGCAGTAAGCGGTAAAGGTCACGCGATGGGAATTATTCCTATTGGAACTGGCAATCTTTTTGCTAGAAATATGGGAATTCCAGTAAACGACGTGGATGCTGCGTTGCGTGTTGCGACTTCTCACGGCTCTAGGCAGGTTGACGTTGGGCGCGTAACGATTCTCGACAATCCAGAAGAAGATCATGGACACGCATTCTTAATTATTGCAGGCATTGGTTTTGACGCGTTAATGATTGACGACACTGATCCAAACTTAAAAAAGAATATTAGTTGGCTTGCTTATTTTGTCTCTGGCGTAAAGCATTTGTTTATGCCAAAATATCGCGCAACCGTTACCTTACAGCGTTCAAATGGCGACGAAAGCGTGCTAAAAGGATTGACTTTCCGCACACTTATGGCTGGAAATTGCGGTCAGATTCCTATGTTTTCGCTTATGCCAGAAGCAGCATATGACGATGGTGTGCTTGATTTTGAGATTATTGACACTTCGGGCGGTTTAATTGGTTGGGCTAATTTGTTCCGAGGAGTAATACACCAAACGCTAACAGGGCGCGCGCTCCAGCAGGATTCGCTTTCTGCAGGCTCAAGAATTGACCAAACGCAAGGTTTTAGCGCAGAAGTGCAATTAGAAAAAGCGGCGCCAGTGCAGGTGGACGGCGACATTTTGGGTTACACAAAACATTTGCGATTCACTGTTGACAAACAAGCACTGTGCGTGCGCGTGCCGGCAAGCGTAAAAACTAGCGTTGCTTCAGAAAAAATATAAAATACAAGCGCCGTGGCAAAATAAAAAATTATGGTAGCAAAAAATGCGGGAATGCCCGCCACCCCAGAAGATCTAGTCGACGTCGACGCTTTGGTTGGCGCTTACTATGATGAAGTTCCAAATTCCAACATTCCAGAACAGCGCGTGATTTTCGGCACGTCCGGTCACCGTGGTTCTGCTTTAAAAACTTCGTTTAACGAAGCTCATATTGTGGCAATTACACAAGCTATTGCTGAATATCGCAAAAAAGCTGGCGTAACTGGCCCTCTTTATATTGGTCGCGATACGCATGCTCTTTCTGAGCCTGCTCAAAAAACCGCTATTGAGGTTTTGGTTGCTAACGGAGTTCACGTTCGCGTGGATTCTCGCGGCGATTTCGTGCCAACTCCTGTTGTATCCCAAGCTATTTTGACGCATAATCGCGCAGCCGACGGCACTCAGCGTTTTAGCGGCGACGGCTTGGCTGACGGCATTGTCGTCACTCCTTCGCACAACCCACCAACCGACGGCGGTTTTAAGTACGATCCTGTAACAGGCGGTCCTGCCCCTGCAGATGTAACTAACGCAATTGCAGCTCGAGCAAATGAATTGCTCGACAACTACAAGTCTGTAAAGCGCGTACCTTTCGAGGAAGCAATCAAGTCTGATTTGGTTGAAGGATTCGATTACCGCGAACACTACGTTAGCGATTTGGCTAATGTAATCGATTTTGATGTGATTCGCTCTAGCGGCGTGCGTTTGGGAATTGACCCACTCGGCGGCGCAAGCGTAAACTACTGGCCACTTATGAACGAAAAGTATGGCCTGAACATTGGCGTTGTGCGTCCAGAAGTTGACCCAACTTGGCGATTCATGACTATTGACCACGATGGCAAGATTCGTATGGATCCAAGCTCTCCTTACGCAATGAAGGGCTTAGTTGATCAGCTTAACGCTGGCGCTTGGGATAAGTACGATTTGGTTGGCGGCACCGATCCAGATGCTGACCGTCACGGTATTGTGTGCCCGAACTGGGGCGTTATGAACCCGAACCATTACATCGCGGTGTGCGTGGAGTACTTGTTCGGCGGTGCTCGCCCGGATTGGCCAAAGAATACTGCTATCGGCAAGACGCTTGTGTCTTCTTCCTTGATCGACCGCGTGGCTGCTTCTATTAACGCAAAGCTTGTGGAAGTTCCAGTTGGATTCAAGTGGTTCGTTGACCCACTCTTTAGCGGCGAAGTTGCTTTCGGCGGAGAGGAAAGCTCCGGCATGAGCTTCTTGCGCAAAGATGGTCGCGTGTGGACCACCGATAAGGATGGTTTGATTCCTGATTTACTCGCTGCGGAAATTACTGCAAAGACTGGCAAGAACCCAGCTCAGCTTCACCAGGATCAGGTAGCTCGTTTTGGCGAAAGCTGGTATAAGCGCGTCGATACCCCAACAACACTTGAGCAAAAGCAGAAGTTTGCAGCTTTGAGCGGCGACGACGTTGAAGCAACTAAGCTTGCTGGTGAGGATATTACCGCAAAGCTTACGGAAGCTCCTGGAAACGGCGCAAAGATTGGTGGCTTGAAGGTGACGACTAAGAACAACTGGTTCGCTGCTCGCCCATCTGGTACCGAGAATATTTACAAGGTTTACGCAGAATCCTTCGTTTCTCCAGAAGCACTTGACAAGGTGCTTGAGGAAGCTACTGCTGTAGTCGACAAGGCTTTAGCGTAACGTAATAATCTTGCGTAAATAAAGAAATCTACTAATTGCGCTGGTTGCAATCTGCAGCCGGCGCATTTTTGAAAGGTTTTGTCATGATTGTTGTTTCAACAGACGGTTCCGCGCTCGGAAACCCGAATGGTTCAATGGGTTGGGCGTGGGCAGATCACATTGACGAGTCTGGTAGCTCTAACGAACATCATCACACAGGCAATGCAGATGCTGGAGGCGCAACTAATGGCACAAATCAAATTGGCGAATTATGCGCGGTTTTGGAAGCTTTACGAGCACATCCTGGAAGAGAGCCGCTCACAATCGAAAGTGATTCACAATACGCTATTAACTGCGCAACTACGTGGATTCACGGATGGAAAAAGAACGGTTGGAAAAACTCTAAAAATGAACCTGTTAAAAATGCCGAGCTGATTCGAGCAATCGACGCGGAAATTACTAAGCGCGAAGGCGCCGTAAAATTCGTGTGGGTTAAGGGTCACGCAGGAAACGAAGGAAACGAAAAAGTTGATACATTAGCGCGCGGATATGCGGAAGATTGCCGAAATGGTTTGAAGGACGGATACTTGCCTTTAGAAGGCTGGAAGTCGCTTCTTGCTTCTGAATATGCAAAAGGTACGAATGTGCCAAGTGATGCGAAAATGCTTTTAGACGGCAAAATTTCTCATGCAAAATACCATCTTGAACGCACAGTTGGCGAAGATATTAATCCTGATTTTTCTGCACAAAATAGTAAAAACACTAGTGATCTAACTGAATCTGCAAATGAATCAGCGCGCGAACAAGCGCGTGAAACAAAGCGTGAAACGTTAGAAAATAGCGAAAAAGATGCACTATCAATAGAAAATGAACAAGATGCACACCAGCAAGTTGCACACCAGCAAGATGCTATAACTATTGTTCAAGAAGTTCCAAAAACAAAGCAAAATGTTACGCAAACTGCATCTAAACCAGTTCAAGGATTAAGTGTTTCTGGCGTGCTGCAATTTACTCCACCACCAAACACAAGCCCAAGTTTTAACGGCGAGGCGCGCTTTATTTCCGGCACAATCAACGTAAACGGCTACGTAGAACCAGACGGCACCTTGCATTTATCTCCAACCGCCTTCTACCTTTCATAGGTTACTTTGGAATTTGCTCGGCGTTGAGCTCCAAACGTAGTAGATCGCTCGCGCGGTCTAGGCGCGCTCGCTACTGAGCTTGCGTTGAAAGCACACCGTGCTTTCAACTTGAGCAAGCTCACGCTCCGAGTTGCTTTCGCGCGTTACACTTTGAGCGCGAAAGCAGGTCGTCACGCCCGCGTTTGGAGGGTGCGAGCGCCCAGCTCCGTTCAAAAAATCTGCACGCAGACTAATATGGAAATGTACGAAAACGAGGCACGCATAAAAGCATAAGCGCCTCTCCCGCAAATGCGATGGAAGTTCATCGACGAACTCGGGAATAACAAAACATAAGAAAGCAGGAATAATGGATAAAGCACAACAAGACGCGCTTAAAAAAGCAGCAGGCATTGAAGCCGCAAAGATTGTAAAGAATGGAATGATGGTTGGTCTTGGCACCGGCTCTACAGTGCGCTTCTTGGTTGACGAGCTTGGCCGCAGAGTTCAGGAAGAAGGCTTGAGCTTTACGGGAGTTACCACTTCTCGTCGCACACAAGAGCAAGCAGAAGGCTACGGCATTAAGATTCTCGACATTAACGAAGTGGATCACATTGACGTTACAATCGACGGCTCCGACGAAGTTGACAAGAATTTCAACGGAATTAAAGGCGGCGGCGCAGCTCTTCTTTGGGAAAAGATTGTGGCTATTAACTCTGACCGCATTGTGTGGATTGTTGATGCAAGCAAGGTAGTCGACACGATTGGCAAGTTCCCACTTCCTGTTGAGGTGATTCCATTCGGCTCCGCGCAAGTGATTCGTAAGTTCGAAAAGCGCGGATATAAGCCAGTTTTGCGTCTTGATGCAGACGGCAAAGAAGTTCGCACCGACGAGAACAACTTCGTGGTTGATTTGCATATGGAGCGCATTGAGCATCCACAGGAGTTGGCGAAGGATTTGATTGAAACTGTTGGCGTTGTGGAACACGGCTTGTTCTTGAACATGGTTGACACCGTGATCGTCGGCGATCCTAACGGCCCTCGCACGCTTACCAACCCAAATAAGTAGCGAAACTAAGCGAAAAGTAGAGTCTGTAAACACGGGCTCTATTTTTTTGTATATAAAAAAGCGCCGGGAAAACCGACGCTTCAAAAAAAGTCTTACGTGCCTAAACGTTCAGACACGCATCAACGCATAGCAAGAAAATTACTTGCGCTGGTGACGAGTCTTACGCAGCAGTTTGCGGTGCTTCTTCTTGCTCATCCGCTTGCGGCGCTTCTTGATGACAGAACCCATCTGAAGCCTCCATTCCTATGTAAAGTGTGCAACTTGCCTAATGTTACACCGTTTTAACGACTTTGTGGAGTGATATTACAAAGAACATCATTTTTTACAACATTTACATTGGGAATCTGTGATAAAAACGCTCTACTGCTTGCTTTGCGCCGTTCACTTCAAAAACAGCGGTATCGTTCTGCCACAATGCACTAGCCTGTGATTTATCATTTTCATCATTTCGCAACACATAGCTACCGGAAGTCTTACCAGAAACTTGAATTTTTCCACTTGCGATATCAGAACCCTTAAGTCCATCAACTAACGCTTCATACTGCTTGTTCGCAGAATCGCGATTCGACCATTGAGCAACAGTTACAGACACTTCCCCATCTGGCTGACCAGTTGAGTACTTAACAGAATATTCCTCCAAAGGCGACGATTCAGTCCAAGTTGCACTAGGTATAGCGTCAACACGAGCGAAATCAAGTACGCTATCAGGCATAGCCTTAAGCAATGCCGTAGAAGATGCTGGCAAAGGTTTCGATGGTATAGAAGGCGTTTTAGGCATTACCATATGATTTTTGCTCGCAACATTTTCGTGATTCAATGCCCAACCTGGCCACATAAATGCTGAAATTAGAGCCAAAACCACAATTACTGCAGCTGAAGTCAACACAACTAATAATTTGCTGTGTGATGAATTATTGACACTTGAGGAATTCATATTCAACGCACCCATCTTTGAAGCATTCATACTTGAAGCATTCGATTTCGACATACTTGCATTATGTCACATCGCGATGACGCTTTTAGTACGCAAAAGCGCTTTACAATCAAAAACAAATACAAAATATGATTGTCTAATAAAGCGTATAGCGTCGAGATATGGCTAGTAAATCTACTCTTCACTATTTATGTTCCGAATGCGGTTGGAGCGGCTCAAAATGGTACGGTCGCTGCCCTGAATGTGGCGAATGGGGCACAGTGAACGAGTTTAGAGAGGCACGAGTTAGCGGATTATCTCGTACAACACGTACACCGCGCGCAACAACAGCATCGCGCGCATATTCACCAGATAGCATAACTACTTCTAATCGCAATATCGCACATTCAACTCTCGATTCAGCAACATCCGCGCAACCAATTAGCGAAATTCAAGCAGACGACGCAATGCGCATCCATACTGGTTTTAGCGAATTCGATCGCGTATTAGGCGGAGGACTTGTGCCAGGCTCCGTAACTCTTATAGCAGGAGAGCCAGGTATCGGAAAATCAACACTACTTCTAAAAGCAGCAGCTTACGTATCTAAGCAATCAAAAGAAAGCAACACTCCCCCTGTATTGTATATTTCCGGCGAGGAATCAGCAGCGCAAGTTAAATTGCGCGCGTCTAGAATTAACGCTGTAAACGATTATTTATTACTTGCAACAACAGGCGATCTTGACACTGTACTAGATCTTATTGAAACGCATCACCCTACGCTTGCTATTGTCGATTCTGCGCAAACGATTTCCGCACAAGAAGTAGATGGTATTACAGGCGGTTCTACACAAGTTAGAGAAGTTGCGAGTGCACTTATCGACGTTGCTAAAGCTAACAATATTCCGATACTTTTAGTTGGGCACGTTACAAAAGATGGTTCAATAGCAGGGCCGCGTACGCTTGAGCATTTAGTCGACACAGTATGCCAATTTGAGGGCGACACACAAACAGCGCTACGCATGCTAAGAGCTGTAAAGAATCGCTTTGGTCCTACAGACGAAGTTGGCTGCTTCGACATGAGCGGTGAAGGAATTGAGGAAGTGCCGGATCCTTCCGGACTGTTTTTGTCTTCTACAGAAAACGCTAATCAAGGTAAAAATGCGCAAGATTGCACAAACGACGGAACTTGCGTCACTTTTACGCTTGAAGGACACAGAAGCCTGCCGATTGAAATACAAGCACTTGTAACGCAATCAGCTCTGCCTACTCCTCGCCGCGCAGTTTCTGGTGTTGATTCTAACCGTCTTGCAATGCTTACAGCAGTTTTGTATCGTCACGGACGCGTTAATTTGCTTGCAAAAGATTTGTACGTATCTACTATTGCAGGAGCGTTGGCAAAAGAGCCGTCTTGCGACTTAGCAATCGTAGCAGCTTTAGCTAGCACTGCTGCCGGGAAAGCAGTAACTCCTAAAACTTGCGCAATTGGTGAAATGAGCTTAACTGGTCAAGTTCGCCCAGTGCCAAGAATAGAGCCGCGATTGCGCGAGGCTGCGCGAATAGGATATAAGCGCGCAATAGTTTGCCATATGTGGAAAAATGTTAATATTCCAGGATTAGAAATTATTGAAGTTAGCACAGTGCGAGAAGCGTTGAAAGCACTTGGGCTATAAGCTAAGCAAATGCCCAAGTGCTACTACTTTAAAGAATTTCGCTTGTGCTGCACACTGTTATAAGCGGTGTAAAAAGCTCCATAGTTTTAAGAGCTAGCTTATGATTTTCCGGCGTGCTTCCTGCACAAGCATCTTCTGCAATACGCACAGCAACGCCATTATCCGCTGCAGCTAAAGCAGTTGTTAATACGCAACAATCTGTTGCAACTCCGCAAATTGTTATTTTGCGACATTCGCCTAATGCAGCCTTAAGTTTCCTACCCCACTTTCCGAAAGTTTCGCAAGTAACTACAGTGTGACCTTCCGCAAGTTCTGCTGTTTCTGGAGTGAAGTCATACATTGGGTCATCAGGTTTTACGAGGAATTGTGGCCAATCTTTAAAATAGTCAATCCAAGCGTTTTCTGGCTTAAGCGGTGCTACATAGCGCGTGTAAATTACTCGATTACCATAAGCTTTTGCAAGTTTTGTAAAAGCTTCTGTTGTTGAATCGTAAGTGTGATCTGCACACGCCCAAGTCGACCACTCACTTTCGCAAAAAACGCGCTGTCTGTCGATTACCACTAACCATTCGTCTTCTTTAATCATTTGAATATCCTTTCATACGAATATCCTTTTTCATTTTTATTTTTATTCTGCAATTTCGCTTGTCTGCAAACCTACTTCACTTGTTGGCAAATCCGCTTCCTGCTTAGCAATATCTTTGCGCTGGAAAATTAAAGAGCCAATTAAGCCGATTAGTAGCGCAACTATTACGCCCAAGTTTGCACCAGCCCAGCTACTTGATTTTCCGCCAACAAACCAAAGCAAATAACCTTGCCATGTAAGCCATTTCGCTGCAGAGTTTACGACCAAACCCCATCCAACAATCGTTCCAACGCAAAGAATTGCAAAAGCTTTAACATTCCAAGCACCGTAGCGACCTTCCGGCTTATACAAGTCCTCAGTGCAATAATCTTTTTTGCGAACAAGCACATCCGTAGTAAACATTCCAGCCCAAACAGCCATTGGCACTCCCAAAGTCGTTAAGAAGCCTTGGAATGGTCCAATAAATGTGTCGGAGAAGAACGTGACATAAACAACGCCAAGAGTAGTTAGAATTGCAGTAATAATTGCTGCAACAGTTCGAGGAATACGTATTCCAAAAGATAGCAACGCAAGACCGTTTGAATAATTGTCCATAATTGCTCCAGACATAAGTCCTAGAACCGCTACAATCGTGTACGGAATCAAATACCACGCTGGCAAGATTGCAGCAATTGCTCCAATCAGGTCGTTTCCAACGTTTTGAGCTAATTCCATATTAGAAGCTGCGAGTAGAAGACCGTAGAAAATTAGGAACACGTTTGCAATTGACGCTCCAAAAGTAGTCCAAAAAACGATTCCGCTATTTGAAGATTTTCTAGGCAAGTATCTAGAGTAATCAGCCGCAACATTAACCCAGCCTACGCCGAAGCCAGTCATAACGAAGAAGCAGCAACCGAGCATTGCAGGAAGAGATCCGTTTGGAATTTGACCAATCGCAGCAAAGTTTATGTGTCCCCAACCTAGTACGAAGAATCCAAGAGTGATTATTCCCGTTACAATTGTTATAACTTGCTGACACTTCATAATTAAGTCGTAGCCGTAAATTCCAACAATTACAATTAATCCAACTACGATGATTGTGCTCACGATTTTAACACTCGTACCACTACCCCAGCCGATCTTTTCTGCGGCTGTTGCCATTGCAAGAACGGCAGTTATTGCTAGAGAAATCTCCCATCCGAGCGTTGCAATCCAACTTAGTGCTGCTGGAATGTTTGCTCCACGTACGCCGAACGTTGCGCGAGTCAATACCATTGTTGGAGCGTTTCCGCGTTTGCCGGCTATTGAGATTACCCCAACCAGCAAGAATGATACGATTACGCCGATTATTGTCATCAGCGTTGCCTGCCAGAAGGATATTGCAAAACCAAGCGCCCACGCTCCGTACGACATTGCAAATACAGAAATATTTGATGCAAACCACGGCCAGAATAGGCTTGATGGCGTTCCTTTACGTTCGCTTTCACTGATTGTGTCTATGCCTTGTTCCTCAATGCTTAAGGAATGTTGACTCGACGAGTCTGTGGCTTGTTGAGTTTTAGATTCTCCTACTTGAGATTTACTCATTTTTCACCTAGCTTCTTTTTATATTGATTTTGTTTTATAGATTTGTGAATAATTTAAGAAAATCCAATAAATGTTGGTATTAATAAACATTTGTTTTAATAAAATCTTCTATCACCTTTTTTGTAGGACACGTTGCAGGCCCATATTTTGTGACAGCAATAGCAGCTGCAGCATTCGCGCATAAAACAGCCTGCTTAAGCGTCATTTTGTAGCCTATGCAAGCCGCAAGTACGCCAGTATGCGCATCGCCAGCTCCATTCGTATCTACTGCTTTTACTTGAAATCCTTTAATATGCTCGGCTTCTTTACCTAAATCACACACCCAAGCTCCGTGAGATCCTGCATGAACGATGAGGGGAGCTCTTAGCGCACGCTGTAAACGCTCAATCTTTCGTTTTGTAAGTTGATTATTTGTTTCGTCATTAAAGTTTTTGCTATCAGCATCTTTGCTTTCGTCAGCATCTTCGCTGCAATCATCTTCGATTTCGTCATTTCCCCAAGCGTTAAGCCTTTTTGCTAAAATCTCAGCTTCTCTAGCATTACACAACCAAATTGGCGCGTAGTCAATCAAGGCTTTTAAATCTTCATCTAAAATATTTGCAATCATTGGCGACGCATCAAAAATCGCTGTAAACCGGCGCTTGTGTTTATCAAAAGAACTCTCTAAAGCACTACTACTTAAACCGCACAAACCGCTTGTTCTTAGCATAAACCGCAAAAGCGCACGTTTTATAGGACTCACAAACGTGTATCCACTAATGTACACAACATCTTCCGGATTAGGATTTACAAAGTCAAAAGCATGCTCGTCACCACTAGTTTCCGCACCTTTAGTAGATATAAAAGTTCGTTCTGCGCTTTTATCCGTAAGAGCTATGCAAAATCCTGAATCAAGCATGGAATTTTTTGTGCCAATATGCGAAATACGTGCTTCGTTTAAAGCTTTAGAAATAATATTTGCAAAATATCCTTCACCCAAAACGCCAGCCCATTGCGCTTTAGCTCCCATTTGACTTGCAGCAAATAGCATGTTGTAACTTGCACCAGCGCTCATACTATACGAGTTTGCAAATATGTCTTCACCTGGTTTAGGAACAGAGCTAACTTTCATAGTTACATCTACAATAATTTGACCAAGTGAGATTACTTGCGGCACGACCAAACTTGCTTTTTCATTCAAGCTTATGTTTGATTCGTACATTGCAATCGCCTCTGAAAGCTACTATGCAGCATATTCTCTACTTTTCTCAATCTTCTAATTTTTTCTCATTAAGCACAAAGCATACACTATCTTTTCTACGTCGTAGCAGTGATCGACTCGCAAATTCTCTAAAACGCGTTCTCGTATTTTTTCATCGAACACTTGCAACCCATACTGTGAGCCCAACATCGCAGAACACATTGCAGCAATCGTATCGGTATCTCCGCCAATCGATGCTGCAAAACACGCAGCTTTGGTTGGTTCATTTGCAAAGCGAGTTGCAATTGCGAAAGCTGCAGCTACGGATTCATTAGCTTCAACACTTGTACCACAATCATTTTGCAACATTTCAGCAAAATCATCGTCACTTACAGATAAGCAACTCAACTCCTCAGCTTTTTTAGTGAAAAATTCGACCCTACTTATAACGCTTGCTTTTGCGCTCCAATTACCATATTTTGGAAGCAATTTTACGAATTTTATTGCTTCTTTAAGCGGATTTTCACAACCTTCAATACCTAAACTTACTGCCGCAGCAACGAGTGTTGTAGATTCAATTCCTTGAGTCGTATTGTGAGTAATTAAGCATGATTTTCTGGCTGCCTTAGCAAGCGATTCACCTGGTTTGAAAGCAATGCCAATTGGTGTCGCGCGCATTGCACCACCATTAGTTGTGCCAAATTTGCCTGTTTCTTCAGGAATTACTCCATTTACAAGTGCTTTTAAAGCTGACTTAGTTGACGGTCCTAGCAAATCCAAGGAACCTTTTTCGCGCATTGCATCTTCCCAATCTAGAAGATTTTGCGCATACTTGTTGTTGTCAATATTGCCATTATCTGCGATTATGCGTTCAGCAAGTAAAAAAGCTTGCTCCGTATCGTCTGTTACAGAACCTGCTTTCATATTTGGCGCGATTGGCTGCTGACTTACAGCGTCCATTAATTTTGTAATTGGACCGCCATAAAAACGGCGTATGCTTTGAGCACTCATGCTTTGAGTTGGCATTCCAAGCGCATCGCCTATAGCAAGACCAACAATAGCTCCAAACGCGCGATTATATGTTTCACTTTGCTCAAGATTGATTGCTGCGTTTATCATAAGTATATTTTATGCTTTCGCAGACACAATTTTAAAAGCACTTGGGCTATAAGCTAAACGCAATTAAACGCAGCTAAACAAATATCAAAATCAGATTTCAGACTCAGCATCTGTAATCTCGCGCACTTGCTCAACATTAGCTTTGAGCATATCTTTTAGCGCATCAACCGAATCAAAAGTCTGCTGCGGGCGCAAGAAACTAGCAAACTCGATGCAAACACGATGCCCGTACAAGTCTTTCCAATCGTCGAACAATCCGTAAGCTTCAACAGTGCGCTCTGCATCTTCTTCGCCATCTTTATTAAATGTTGGCTTAGTTCCAATAGAAATCGCAGCAGGCCAACGCCACGGAGAATGAACGCCTAAATGAAGCTCGTCACGACGCAAAACACTCACATCCGGAACAGCATTTTTCGATGGTCTGACATCGTTCTTATTGTCAGCATCTAAATCAACAACCCAGCCTGCGTACACGCCATCAACTGGCACATAGCCTTCAATTTTTTCGCCAAGATTTACTGTTGGGAATCCAATCTCGCGCCCACGCTCGTCTCCATGAACTACTGTTCCTTCAACGCGATGCGGCTGATCCAAAATTTCACGCGCTTCTTTGACTCGACCAGTAGCCAACATCCAGCGCACATTTGTAGAACTCCAAGCACGCACTTTCTTATTTGGCATGCTCTTGCTCCAAGCACGATATTCAGCTTTATTCATGCCATCAGAAGGATCTTTAGGGTCTCCAGGCTCCTGTGGAACCTCACGAACAATAGGATCAGGCACGCGAACGTCGTCTGGACCCAAATCCTCTACTTCAATAAGCTCAAAAACTCCAGTTGCTTGAGACAACTCGCGAATTGCTTTGATATCACCAGCACGACGAGCACCAAGCGCAGCATCAGAGCCAAGAACTAATGCTCGCATACCAAGCTTTCCAACGAGCTGACCTAAGAAGAAACGGTACGATTTTGCAGCAAAAGCAAGGCTGTAGCGCACAATCACAACATGATCAACATCCAACTGCGACATCACGCGCAAACGTTGACGCACGCTTGTAAGAGCATCAGGATCGTCCGGAAGTTTAGAATTAACGTCGCCAAAATCATCGTATAAATCAGGATTAGCATGCACTACGCTTGGACGTGGATCAAACATAATCACTACTGAAAACGCTCCATGACGATGCGCAAGATCCACAGTACGACGAATAACCTCGCGATGACCTTTGTGCATACCGTCGAATACGCCAATGGTAACAACCGCTTTACGCTCCGCACTTAACGTTGGCCAATTAATCATGCCGTTGGCATCTGGTCGAATGTCGATGACCTTCATGATATCCTTACTATCCGCGTTCAAGCATTACTCAAGCAAACTACGCAAAATACGCAATTCGTTATTTTAAATACTTATCTAGTTTACCAGTCTTCTCGCTTGCCGGAAATACCACAATTGGTTTGATTTGATTACTTTTTATATTTTTTGTCAATTCAACTACTGCAACAACGTCACATTCCTCAGTATTTGCGTTTTGAACGTACGCTATTGCAGGATAATTTTCGTAATTTATGCCAGATTTAAGCTCAATCCAGCGCCCAAAACGTAAGTCTTTAGCTTGATTCTCATCAATGCTTAAAGTTGGAAGCGAATGCGAAGCTGCATCCATCATATTTAAGCAAATTTTAGGAAGCATATTATTTGCGTCAAAATCGTCACTAGGAACTGCTTTTGAGCGATGCTGCAATACTCCATTGCGATCAGTAAATTCTCGCATTTGAGCGCGAAGTTTAAGAACTCGCGAATCAGTAACCGAAAAATCACCAATGCTAGTGCGACGAAGCTGAGTAAGATGTCCACCAACTCCTAGTAAGCGACCTAAATCGCGAGCTAAAGCGCGAATATATGTTCCACTACTGCAAGAAACTTTTGCAGATATATCGCATACGAGTTTCCCACTCACTCCCCTAGTAATTCGAGGATTACTTACTGAAAAATCACTAACAAATATCTCTCGAGGAGCAATCTCTACTGATTTTCCTTCGCGCGCTAAATCATAAGCTCGTTGACCATTAATTTTAATAGCAGAAAAAGCAGTAGGAGCTTGCATAATTTTGCCTACTAAATTTTCGCTAACAACTTGCTTAATTCGCTCAAAAGACAGTGACTTTTCAAAAGACGTGTCGTCATTATCGACATGAACCCCCGGACCTATATTTAATGCATTATCCGGAAGAATCTCACCTTCTGCGTCATCAGTAGTAGTTGCTTCTCCTAAGCGGATTACTGCTTCATAGGTTTTATTGTGCCCCAACATGTAATTTAAAAGTCGCGTTGCATTGCCAAAACCTATGATTAGCAATCCTGTTGCCATAGGATCAAGCGTTCCTGCGTGCCCAACTCGCTTTGTATGCAACAAATGACGAGCGCATGCAACAATATCGTGACTTGTAACACCTTGCGGCTTATCTACAAGCAGTAATCCCGAATCTGGTATGCACATAAGTTAAATCTAACTACTATACGATTCACATTGAGTTTGCTTTGAGATCTAATTGTTGTCAGACGATTCAGACATGTCTTCAAAGTCGCCCTCTTCAAAGTCGTCGCCCTCTTCGAAATCATCGTCAGATTCTTCAACTTCGCGTGGCTTCTTATACGGATCGACATCACCAGCATACTTAGCATTTTCACGCAACTTAGCTAATTCTTCATCACGATGACGAGCTGCAACAAGAATATCCTCAATTTCGTGCGCTTCAGACGGCACTTCGTCATAAATGAATTGCAATTGAGGAGTCAAACGCAATCCAGCTTTTGCACCGACCAAAGAGCGCAGTCGACCGTGAGCCTGCTGCAAAGCTTGTGCTGCACGCTGACGCTCGCCCTGCTCTTTGCCTTCGTGACCAAGTTGAGTCCAGTAAACCTTTGCAATTTGCAAATCGTTCGTAACACGCACTTCCGTAATAGTCACACTTGCCAAACGCTTATCATGCAAATGCGATTCCATATTAGAAGCGATTACGCGCTGAATTAATGCTGCAATACGTGCAGCTCTAGGATTCGTTCCTGCCATAATTACTTGCGCTCAATCTGCTTCATTTCAAAGGTTTCGATTATATCGCCAAGCTCAATGTCATTAAAGCTGCCGAGATTAATACCAGCTTCGTAACCTTCGCTAACGGATTGCACGTCATCCTTAAACCTACGCAAGCTGGAAATCTCCAAGTCGTTGACTGTAGCAACGCCGTCGCGCAAAATACGGCACTTCGTACCGCGCTTGACTTCGCCATCTTGAACCATAACACCAGCAATATTGCCGAACTTGGAAGAACGGAAGATTTCGCGAATCTCAGAGTGAGAAGTGACAACCTCTTCAAATTCTGGCTTAAGCATACCCTTCAAAGCAGCTTCGATATCTTCGATTGCCTTGTAAATAACCGAGTAGTACTTAACCTCCACACCTTCGCGTTCAGCCAAATCAGCAACCTGACGGTTTGGACGCACGTTGAAGCCAATAATCACAGCCTTATCGACAGTTGCCAAGTTCACATCATTCTGAGTAATTGCACCAACACCGCGGTGAATAACCTGGATGCCAACTTCCTCAGAGACCTCAATCTTCATCAAGGAATCTTCCAAAGCTTCAACAGAACCAGAAGAATCGCCCTTAATAACGATGTTCAGCATGTCAACTTCAGACTTAGCGAACTGTTCCTTAAGGCTTTCAAGAGACACAACCTTGCGGCGCTTAGCAAGCTGAGCTGCACGCTCTGTAGCTGCACGCTTTTCAGCAATTTGACGAGCAGAACGGTCGTCCGAAGTAACCAAGAACAAGTCGCCAGCGGTTGGAACAGAAGTCAAACCAAGCACCTGAACAGGAGTGGAAGGAGCCGCATCCTGCAAATGCTTGCCGTTCTCGTCAAGCATAGCGCGCACACGACCATAAGAAGTGCCAGCAACGATAGAATCACCAACGTGAAGAGTACCTTGCTGCACAAGAACAGTAGCAACAGCACCACGACCCTTATCGAGTCGAGCTTCGATAGTTGCACCGCGAGCATCCATATTTGGATTTGCTTTAGGATCAAGCTCAGCGTCAGCAGTCAACAACACAGCTTCAAGAAGCTTATTGACGTTAGTGCCCTGCTTTGCAGAAATATCCACAAACATGGTGTCGCCGCCGTATTCTTCAGCAACTAAACCGTATTCTGTAAGCTGACCGCGAACCTTTTCAGGATTAGCACCTTCAACATCAATCTTGTTCACAGCCACAACAATTGGCACATGAGCAGCTTGAGCGTGGTTAATAGCTTCAACAGTCTGAGGCATTACGCCGTCGTCTGCTGCAACAACAAGAATTGCAACATCTGTAAGCTCAGCACCGCGAGCACGCATAGCAGTAAACGCTTCGTGACCTGGAGTATCGAGGAACGTAATCTTACGAGGTTTTCCTTCAAGATTTACAGTTACTTGATAAGCACCGATACGCTGAGTAATGCCACCTGCTTCGCGATCGATAACATTCGACTTACGGATGGTATCAAGCAAGCGAGTTTTACCGTGATCGACGTGACCCATAACAGTAACAACAGGCGGACGAGATTGCAAATCGTCATCTTCTTGCAGCTCTTCTTCGTCCAAATCGATGTCAAACTGCTGCAAAAGCTCTTTATCTTCTTCTTCAGCAGAAACAATGCTGATATTCCAGCCGATTTCTTCACCCAAAATTTGGAATGTTGATTCATCCAAAGATTGTGTAGATGTTGCCATTTCTCCCAAGTGGAAGAGCACAGTTACCAAAGCTGCTGGATTTACATCAATCTTTTCCGCCAAATCAGAAAGAGTTGCGCCTTGACGCAAGCGAATCGTAGCGCCGTTACCAGAAGGAATACGCACGCCGCCAATCACTGGTGCTTTAAGCTCTTCGTATTCACGACGTTTCGCTAAACGATTCTTACGAGCCTTAGAAGATTTACCACCTTGACGACCGAATGCGCCTGCAGCTCCTGCACGACCGCGACCGCCGCCACGCGATGGACCACCATTAGGTGCGCCTGCTGCAGCAGCCTGGAAGCTAGCTCCTTGAGATGCAAAACGAGATTCTGCAGATGGGCGAGAAGATGCACCAGAGCCAGCACCTGCGCCACCTTGACCACGACGCTGACCCGACCACTGCGATGAGCGTGCGCCACCTTGACCAGAGCGGCCACCACGCGAGCGGCCACCGCGTTCTGCACGTTCACCACGCGAACCCTGATGTCCAGAGCCAGCTTGACCTGGACGACCACCGCGGCCATTTTCAGCACCAGGACGAGACATCGGATGAGGACGTGGAATATCTCCAGGTGTAGGAGCACGCATACCTTGCTTACGGCTAAACGGATTATTACCAGGACGTGGAGCAGATGCGCCTGCACCTTGTGCATTCTGGTGCGGACGAGGGCGAGGAGGCATCTGTGAACGATCTGAGTGAGATTGACCTTGAGCTTGCTGTCGCGATTCGCCGCGATTATCACGATTATCATTGCGACGATCATTTTTTCTATTTTCGCCGGCAGCAGCATTAGAACGCGAAGGATTGTTTGAACGAGTATGATTTGCACCCGGCTTTGGAACAAAATGAGAAGCTGTGTTGTGCACAGGCTGGTTAGCAGAAGAGCCAGCTACAGAATCACTGTGTGACGAATCTTTAGCTTGAGGTTTAGCCTGCGGCTTAGCTTGAGACTTAGCTTTTGGCGCAGCAGGCTTACTTGCACTAGATGCCTTTTCGGACTTATTTCCGTCAGATGCTAACGCTGTTTGCAAACGACGAACTACTGGAGCCTCAACTGTTGAAGAAGCAGACTTAACAAATTCGCCCATGCTCTTCAAACGCTCCAACACGGTTTTACTGTCTACACCAAATTCTTTGGCCAGTTCATACACGCGCTTTTTAACCACTCAGTGTTCTCCTCTGTCTGTGGCAGCGCTAGTACACGCGACCACTTTACATTATTGCGAGCTTATTATTTATTATCGTGCGATATATCATCGTGCGACCATGATCTTATACCTCGTCTCCCGCCGGACGATGGCGATTGCCTTTCGCCCAGATTCCAGCTTTTAGCATACTCGAAACGTTGGATTGACTCGAGTGTCGCTAAATGCCACGCGAGAGACTACTTTATTTGCACACCACTAGCAAAATAAACAATCAAGAAGTGCTAAACATTGCGGAAATATCAATCTAAAAATATTTAGCACTTCTCAATTAACAATCTATTCAGCAGCAGATGCGTTATTATTCAAATCAGCTGAAGCAGGCTGAGCATTTTGTGCTTGAGCTGCAGCAACCTTCTTAGCATGCTCTTCCGCAGACTCAATACCAATCTTCCAACCAGTCAACTTTGCAGCCAAACGAGCGTTCTGACCTTCTTTACCAATAGCAAGAGAAAGCTGAGCATCATGAATAAAAGCAACTGCAGTTTGATTCTTTTCACTCACTACTTGCACTTGTGTAGCAGTAGCAGGCGAAAGAGCAGCAGCAACAAACTTTGCTGGATCAGACGACCAATCGACAATATCAATTTTCTCTTGACCCAAGTTTTCCATTACAGCACGCACGCGTGAACCGCCAGGACCAATTAAAGCACCCTTTGGATTCACACCTTCAGTATTAGCTCTAACAGCAATCTTTGTGCGAGCTCCGGCTTCACGTGCAATCGACATAATAGAAACTGCTCCAGAAACAAGTTCCGGCACTTCTCGCTCAAAAAGACGACGGACTAATTCAGGATGTGAACGTGAAACAACAATTTCCGGACCACGCAAACCACGAGCAACATTTACGACATATACGCGAATACGCTCACCATGGCGGTAACGTTCACCTGGAACCTGCTCGCGACGCGGCAAAATAGCTTCAACGTCTCCAACAGCAACGTGGATATTAGTGTTATCTTTTGCGTCTTGTTGAATAATGCCGTTAATAAGCTTTCCTTTTTGACCAGAAAACGCACCAAACACGCGATCATCTTCAGCTTTACGGAAAATTTGACTAATAACTTGACGAGCCGTTGCAGCAGCTAAACGACCAAAATCATGAGGAGTATCGTCATACTCCTCTCCCAGCGTTGGAGCTGGATACGGGTTATCTTCAGTAGGTTTACCAGGAATTTCATCCCTAGCCCACACAGTGAACGAACCTGCACGTTCGTCCAATTCAACTCGCACATGCTTTGCAGGATGAGCGGTTTTCATATACGCAAGACGCAAGGCCTCGGCGAGCGCCTCGTCCAGCTCCTCGGCATTAATCCCCTGCTGTGCCGCAAGCTGATGCATTCCCGCCAAATCCAATTCCATCGCGCACGTCCTCTCGTTATAACGCATTAATTTATGATTATTAATTGTAACTATTAAAGCACACTTATTTTTTCTTCTAACGACAGTTAGCTTTAATTGTTGCAGACTTAGAACAAATACCAAATTAATAAATCGATATTGGTCACAGTCAGTGGCTATTTTAGTAGATTATGCAGACACTTTATGTTTTGTTAAATGACATGCGCAAACAAGTAAAACGCAGTATTGCCAGAGCACTCGTGCTTCTTATATGCGTTTTAATATCTCCACTGCTAACAGCCTGTGGAACATTACAAAACATTCACGTCGAGCATACAGTTCACACAGCAGCTCCAGAAAATGCATGTGCTAAAGCATACAGACTTGCGCAAAAAAAGCAGCGCGAAATCAAAAAGAACCAAAACGA
This sequence comes from Gardnerella sp. c10Ua_244, assembly GCF_055818055.1. Classification (NCBI taxonomy): domain Bacteria; kingdom Bacillati; phylum Actinomycetota; class Actinomycetes; order Bifidobacteriales; family Bifidobacteriaceae; genus Gardnerella; species Gardnerella sp. c10Ua_244. The sequence continues at coordinate 239,628 of NZ_JARFVS010000001.1, forward strand.
CACATCCATTAAGGATTTTGAAACCGCAGCAAAATATTGGAAAACTGTCGCTCAGCAATGCCCAGGAAGATTAAGCGAAAGCATTATATACAGCACGCAAGCTCAATGGGAAATGCTTTCGAAGAAAAATAGTAACGAAAATTCAAATAATGTAAGCAATAAAAGCGGAAACGAAAGCTCAGAAAATACAAAAACTACAACAGCGCAACAAATGGAGCACGATTCATACGCGAATCTTATAGAAGTAATAAATCATTACAAAAACTTCAAATGGACACATCAACCCTTAGCTCAAGCTGCAGAAGCTGAAGACAAACTTGCTTTTATTTTACAAACACTAGCAGCGAGAAAAGAGCAAAATATAGCATTGGAATACAGCGATATGGCGTCGACAAACGCTCAAACTCTTATGCGAGTTGCAGGAGAAGGAACAGACTTGCGCAAAAAAGTTTACGATATTCCTCAAGAGGCGTTAGAAAGCGGAAAAACACATGATTCAGCAAGCGGAAAAGATCTGTCGATTACCGCTATAGCTTATATGGATTGCGCTAGAGAAGAGCTAGCTGCTTTTAATCAAATAATAACTATTACGTCAAAAAATAATAATGCATCCGAGAATAACGTTACTGCAAAAAGCGATGATAACGATTCTGTAATGCGCGCTCAACAAACTCTTAAAAATGCAACTGTGCAATTAATCACATCTAGACTGCTAAGAGCTTATGAACTTGGGTATCCTACTGATACGAAGCTTATTTTGAAGTAAAACTTAACCTTGGGGCTTTTAGCCTATAGGGCATTCCCCTTTACACACAAAATAGGACTCGACTTCAAACGCGAGAGAAAGTTCGCACGGATTACGATCGCTTACGAAGTTCGGCGAATTAAAAAAGCCTAAAGCAAAAACAACCACACTAATCTGCCCTGCCTGCGTCAATCGAGACGCAGGCAGACCTCGCTTTCACTGAAAGTGCACTGCACTTTCAGTTTTGAGAAAGCTCGGCAGAATAAAAAAGCTTCAAGCGCGAAATACGGCAACACAAACCTAACACACTACGTTAAACACACTAGCCCACACTTTCTGTGTCTTTATTGACGCAGAAAGACCTCGCTTGCGTTGGAAGCACACTGTGCTTCCAACCTGAGCAAGCTCGGCGAATTAAAAAGCCTAAAGCAATTTTTACATGCTTTAGGCTTGGTTAATTCGCGGATGAAGCGAGATTCGAACTCGCGGAGGATTTTACCCTCACACGCTTTCGAGGCGTGCTCCTTAGACCGCTCGGACATTCATCCACTTACGATTTGTCGCACTGAAAGCGCATACAAACGCAACTTTTCAATTGTAAACCATGCCACGAATATAAATTTATGGCGAGTTGAAACGTTATAACTCAGACGAATCACGGCGAGCGCGAATTTTTTCAGCGCGAGAAGCAAGCTCCTCATCAGGAGGATAAGCTACATATTCCAATGTCAATCCATGAGGATCAATTGGACCCGTCGAGCCTTCACGAAGAGGAACATTGATCTTTTCCTCAAACCAATCAAAAGAACGCTTACCACGCCCAATCTGCACGCAAGCTTGCACAAGAGAACGCACCATATTGTGCGCAAAAGCATCAGCAACAATAGTAAATTCAAGCAAACCCTGCTCAACAGGCGGCACGCATCCAGTTTTAAGCTTAACGCGCACGTCATTAGCACGCGTTCCCACGCGTTCCCAACAGGCACTTTTTACATCGCGAATAGTAGTACCTCCAGGATTAGGGCGCGCAAAAGATCCAAAATCGTGAAGGCCAATCATAAGCCTCGCAGCCTGGTTCATTGCATCAACATCCAAAACATCATCAAGTTTCAAAACAAAACCGCGCATACGAGGGTCATAATCACAATAATCAGAAGCGTCGCAAATACGATATACATACGTGCGCTCTAACGCAGAAAAGCGTGCATCAAAACCAATGGGCGCAACGCTAACCTTATGCAACGAAATATCTTGTGGCAAAACATGCTTAAGCCTGTACTCGAGCGCGCAAACACCGTCCAATCCGGTATGACCTACGCATCGCAATAAAGTTTCTTCACAAACATCAAGATGACAAACCTGATGCGACGCATGCACACCCGTATCCGTACGACCAGCCACAGTAAGGCGCAGCGGCTCAGCAACATCCCCTTCTGGCACACGCAATACTGTGTGCAAAGCCCCCTCAATTTCACCCTGCACAGTTCGCAAAGTAGGCTGCTTAGCCCAACCGTAAAATCCGCCACCATCGTAAGCTAAATCTAAGCGAAGTCGCATTCAAAACCTTTCCAAACAGACTTTACACTAGCTTTTCTTATCCGAAGAGCTGCCGCCCGCAAGCGCAAAAGCACTCATAACACTACGAATAAGCTCATAAGTTTTTGAATCAATGTGCATTGTAATCTTCAATAATTTAGGAACAACATCCGACCAATGCGAAGATATTTCATCAAAAGTTGAGTAACCTAAACTGCTAAAAATGCTGTAAACGCTGTCAATTCTGCGCTTTCGCTCCTCAAATGGCAGATTCATCATCCACTCGTTTGTAGCCTTAGAAATAGCCAGAGCGCGCGGAGTTACGCAATCACAGTAGTCAAAATCACCATTTTTAACCTGCCAATACATGCCAAGATGTTGCATTAATCCAATCGAATCGGCAAATGTAACCTTATACGGCACTCCCGTATCCATAATCAATCCAATAAAGGCAGACTGCGGAACTACTTTTTCAATACGACTTGAAACATTCGCAAAAACGCTTGTGTCCACTACATCAGACGCAAAACCAGGTCCGTCCATAGAATAAATTTTTGATACAAAATCACCTAATTTTTGACTTGTAGCATCTAAGCGCATAGCCGCATAAGCAGCCATGTTCCCACCTTTTGAATGACCGACAACAATAATATTTGGATTATTATTTTGCAAGTCTACGGAAGATTTTGAAAAGCGGGCAAAAAGTTTGTTCGCAAAAATTTTATTAAAGAAGTTTTTATTAGGATAACGTTTGCTATATCTTTGCGCTACAGAAGTCAAATATTCAGCAGCAGATTCTTGCGCTGGCACTGGGCAGCGGAAAGCCATGTTGAAATCTTCTTTCCACCCAACAAGCGTACTGTCAGTGCCGCGATACGCAACAACAAGAGTATGAGGATTATCAATCCCCTCGCAATTGCTAAGATCAAAAGTAACTCCAGCAAACTGCTGCTCTAATGATTCGTCAATATTTGATTCATCAAACCTCTCAAGATACTCCCCTACGCGAATTCCCCTATACCTAGGGCTGGAAGCGACAGCAAGAAGCAGCTTCCTACGGAATTTATCTACTTTAGGAGACCCAGAAGCAAACATTGACGAATATTCTTCTATTCTAAGCAATTCGTTAATAGATACAGTAGAAATATTCTTTGGATTATCGCAATATTTTGGCACGTACGTTGGCATATTTATATAAGATAGCTCGCACAAAATCAGCGCATCTACGGCATTAAACTTGCGCTGAGCGAAGGTAGAGAAATCGTTGCGCAACAAATCAATAACATTCGACATAATTCAATAATAATACAAATAAAAAACGAGCCGAGGAAATCCTCGACTCGTTTTAGCAATTCTTCAAGAAGCGATTTTACGCTTAACTTTAAGATTTACTTTACCGATGCGTAAAGCTGAAATGCTGACTACTCGGCAGCTTCTTCTTTAGCTGCAACCTTGGTAGCTGCTTCAGCTTCCTTCACAACAGCCTTCTTTGGGCTTACTGGCTCAGTTACGAGCTCAATAATTGCCTGAGGAGCGGTATCACCACGACGTGGAGCAATCTTCACGATACGTGTGTAACCACCTTCACGCTGCTTCATCTGCTCAGCAATCTGAGTGAAAAGCACGTGAACCACGGACTTGTTGCGAATTACACGCAACACACGACGACGCGAATGCAAATCGCCACGCTTAGCGAACGAAATCAAACGCTCAGCAAGCGGACGAAGACGCTTTGCCTTTGGCAACGTCGTTACGATACGACCGTGCTGGAAGAGGCTGGTCGCCATATTGGCCAGCATCAGGCGCTCATGAGCCGGGCTAGAAGCCAGACGAGGGCCTTGTTTCGGTGTAGGCATTATTACTCCTTATTGTCGCATCGTTCAGGTGGGCATCAACCCGAACATCCGAACGTTACGACGATTGCAGGCGGAACTTACTCGTCTTCAGGCGAGAAGAAAGTGCCACCTTCGAGATTATTGGCGTCGAAGCCAATCGGTGAAGCCTTCAAAGACAGACCCATTGCCTGCAACTTCTCTTTAACTTCATCGATGGATTTCATGCCGAAATTACGAATATCGAGCAAATCCTGCTCAGTGTGAACTACCAGTTCGCCGACTGTATGAATACCCTCACGTTTCAAGCAATTATAGCTACGCTGAGTAAAATTCATATCTTCAATCGGTATAGCCAACTGAGAATCAGCTTCATCATGAGTTGGCGCTGGACCAACTTCAACACCTTCAGCATCAACGTTAAGCTCACGGCAAAGACCGAAAAGCTCAACTAAAGTCGAGCCTGCAGATGCAACTGCATCACGCGGTGTAATAGCTGGCTTGGTTTCCACATCCAGGATGAGCTTATCGAAGTCCGTGCGCTGTTCCACGCGGGTAGCTTCGACCTTATAGCTCACCTTCAAAACTGGTGAGTAGATCGAATCCACAGGAATGCGGCCGATTTCGCTGTTCTCCTGCTTGTTCATCTGAGCTGGCACGTAGCCGCGACCGCGTTCAACAGTAAACTCAATTTCAAGTTCACCATCTTCTGCGAGTGTAGCAATATGCAAGTCAGGATTAGCAATAGTAACACCGGCTGGAGGAGTAATATCTCCAGCAGTGGCCTCACCTTTACCATTCTTGCGCAAATACATCACTACAGGCTCGTCGTACTCACTCGTGAGCACGATGCCCTTGATGTTCAGCAGAATTTCAGTGACATCTTCTTCAACACCTGGCAGAGTCGTAAACTCATGCAAAGCTCCAGAGATGCGAACCGAAGTAACGGCAGCACCTGGAATAGAGCTTAACAAGGTACGACGCAGCGAATTGCCGAGAGTGTAGCCAAAACCTGGTTCCAGCGGTTCAATAGTAAAGCGAGAACGCTGGGGATTCAGTGATTCCTCGGTAAGTGTCGGACGCTGTGCGATAAGCACTTTGGTATCCTTTCAGCTTCTGGTCGGTGGTGCACTCGCCGCCCATAAGCGGGTTGGATGGATGGATTCGTAAGAGTGCTCAGACGCGGCGACGCTTTGGTGGGCGTACGCCGTTATGCGCTTGTGGGGTAACGTCGGTAATAGAACCAACTTCGAGACCCGCGGACTGGAGGGAACGGATAGCGGTTTCACGACCGGAACCTGGACCCTTAACAAACACGTCGACCTTCTTGAGGCCATGCTCCATTGCCTTGCGTGCAGCAGACTCAGCAGCCATACCTGCAGCGTAAGGAGTCGACTTACGGGAACCCTTAAAGCCGACATCACCGCCGGAAGCCCAAGAAAGGACTGCACCGGATGGATCGGTAATGGAGATAATCGTGTTATTGAATGTTGATTTAATATGCGCCTGCCCAACCGGCACCGACTTGCGGTCCCGGCGACGCGGCTTGCGCGAGGCTTGCTTTGCAGCTGCCATTGACCCTCGTTTCCTAATGACGAATGAGTTGGTATGTCTAGACGATGGAAATATATCCGTGGCCTAGAGCCGACCACCGACTACTATCGGGTGGCCTTCTTCTTCCCGGCGACAGTACGCTTCGGACCCTTGCGAGTACGAGCATTAGTCTTAGTACGCTGACCACGCACAGGAAGACCCTTGCGATGACGCTGGCCTTGATAGCAGTTGATCTGAATCTTACGACGGATGTCAGCGTCAATCTCACGACGCAAATCGCCTTCAATCTTGTAATTGGCCTCAAGATAATCACGCAAGGTGATCAGCTGTTCATCCGTAAGATCCTTGACGCGAGTGTCCGGATTAACACCGGTCGCGGCAAGCGTTTCCTTAGCGCGAGTACGACCAACACCAAAAATGTAGGTGAGGGCAATCTCAATGCGCTTCTCATTGGGAATATCTACTCCGGCAAGACGTGCCATTGTAATTCCTTTACTGTTACGCAGGTCGTGCACCAAGTCTTCCGCATTAATAGAAATTAAATGCGGCCTGGGCCTGCGCACCCAGGGTTCAGCTTCTGCTGTGACTTAGCGCCTTATTCTTTGTATTCCGCGATGGAAATCTGCTCAGCCCTGACGCTGCTTATGACGTGGGTTAATGCAGATCACCATGACGCGGCCGTGACGGCGGATCACGCGGCAGTTTTCGCAGATCCTCTTCACGCTAGGGCTGACCTTCATGGTTTTCCTTTGCTTGTACCTTACTTATAACGGTACGTAATACGCCCACGATTCAGATCGTAAGGGCTCATCTCTAGCACTACACGATCCTGAGGAAGAATGCGAATATAATTTTTACGCATCTTACCAGAGATCGTAGCTAAAACAATGTGCTCATTCTCAAGCTGAACGCGAAACATCGCATTTGGTAGTGCTTCTACTACCGTGCCTTCGACTTCAATCACACCGTCTTTTGCCATGAGCCTCGTTCCGTTCCTTGGGCATACTACTTTGCGCATCCGAAGACACGCCAATCTTTTATAATACAGTAAATGCGTCCCATTCAACACTCGGCGTGTCGAACAGAACGCATTTTACTTTTTAAATTTAAAAACGCACTACTTAATTAAGTGATTCAACAATGCGATTATTGATTTCCTTAATATCTCCAACGCCATCTACTTCAACCAACTGACCGCGGCTATCATAGATATCAAGCAATGGAGCTGTTTCCTTCTCATACGTTTCTAAACGCTTAGCAATTACTTCTGGAGTATCGTCAGAACGACCTTGCTCCACTGCACGCTTTTGCATGCGTTCGAGCAAAACATCGCGCTCAGCCTCGAGAGCCACAACGTGATCGAGAGGAGTGCCAAGCTCTTCCAACATACGATCCAAAGCTTGAACCTGAGAAGCGTTGCGAGGATAACCGTCGAGAATCCAGCCGCTCTTTGCATCGTCCTGAGCAAGACGATCCTTAACAATGCTGTTAGTCAGCTCATCTGGAACCAACTCGCCCTTGTCAAGATATCCCTGAACCTGTTTTCCAAGCTCAGTATGATTCTTAAGGTTATAGCGGAAAATATCACCAGTAGAAATCGCTGGAATGCCATAATGCTCACTTAACAAAGCGGCCTGAGTGCCTTTTCCAACGCCCTGTGGACCCATAATTAGTAATCGCATATTCATCTCCTTAGCTCGCTAACTGTAGTTACTTAGATACTTGCTTTTGCTCATCATGCTTGAACAAGAAACCAGCATACTGGAATTGTTCAGTCTGAGCCTTTGCTTGACGCAACGTATCCAAACCAACGCCAGCAATAATCAAAATTGTTGTACCACCAAATGGCAATTTTGTATTCAAATGCAAAGCCATAATCAAAACGGTAGGAATCAATGCAACAAAGAGCAAATAAATAGCACCGACAGTATTCAACCTATTCATAACATAGCTAAGATAATGACTTGTAGCACTACCAGCGCGAATGCCTGGTATGAAGCCACCATACTCTTTCATGTTATCTGCAGTCTCATCAGGATTAAAAGTAATCTCTGTGTAGAAGAAGCAGAAGAACACAATCATTACTGTGTAAAACGCAATATACCAAGCAGAAGTGGAATTAGCCAAATTAGCTTCAATCCAATTCACCCAAGCCTTGCTCTTATCTCCAAACTGAGCAATAAGAGTAGGAACAGCAAGAATTGACGAAGCAAAGATTGGTGGAATAACACCACTCATATTTACCTTTAATGGCAAATAAGTCGAAGAGCCGCCATACATTTTTCGGCCAATCATGCGACGCGTATACTGCACAGGAATACGACGCTGAGCAAGCTCAACAAAGTCAACAAATATGAGGATAACAATCAAAACGCCACCAACAATAGCGAACTTATTCCAATCGCCATTAGAACCGTTGGTTCCCCAACCAATCTCCCAAAGCTTTGGCAAGAAGCCAGAGCAAATAGACATAAAGATTAAGACAGACATGCCTTGACCGATACCCTTATCGGTAATGAGTTCTGCCATCCACATAATAAGACCAGTGCCGCCAGTCATGATCAAAACCATGACAATAAGGCTCCACATGCTTCCGTCTGGAATAATATTATTTCCGCACTGATAATTAAACAAAGCACCCGTACGTGCTGTTACCAAAATCGTAGTAGATTGCAAAATTGCCAATCCAATAGTTAGGTAACGCGTGTACTGCGTAAGCTTTGTTTCTCCAGACTGACCTTCCTTATGAAGAGCTTCGAAGCGAGGAATAACCACGCGCAAAAGCTGAATCACAATGGAAGCAGTGATGTAAGGCATAACACCCAAAGCAAAAATAGAAAGCTGCAACAGCGAGCCACCTGAGAACAAGTTAACTAACCCAATAAAGTTCTCGCTCGATGAAGCTAATTTAACAGTGCAAGCGTGCACAACTTTATAGTCCACACCCGGAATCGGAATAAATGAACCAATACGATAAATAATTATCATAGCGAAGACGAAGAGGATCTTGTTCCTCAACTCCTTCGTCCTGAAGGCCTGGATTAACGTTTTCACCTGGGTCTTCCTCCCTTTTTTCGCGCACTCCTAGGCGCAACAGTGCAAAAAACAAACTCTGAGACGATAGTTTAACCCACGGTACCTACTGAAATAGGTTATTGGTGAGTTTTGGTGATAAAAATAGTCCCTCTAGACAATGCTAGAGGGACTATCACAGATTTATAACTGCATCAAGCTTTAAGTAGCCTTTAACTACTCTTCGCTGATGGAGCCGCCGGCAGCCTCAACCTTTGCCTTAGCAGAAGCAGAAGCCTTCATACCCTTAAGAGTCAAGGCAACAGTCAATTCACCATCACCAAGAACTTTTACAGGATAGCCATCACGTACAGCGCCCTTAGTAATAAGGTCAGCTACAGTAACCTCGCCACCCTTTGGGAAAAGTTCAGCAAGATCTGCAACGTTGACGACTTGGAATTCCTTCTTGAAAGGACTCTTGAAGCCACGCAACTTAGGCAAGCGCATGTACAGTGGGAGCTGACCACCTTCGAAGCCAGGACGAACCTGATAACGCTTCTTTGTGCCCTTATCACCACGACCTGAGGTCTTACCCTTAGAGCCTTCACCACGACCTACACGGATGCGATCCTTCTTAGCTCCTGGAGCTGGGCGCAACGTGTGCATATGCAGCATTGGTTCTTCGTTAGCCATAATCAGTCGACCTCCTCGACGCTCACCAAGTGGCGAACGGCCATAACCAAGCCACGATTGACGGGGGTGTCCTCGCGAACTACGCTGTGACCAATCTTATGAAGGCCGAGCGTATGAACATTCGCGCGCTGGCGCTCAGTTGTATGAACTAAACCATGCACCAGAGTGATCTTCAAATTTGACATCACTCACCATCCTTTGCTTCAGATGCCTTGGCGGCCTGAGCTTCTTCGCGAGCCTTGCGAGCTTCGGCAATGCCGGCAGCACGCTCACGGAGCAAAGCATCAGGAGCGACTTCCTCAAGAGAAAGACCACGACGAGCAGAAATCTCTTCTGGCTCTTCGAGCTTCTTCAAAGCGTCCACAGTAGCACGCACTACGTTTACAGCAGTTGCAGAGCCCATGGACTTGGTGAGGATGTCCGTAATGCCGGCGCATTCCATAACAGCGCGTACAGCACCACCAGCAATTACACCAGTACCTGGAGCAGCTGGACGGAGCAACACAGTACCAGCAGCATCGTGACCGAGCACTGGATGAGTGACGGTGCCACGAATGCGTGGAACAGTGAACATATGCTTCTTAGCGTCAAGCTGACCCTTAGCAATAGCAGCTGGAACTTCGCGAGACTTGCCGTAACCAACACCAACAGTGCCCTTACCGTCGCCAACAACAACAAGTGCTGCAAAGCTAAAGGTACGACCACCCTTGTGGGTCTTGGAAACACGGTTAATAGTAACTACGCGATCCAGAAGCTCTTCGCCACGGTTTTCTTCACGACGATTACGACGTTCGCCGCGTTTACCCTCGCCCTTGTTACGGCGAGAACGACGATCATCGTTACGCTCCTCAGCGGATGCCTGAGTGTTCTGAGTTTCTTCAGCCACTTGGGTTTCCTTTTCGTTGTCGCTCACAGTGCCAGACCTCCCTGACGGGCGCCTTCAGCCACTGCTGCGACGCGACCATGATATTTGTTACCGCCACGGTCGAAGACTACAGCGGTGATACCCGCTTCCTTCGCCTTAGCCGCTACTAATTCGCCAACCTTGGTTGCAGCTTCAGTCTTCGTGCCAGTGAAACCAGCGAAGTCAGCAGTCAAAGTGGAAGCACTTACCAAAGTAATTCCCTTGGTATCATCCACAATCTGAGCAACCATATGACGGTTAGAACGGGAAACAACTAAACGAGGACGTTCAGATGTGCCGGCAATGTGCTTACGAAGACGGGCGTGACGACGCAAACGTGCGACTTTGGTACCCTTACCGAAAATCTTAACGCTCATATCACTTACCAGCCTTTCCAGCCTTGCGCAGGATACGTTCATCGGTGTACTTAATACCCTTACCCTTGTAAGGTTCTGGAGCACGAAGCTTACGAATGTTAGCAGCAACCTGACCAACAGTCTGCTTATCGGTGCCCTTTACGATTACCTGGTTAGGATTTGGCAACTCGAACTCAATACCTGCCGGTGGTTGAACGGTAATAGTGTGAGAATAACCGAGCGAGAACTCAATGCCCTTGCCCTTCATCACTGCACGATAACCGGTACCGACAATATCCAAAGTCTTGGTGTAGCCTTCATGTACACCCTTCACCATAGAAGCAACAATTGCACGAGCCAAACCATGCTTTGCACGAGTTGGACGCAAATCGTCAACTGGAGTCAGAACAATCTGATTGTCAGCGACTGCTGCGGTGATTCCCTCTGGAATTTCATAAGAATCAGAACCCTTAGCGCCTTTGACGCTGAAGGACTGACCTTCAATCTTTACTTCCACGCCTGTAGGAATGTCGACGGGGAGCTTACCAATATGCGATGCCATCTTCAGCTCTCCTTTCTCACCATACGTAGGCGACGATTTCGCCGCCAATGCCTCGATCGAGACATTCCTTCTGAGTCAACAATCCCGAGCTGGTCGAGATAATAGCAATACCGAGGCCACCAAGAGGCATTGGCAAAGCATCAGACTTTGCGTAACGACGCAAGCCTGGCTTAGAAATGCGCTTGATGCCTTGGATAGAACGCTGGCCATTGGAGCCATACTTCAACGTAATTTCCAACGTCTGTCCAACCTTAGCTTCCTTAGCAGCGAAGTCCTTAATATAGCCTTCGTGCTTCAGAATCTCGGCGATATTCGCCTTGAATTTGGAGTACGGCATTTCCACGGTATCGTGCTTTGCCGCGCTCGCATTACGCAGACGTGTCAACATGTCTGCGATTGGATCTGTCATTGTCATGTGGGCTAACGCCCTTTCTCGCCGTGGTTTCCACCGCCTCTATATGAGAACTTTGTCTTCAAGCAGTGGACCTTCAGCGTCGATATTTACCAACTGGACTTCGTAACACCCGGCAACTCACCGCGATGAGCCTTCTCACGAAGGCAGATGCGGCACAGACCGAACTTGCGATACACGGAGTGAGGACGACCACAAACCTGGCAACGCGTATAAGCGCGTACCTTGAACTTCGGCTTGGCGGCCGCCTTGTTTTTCAGAGCGGTTTTTGCCATTTCAGTTCTCCTTGAATGGGAAACCGAGGTGCTTAAGCAAAGACTTGGCCTCCACATCGTCCTTGGTGGTAGTCACCACGGTGATGTCCATACCACGCTGATGATCAATCGAGTCAGGATCAATCTCATGGAACATAGACTGTTCCGTAAGACCAAAGTTGTAATTACCCTGACCGTCAAACTGGTTGCCATTGATACCACGGAAATCGCGGATACGAGGCAAAGCCAGAGTGAGCAAACGATCCAAGAATTCCCACATACGATCGCCACGAAGAGTTACGTAAGCACCGATAGCCTGACCTTCGCGCAAATGGAACTGAGCGACAGACTTCTTTGCCTTAGTTACCTTTGGCTTCTGGCCGGCAATCAAAGTGAGATCCTTAATCGCACCTTCAATGAGCTTAGAATCACGAGCTGCAGCGCCGACACCCATAGAGACGACAACCTTCTGCACGCGAGCCACCTGCATAGGATTAGTGTGGCCGAATTCTTTCTCCAAGGCTGGTACGATTTCATCCTTGTATTGTTGCTTTAAGCGCGGAGTTGCCGGCAACTCAACTGTAGTATCGGTCATGCCAGCTCCTTTCCGGACTTCTTGGCGACACGCACGCGCACGGTCTTAACCTTGCCGTCACGAGCCTCTTGCTTAACAATCACGCCAACGCGTGTAGGCTGCTTGGTCTCTGGATCAATAACCATCACATTAGAGCGATGGATTGGAGCCTCAACCGAAACAATGCCCGCCTGCTGACCCTGCTGGGTGGCGCGAACGTGCTTCTTAACGATCTGAACGCCTTCTACAATCAAACGGTCATCGGCTAGTACACGAACTACTTTGCCTTCCTTACCGCAATCCTTGCCGCGAATGACCTTCACCTGGTCGCCGGACTTAATCTTGGCTACCATATCAGATCACCTCCGGAGCAAGGGACACAATCTTCATGAAGCGCTGATCACGCAATTCACGACCGACTGGTCCGAAGATACGAGTGCCTTTTGGTTCACGACCGGAGCCGAGAATTACGGCGGCGTTCTCATCGAACTTAATATAGGAACCATCGACACGGCGATGTTCCTTGACAGTACGGACGACGACAGCCTTAACTACGTCGCCTTTCTTGACCGACCCGCCAGGGATCGCGTCCTTGACGGAGGCGACGATGATGTCGCCGATGCCGGCATAGCGTCGCTTCGATCCACCGAGCACGCGGATGGCAAGTAACTCCTTAGCACCCGTGTTGTCGGCGACATGAAGCCGCGTTTCCTGCTGAATCATTGATTCTCCTTAGCCGAGCTGGTTCTCCCCACTCACCTGTGTCTACACATTAGCAGACACAGGTGAAGCGCGGAGCCTTGCCGAACTTGTTTACTTGGCGCGCTCGATAATCGAGTCGAGACGCCAACGCTTGGTCTTGCTCAGTGGCCGAGTTTCCATAATACTCACGAGGTCGCCAATATGTGCCTCATTGTGTTCATCATGGGCTTTGACCTTGCGGGTGGAGCGAACGACTTTACCGTAAAGCGGGTGTGTCGAACGCTGCTCCAGCTCAACGGCGATTGTCTTGTCCATGGCCTCGGACACGACGTAGCCGCGACGAACCTTGCGGAAGTTGCGCTCTTGGTTCTCAGCCATGCTTACTTCTCCTTGACCTCAGTGGCGCCAGGCTCTTGGCTGATGCCGAGTTCACGCTCACGCAGGATAGTATACATCCTGGCAATGTCGTGCTTGACCGCCTTGAGGCGAGCGCTGTTTTCGAGTTGACCAGTTGCTGCCTGGAAGCGCAAGTTAAATAGCTCTTCCTTAGACTTCTTCAAGAAGCCTTCGATCTCAGCATTTGTCTTCTCGTTCAAATTCTTGATGGTGTAGTCTGCAGTTCCGACTGGCATCAGATGTCACCGCCTTCACGCGCAATAACACGGCATTTCATTGGGAGCTTATCGATAGCACGGCGCAAAGCCTCGCGAGCGATGTCCTCAGAAACACCACCGATCTCGAACATTACGCGTCCTGGGTGGATGTTGGCAATCCAGAATTCTGGAGCACCCTTACCGGAACCCATTCGCGCACCAAGCGGGTGCTTGGTTAATGGACGATCTGGGAAGATCGTAATCCACACACGACCGCCACGCTTAATGTAGCGAGTCATTGCGATACGAGCTGCCTCGATCTGTCGGTTAGTGATGTAAGCCGGAGCCAGCGCCTGAATACCAAAATCGCCGAAAGCGATCTCGGTGCCACCCTTAGACATGCCGCTACGGGTAGGACGGTGCTGCTTACGATATTTAGTCCTCTTTGGGATAAGCATCTGCTCACTCCTTCGTTTCCGTTGCGGCAGGAGCTTCAGCAGCTGCAGCTTCAGCTGGCTTTTCAGCCTGTGCTTCAGCAGCCTTCTGCTGGTTAGCAGGACGTGCGCCACGACGTGGACGACGATCGCCACCACGACGACCTTCACGCTTACCCTGCTGAGCCTGCTGCTCTTCGAACTCACGCTCGGTCATATCACCCTTGTAGATCCAGACCTTTACGCCGATACGACCGTATGTGGTCTTAGCTTCAAAGAAGCCGTAATCAATCAAGGCACGAAGAGTCTGCAGTGGAACGCGACCCTCGCGATAGAACTCAGAGCGGCTCATTTCGGCGCCACCAAGGCGACCGGAGAGCTTGATACGGATACCCTTGGCACCTGCACGCATTGCATCTTGCTGTGCCTTACGCATAGCACGACGGAATGTAACACGGTTTGTCAACTGCTCCGCAATTCCCTGAGCAACCAACTGAGCGTCAAGTGCAGCGTTCTTCACTTCGAAGATGTTGAGCTGTACTTGCTTGCCTGTGAGCTTCTCGAGCTTTGCGCGAACGCGCTCAGCTTCAGCGCCACGACGACCGATGATAATACCCGGACGAGCAGTGTGAATATCTACACGAACGCGATCACGAGTGCGCTCGATAACGATACGAGATACGCCAGCACGCTCGAGGTCATGGCTCATTTCCTTGCGAATCTTGTCATCCTCAAGGACGAAGTCACGATAACGCTCGCCAGCTTTGTTGGAGTCAGAGAACCACTTAGAGCGATGATTCTCGGTGATGCCCAGGCGATAGCCGAAAGGATTGATCTTCTGACCCATCTTTAGCGGGCTCCTTCCTTAAGCGAGACGATAACAGTGATATGGCTTGTGCGCTTGTTAATGCGCGCAGCGCGACCCTGTGCACGAGCACGGAAACGCTTAAGCGTTACACCCTCGTCCACATAGGTTTCCTTGATGACCAAGTCCTGCTCACGGAATGGTTCACCGGCTTTTTCAGCCTTAACGCGAGCGTTAGCAATCGCGCTTTCAAGAACCTTACGCACCGGCAATGATGCGTCCTGAGGAGCAAACTTCAAAATGGTAATAGCTTCGCTTGCACGCTTGCCTCGGATGAGGTCGACCATGCGGCGAGCCTTGCGCGGCGTCACGCGAACGTGACGAGCGATTGCTTTAGCTTCCATGTGTCCTAACTCTCCTTTAGCGGCGTGCCTTTTTGTCGTCCTTCACATGACCCTTAAAGGTCTTGGTCGGGGCGAACTCACCGAGCTTATGACCAACCATGGCTTCGGTAACGAATACCGGCACATGCTTGCGGCCATCATGTACGGCAAAGGTGTGTCCAATGAAATCAGGAGTGATCATCGAACGACGCGACCAAGTCTTAATGACATTGTGCGTACCCTTGTCGTTTTGCTCGTCGACTTTCTTCTGCAAGTGGGCGTCGACGAAAGGGCCCTTCTTGATGCTACGAGTCATCTATTCGACACTCCCTTACTTGCGGTTCTTACCATTCGGGCGACGACGAACAATCATCTTGTTCGAAGCCTTCTTTGGACGACGTGTACGAACCTCGCCCTTGCCCCATGGAGAAACTGGTGGCTTACCACCACGGGTGCGACCACCATGTGGATGGTCCACAGGGTTCATGGATTCGCCTCGGGTGATTGGTCTACGACCAAGCCAACGTGCACGACCTGCCTTACCAAGCTCGATATTGGCGTGATCGGAGTTACCTACTTCGCCAACAGTAGCGCGGCAACGAGCGTCCACGTTACGAATTTCGCCAGATGGCATACGCAACTGCGCATAAGCACCATCCTTAGCGACGAGCTGAACAGCAGCACCAGCGGAACGAGCAATCTTCGCACCACCAAGTGGACGAAGCTCAATTGCGTGAACCACGGTACCAGTTGGGATATTCTTCAGAGGCAGGTTGTTGCCTGGCTTAATATCAGCCTGAGCGCCGGTCTCAATAACATCACCCTGGGCAACGCCTTCAGGAGCGATAATGTAACGCTTCTCACCGTCTGCGTAATGCAACAAAGCGATGCGAGCGGAACGGTTAGGGTCATACTCAATATGAGCGACCTTTGCTGGCACGCCATCCTTGTCCCAACGCTTGAAGTCGATGAGACGATACTGACGCTTGTGACCACCGCCGCGATGGCGAGAAGTCATGCGGCCGTAAGAGTTACGACCACCAGTCTTGCTGAGTTTGCGTACCAGCGACTTTTCAGGCGTAGAACGCGTGATCTCGGCAAAATCCGAAACCGAAGCGTTGCGACGGCCTGCAGTCGTCGGCTTATAAACGCGGATAGCCATAATATAGTATTCCTTTACTTTTCTCGGCTAGCCTTCAGTTACCAAAGATGTCAATCGTTTGACCTTCAGCCACGGTGACAATAGCACGCTTCTGGTTCACACGACGGCCGAAACCGGTGCGAGAGCGCTTCAACTTGCCAGCGCGGTTCAAAGTGTTAACGTTTGTCACCTTGACCTTGAAGATTTCTTCGATAGCCTGCTTGATCTGAACCTTGTTAGCATCTGGAGCCACTACGAAAGTGTACTGACCACGATCAGAAGCTGCGTAACTTTTTTCAGAAACAACTGGCTTAAGAATTACGTCATGTGCTGGGTTATGGACTGCGACCATTTAAATCAGGCCTCCTTAACGACAGGCTCGGTCTTAGCAGCAACGAAGGCTTCGAAGCCTTCCTTGGAGAAGACGACGTACTGAGCTGTAACAACATCGTAAGTGTTGAGCTGATCAGCGAAGATCACGTGAACAGTTGGAATGTTGCGTACAGACATCCACTCATTGATGTTCTCACGAGAAAGAACAACAGTAGTGAATTGGTTATTGGTCACAGGAGTAAGTGCTGCAACAGCTGTCTTGGTGGATGGAACATCCTTAATACCAAAGTCAACTACAGCAATACGTCCAGCATTTGCACGATCCGAAAGAACGTAGCGAAGAGCAGCTGCCTTCATCTTCTTCGGGGTGCGCTGATCGTACTTACGAGGAACTGGACCGTGAACAACGCCACCATGCACCCACTGAGGAGCACGAATGGAACCCTGGCGAGCACGACCGGTGCCCTTCTGCTTCCATGGCTTCTTACCGCCGCCGGAAACATTAGCACGATTCTTCACAGCATGGGTGCCCTGACGAGCAGCAGCAAGCTGAGCGATTACGACCTGATGAACCAGTGGACCGTGAGCTAAAACGTCTTCGTTGGAGATGCCGAAAATTTCAGCAGGAGCTTCAACGGTTCCGTTTGCATTGCCCTTAGTATCAGTGACGTTCAGAGTTACGTTTGCCATAATTATCAGGCTCCCTTCACTGCCGAACGGACGAGAACGATTGCGCCCTTAGGACCTGGAACAGCGCCCTTAATAGCGAGAATGCCGTTCTCGACATCCGAAGAAACGATGGTGAGGTTAAGCGCGGTGGAAGTCACATGACCCATGCGACCAGCCATACGCTTGCCCTTCAAAATGCGGCTTGGAGTTGCGCAAGCGCCCACAGAACCTGGGCGACGTTCGTTCTTGTGCGAGCCGTGAGTACGACGATAGGACTTGAAGCCCCAACGCTTGATAGTGCCAGCAAAACCCTTACCCCTGGTAGTGCCAGTGACATCTACTTCAGAACCCTCAGCGAACAATTCAGCAGTCAATTCCTGACCTGGCTGATAATCTGCCGCGTTCTCGGTGCGCACCTCAGCGAGGTGACGACGAGGAGTTACACCAGCCTTTGCAAAATGACCAGCCAATGGCTTAGTCACCTTGGTAGGATCAATCTGGCCGTAACCGAGCTGTACTGCGCAATAACCGTCAGACTCTACAGTCTTTACAGCGGTAACTACGTTAGTAGCAACTTCAACCAGAGTTACGGGGACGAAGAAGCCGTTTTCATCCCAAACCTGCGACATACCCAGCTTGCGGCCGAGCAATGCAGTGCGATTCTTATTCTGCGACATTACTTTCTCCCCCTTCCTACAGCTTGATCTCGATGTTTACATCCGCAGGCAGGTCAATGTGCATCAAAGAATCCACAGCCTTTGGCGTTGGATCTACGATGTCAATGAGGCGCTTATGAGTGCGCATCTCGAAATGCTCGCGAGAATCCTTGTATTTATGAGGAGAACGGATAACAACAAACACGTTCTTCTCGGTCGGCAGAGGAACCGGACCCACTACTGTGGCGCCCGCGTTCGTCACCGTCTCGACGATTTTCTTCGCCGATTGGTCGATGACCTCATGGTCATAGGACTTAAGCCTGATGCGGATTTTCTGTCCCGCCATTGCCGTCCGCCCTTTCTAGCGATTCGTTTACTGTTTACCAACCTGAATTCAAGGGCACCGGCGAGAATAAACCCCTAGGGTAATTCCACATCAGTGCGCGGCATCAAAAACCTATTCATACAAAAAGATTTCGATTCAAAGTTTTTGCTTCCGCGCTCGCTTTTTTTAATTACAATATGCGAGCCTTAAAACAGGCAACTAAGTAATTAAACCATCAACCTTCGATTATTAAAAACCGGGCGTGTCGGCTATTTTCCAACAAAAAATGGCAGAAACTACAATTAGTTGAGCTTCTGCCATTATTTAACTAGATATGCAAATAATTACGCCGCTTCACGCTCCAAGCGCATGCGATGGCCTTCTTCTTGAGAAACACCATAATATGCAGCAATAGCAATATCCTTCATATCTTCAATTTGCGGAATGCGAGGATTTGCAGGCGCACACTGATCTTCATAAGCACGCATGCCAATATTGTCAAGTATCGACCAGTAGTACTCTTCGTCTACGCCACAAGCCTTGAACGAAGCGTCCATGCCAAGCTTTTCATTTCGATACTCTTCAACAGCACGAGCAAGATTTTCAACGCCTTCTTCAGGAGTTTTACCAGGATCTACACCAAGATTCTTAGCGATCTCCTGATACCTCTCAAGAGCAATATAGCGGTTGTACTTTGGCCAGCTAGTTGGCTCTTGCGGAATTTGACCGTTATAGCGAATAACGTAAGGCAGCAAAATTGCGTTCGTATGACCGTGTACAACGTGGCACAAAGCACCAATAGTATGAGCCATAGCGTGGCACATTCCTAAGAATGCAGAACCAAACGCCATTCCAGCCATAGTAGCTGCATTATGCATTTTTTCTTTTGCTTCAATCTTGCGCTGAGAATCTTCACAATTCACAGAATCGTTGAGATTTTCCCAAATAAGTTTCGAAGCGTGCAAAGCCATAGCATCCGTAAAATCATTTGCGTAAACAGAAACATAAGCTTCCATAGCATGAGTTAAAGCATCAAAACCAGAATCGCACGCCAATCGACGCGGCTGAGTACGAGCCAAAACAGGATCGACTATTGCGACCGTTGGAGTCAAAGCGTAATCCGTAATAGGATACTTGTATCCAGTCTTGTGATCTGTAATAACAGCGTAAGGCGTAACTTCAGAACCAGTTCCGGAAGAAGTTGGTATGCAAATAAGCTTAGCTTTGCTACCAAGAGGCGGAATCTTAAATGCGCGCTTACGAATATCGAAGAACTTTTCTCGCAAATCAGCGAAAGAAATCTCCGGATGCTCGTACATAAGCCACATAATCTTAGAAGCATCCATTGGAGAACCGCCACCAACAGCAATAATTGTGTCTGGCTGGAATTCGTCACGCATCATTGCTGCGCCACGCTCAACTGTTTCAACGCTTGGCTCAGGCTCAACATAATCAATAATACGGAAGCTAACGCGATTATCTCGAGCACGAAGCTGATCAACAATCTTATCGACTACGCCAAGCTGCTCCATAACTTTATCGCACACAATAACTGCGCGCTCAACGCCATACATATCCCTCAAATAACGAATAGCATTCGGCTCAAAATAAGTTTTAGCCGGAATCTTGAACCATTGCATATTATTATTCCTTCGTGCAATACGCTTAATGTTAAGAAGATTTATAGCTTGTACGTTGCCAGAAACGGAATTTCCACCATAAGATCCGCATCCAAGAGTAAGCGAAGGAGCAATCGCGTTGTAAATGTCTCCAACGCCACCAAGAGATCCAGGAGAATTCCAAACAATTCTGCAAGCATGCATACGAACACCATATTCGCGCACAAGATCTTGATTATTTGTGTGAATTACAGCAGTGTGACCAGCTCCATGCACAAGCATCTGTTCACACATCTTGAAGCCTTGTTCCTTATTTTCTGCGCGAAGCATTGCGTGTACAGGAGCGAGCTTTTCCATAGTAAGCGGCTCCATTTCGCCAACTTCTTTGCACTCTGCAACCAAAATCACAGCATCTTCTGGAATTTCAAATCCAGCTTCGTGCGCAATATATTGCGGAGACTTACCAGGAACAACAGAATTAAGTTTTGGCGTATTTCCAGAATATGCAGTGCATCCAAACATATATTGTTCAAGCTTAGCTTTTTCGTCAGCGTTAACAAAATATGCTTTCCTGCGCTTCAATTCGCGAAGCAATGGCTCATATACATCCTTATGCGCAATAATTGCTTGCTCTGTTGCACAAATCATTCCGTAATCAAAATGCTTTGAAAGAATCAAATCGTTTGCAGCACGCACAATATCAACATCACTATCGACATATGCAGGAGCATTTCCAGCACCAACACCAAGAGCAGGTTTTCCTGAAGAATACGCCGCCTTAACCATTCCAGGACCGCCTGTTGCAAGAATAGTTGCGATCTTTGGATGTTTCATCAATGCACCAGTAGCTTCAATTGAAGGATGCTCAATCCACTGAATGCAATCTTTTGGCGCGCCTGCAGCCACAGCAGCATCACGAACAATTCGAGCTGCTTCAGAAGAGCACTTTTGCGCGAAAGGATGGAATCCAAAAATAATTGGGCAACGAGTCTTAAGTGCAATAAGCGACTTAAAAATAGCTGTAGAAGTTGGGTTTGTAACTGGAGTGACGCCTGCAACAATACCAACCGGTTCAGCTATTTCGTCAATTCCGAGAACATCGTCCTCGCGAATAATACCAACTGTTTTTTGACCTGCTAGATAATGCGTAATATGTTCGCATGCAAAGATATTTTTTGTAGCTTTATCTTCTACTAAACCACGACCTGTTTCATCAACAGCCATCTTTGCAAGAACCAAATGTTTATTCAACGCTGCCACTGAAGCTTTAGCAACAATATGATCAATTTGCTGCTGATTAAGCTTCTCAAACTCATTCAAAGCGACAGTTGCTTTTTCAACAAGTTTATCAACTTCATTTTGAGCAGCTAACGCAATGTCATCAGCACTAGCAGTTTTGCCAGTTTCGGCTTGGTGTTGTGCCTCAACCATGAGTATCCTCCTCGATAGTTCCACCAGCGGTATCAATAGACTTATGAGCAGACTAATTTAGTATTCACCGCTAAATATGTGATACAAGTCACAATTTAGTCTCTTTGCTGTACTTTCGCATCTTTGAAGCGAGTTGCGCTATTTATGAGCGAGCTTTATCCTCTATTGTTCGTTATTTGTTCTTTTTTGTAATGATTTATGTTCGATTAATAGATAAATTTTTCTAGAATGTCAATTTTGACAGATAATTACACACTATTTATAACATTTACTCAACAAATTTAATAAATAATAAAAAATACAAAAATGGCTCCCAGCAAAACCAGGAGCCATTTGTAAATATAAATTCGCGAAACTTAACGCTTCGAGAACTGAGGTGCACGACGTGCCTTGTGCAAACCAGCCTTCTTGCGTTCCACAACGCGAGCGTCACGAGTCAAGAAGCCAGCCTTCTTCAAAGCAACACGGTTTGCATCGCAATCGATAGCATTCAATGCACGAGCAACACCCAAACGAATAGCACCAGCTTGACCAGTGGTACCACCACCGTCAACGAGGACTACAACATCAAACTTGCCTTCAAGCTTGAGCAACACGATTGGTGAATTCACTTCGCGTTGCAACAAACGAGATGGGAAGTACTCCTCCAAAGTGCGACCATTGATAGTCCACTTACCGGAGCCAGGAACCAAACGCACGCGAGCAACAGCTTCCTTACGACGACCAGTGCCGTAGCCTGGCTCGATGGCGGAAGTACCAGTGCCTGCACCAGCATTGGTTTCAGTGGTGTAGCTAGTCAGTTCTTCTTCGTTCTCAAGAACCGCGGAGTTGTTATTTTCTGCCATATCTATTCTCCTTGATCTCACTTAGCCTGCTGAGAGACCTGAGCGATCTCGAAGACCTGTGGCTTCTGCGAAGTGTGCGGATGCTCAGCTCCGGTGAACACACGAAGACGGTCAAGCTGCACCTTAGCAAGACGATTCTTTGGAAGCATACCCTTAACGGCAGCCATGATAATACGCTTTGGATTCCTTTCCAAAAGCTCTGCATAGCTATCACGACGAAGGCCGCCCGGACGACCAGAGTGGGAATACAGTTCCTTGCTCAACTTGTTGCCAGTCAAAGCAATCTTTTCAGCGTTAATAATAATAACGTGATTGCCAGAATCAGCATGAGGAGCAAACGTTGGCTTATTCTTACCACGCAGCAAGATTGCTACCTGAGAGGCCAAACGACCAAGTACCACGTCAGTGGCATCGATGATGTACCAGTCATGAGTTAAATCTGCTGGTTTCGGTGTGAAAGTCTTCACAATCGTACCTTTTCTCTATTGTGTTTCGAGCGTATATCTTCTTGGTTTATAGAAAATATTTTACTCATAATCCGTGGGCTCCCTGAAAGTCCTCGATGGCGAGTGGGAAAAGCGCTTTGAAGGACCCCTTAGGGAAACACAACAATCTGCAAGTATATCGCCAAGTGGCGACTACTTGCAAATGTATATTTTATATAAGGCTGAGACGAATACAAAACAAATTGCTAAACAAATTGTCAAACAAAATAAATCACAAAATGTTATGCATTCATAATCGCAGAAAGCGACTGCACTCGAGGCAAATCAAACATATTATCCAAGGACACAGGATTGCCTTCACCATCAGCTAATGGAATACGCCAATTCGGATACTCGTCATTCGTTCCAGGCTGATTTTGCACACGACACTCTCCAACTGCATCGACCAAAGAAGCAGCCAACAATTTGGAAGGAGCAGCCTTCAAAGCGCGGTACAATGCTTCAACAATCTCCTGAGTATGAGCATCCTCATCCTCAAGCAACTGAGCATCCAAATAACCACCTTTGACCAACATTCGCATCATAGCGCGATGCTCTGCCTCAGCTCCAGCGCGGAATTCTTCAACAGAACCAGTAAGCAAGTGCAAACGCTCACGAATATTAACTTGCTCATAGCGCAAATAACCGGCAGCAGGAGGCAAATCATGCGTATTTACAGATGCAAGCGTCATTTCGCGCCACTTGTCTGGAGTACGGAATTCGCCGTCACGCTCTTCGAACCATTCAACCGTGCAACCAAGCACAGCCTTCTTGCGCAACACTTCCAAAGCATTTGCAGGCAAAACACCCAAATCTTCGCCAACAACTACACCGTGAGCACGAGCGGCTTCAATTGCCAAAATGCCAAGCATAATATCAGCATCGTAGTAAACATAAGCACCGCCACTTGGAGCTGAACCTTCTGGAATCCACCATAAGCGGAAAAGTCCAAGAATATGGTCAATGCGAACAGCACCTGCTGAAGCAAACATTCCATGAACCATATCTCGGTATGTTTTAAAACCAGTCCGCTCAAGCTCAAATGGGTGCAAAGGTGGCTGAGACCAATCTTGACCTTGCTGATTGAAGTAATCAGGTGGAGCGCCAACAGTAGCTCCGTTAGCAAATCTCTCCGGATTCCACCAAACTTCAGATCCTGCAGGATGCACGCCAACAGCCATATCAGACATGATGCCGATTTTCATACCAGCTTTACGTGCAGCAACTTGAGCATCATGCAATTGCGTAAAAGCAACCCACTCAAGCCAACGATAAAACTCAAGAGTATCTGGGAAACGATTAGCTAATTCGCGAACTTGATCAGAATCCTTAGTAAGAGTTTTCTCCCAGCAATCGTCACCCTTTGGAGCACCCCACTTGTCGTAGCACAAGCACCAAGTGGCATAAGATTCAAGCCTGTCACCCATCTCATGCTTAAACTCATTAAAAATGCGAGCGCGATCTTCAGACATACCAGCCTTGAAAATCAGCCACAATGCACGCATTTTTACACGCCACATGGAATCACGGTCTATTATTTGCGCGTCATTGTTAAGCGGCTCAACCTGTCCATGAAGCTTTTCAATTTCTTTGCGAGTTTTATCGTTTAACGTTTCGTACTCAGGAATACTTTCTGGGCGAATATACGTTACGTTTACCATTCCTCGAGCAACCGGCAGGTATGGGGATGGAGTAAGCGGAGTTATAGGCTCACCTGCATGCATTGGGTTTATTAACACAAAGTCAGCGCCAGTTTTTTGCTTAGCTTCAGTAAGAAGAGTCGCCAAATCAGCAAAATCACCAACACCCCAAGACTTTGAAGAACGGATTGAGTAAAGTTGTGCCATCCATCCCCAAAGCTGTTCTCCATTGGGCTCTAAGGAATTCAGCGTATCAATGCTTTCTGGAGCACTAATAAGTGTTGCTTCTTCTTGTCTCTCACCAACTGTCACACGCAATGTGTGATAACCCATTGGCACATCTTCAGGAATTTTTATAAGAGATGTTGCAACAAATTTTCCATTTACAGGGTATGCAACATCATTTTCGTTAGGAACAATAGTTAAATCGCCTTTATATTGTTCACCATTTTCCAATGTCAATGTTGCAACTGGGTATTCTAATATTCCCGTATTAACTGTAACTTCATCACATTTGCCAACAGTGTGCAAAATAGTTGGCGCAATAATGCGTCCGTGTCGATACGCTAAAACGTCGTTTGTAGATCTTTCTATTGTCTCATTTGTGGAAGCGTCTACGCCTAATGCGCTTAAGACAGAAACTAATACGTTATCTTGAATCTCGTGTTTTTGATTATCCGAACCAATAAAACTCACGCCAACGCCCATTAATTCAGCAAGACGGTGTAATGGCTTCATTGCTACTTCTTCATCTGTTGTATTATCCATACGCTCCATTATTCGCGTTAGCAACGACTGCGCGCCGCTGATGATACATCTTCAGATTTATCGTTGCATAGTTCTTGCAGCACATTTTGTGGAACACCAGGATTTAGCGCAACAGCTCTTCGTACCATGGAAGCTAATACAATTGGAGCGTTTTCTTCTGCACTAACACCAAGAGAGGCGAGATATTTCAATGTTTCAGCACTTATGCCATCCGATTGCGCACCCTCTAAACGCATTTTCCAAGAAGCTTTTGGATTGCATAATGCAGCATTTCGAACTGCGTTACATGAATCTTTAGTAAGTCTTCCAACTAACCAATTTTTAGCATTTTTATTTTCAGCAACAGCCAAACGTACTTTATCAGCAGAATCTTCAGAAAGTTTCACTAATATGTTTGGGAAAGGCATTTCTGTAGCTAAATAAATACGGTCTTCTTCTGGAGTATTGATATTACCTGCAACTGCTTCAAGCAAGGAGGTGGCTCTAGAAAATGCCGCTTGGTCTGATCGATCCGGTAATTCTCTCCTAGCAAATTCATGAAGCTCAGCTGAATCTTCGCTATGTCGTAAATGCTCATATACAGCAGTTAAAGGTTCATAAGATGAATCATCAATAGTGTTTGTTTTTTCATTAGTCTTTTCCATGAAATCACCTTTAACGCTTAGTATCTATCAGCTTATTACTTAGAGTACCATCTGCTTTCGGCACAACGCTTCCAGAAAAAGTATTCTGAACCATATCAAGAAATTCTTGTGATTTTAAAGTTGGAATAGCAATATTAAGAGAAATTTCAGCACCATAAATTTCGTTGTCAATTATGCCTTCCATTTGGCTTACAATATGCTGCAACATTCGCAATTGTTGATATTGCAACTTGCAAGTAAAACGAGTGCACGTAATAATATCAACTATTTGCGCAGATTCTACTGCCATACTTGCTGCACGCGCATAAGCTCTGGTTAGACCACCAGCTCCAAGCAAAATACCACCAAAATATCGCGTTACTGTTACTACACAATCTGTTAAATTTGACGATCTGAGTACATCTAATATTGGTTTTCCTGCTGTTCCAGTTGGCTCACCATCGTCACTCATGCGCTCATGCAATTGAGCTTTCGACGAGCCACAAATTGCAGCATAAGCAACATGACGAGCTTTAGGATTCTTAAAACGCACTGATTGCATAAATTCCACAGCATCGTCAAGATTATCAATATGACAAATACATCCAATAAACTCTGATTTTTTCTCTACGAAAGAAGCCTCGAAAGGCTGCGATTGCAATTGACGAACAGTGTGCAGAATATTATGCGAATTAGTCACTAGATACTACCCAATACTACGCTTTTTCGTAACGCAATAACCTGTCAATGATACCAGAAATATCTTCCATTGCTGCATCGGCACCTTCTTCGGTACCAATTTTTACAGATTCATGTATTTCTTTATTGACATGTTCCCTTGCCACTATCACTGCTAAAGAATGTAAAGCAGCAGTTGCAGCGGAAAGCTGCATAAGAACATCTTGACACTTCGCATCGTTTTCAATCATAGTATTGACTGCTGCAAGCTGACCTTGTACTCGATGCATGCGTACTATCAGTTTTTCTTTATCAATATCATAATTTTTCATCGTTACTCCGATTTATCAATTACACAACCACATAAAGGTTATAACATCATATATAAATTAATACAATAAATCGTTGTATCTATATTATGCATCATCGTATTATTTATTGCAAAATGACGCGTTAATCTACTTCAAAAAAATCTCAATAGACTAACGCGCCAAATATTCTACATTAAAAATGCGCTATTTCACTAACCGACGCCTCATTGGAGGAATCCCGCCATGTCGCGCTCCACCAGACATTCTCCCATGCTTAGGAACTATAGATGAAAAACGACCTAACGATAAACCTGAAGCAAAGGTTAACGTAATAACAGCCAGAAGTATCACAGTTACTGAAGAAGCACCAGTAACAGCAAGCGATGTTGGAATTGTATTACTTCGATTAACATAATTCTTATTAGCATTTTCGTTGCTATTTGTGCTGTCGTGTTGATTGGAAGCATTATCATTCACATCATTTTTCGAATCAGTTGAATCATCACTGCTAGCCGTTTCATCACTGCCAGTTTTACTATGATTTTCTTCTACATTTTCTTTGTTTTCTTTATTATTCTCCTCATTTTCATCATTCTTAGAACGATCCTCGCCGCCGGAAACTTGCACAGTCTCTCCTTCTACACCCAATGCGTGAGTTGCTAAAGGATTACCCTGAGCATCGTAAACTTCAGCTTTCCAATAAACAGTTCCTTCATGATCTAATGTAATATCTGCAGAACTTACAGAAATAGAAGACTTTTTACTTTCTTCAGCTTGTTTATTTGTAATATTTACGCGAGATTGAGGCATTTTTTTCTCAATTTCAGCAGATATTACAGTTTCCTTAGTCTCTTTAGTTTCCTTAGCTTCCTTAATCTCCTTAGCTTCAGAATCACTGCCCTTCTTAACGTCGCCATTCTTAGCATCACCATTCTTAGCATCGCTACATTTAGCTCCACTAGAATCACTCTTATTCCCCTTACCATCTTCATACTCGTATGCACTAAACACTACGTAACTTCCTTTTGGCAACGTGCCAGTAATACGAGCATTATCGTGAAACTTTTCACCAGCCTTAACTTTTTCATCGCTTACTCTAGTTGTAACAGATACAGGGGTAGTTAAAACATCCGGTTCAACTAAGGCACGACTCCACAATCCGTCATACGCGGATTTATGAGCTAAAGCGCGTGAAGAACCAGGAAAATCATAAACAAACACATACCATCCTGACTCACTATTTTTATTAGCGCGAATATGCACGTTATTTTCCAAAACTTTCGGCTCAGTAGTAGACCTATCAGTTCCAGCAATAGGTCTAAGCGTAATATTTCCGTTGCCAATCTTGTACACGCCATTAACTGCAGGAACATCCCACTTAGCAATCAAACGATGATGACTATCTTCTTTTGGCTCTTGATAAGACGGCTCGCCTTTAGATCCCGGCATATAATTTTCGTTGTCTTTTTTAGTAGGATTTTCGCTACCTGCACCAGCCCACCAAACGCGAATATGCGCTTTTTTATCTTCATTAAAGCCGTAACTGTTATTTCCCTTAAAAGATCCGTAAGTTTCAGGAAGACCTCTTACAGTAATCTCATTAACAATTTCCGTATTAAGCCCAACAGTTTGCTGCTTAGCAACAATATCTGAGCTCACAGTTGCTTGATGAACAGCCGTAGTGTCTGTAGAACCAAATAGCTGCACAACATCATCTTTCAGAAACTCTCGGTCAGATTTATTCTGAGAATCGCGAGAAATAATCCAAACCCATGTGCCAAACAAACCTGCTTCTAAATCATTTACTTTATAAGCTTCTGCTTTATCAAGATCAGATGCTGTAATATCGCCATTAGCGCGTTTTGCTACTGCAGTTATAGTTTCGCCAGAATTAGAGAAATTAGCTTTAGCCGCAGCAACTTGGCGCAAATTAGGCATAGAACGCATGCGATTCAAGTACTCTTTAGCAGATTCACCACTATTTCGCTGTTGAATATGCAAAATATCTTCAGCTGAACCTACAAAATAGTAGCCTTGCGCGCGAAGACGAACATTTTCTGGCCAAGAATCATTTCCTGCAACACTGCTAGTTACAGTACTATCTACCTGCTCTCCTGCACGCAGCTCATGCTTTGATATTTTCGACTTAAGTAACGGCTGGAAAGTTTTTTCTACACTAAACGGAAACTCTTGTGAATACCATGTATTTTCAAAAGATCTAATCACATCTTGACCATTTGGAGAGAATAAACGTTCAGCTTTTGGAGCGTTAAAAGAAACTTCAATTCGAGCGTTTCCAGCATCAAGTGCGTTCCAAGTAATATCTAAACCTTCTTTTTTAGATTTTCCTTCAAAAGATGCAGATCCGTTAGCAAATTTAATAAGATTATTTGAGGATTTTACTTTAATAGGTACTCCTCCTAAAGAATCTCCATTAGAATTTTGCAGACTAATATGCATTACGCCAACGCGCTTGCCCTTAGTGTAATCATTTTTTAGCACAGTCTTAACCGGAGTTTCTTTAACACCCTGCTGCCACAACTTATCTGCCTTATTCCTTAAAGTTTCTGTTTCAACGTCTACAAATCCGTTTTCAACAGCCTCCTTCCATCTATCTTGATTAATATCAAAATGATTATGAATCATAAACGCCAAAGCAGCCTGAGTTAAATCATCGTCATTGTTGTTGTGCGTTTTAATAATATTTGCAGCAATACGATAATCTTCACCATTCATCTGCTTAATATTGCCTTTGTAATCTATAAACACGGAAGATTCCATGCAAAAAATAGAATTCTTTCTACCTTCCCACTTATCCGTAACAGGACCGAGCCTTAGCCTTGCAATCTTTTCGCTTAGCCATTCAACAGTATTCGACTTTTTGTAATAATAACCCGTTAATTTATCGACAGATCCCATAGCAATTTGCGAACAAAGCACCGAAGGAACTAGTACTGCGGAAGTAAACAATGCCAACATTTTGCGAATATTTTTTTGTTTCATGAGGTTTCGCAATTTATTCGCACAACTAAAACTAGTATGCTTCCCAAAATATGTTTCCATAAAAATCTCCTTTAACCCAACCCTTAATGCAATAGCGAATTATGAGAATAATTTTCTATTTGCATTGAGCACTAGAGTAAGCGCTCATGGCATCAACTATGACTTTAGAAAAGATTTGCGTAAATATTTTTTTAGTATTGTGGTTAAAAGGTAGTATTTGGATAAAAGTTATGCACAAATCCACAATTTTGCTTAAATCTCTTGCCTAAATTTTTGTCGTTTACCCGCCGCTTACCCGCCGCTTACCCAATTTTTTCATGTGGAGATTTTTAAAAAACAAAAACTCCGGACTGCAAAAAGCAATCCGGAGTGATTCGCGGAGTCAGAGAGATTCGAACTCTCGAGCCGCTTACGCGACTAACACCTTAGCAGGGTGCCCCTATCGGCCACTCAGGCATGACTCCACTTGTTTACTGTACATAACAGCAACAGATTGACACTATAGCACCTCTTAAGGACTGTAAACAAGCTTGACGACACACTTTAAGATAACATTTAATATAACAATATCCAGTGCTACACAGGATTGTGATCTCCAGAAAACGTTACAACTACAGCAAACATAACAAGAATTATTCCTGCAATATCAGTCAATGTTGGAATTTCACCAAATCCCATTCCAATAATAACTGCGATTGCAGGATACAACGCTTGTATAACAGAGTATTTTGCAGAAGTAACACGTTTCAATAAAACCTGATCAAGCAAAGTTGGGAAGAAAGAAGCACATATTGCAATAACCAACATTAACGCAAGTAAAGCAAAAGAACCACCAGGGCGAGCAGCCCAAGTAGCTTCTGGTTTAGGCGAAATAACATGCTGCACTGCAGGAACAGCAAGAACAACAGACTGCAGCAGCCAACCAATAAGAGCTGCAACACTTACACGATCAATAGCGTGTGAACTTTTTGCCAACATGCGACCTGAAACAATATATAGGCCCCACATTGAACCGCCAACAAGAATGGCGAATAACCCAATTAGAAAATGCGGGCTTACTGAACTATGTATAGAAGCGCTAGCCAACAGCATAATGCCACAAACAGCAATCACAATTCCCACACGCTCTCGCCATTCATGACCTGCAATAACAGCCACAAGCAAAGGACCTATGAATTCTATAGTCACTGCAACACCAACAGCCATGCAACTAATAGCAACATAGAACATAGTGTTCATAGCAACTAACGACACGCCAACAGCTGCAACAATCCCCCATTCTCGTAGCGTTTTTGGCAAAAGACTACGTTTGCTGCGAGAAAATGGTCTTCTCCAAGCCAAAAGCAACAATGTCATAAATCCTACGCGATACCACACTGCATACAGAGGATCCAATTGGCTAAAAGCTACTTTTGCAACAGAAGTTGCTGTATACACCATTGAAGCCTCAATGACGATAATAAGCAGCACAGGCATGCGATGTAAAAGATTGACGACAAATTGCTTCATAGCAACAACCCTACATGAATATTGATCCGACATACGCTTTTTTACAAAAACATTAGTTTAATCCACAAATTTTTTCCATAAAATCGAACGTTTGTTCTATTATAAACTTATGAGTACAGCACCGAGAGTACAAGCAGCGAAACGTGATTGGGGACACGACACCTCAGGTTGTAACATACTTCACGTCGACATGGATGCATTTTATGCTTCTTTAGAAGTTGCAAGACACCCGGAGCTTAAAGGAAAGCCGCTTATTATCGGCACAGGCAATCGCGCTGTTGTTTCTGCAGCAAGCTACGAAGCGCGCGCTTACGGCGTTAATTCCGCTATGCCCGTTGTTAAAGCTAGAAATCTTTGTCCACAAGGAGTTTTCTTGCCAGTTGACATTCCTTACTATTCAAGCGTTTCCAAAAGTATTTTTGAAAATATTTTTTTGCATATTACTAATCAAGTTGAAAAAGTTTCTGTTGACGAATGCTATATGAATGTTAAATCGGCTTTATTACAGTGGAAATCGCCTGTAAATATTGGAACTTGGGTACGAAAAGAAGTATTTGAAAAGTATCATATTACATGCTCGGTTGGCATTGCCAGCAATAAACTTATTGCAAAGATGGCTTCAACTAATGCAAAACCTAATGGAATACTTCTTATTCCGCAAAAATGTAATGAAGATTTTGTGTCAATAATGCCATTGCGCGCAATACCAGGAATTGGCTCATCTTTAATACATAAGCTTGAGGATTGGGGCTTATCTACTGTTGCGTCGCTTAAAAATGTTGACGAAGCAACGCTTACTCGCATAACGGGTTCGCAAATCTTAGCAAGAATGATATATCAATCAGTTAGGGGCATAGACGAGCGCACTGTGACTGCACATGCCCCTGAAAAATCCATTGGAACTGAGCGAACTCTTGATACAGATACCACGAACGAGAATGCTGTTAAACAATTACTACAGCAATGCTGCAGCGAAGTAACTCAACAGTTGCGAAACAGAAAACTTATGGCACGCACTATAACGTTAAAACTACGCTTTGGCGACTTGCATTATGTTACTAGATCTTCTACTTTGCAAAACGCAACTGATTCAACACACGAGTTTTACGAACATGTCGTTGTTTTGCTTTCTAAAGCTAATCCAACTGTGCATAATTACATTCTTGGAGGCAATAACACAAAGCTTTTAAGCCCAGTTCGTTTAGCTGGTGTTACAGCGAATAATCTTGTGCCAGCAAACAAAGTTTCACTTCAGCCTTCTCTAAACGATATTCTGGAGGAAAATACTCGCGAATCTAAAAATCCTACACAAAACATCATGTCCACAATGAATAAAAATACTAGATTGCGTCACGCAGAACACGCTTTAGATGCCGTTCGCAAAAAATACGGCAACAACGCTGCCCACATTGGATTGTAAACTCGCGCCACATTAAATAATACTTTGCAAATAATTAATTACTTGCTTTATCTGAACGCGGAGGCAAGGCTGCAACGCGAGCTTCATCCCATCCGGAAGCTCCAGCATCTGTAGCTCCTCCCAAATCTCCGAGCTTGTCGAAATAATCAACCGCAGCATCGCGATACCACTCCCAGTCTTCTGGCAAATCATCTTCATAAAAAATAGCTTCTACTGGGCAAGCCGGTTCACAAGCTCCACAATCCACACACTCGTTTGGGTTAATATAAAGCGTTCGATCGCCTTCATAAATGCAGTCTACAGGGCATTCATCTACACACGCTTTATCTTTTACATCAACGCAAGGCTCTGCGATTACATATGGCATAACGCCCTCCTTTCTGCTTTTATGCAACTTTTCTATTATAGAACATTTTTGAAAAGTCTATGACACAAAAAGTCGGCATGCGATATAACCGTATGCCGACTTCTTGCTAAATAAATAATTTATTAATTATAACTATCTTGCGAGGCTGCAGCAGTCGCCTCAGCTTGAGCTTCTGCACGAGCCTGCTCCTCTGTTTCTCCTTCAGCTACCTTCTCTGCAGCAGCAGCATCTTGAGCAAACAAAGTTTCAACCGGAACACCGAGCTGCTTAGCTTTACGCAACTGCCTGCCAAGCAAAGAATTGCGGTAAGAGTAGCCGAAGTACACCGCAAAGCCTATTGCCAGCCACACTGCAAAACGAATCCAAGTCAATACAGACAAGTTAAGCATGAGCCAGAATGTAGAAAGCGCTGCAAACAGCGGAAGCCATGGATTGCCAGGAACGCTAAATGAACGGTGCAAATCTGGTCTGCGCATACGCATAATCGGCACACCAGCAGAAACAAGCAGGAATGCAGAAAGCGTACCAATGTTCACCATGTCGGAAAGAATGCCAATATCGAGAGTGGAAGCAACGACTGCCACAACAATACCAGCAACAATCTGAAGTCTTGCAGGAATACCACGCTTGCTTACCTTAGAGAAGCTACGTGGAAGCAAGCCATCGCGGCTCACAGCGAAGATAATGCGCGTAAGACCGAGCAAAAGCACCATCACAACGGTTGTTAAACCAATAACAATACCGAGGGAAATAATCTTTGCAGCCCAAGTAGCACCCACAAGTTCGAAACTTGTAGAAAGCGAAGGAGCGGCTTGCTTTGCCAAATCCTTGTAGGAAACCATACCAGTTGTTACAACTGCGACGAGGATGTAAAGAACAGTAACAATAAACAATCCAAGACCAATACCTCGTGGAATGTTCTTGTGCGGATCCTTAGTTTCTTCTGCTGTTGTTGCAACAACATCAAAACCGATGAATGCGAAGAACACGAGAGCCGCGCCGGAAAGAATACCTGGAACGCCATAAACAGCTGGCTGCATGCCTGTTACCCACTGCCACAAAGGCTGTGCCATAACCCCAGAGACTTCTATTCCCTTTACACTTGCAGCGTCGGTTGCAGGTGGCACAAATGGCGTAAAGTTGGAAGCTTTGATGTAGAAGAAGCCCACAACAACCACGAATAGAACGATACCAATCTTCAAGATTGTTAAAGCGCCGTCGAAGCGTGCAGAAAGCTTAGTTCCAAGGACAAGCATAGTTGTAAAGAATGCAACGATTATAATCGGAGCAACATCAATAGTGAAACCACCTAAGTTAAAACTTGTGGTCATATTCAAACCGAAAAGCTTCATTAAATCATTAAGATAAACGCCCCAATACTTTGAAATTACTGAGCCAGCCATCAGCATTTCTAGGATCATATCCCAGCCAATAATCCAAGCAATAAGCTCACCAACTGTAGTATATGTAAACGTATAAGCAGATCCAGCAACTGGAATCATAGAAGCAAATTCTGCGTAACACATTGCAGCAGAACCGCATACAATGCCTGCAATAATAAAGCTAATAATTACAGCAGGACCAGCATGAAATGCTGCAGCCTGAGCACCAACAGAGAAAATACCGGCACCAACAGCGACAGCAACACCCATAACTGCCAAATCCCAAGCATTTAATGTACGTTTAAGATGGCGTTCACCATCCATAGTCTCAGCGATAGTCTGTTCAACAGACTTTTTTCTCCATATTTGCATAATAAACGCACTTTCGTTGAGGTATAGGTATAAAGGTATGCCGCAATCAGAAGCGCATCGACAAATTTGCGAAACAGTTGCGACTTCACCTATATAAAATTTCTACTTAATTTTCTTTATTTATTCCTGTAAATGTAATTAAATAAAAAATTTATATAGATAATGTAGGTAAATATTACACAAAACATTGCTTACATGGTAGTTTTACCGTGTGTTC
The DNA here is from genome assembly GCF_055818055.1 of Gardnerella sp. c10Ua_244. Classification (NCBI taxonomy): domain Bacteria; kingdom Bacillati; phylum Actinomycetota; class Actinomycetes; order Bifidobacteriales; family Bifidobacteriaceae; genus Gardnerella; species Gardnerella sp. c10Ua_244. The sequence continues at coordinate 274,773 of NZ_JARFVS010000001.1, forward strand.
CTTTATTATTTGTGAAAATTTAAATAATAAACTTATATATTACTGCATAAAACGCATCATATTCGTAAAATTTTCAGTTTATAGAAATATTTATTACAACAGGTTCAGGAATAAGCGTTACACCAAACTTACTTTGCACACCACGGATAATAGTTTTTGCCAAATTTGCAATATCGTCACAAGAAGCATTATTACGATTGGTAAGTGCCAAAGTATGCAATGAAGAAAGCCCCGCAGGCGAAGGTTTCCCATTTTCTATAAGCCTAAAACCCTTATGGAATCCAGCATGGTCAATAAGCCAAGCTGCAGAAGTCTTTATACCATGCGATCCATCTTGCATAATTGCATCAAATTTAGGAGCATCTTCTGGCAAAGTATCGGCTTCACTAGTACTAAGTATTGGATTCATAAAGAAACTACCGCAACTATGACGATCACTGTAAATATTATCGCCCTCTAAAAATTCGCCAGTAACATAGTCTTCACTTTGCAATCGCAAAGCAAATTCAACACCTTCAGCACACTTTGTACCACGCATCCACAGCTTATCGTAACGAGAAGCATCCTCAAGCATGCCTTTAGAGGCACGAACGCGCAAAACTTCACGACGTATTGCTGCTGTTTGCATGCGCTCACCCAATTCTACGTGCAAAGCATTAGCTAATTGCGAATGAGAGACAATGCCGGTTGAATTATGTTTCAAACAAAAAGTAACAGACAGCACAACGTAACGAGGAGTAGGAAAATACGAGTCCGCAGGAACTCCTACTGAAGAGTACATGCTTTTTTTAAGCAATGAAGTGCGATACCCAAAATTTAAAGCATCCTTCTGCAACTCCATAGTTGATTTTGTTTTGCGGTCCCAGACTTCTACGGAAGTAACACTTTGAGATACTTCTTGACCATAAGCGCCAATATTTTGCACAACAGAAGCCCCAACAGTGCCAGGTATGCCAGAAAGACCTTCTACACCCTCTAAGCCAAGAGAAATTGTATGGGAAACAAAATCATCCCAATTACAACCAGCTTCAGCATTGATATGCACTAAATGAGCACCACTTTGCAAATCAATGCCATCTTCTGAAGGTGCTGCTTCATCAAGCACATGAATATCACGTCTAGCATCTCGCACAACAACGCCATTGAAGTTCTCATCGCTAACAAGCATATTAGAGCCGCCACCGATAACGCATAAAGGCAGACCAAGCTCATCAGCATCTTCTACCGCTTCAATAACAGCAACGCGACTTTTTGGCTCTATAAAACGCGCAATTTTGCCACCTACGCCAACAGTTGTTATATCTGCAAAGGATGGATTATTTACTAAAGATGCTTGCATACTCATGGTTTAAATATTAACAGCAATAAATAACAAAAACCCCGCATTAAGCGGGGTAATAAGCATAAAATCTGCGCAACTAGCAATAAGCTTAAACAAGCCAAAATCGTGAGCGCAGTAAGCTGAAGATTCAGCGAGTCTCGCGATGAAGCGTATGCTTGCCACAGCGTGGGCAGAACTTGTTCAACTCAAGACGATCAGGCGTATTGCGACGATTCTTCGTCGTGATGTAATTACGCTCTTTGCACTCCGTGCATGCCATCGTAATGCCCGGACGGATGTCGGCGCTCTTGCTTGCCATTTCGTTCACCTCTACAATTCATTATTGGCCAGCCAGTCTCCTACTGGCCGTTGTAGCGAGGAAGAGACTCGAACTCTTGACCTTACGATTATGAGTCGTACGCTCTAGCCAGCTGAGCTACCCCGCCAGAGAGCCTCGAGTGAGAATCGGACTCACGACCTCTTCCTTACCAAGGAAGTGCTCTACCACTGAGCTATCGAGGCGTGGCGGGTAGTGGATTCGAACCACTGAAGCACGAAGCGGCTGATTTACAGTCAGCTCCCTTTGACCACTTGGGAAACCCGCCAGCTGTCTCCGTAAGAAGTGAACTTCAAACGGCAACTTTGTTATTTTGCCACGAAATCGCGACTAATGCAAGATTAAGACACGCCGAAAGCAAAACTTTTATGCAAAAAGCTAGTTATTTAGCGAAAAACCTTCTTTTTTTAAATTTTCGCAAACTGTCAAAACCCTGTCATTAGCCTCGCGCTCGCCGATACTAATGCGAATACCTTCACTAGCAAAAGCGCGAACAGACAATCCTGCAGCAATAAAATGTTCTGTTGCCCGCTCGGTATCTGCCCCAAATGGCATCCAGAAGAAGTTTGCATACGCATCTTCAATATTCCAACCTTGCTCGCGCAAAGCTTCAAGAATGCGCTCACGCTCAGCAACAAGAGATGCAACACGAGTACTCATCTCCTTGCTTGCGTCATCTTCCAAAGAAGCCAAAGCTGCGACCTGCGCTATTTGAGACACTCCAAATGGCACAGCAACTTTACGCATACCGTCTACGACTTCAGCCGGAGCAATACCATAACCAATGCGCAAACCTGCCAATCCATAAGCCTTGGAGAACGTTTGAGCAACAACTACATTTGGATACTCATGGTACAGTTTTATGCCATTTGCAGTGCCTTTTGCTGTGTTAAACTGCACATAAGCTTCGTCAATAAGTACAAGAACGTCGCTTGGCACAGCATCTAATACCTTGCGAGCTTCCTCCTCGCTAAGTGAAGCAGAAGTTGGATTATTAGGATTATTCAAAATAACCAAACGCGTGCGATCGCTAATAGCCGCAATCATAGCGTCAACATCATGGGAACCATCAGCACGGTTAGGAATCTGAACGCTTGTAGCACCAGCTCCAGTCACAATAATCGGATAAGCTTCAAAGCTTCTCCAAGGATATATGACCTCATCTCCCGGACCTGCAACCAAGTCAACAAGCTGCGTAATAACTTCCGTAGAGCCGCAACCAAGCACGACTTCGTCTGCAGTCACACCAAAACGCTTGGCAAGTTCTTCAACAACTTCTGTGCCACGCATATTAGGATAACGGTTTATTACATTAAGAGCGCGATTTGAAATCGCTTCTTTTACGCTTTGCAAAGGCTCATAAGGATTTTCGTTACTAGAAATCTTATACGCACGAATGCCGTCCAATTTAGGAGCTGGCTTACCCTGCTTGTAGCTAGGAATTGTATCTACAATATTGCGGTGTTTGTATGTCATACTTCTCCATCATACTCCACACATGCCTTAACTGTGCAATAGCAAAAATCCGACCAAAACCTTACAACCGCGTAAAGTTTCTGCCGCCTATCCAAATATTCCACAGACATTCTTACGTACCGCAATAAAAAACGCTGGGAACAACGTTTCCGTCATTTCCAGCGTAAGTTTTATTGTTTCAACCGGCTAAATACTAGCCAAGAATTGCAAGCACATCACGCGAAGACACGATTAAGTAGTCCTCACCTTCATAATGCACTTCAGTTCCGCCGTACTTGGAATAAAGAACCTTGTCTCCAACCTTAACATCCATAGGAATGCGCTCGCCCTTATCGTCGCGACGACCAGGACCTACGGCAAGAACTTCACCCTGCTGTGGCTTTTCCTTGGCATTATCTGGAATATACAAGCCAGAAGCAGTCTGAGTTTCCGCTTGAGCTTGCTTAACAATAATCTTATCCTCCAACGGTGTGAGCTTAATCGACACTGTTGCCACCCCTTTCATAAGAGATACTATTTCGTACGCAAGAAACAATCCGACGAGGCTGACGATCACGTCCGCAACCGCACTTACGTTCTATGCCTCATAATACCGCGAATTTAGCACTCTAACAACTCGAGTGCTAATCTTTTAAGAAAATTTTTAGAAAACTCTTAAATCATGCATTTCGACGAGCAAGAACATCATGCAAATTTGCCACGCCGAGTGAGTCCTCAGAACTCTCTGGAGCATCCACTTCGCTTACTTTTTCTTTTTCGTGGAACTGAGAAGAGTTTGTAGCAGCAAAATTAGCAGCGTCATCGGCATTATCAACATTAGCAACTGGTACAGCTTTAACTACTTGCTTAGTTGACTTAATTTCCAAACTTTCTGGAGTACGAGATGCTAAATTAGCATTACCTGAATCAGACTTAGTTTGTGAATCAAGCGAGAACGAAATTAAATCTTGATTAGACTGATAGTTTTGCTCCGAAGCCACAAAAGCGTTAGAAGAATCGTATGCGTCTTTATTTTCCGCCTCAACGATATTAGACTCTTTAGATTCAGATTCTTCTTTATACAAACGCTCACGCAACGCTGCATTGCGCTCTTGCTCCGCACGATGTAACGCAACACGAATTTCGCTCTGCTCCATAACCGAAGTTTCAGTATTGTCACGAGACGCATCATTTCGAACAGGCACTACAGTCTGAGATACAGAATATTCAGCACTGTCGTTTTGAGAAATCGCATCACTACTGTTGATTTCTCCATTAAAATCAGAATCAGATGCAGAAGAATAATCTTTCAACTGGCGTATAACAGCACTATTATGGCGTTCGCACAGCTCATCCTCAGCTTTGCATTTCGAAGCAGCGCGCATTGTTGCAATACGCGCCTCCCAAGCACGAGCATGCTTAGAAGCACGAGCTCCAAAATAAAGCACTACTGCCAATATAGCTCCAGGAATAAGAGCAAAAACTGGAGAAAATATACCAGAGCATCCTGCTAAGAATACGACAAAAGTCAAGGCAGCAAGCGCAACTACCAACACACAACGACGGCGTATTGCAGCACGCCTAGCAGCGCGAATGCGCGCAATATATTCAGGAGTTAATGTTCGTTTTTGTTGTGTCGGTTGCATACAAGCCCCTTTTGCCAACATACTAGTACCGTCGCAAATGCGCGCAGTACTCCACTCACCTACAAGATGAAGTGTTGGTGAAAACCTATCCTCGCGATGTTCAAGCATAGACTTCATGCCGTTAACCGTGCGTTTAGGCAACCACCCGAACCATAAGGCTACGAGGATGACTAATACGAGTACCGCACTCACCGATTCATAACCCATAACTATTAATATAAAGAAGTCATAGGATGTGTAGCAACATAAACATTTCGGCGTGTCGCCAAAATGTGGGATTATTGCGCACGACATCACACAATATGCTGTGCCGCAATCATTCACTAAGCAAATTTAACACCTATAATAACTGTCATAGTATGTACTAGGATATGTGAAGGAACAGTAAGTTTCTACTTACGTGCTCGTGTAACTTCGGAGGGACTTTTGCCTACTTATCATTATCGTTGCAAGCAATGCGGATACGATTTTTCAGAACATCAATCATTTTCAGATGACCCTATTACCATTTGCCCTCAGTGCGGAAAAGATGCAGTGCACAAAGTGTACTCTGCTCCTCCAATCAACTTTAAAGGCAAAGGCTTTTATCGAACCGATAAATGATTTTGTAAAGTTATAAATATTAATTATTGTTTAAATATTGCGCGCTAATAGGTTTTATCCACAGCGCGCAATTTTTCTTGCTCTTGCATTTTTTATATTTCAAAATGCAGGTATGAGCATAAATTTTTCTTTATTTAAATCTCAAAATAACGTAAAAAATAGTGCGTTATTGCAGCGAAGGCAACGCGCTTTCGTGCGGAAAATCATTATTGTGCTATGTGCTGGAATGATGGCTTTACTCGTTGTGTCAACTATTATTGACTCACAAGAAACTCAAGTTATAGCAGTAGCTAAACACAATATTCAGCAAGGTTCACGCGTTAGCGTAAACGATATTGCATACGTTCGAGTGCCTAAGCATAAAGTATTTAATCAAGCGCTATCTAATAATATAAGCGCGAATGCTTCTATTATTGCAACATGCGAAATACGTAAAGGCATGCCAATTTTGCAAACACTATTGAGTAAAATTCCGCGCATTCCAGAAGGATTCACTTCTATTACCATTCATTTAGCTAGTGCAGATCACACACTGCTTCCTGGCGAAAAAATTGATCTAGCTTTTAGCAAGCCGGTACAAGATGAAGAAATTTCTAACTCTAAAAATGCAGAAAGTCACAACAACGAAAAATCTAAAAGCAGCACTATAGAAAATAACGATAAAAACAAAAACCAGGATATTGAAGAAAACAATATTTCAGAAATTGATGAACACTATGTTAGCGTAGTTCATAATGTTACGGTAATGCAAATAACTCAAAGCACCCAAGTTTCACAAAATCAGCAAAATACTACCACTCTTGCTATGCCTGCTGCAGATGCGTTGCGATTATTACAAGCTCAGTCTGCAAACCCCTCTTTGGCAATTGTTGCCATGAAATTGTCACAATGAGATTGCCGTCATGGAATACGTACACGATTAGTAGAAATCAGCGGTAATTATTAGCAATTAGCGATAATGACCAGTCAGCAACAAGCAGCAACAAGAATAAATCATTCTGCTACTTCTCGCGTATTTCAAGCTCAACTAATACGCTCGGAAAACACCGCCCAGTGAGGCGGCAATTCGCTTAAAATACGATTATCGTCGTCTTGATTACGCTGTTGCAAAGTAAGCTCGTCAGAAGGCTCGAGTTTAACGCCATCTGCATCAAAAAGCTCCGAGCCTTCACGAACAACCCTAACTGACCTGCGGGGAGATCTTCTATTGGGATCGTATTTACTCATTCGTTGTCACCATACAATTCCCCGAGACGAGAAACAACACGGTCAACCTCTTTTTCAGGATTGACAAAAGCTCCAACGCTCCACACTGTCATAACTGACCAGCCCAAGGATTCCAAATCCTGAATAATCATGCGATGACGTTCACGAGTTGATTGCACGCTCATAAATTGCGCATCATCCGTAAGCACAGCAACAGCAAATGACTTGTCCGCAAGTCCAACTACTAGAGGAATTCTAACGCCATTATCGAAGCCATAGTTGACTGCAACTTTTAATCCACGCGAGCGAATACGCTCAGCTAAATCAGTAAATAGCACATTTCTTTGTGCAGCTTCTGCAGCAATTTGCGCTTCAACATCGTTGGCATCTTCTGGACGAAGCGGCTTATCACTTAACTTCTCAGCCCATTGCAAAAGGTTCTTCAAAAGCTTTGGACCATCTTGGTGCAAACGCTCATCTTCCATATCTTTAGATGTAAACGCACTAACAATATCTAGATGACGACGAGCTAGAGCCAAAGCGTCAAGAAGCATACTGCTTCCACCTTCTTCTTCAAGCAATCCAAACTGCTGAAGAAGTCTGCCATGAGATGTTTTTGCATAGCAAAGCGACATAATTACATCTGTTGCTATTGCTCCAGAAGCTTCATTAACGCCCAAAAGTCTCACATGTCGCAAGAATCTAGCCATGTTTTCGTCTTTAATAGACAAAGACTTCAACTCTGCTCCTAAACGACTGCGGAACACGTTTGTCAACGTAACTACGACAAGCACATAGCTTGAAGGAACAACCGTAAACGTATTCGCGCGCTGACGAATAAGCTCAACTACTTCATCAATTTCACGCTGGCTGCTTTCAATAAGCCCAGAAGACATTACTGGAACTCCAGTTGCTTCAATTTGATGCAAACGAACTTTACCTTGCAAACGTTCAACAGGAACGTCATGACGCAACTTTCCGTAACCATGTTCTTCCAAGAATCGCGCTAAACGAAGCGAGCGCCTTGTTGCTCTAGAAACTACTGTTACAGATGGTAGTAATGAAATAAGCGAACGCAAACTTTCAGAACTTACTGTTTGCTTATGCGCTAAAACTACTACTTGACGAGCACGAGACAAAATAGATAGCAACTCAATATTTGATATATGAGATGCTGAATCAATTATTACAGTATCTGCAATAGGTCTCAACGGAGTCATCATAGTAAGAGTAGATGGCATAGCTACAAGTATTGGTTTCGCAGCCAACACAAGTTCCGCATAATTGCGCAATAATTTATTAAAAGTAATTCCAGAACGGTTTCCTGCAAGCATAGTATGTAACTGATTAGCTTCTTGCGTGTGCGAGAACAATAAATCGCACAAATGCCTCATAGCTTCTTGCTGAACCATTGGACCGATTGAACGCACATGTTCTGTATCAACTTGCACGAATCGATCAGAGACATCTTGCATTGCGGAGCCATCTTGGTGAGAAATAATTGCAGAAGAATTAACGATATCTTCAAAAACAGTAGTCCACCAAGCCAATTGCAACTCACCGTCAATTGCATTACCTGTAACGTTGCGACGACGCAAATCGCTAACTAAATCAGATAAGCCCGCTTTGCTGAACTCACGCTCCAAATTGCAACGACCAGGGAGAGTATCTAGAGATGCTCTGTCGTCATGCAAATCTTGCAAACGAGCTTCAAGCTGCGCAAATTCAATATTTTCAAGATCTGCGCCCTTAAGAGTTGTTGCTAACACTGCATCAAGAGCAACTAAATGCCTTGCTAATAATTCTTGAGTATTTACAATATCATCCAATTTTGGCGGCAAAACAGGCCATCCGCCGTGAGGCACGAAGGTACGCCACTGAGCTGCTTGCTGCGCAACAATCTTTAATGCCTCATGCAAATCATCGACTTTAGCTCCAACTCTTAGCAAGCTGCGCGCTTCTCGAACATGATGTCTACGTTCCCAGAAGCCCATAATTGTGCCTTCGGCTTTACGCTGAACTTTCGGCTTACTCGCTTCAATCATTGCATCTAAATCGCGCTCAAAAATTTCAGGCTGGAATACGTCAAGTACACGTCGCAAATTTTTGAGAACTGTAACTTGACGACTCCACTCACGAGCTGTTGTTGGCACAGGGAAACCACAGCTTTGCACAGTGCTTTTAACTTGTTCTCGAGTTGCTGGAAGAAGCTTAAGAAGCACGTCTACAACACGCTGATATACAGATATAGCTTCATTTTCGTCAAATATCGACGCGCCAAACCAAGGAGTATCTTCAGGATTTATCCTAAACTCTCCAAGCTCATCGGCTTGGTGGAATTTTTTCGACCACTCTTCAATATGACCGGTCATGGCGTGCGCTGCAGAAACATCTAAACGCACATGCGTAGACGGATGGGTTGGAGACATTGCAATTGCTGCAAGATTCTGGATTGTTTGATATGCAGATACTCCCCAAGTTTCGTTGATACCATGAAGATCGCCTAAATAACGAGTAAGGCGAGAACGCACTCCAACCAACTCATCTGCAACCTGCTCAAATCGTGAAGTCGCAATACTATGTCTAGCACCAACTGCTGCAATCAACTGCGCATCGACATGCTTAGCAATATGACCATCCGCAACGTCTAATGCTAATGAGGAAATTTCATGCGTATTCAACGTGTAACGGAAACGCCTCTGCTGCTCAACAACATTAGGCACATACAACACAGAATGTCCTGCAATCACAGAACGAGAAGCAATCGCAGCAGCAATCGCAGCTGAATCTGAGCCCGAATCAATATCCACGAACAGAGAATTTCCAGAAGCAACAAGCTCCGCTGCATAACGCACAACGTTATCTACTTCACCAACTTCGCATTCGCTATGAGGATCTGCGTCGAAAGGACTATATTCTAGCTTATTTGCAGACTGAAGCTTATGAATAGTTCGATCATCGCCAGCCATAGCGTCAATCATCGCATTTCCAACATTGCCAGATTGCAAAGCGTTAATAATTTGTTCACTTTCTGCTACAAAACGCGAACCAGCATCTGTAAAGCAGCCAAGTATAATATCGCGCTCAATATCAAAATCTGTAAAAGCTGAGCGAGCTTGCTTACAAATAGCATCAAACACTACAGAAGTTTCTGGCGTTCCACTTTCATATTGAGATCCGTCGAATAAAACATCTTCCCTAAGTTGAACACCACGCTCACTTAAACGCGACACAAGCGAATTGTTCAGCCCAACACTTCCAGAGAAATAAATAGTGGCGGAGGTCTCATCTTGATTAGTGTCACGAACAACTTTCACAGGATACGTAAGAACAGGCACATGGTTGCCATTCCACGATGCAACACCAACTATTAAAGAAAGTTCGGAAACGCCACTTTCGTGTGCTTTTGCGTCTCTATCTTCAAAAACTCGATCTAGCCTTCGCCCAGCAGCCCGCAACATTCCAGCGTCTCGGAATAAAGATTTTAATGTTACTTTTCCGCTTGCAAAAAGTTGCGCAATTCCGGAAGGATGAGCATGCGTCAACTCTAATTGTGCAGCAAGTTGCGTTATATCTTCTAGTGGAGAAGGAGATAGCTGAGCCTGATATTGCTGCTTCCACCCAACTATATGTTGTAAAGCGTTAGTACGAGCGCTGTTGGTATTGTTAGAGCCAGATTTTTCTAAAGAATCATCTTCTGACGTAGTATTTTCAACTACTGTATCAGTAAAAACTTGCTCTGACGAATCCTGCTCCACGTTGTTTGTATCACTCATATTCCCACCCTACTTGCTTACTGTTCAATAGCTTTGCGATATGCACTATAACCGCTGTTTCTAGCTAGTGCAGCATCTACTTCAGAATTACCTTGAGCTGCGAGCCACGCGTATAAGTCATCATATAACCCAGTGTTTGCAGCCAAAAACGGAAGCAACTGCGAATATTGCGCCATCTCAAATTGCTTTGAAAAATCACTACTTTCTTCAGCTTCTTTTGACGTAAATCCGCCGGCTTCCACTACATTTTCTTGAGAGTCAAATTCGCCTTTTGATACTTTTTCAAATACGGAGCCTGGCTCAAATGCAGGTGTGTACTCCGCATCAGAATTGTTAATATCGAGATTATTAGAGTCGAGATTTGTAGTACCGAGATTCGTAGAGCCAAAACTGTTAATATCGAGATTATTAGAACCTGTATTTGCACCATTAAAAGCTGAAGTATTGGCAATATTTTCAGCAAAAGTTTCAGTTGAATTTAATGGAGATACTAGAAATTCTTGAGAACTTTCGTTTTGCAATACATTTGTTTCCGGATTAACTGGCGTAACCGGAGAAGCTTGAGCAACCGGAGAAACCTGAGCAACTGAATCAGCTTGATCAACTGCAGAAACCGAAGAAATCACAGAATCTTGTTGCGAAGGTTCTTCTTTAGTTGAACTTTCTTGCTGAATCGCTTGCGCATCTGCAAATAAATTACGCGGCTCTACAGGAGCCTCCTGCTGTTCTCGCATAACAGGCAAAGTTACATCATGATTGATTGGAGCAACATCTGTTTGCGAATCATCATTGAGCTGAGTATGATTCTGCATGCCTTGTTTCCAAGACAATCCAGGATGCGAAACTGATTGAGCATGGAAAACACCTGTTGGCTCACCAGCGCGCAAATCAAGAATTTGATCTACTGATAAATCTGAAGCTGCAGGCTCATCATGCGATTCATCTGTAGCATAAGAGAACAGATTACGCACTGCGTTATCTTTTTCAACTTCAGCAGATTCTTCTTCTACACGCACAAAATCAACAGGAACATCACCGAATTGCATGCGCATTAAGTTATCTGGAAGCTGAAAATCAACATCAGGCTCTAGACGCAGCAAATCACCATTTGCGCTGACTAAATATGTACCGTTAGTTGAATGCAAATCTCGTATTGTTGCCACGCCTCGCATGTCTACAATTAGCAGCGCATGCCTCTTTGACATAGAACGTTTATTATCCACTATGTCGACGCGCGCGAAACCATCTTCACGCAACGGGCGTATAGGCTTTCGACCAATCTCTACAGACTGACCTGCACCCACACGTGCCTGCTCGACACCACCAACTGTAATCATCCAGCGCTGCACGGTTTGTCGCTCACTCACGTGATCTGCTCCCTTCAAAAAACATATTACTTACTATTGTGTCATGCTTTGTGTATATTGCGCTAGTATTTGTTGATTTTAAGCATAAAAATATCACATATTCATATTTGAAGATTTTACAAGAAAATTTATAAGGAATTTTACTAGAACTTTTGCAAAGAATTTTATTTGCAATAATTTTTAAAATCTTTATGCAAATGGAAATAACAAAAGGCTCGGAAGAAACTTCCGAGCCTCGAAACTTGCGATATTACCAACCGTCCCTAGCGGAAAGCAACAACGCAAAGTGCTCAGCATTAATCGGTTAACGAAGCCTGAATCAATAGTAAAAAAGGAAATTTGGCAAACCATATCAACAAGCAAACGCAAACCAATTAATTGCTGTATAAAACTAAAAGATCTACACAGCGTGCAGAGCACAAAATTTTTTACAAAAGCACTTAGTCTAGCGCACCTTTCAGCACACTAGACTAAGTAATTCACAGTAAAACCGATTCAACGATCAACCAGTAAGCTAAAGCACAAATGATTCATCGCTGAATCAGATTTCAGCTTAGTGACGGATCTTGCGAAGAGCAGCACCCATGCCAGCAAGCACAGAAGCAGCAACAGCAGCCAAAGCTACAGCAGCACCGGTCTTAGCCAATGGAGCAGCCTTCTTCTTATCAGCCTTCTTAGCTTCAGCCTTCTTATCAGCCTTCTTGTCGTTAGCCTTGTCATCAACCTTCGCATAACACGCGCGGCAGAAACTTTACGCGCAAGTAAAGAAAAGGTCGCAGCGCAACAAAAAGGCGGCAGGAATAATCCTACCGCCTAATTTTCACTATGCACGCACGCATAAAACTGCGTTACGCGCAAAGCAACAAAAAGTTAGAACTACTTAAGTTCAACGGAAGCGCCAGCCTCTTCGAGGGCAGCCTTAGCCTTCTCAGCGTCTTCCTTCTTAGCCTTCTCAAGAACAGCCTTTGGAGCGCCATCCACGAGAGCCTTAGCTTCAGCCAAGCCGAGGCTGGTCAAAGCACGCACAGCCTTGATGACTGCAATCTTCTTATCGCCAGCAGCGGTGAGAACGACGTCAAACTCGTCCTTCTCTTCCTCAGCAGCACCAGCAGCAGCTGGAGCAGCGGCAACAGCGGCTACAGGAGCAGCAGCTTCGACATCAAACTTATCTTCGAATGCCTTGACGAACTCAGAGAGCTCAACGAGGGTCATTTCACCGAAAGCTTCAAGAAGCTCTTCGTTAGTGAGCTTAGCCATAATTGGCTTCCTTTCTTACTTGGCCGGGCATACCTTATGCCTTACGACCATAACATTTTTACATTTGGTTGGTCTCATGCAGCAAGCTGCAAGGGAATCAAGCGGCCTTTTCCTGCTTCTCGCGCAAAGCGTCGATTGTACGAACTGCCTTGGTTGGCAATGCGTTGAACAGGTAAGCGGCCTTGGACATGGTGCCCTTGAGCGCGCCGGCCATTTCGGAAAGCAACTGTGGACGCGACTTCAAGTCGGCGAGCTGCTTTGCACCTTCGGCATCGTAAACGGTTCCATCTGCGAAACCGCCCTTGATTACGAGGGCTTTATTCTCTTTGGCAAAATCACGCAAGGTCTTAGCAGCCTCAATGAAATCACCCTTAACGAAGGTGACTGCAGTTGGACCGGCGAGAAGCTCGTCGAGACCTTCAATGCCCGCTTCCTTAGCAGCAATACGAGCAAGCGTGTTCTTAGCCACAGAGTAGGAAGTATCGCGGCCTAGCTTTTCGCGCAGAGTAGAAATCTGCGGAACGGTAAGCCCGCGGTACTCGGTGAGGTAGATAGCGTCTGCATTACGGAAAAGTTTCGTAAGCTCGGCAACTACCGCTTCCTTTTCGGGCCTCTTCATGGCGTTCCTTCCTAAATTGGCCGTAGGTGAAAGAAATGCATCAAGCGTAATAAACAGGGCAATAAAAAAGCCCTGCGCACTGGCAGAGCAACATAAAAACACTAAAATGTGCTTAAATTTTCGACTCATAACGAAATTCGCTATAAATCATCGCTCAACCTGTGCTGGCCTGACACATCAATTTCAGGAATTTTTAATTCCGCCAACGGTCTGTGGTTTACGTTGGGCAAGTCTAATACGCCGTTAGGACAATGTCAAGAGAAATACTATAGAAATAAAAAAGAGGGCATGTAATTTACATACCCTCGAATTTTTTAATTTTTACTTTTATATTTTATGTTTCACAAGTTCACTACTTGCAAAATGCACCCTTACATTAAATGCACATTTTACAGCACTGCATTAGCAACGAAATCAAGCAAGAACAGCAAGGAAACAATCCAAAGCATTGGATGAACTTCCTTAGCACGCTTCTTGCAAGTCATAACTAAGCAGTACATGATGAAGCCTGCAGCGATGCCGTAAGAAATGGAGTAAGAGAACGCCATAAATACGGCAGCAAAGAATGCAGGAATTGCTTCGGAAATATCGTCCCAAGCAATTTCCTTCAAGGAGCTTGCCATCATGCAACCAACAACAACAAGCACGCCTGCAGTTGCTGCAGCAGGAACTGCAGAAGCAAAAGGCGCAAGAACAATAGAAAGCGCGAAGCAAATAGATACAACTACGGAAGTCAAACCAGTGCGACCACCGGCACCAATACCAGCAGCAGATTCTACATAAGTAGTGGTGTTAGAAGTACCGCAAATTGCGCCAACAGAAGTAGCAATAGAATCAGCAAACAATGCGCGATCCATCTTGGAGCTAAATCCGGAGCCGTTTTCAAGAGCCTTTTCGTCAGCCTCAGAGAAGATACCTGTACGACGGCCAGTACCAATAAAGGTGCCGAGAGTGTCAAAAGTATCCGACATTGAGAATGCGAAAATAGTTACCAACACAAGCGGCAAACGAGCAGGATCAGCAAACAAAGATGCAAAACCCTTATCGCTAAAAATAGCACCGAAAGTAGTTGGAAGCTGAGCAAAAGCATCAGTAACAGACACTGCATTGTTCAAAGAAGTCAATCCCAAAGGAATACCAATTAAAGAAGTTGCAATAATTGTAATAAGCAAGCTTGCGCGAACTTTAAGAACTGTAAGAACAATAGCAAAAAGAAGTCCAATAAGGAATAACCAAAGCACAGGGTTATTCATAACAGCAAGACCTGGAATAGCAGCAGTTGGTTTACTCTTTGCAGCGGCGGCAGGATCCTTGGAAGTAAAAGTAATCAAGCCAACACTCATCATGCCCACATAGGCCACAAATAAACCAATGCCACCGCCGATTGCTTGTTGAAGCGAAGTCGGGATGGCACGAATAATCATTTTACGAATCTTGGTAACGGTAATAATAATGTTAATTAAACCGCACAAGAACACCATGCACATGGCCTCTTGCCAAGTAAAATGCAGGCCGAAGCAAACTGTGTAAGTAAAGAATGCGTTAAGACCCATGCCAGCAGCCTGTGCGTAAGGTACGTTAGCAAACAAGCCCATAACAAGGGTACCAATGATTGCTGCGATGATTGTAGCGAGGAAAACGCCACCTTTAGGCATGCCAGTTTGGCTTAAAATCATTGGATTTACGACGATAATATACGACATTGCGAAGAATGTAGTGAGACCTGCAGTGATCTCCGTTGATACATTCGTGCCGTTTTCTTTGAGATGGAAGAACTTTTCCATATACTCTCTGTTCCTTGGTTTACAAGCGCAAAAGACCAGAAAAGCGCGGCGAAAGCACTTGAGCAATCGCGTACGCAATTACATTTGGGCATTCACGCAGAGGTTACTGCGACTCGTCGAATGAACGAAGGCATCACAAAATCTCACATAAAATTATGAAAATTACGAAACCTTTGAACAACCGAACAGCTCTGACCTTACGCGCACGTGCTGACCAAGGAAATACACCGAAATCAAAGAAGTATATAACAAATCAGCCAAAACGACCGGAAATATAACGCTCAGCTTCAGCGTTGCGCGGATTGTTGAACATAGTAGTCGTGTCTGCAAAGTATTCCAAATGCCCCGGCTGACCTACAGCTTTCAAATTAAAGAATGCCGTGTAATCCGCAACACGCGCAGCCTGTTGCATATTATGAGTCACGATCACAATCGTGTAGTCACGCTTAAGCTCATTAATCAAATCTTCTACAGCCAACGTAGAAATAGGGTCAAGAGCTGAGCAAGGCTCGTCCATAAGTAAAACTTGCGGATGCACAGCCACAGCCCTAGCAATGCAAAGTCGCTGCTGCTGACCGCCAGAAAGACCAATACCCGGCTTATCTAAGCGATCCTTAACTTCATTCCACAAGTTCGCGCCTCGTAAAGCCCACTCAACTAAATCGTCAGCATCACTCTTAGCAATTTTGCGATTATTCAAACGAACTCCAGCGAGCACGTTTTCTCGAATAGACATTGTTGGGAAAGGATTTGGACGCTGGAAAACCATGCCAACATCGCGGCGGACAGCCACAGGATCCACGTCTTTACCGTATAAATCGCGGCCTTCAAGAAGCACTTGACCTTCTACTCGCGCGCCAGGAGTGATTTCGTGCATGCGGTCTAAAGTGCGCAAAACTGTTGATTTTCCACATCCGGAAGGTCCGATAAAAGCCGTCACTTTATTTGGCTCAATATTAATATTCACATCTTCTACAGCAAGAAAATCACCATAGTAAATATTAAGATGCTTCACATCAATTCGTTGACCCATTTTATGCTCACTTTCTAAAAATTTAATTCGCTTTGCTTTAACTCACTTTATTTAAGATTTACTTCGCTTTATTTCGCCTTTACAGAAAACACTCGAGCTACAACTCGCCCCAAAATATTTAGCAACAACACCAACACAATAAGCGTTAAAGCTGCAGCCCACGAGCGCTCCATTGGAATTGACGTTACGCAAGAAGCCGGCGCATTAGCTGGACAATTCGCAGAAAGTTTGGAATATTCTTGGTAAACGTACACCGGCAAAGTCGTCATTTGCCCATCAAATAAATTGAGATTCGTGGAAGCAATAAAGCCTGAAGCCATAAGAAGTGGTGCAGTTTCGCCAATAACGCGCGCAACCGCAAGAATACAGCCAGACACAATTCCCGGAAGAGCAGTGCGCAAAACGATTTTTGTAATTGTGCGCTGCTGAGTAACTCCCAAAGCAAGAGACGCCTCGCGCAAATCGTTAGGCACGATTTTTAGCATTTCTTGAGAAGACTTCACAACTGTTGGAATCATAAGAAGCGAAAGAGCCACAGATCCTTCAAAACCATTGATTGTGCCAGGACCAGCAAGAAGAGCAAACATAGAAAATGCAAACAATCCAGCAACAATAGACGGAATACCACTCATAACGTCAACAAGCAGATTAATTATGCGCGAAATTTTGTTTCCGCGAGCATACTCAACCAAATAAACAGCACACATTAAACCAATCGGAATTGAAATAACCATAGCTCCTAGCGTTATTTCAAGAGTTCCAATAATCGCGTGCAAAATTCCGCCGTAACCGCCAGTTCCAGTAGCATTTCCGCCCACAACGTAAGTCATGTTATGAGTGAGAAAATCAAAATTTAAACGCTTAATACCATTGATAATGGTTGTTAAAAGCAAAGAAATAAGCGGAATAAGTGCCACAACAAAAGACAAGAAAATCAGCACGCGCATAAGCATGTCTTTACGTTTGCGCGCAGCTATGTGTGAGCGAGTTGGGCGGAATTTGTTGAAGTCAATAACCGAAGCCGCAGAATTTTCTGCGCGATTTTCTACGCAATTTTCTGCGAAGACTTCAGCACCTTCGTTAGATTTATTAATTTGATGCTCCATTTATGCGCCCGCCTTTCCGGTAATTTTGCGAGCAATAAAGTTGACTGCAAAAGAAATAACGAACAAAACTAAGCCGGTTGCAATAAGCGCACTTACGCCAAGTCCGTTCGCTTCCGGATACTGCGCTGCAATGTTTGCGGCAATAGTTTGATTTTGAGAAGCCTTGAAAATATTGATACCAAAAGTAAATCCAGGAGACAAAATCATCAAAACTGCCATCGTTTCACCCAAAGCACGGCCCAGCCCAAGCATAGAAGCCGACACAATACCAGACTTTGCAAACGGCAGAACCGCTAATCTAATCATCTCCCACTTTGTAGCGCCAAGCGCGAGCGCACCTTCTTGCTGCAAACGCGGAGCCTGCTGAAAAATATCGCGAGCCATAGAAGTAATAATCGGCAAAATCATCACAGCCAAAACTAATGCAACCGTAGCAGCAGAACGAGAAGGATTAGCCGCCGGACCAGAAAATAGCGGAATCCAGCCAAAAAGTTTAGAAACCCAATCCCAGAAAGGATACATAGCTGGAACCAAAACCAATCCACCCCATAAACCATAGATTACGGACGGAATCGCCGCAAGCAAATCAATTACTCCACTTAAAAGCGGAACAATTTTTTTAGGCGCATAATACGAAATAAACAGAGCAATACCAATTGCCACAAAAAATGCGAACAGCAGTGCGAGCGCAGACATAAGCACTGTGCCAAAAATAAGCGGAGCCACATAGCTTATAAAATCATGCGCTTTACCACCAGTAAAATCAGCAAACACATGACTTACTTGATCGTGATTTCCACTTAATAACGGCAAAGCACGAAACAGCAGAAATACTGCAACTGCTGTAAGAACAAGCAAAATTAGCATGCCACAGCCTGCAGCCACGCCTTTAAAAAGACGGTCTACAAGATGAGTGCCAACATAATTTTTGCTATTGCTCTCAGAAATTTGAGCAGTTTCGTTTGCACTATTCGCAACTGCTTTCGCATTTTTCGTAGAACTCAATCATTCTCCTTTATAACCGATACGTTCATAATATCAGTTTGTAAAGTTTTTACTTTCCTGTTTTAACAGACTTAATCGATGCGTTAATTTTGCTTACCAAATTTTGTGGAAGTGGAGCCGTTCCAGCAGCAGAAGAAGCAGCATTCTGCCCTTCCGCGCTAGTTACGTAGCTAAGCCAAGACTTCACAAATCGAGCAGTTCCAGCATCTTTATAAACCGGGCAAGCAATATCGTAAGAAACTAACACAATTGGATAAGCACCCTTAGATTGCGTATTGTGATTAATTTTCATAACAACGCGATTAGGATATTTTGCAGAAGCGTCTGCGTCAATTTCAGAATCAGCTAAAGTTTTAGAAGCAGCTTCCGGAGAAATCTCATTGTAAGTATCCCCCACCTTCACTGCAACAGTACCGAGCTTACCGACCTGTGAAAAATCAGCGTAACCAATCGCACCATTTGCCATGCGAATAGTAGATACAACGCCCGAAGTGCCCTTTGCACCTTGACCGACACTATTCGGCCAGTTTTCAGAAAGATCATATTTCCAATCGTCCGGGGCTGCATCCTTCACGTAGCTTAAGAAATTCTGCGTTGTACCGGACTTATCGGAGCGGTGAACAACAGTAATCGGGGTGTCTGGAAGCTTTAGCTTAGGATTCTGTTTCTTGATATCCTCATCATTCCAGCGCGTAATTTTTCCGTCGAAAATTTTAGCAATCGTCGAAGCGTCCAAATTAATATGCTTGCCAACATCCGAAACACCTTTAAGGTTGAAAATAATCGCAATTGGTGAAACATACACAGGCACATCGAAAGCCGTAGTTCCATGAGCACAAACCGACTTAGACTTTTCAACTTCGTCGTTACTCAATGCTTTGTCTGAACCAGCCCAAGCCGTGGCACCAGTCATAAAAGTGGTAACGCCAGCACCAGAACCAGTAGGATTGTAAGCAATTTTTGCACCCGGATTTTTAGATTGGAATCCTGCAATCCACGCTTCCATTGCAACCTGCTGGGAAGAAGCACCCGAGCCTTGGAAATTGCCGGAGATCTTAGTGTTTTGCGAACCTGACGCATTGGAATTATCAGCAGGAACATTGTCTCCGCAAGCAGAGCAGGTTGCACACAAGCCGAAAGTTAGCGCCGCCGCAGCAATACTGCGGAACTTAAGTGCGCTTTTAGTCGTATTAAATTTATTCATATTTGACTTATTCATATCGTTACGCATATTCTTCTTTCCTTTCGCGAAGAATTGCCTTGCGCCCCACCACATTTTCGCGTTCCTATAGCCGTATTGCGAATTGGGCGCATTTTCTTAATTAATCCCTATCTTTTTTTATTAACGCAACCATCGTAAACAGGTGGGTAAAACCTCACCGGCAAAAATAAAGTGGGTACCAAAAATGGCGGTATTTGGCGCTATATTTAACGCGACTTAAGCAAAATGAAGGTCGGCGACCACATCAGCGTGTCGAAATGCTACAAATTGCGAAGAATATTTACCGTAATTTTTGCAGCAGTGTCCGCATACTCGGAAATATCAAAAGTGTGAAAATCCTCGTATTTTGTATCCGCATTATCGCTCATTGCGCGCACAACAAGTGCAGGAACGTCGTTACGAGCAGCCACATGCAAGACTGCTGCGCCTTCCATTTCCACAGCATCCGCTTGAGTAGCTGCAATTACCTCCGCTACTTTTTCTGGCGAATCAACAAAATATCCGCCGGATGCAATAGTGCCAGCGATATGCGTGATTTTCATATCGGTAAGCACTTTACTAGCTACTTTAAGAAGATAATCATCCGAATGAAATTCGCTTGCAAATGGCTTCCATTGACCGATTAAGCGCATATCGGTATCGAGATATTTTACAGTTTTTCCAAGAACAACATCGTTCGTATGCAAATTTTTATTAAGATTTCCTGCAATACCAGAAAAAATTACGGCTTGAGGATTGTATGCGTCAATAAGATATTGCACAGTTGCAGCAGCATTAACCAGACCCATTCCGCCAACAGTAGCCGCGACTTCGATTTTACTGCCATTCGCCGAGTCAAGAGTGCCGCAAGATACATCAAGACTTGCAGAGTGATCGTGAGTCACGTTTTCAAGCGCACTGGCAATATGCGCAACTTCTTCCTCTAAAGCACCAACAACAGCGACTTTAGTAATTTTCTCAGTATTAGACATTAAGAATCATCCTTTTTTTACTTCGCCACTTACGCATTTATCGTTATTCTTAACCAAAAACACGCATACTAAAGTCATAATAACAAAAGTTAAAGTCGCAATCTTCAGCAATGCTTCGCACGTAAAATCAAACCAAGGATTCACAACAGGAACATTGAAAAACGCAATAATTTGATTCTGCAGAGCAAGAAAAGCGAAAAATCCAGCTATAAGCAATACACAAACTAAAGTGCCAACAATGCGACGCCATCCGTTAGCAAAAACAAGCAAAACAATTCCAGTTACAAACGGCATAAAAACGCTAAACCACAGTGCAGAATCAGTAACAAACGTGTACCCTGCGCTATGAGTGCCACGATACCACGCAAAAGCAAGTAAAATAACGCCAGTGGCAATCAAAGCAAACAGCACATATTTCACAATCGGAAACGCTTTACACGCAAAACCTTTATTCGCATTATTCCCATTATTCGCTTTATTCAAGTCTTCGTTATACATTTCAACACACTCCCTTGTACGCAAAATATAATGCAAAAATAGGCGGCAAATACAGTAAGGAATATAAGCCAAGTAGAAATTAATTGAGATTATCTTACTACAATCTCTAAGCTCTAAGCTCTACGGCGAGTTGCTACAGATTTATCTAAAATTCTTAGCAAATTGGCAGTATCTTCCCAAGAAATGCAACGATCCGTAATAGACTTCCCATATTCAAGTTCGCTAAGAGGAGCAGGATCCTGATTACCACCCTGTAAGAAGCTCTCCATCATCACGCCCTTAATGCCCTGCTCACCCGCAGCCAAACGATCCGCAATCTCACGCACAACCTCAATCTGGCGACGCTCATCCTTGCCAGAATTACCATGCGAGCAATCCACAACCACGCCGTGCGAAGCCATACAACCAGTGCCCAAACGCAAACGAATTGAAGCCACAGCAGAAGCAACCGACGCAGCATCATAATTCGGCCCCTTACTAGATCCGCGCAAAACCACGTGACAATCAGGGTTGCCAAGAGTCTGCACAGCACAAGCGCGACCAAGATGATCAATACCAAAGAACGTATGATGTTGGCTCGCAGCTAAGCAGCCATTTACAGCCGCAGAAACAGAACCATCCGTAGCATTCTTAAAACCAACCGGCATAGAAAGACCACTAGCAAGCTGACGATGAATCTGAGACTCAGTATTACGCGCACCAATCGCACCCCAGCTCACAGCATCCGCAATAAACTGAGGGCTGGTCGGCTCCAAAAATTCAGTAGCAGCAGCCAAACCAGCATCCAACACGCCGAGCAAAGTCTTACGCGCAAGCAACAAACCCTTATGAATATCATGCGTTCCGTCAATATCCGGGTCGTTAATCAAACCCTTCCAGCCAAGAGCTGTGCGCGGCTTTTCAAAATACACGCGCATAACAATAAGAAGCTCATCTTCAAGCTCCGAACGCAACTTAGCTAAACGACTCGCATAATCAAGAGCAGCCTTAGGATCATGCACAGAACATGGGCCAACAATAACCAACAAGCGATCATCTTCGCCATTCAAACAGCTACGAATCTCATCGCGCGACTCAGCAACAATATCCTGCGCATACGGCGACAATGGTAACTCACCAAGCACCTGAGCAGGAGTTGGCAAAGGCTCCAGCTCAAGCACGCGGCGGTTTATTATGCGATCCACGCCAACCTGGTCTTCCCAGCGCTGAAACTTCGCAGAATTAAGAGGGTTACGCCCCTCCTCAACTTCCTTCTTTACCGCGCGAGAAGTACGCTGCTCAGCTGTAGAAGCCATTTGTCACCATCCTATAAAAACTGTGCTTGGTGTGATCGGTGGGTGCGAGGAGAGAATCAACCTAACTTGGTGGGGTCGGTGTACGCATCTTGAAATAAAGATGCGTACACCGCCGAGCTTGCGTTGAAAGCACACCGTGCTTTCAACTTTGAGCAAGCTCGGCACATTAGGTTAGCTTGAAATCCTAATGATTTCAAGCTATGCTAATGCGCCCATTGGATCCCACGCCGGTAATACGATTGCTGGTTCTTCTAGGGCTTTGCGATATTCTTCCGGAAGCAGATTCTTCGGCACTGCAACTTCATACACGTACTCAGTGAACCAATCGTCACTCATCGTAAAGTAACCCTTATCTGCAATATCAGTGCCCCAAGAGTTCTCTACGCGCCAACGACGAGTAGTCGTACCATCATCAGCAACATCCACACCAGCAAAAGCCATAGCGTGATTCATTGCAGAATCAGCAAAACGCACACGCGCTTCCTTATCCAAATCAAAATCAACGCCATAAACGCGACCATACTCGAACAAATCAGTAGCCCAAGCGCCATTCTCGCGATCCATCATAGGATGGCAATCGGCACCAAACCACACTGGAATGCCCTTCTCAACCAAAATCTTACGCACGCAATCCTTCATAAACTGGTTTGGCACGTTCAAATACTCGGTTGCGTCTCCGCCAGCAACATTACCCAAGTGCTCAATAGCAATCTTCTTGCCCTTAGGATGTTCAGCGCGAGGATCGTCAACCAAGCACACATAATCCTCAAGACCAGCATTCACATACTTCTTCCAGAACTCAACTGGCGTAATCTCACCATCGCGATGGAACTTGCCGTCGCTATCAGTCCACTCCCAATCGAAGCTCTTAGGTGGCTCACCCAAGTGAATTGTCAAAATCCTGTGACCTGCAGCAGTAGCATCCGCAATAATCTCATCAATTTCAGTGGCATTCACATACATATGAGCAACAGCAGTATGCAAAAGCGCACGCAACTGCGTATTCATAGCACCAGTATTCTTAGAAGAAGCAGTTTCTGGGAACAAATCCTTAGGAACAGCACCATACTTCTTGTAAACGTTCATAGCCATGGTCCACTGGCCGCCATCGCCCATAACGTCATGCAACAAATGCTGAATCAAGCGAGAATCTGAAGGCTCACCTGCACGCACCAAAGCAGCAACATCCTTCAAGAAGTAGTTAATTCGCTCAAGCTTGTCGTAGTACATTGCGTAGTTTTGAGAAAACTCAAATTCCTTCAATCCAAGAGATTTCTTCGCAATGAAACGAGCCACGTTCAACGAGCTAAACAGCCAGCAACGGCCAGAACGATCCTGATGTGTTGCATCTCCGTTGTCAACAATGGTAGAAAAACGACGCTGCAATAAGCGCGCACGATCATAATTACGCGCGACTTTATCAATACCAGCAGCAGTCACACCATTCATAGCTAAACGGTTTAAAGGATTTGCGTCAAAATCCTCACGCAAACCTTGTAATTTTTCATCAGTTAGAGCAGTGATTTCAGTCACAATGCTACCTTTCCTGTTAATTATCAATATTTATTTCAAATATTTATTCAAATACCAGCACATTCTAGCGTACGATGTTTAAGCCAATCTACAAATTTTACAATATTTTCTTTATTGGTTATCTGTGTCTTGGTCTTCTTGAGACTCGTTAGCTTCTTCAGATTCAGCCAACGCAGCTTGAACATCTCGCTGAGCCTGCTTCGCATCTGCAGAAGATTGAGCATCCGACGAATCCTCATTATCGTCAGAAGCTTGCGCAACTTGTTGGTTTTGTTGAGCATCCCCAAAATCAAATCCAGAGAAAGCATTCGCAAACAGCGAACGCAATTCCGTAACGCGCTGCGTAATAGTTGCCTCACGATGCTGCAATTGGGTTAATCGAGTCGTCATGCCATCAAGCTCTTGCTGCGCTGCAGCTCTACGCTCTTCAACCTGAGCAGTTGCCTCCTGCATAGCTTTGCGCACAATATCAGCAGCCTGACTATCCGCAGCCTGATGCGTTTGCGCTGCATATTCGTCAGCTTCTTGATGAACAGTTTTTGCGCGATCAACCAAAGCATCTGCTTCTTCCTGAGCTGCTCTTTCTTTCTCTTTCAAACCAGAAAGCAAGGCATTGACTTTCTTTGTAGCTTCCTCCTGTTGAGCAGCAATATCTGCTCGAATCTGCTCAACTTCTGCACTAACTTGGCTTAACGTACGCGTGCGTTCAACTTGAGCATCATCTGCAATTTCTTGAGCTTTAGCAGCAGCAGCATCCGTAATTTCGCCAGCTTTGCGCTGTGCGTCAGCCATCATCTTCGAAGCGTGTTCGCGCATATCAGCAAGCTTTTTATTTGCTTCTGCAAGAGCAGATTCAATCTGATCGTTTGTTTCAGCTTTAGCACGTGCAATCTCTTCGTTTGCAGCCGCACGCTGCTCAGCAATTTTTTGCGCAGCTTCCGACTTAAGTTGCGAAATGCTGCTTTCTTGCTGAGCGCGCTCAGAAGCCATGCGCTTCGTATGTTCTTCTTGAGTGTTTTGTAAAGCTAATTCTGCAGCGTCTTTTTGAGCTTGCACATCTTTAGCAGTAGTATCGCGCAAACGTGCAGAATCTTCTTGTGCAGCTTGCATAAGTTGTGTCGACTTTTGCGTGGCATTGGAAAGCATTGTGTCTGCTTTAGTTTGTGCTTCTTGCATTAAATGTGCAGCATCCAGTTTTGCATTGTTCAGCAAAGTTCCAGCTTGTGCTTGTGCATTCTTTTTAATTGATGCAGCATCTTGCTTAGCGCGCTCAAGCAATTGAGAACTAGTCTGCTCTGCAGATGCCAGCAATTGTTGCGCATTTGCACCTAAGGATGCAAAAGTATTTCCGCTTTTTGCACGTTTTACATTATTTTTTTCTTCTTGCAATTGCGCTTGTAATTGCAAAATTGATTCATCGCTTGAACGCACTTGTTCACGCAGACGAGAAATAGTACGCTCATAGTTTGCAAATGCTTCATTTACCTTGTCTTTATCGTACCCACGCAACGCGGTTGGAAATAAATCAGCCACCATAATATTCCTTTCACAAGCCCCCACACAGCTGCACAAAACGCTGTGCTACACCATCAGAATCAACGCTATCACTTACAAGCAAAAAACACTCGTGTGTTGCGCACGTTTTTGCTAAGCTCACACAACTGCACTTACTACCTAGCTCAAATACAGTAATGTTTATATAGCATATGCGATTATTTGTCGCGAATTACTAAAGCAAGAAGTCTACCTTCATGCGATTTTCCAGCTAAACTAGCACGTCGATGAGAATACCATAGCGGATTTTCCAAAGTGCACATTGGGTTTTGCAAATTTTGCAAACGTTCCGGCAAAGACTCGCCTTCCCCATCTACTTCGCAAATCGTGCGCAATTCCTCATCTTCCTGCAAATATTGCGTAGCTGCAGTAACTCTTGGCAAAGCGTCAACAATATTCGCAACTCCTGCGAGCGCTAAATCAATGCGTGCAGCTTCAGCAATATCAATACCAATTCCACCGAAACGCGTTTTTGTTACAGTTTGCGGATAACGTTTTTCAAAATCGCGCGCAATACTCTCACCAACTTCGTAGCAATCTCCACAAATACACGGACCGAGCACTGCTTCTATACGAGAACGCTCAGCTCCCTTTTCGCACATTGCTTCGATGACAGCATCAAGCACTCCAGCCATCAATCCTTTTCGTCCACAATGCGCTGCAGCGATTACTCCAGCTTCGTCGTCCGCAAGTAAAACTGGCAAACAATCTGCAGCAAACATTCCTAATGCAAGCGAGCACGCAGTTGAAACTTGCGCATCTGCTTCAATTCTCAATTGCGAATCCGCAAAACCTG
The DNA here is from genome assembly GCF_055818055.1 of Gardnerella sp. c10Ua_244. Taxonomy (NCBI): domain Bacteria; kingdom Bacillati; phylum Actinomycetota; class Actinomycetes; order Bifidobacteriales; family Bifidobacteriaceae; genus Gardnerella; species Gardnerella sp. c10Ua_244. The sequence continues at coordinate 301,157 of NZ_JARFVS010000001.1, forward strand.
TTGCATCAAAGCCGTAAGAAGTATTCCATGAATCTACTACACTATCTGCGTCAAATACTTCTCTGCTATGAACTTGAGCAACAAGCGACAAGTCAGCTTGCAAAGCTTTTTGTAAAGCTGCGCGATTGCTTGCTACAGCCTCCTCACTATCTCCTGCGCGTCCGCCTAAATTAAGTGAAGCAAATGAACCTTCAGAAATTCCACCCAGTCTAGTAGTAAAAACTGCATGAGTGCGAGACCCTAACGGCACTGGAATGGTTACAGGAATTGGCGTACCATCCTCATCTTCGTGAGGCAATGGCATACCAGTTACGCTTGTTTCTTGCATTTTATTGTTTTCTTTCAGCCTAAATAAGCCAATTCTTCATTGCTTAATTGCAAATCGGAAGCTTTCAAACTATCTAAAATTGTAGCTGGTCTGTGAGCTCCAGGAATGACAAATATGTGATCGCCTTTAGCGAGCTCCCAAGCCAAAACTACTTGCTGATAACTTACGTTATGATCTTCAGCAACTTTGCGGAATGGATCGAAAAGATGCTCGTCATAAGGATGACGGAATCCACCTAATGGACTCCAGCAAACAAAAGCAATTCCAAGCTTTTCGCAATATTGCAACGTATCTTCATTCTCTAAATGAACTGGAGAATATTGATTTTGTACTGCTACTAGCTTTTCTCCTAAAATGTTGCGCGCAATATCGATTTGTTCCACAGAAGCGTTAGAAATACCGATTTCTCGAGCCACACCTTCATCAAGCAACTCTTGCATTGCTTCAATAGACTCATTGTATGGAACTTCTGGATCTGGCCTGTGGAAGTAAAGCAAGTCAATAGTGTCAACGCCTAGAGCCATTGCAGACTCTTTGGCATGCGCAATCAAATGCTCTGGCTTACCATCCTTACCCCACGTTGGTCGCCCGTCAGTAAAGTTACGGAAGTGACCGACTTTAGTAGCAACCAAAATAGAAGATTTGTCGCCTTTCCAGCTTTCTAAAGCCTCACGAACAAGCTTTTCGCCAGTTTGTTCTTCACCACCAGAGCAGTAATATGCCCAAGCTGTGTCAATATGCGTACAACCTGCATCAAGAGCTGCGTGAATTGTTTCAATTCCCATATCGTGGCCAAGATTGTTTTCTATTGTCAATGGCATTTCGCCAAAACCAATAGCGGTTGTATCAAACGAACCTAATGCGCGATGCATAACCATATTTCATCCCTATTTTGTAAGTTTTATATTTTTCGTAAGTATTTATTATTGCATTACGCTACTTTACGCAGTCACAATATTTTACTACTTTTTATATTTTATTTTATTGCACAGATTACATAAAACATTTAAATAGCTATCTAAAAGAAATGCCTCCAAACGCAAACGCAGCTTGAAGGCATTTCTACGAATATTTATTTTTATTTAGTATCTAGCAATAATTTTGCTTTAATACTATTTGCGCAATTAATCTTCCTCAAATGGATCAAAATCGCGACGCACGCGGCGACGAGGACGCTCTGCGCGCTCTTCACGAGCCGAACGATACTCGTCATAGTGATCGTCATCAGCTGCATAACGCGGCTTTCTATCAGATACGCGACGATTTTCTGAATCTCGACGATTTGAACGATCTTCACGGTCGTCACGGTCTGCACGCTCTTCACGGTCGTCACGATTTTCGTAACGATTGTCACGGTCATCGCGCACACGGCGACGAGGACGATCATCAAAATCGTTATCGCTGTAACGGTCATCACGATCTGCACGACGGTCGTCGCGACGAGTGCTGCGGTCATCATAACGGTTATCGCGATCCATGTATCGGTCATTTCGATCCATGCGATTTCGATCGTCACGATCATCGCGCATGCGGCGACGAGGACGCTCATCGCGATCTGCACGATCCGCACGGTCATGATTATCGCGATCGTCACGGCGAGAACGACGGTAATCGCCACGAGAGTCACGAGAATCGCGATCGTCGCGAGAACCGCGGGAACGATTTTCACGCACTGCTGGAGCAGAAGATTCTTGATCCTCAAAACCTGGAATAGCCAAAGAAATTTTGCCACGCTCATCTACGCTTTGTACGATAACTTCAACATTATCGCCTTCCTTCAGCACATCTTCAACAGTGTCAATGCGCTCACCATTTGCTAAATTGCGAATCTGTGAAATGTGAAGCAAACCGTCAATTCCAGGAGTCAAATTCACAAAAGCTCCAAAGCTTGTGGTCTTAACAACCTTGCCTGTGAAAGTTTCACCAGCTTTTGGCACGCGAGGATTTGCAATAGAGTCGATGATTCCCTTAGCTTTCTCAGCAGCTTCGCCGCCTTCAGAAGAAATGTAAACAGTACCGTCATCTTCAATAGCGATTTCAGCACCAGTTTCTTCCTGAATTTGGTTAATCATCTTGCCCTTAGGCCCGATTACTTCACCAATCTTGTCTACAGGAATTGTGGTTGTAATAATGCGTGGAGCAAATGGGCTCATCTCAGCTGGGCAATCAATGCACTCGTTAATAACTTCAAGAATCGTTGTACGAGCTTCATGTGCCTGCTGCAAAGCGGCAGCCAAAATATCAGCTGGAATACCGTCAAGCTTCGTATCGAGCTGCAAAGCAGTGATGAATTCAGAAGTACCAGCAACCTTGAAGTCCATATCACCAAATGCATCTTCTGCACCAAGAATATCAGTCAAAGTCTTAAAGATATGCTTTCCATCGACATCGCCAGAAACTAAGCCCATAGCAATACCAGCAACTGGAGCTTTCAAAGGCACGCCAGCAGCAAGCAAAGAAAGCGTAGAAGCACAAACGGAACCCATAGAAGTAGAACCGTTAGAACCAATAGCTTCAGACACCTGACGAATAGCGTATGGGAACTCTTCGCGTCCAGGCAATACTGGAACCAAAGCCTTCTCAGCTAAAGCACCGTGACCAATTTCACGACGCTTTGGAGAACCAACGCGACCAGTTTCACCAGTGGAGTATGGAGGCATTTCGTAGTTGTGCATATAACGCTTAGTCTGTGGACCAGAAAGCGCATCAACCTGCTGCTCCATCTTAAGCATATTCAAAGTAGTCACACCCAAAATCTGGGTTTCACCACGCTGGAAGAGTGCAGAACCGTGTACGCGAGGCACAACATCAACTTCTGCAGAAAGCGTACGAATATCGCGCAAACCGCGGCCATCAATACGATAATCTTCAGTCAAAATACGACGGCGAACAATTTGACGCTGCAATTCTTTAAACGCATTGCCGAGTTCCTTTTCCTTTTCGGCTTCGTCCATATCAGTGAATTCTTCTGCGATTGCAGCACGCACGCCTTCTTTAATTTCAGCGATACGATCTTGACGAGGAAGCTTTTCAGCAATAGAAAGAGCTTCATTTAAATCAGCATGAGCAATCTCGTCAATACGAGCATAAAGTTCGTCAGTATATTCTGGGAAGAGTTGGAATTCCTTAGTTTCCTTAGCTGCAATACGCTTCAACTCATTTTGAGCATCGCAAATAACCTTAATAAATGGCTTTGCAGCTTCCAAACCTCCGGCTACAACTTGCTCATCTGGCTTGGTTTGACCATCATTGTAAATCAAATTCCAAGCATTCTTACCAGCACCAGCCTCAATCATTGCAATAGCAACATCGCCATTTTCAATCACACGACCAGCCACAACAATCTCAAATACTGCACGCTCGCGCTCACTCCAACGTGGGAAAGCAACCCACTGGCCATCAATCAAAGCCAAACGAACGCCAGAAACTGGGCCCTCAAATGGCAAACCAGAAATCATAGTAGATGCAGACGCCGCATTCAAAGCAATAACATCGTAAGCATCATCTGGATTAATTGCCAAAATTGTTTCAACAACTTGCACTTCGTTACGTAAAGTGTGTGGGAACAACGGACGCAACGGGCGATCAATAATACGGCATGCCAACGTTGCTTCGTTAGAAGGACGACCTTCACGGCGGAAGAACGAACCTGGAATCTTTCCAGCAGCATACATTTTTTCTTCCACATCAACAGTTAATGGGAAGAAGTCGTAATTTTCCTTCGGACTAGATCCTGCAGTCGTCGTCGACAAAATCATGGAATCGTCATCCAAATATGCGGCAACAGCACCATCTGCTTGCTGAGCAAGTCGACCAGTTTCAAAGCGTAGCGTACGCTTACCAAATGAACCATTATCAATAACGGCTTCTACAGCCTTAATTTCGGGACCCTCCACGGGTTCCTCCTTTTCTTAACTTACCTAATCAACCAACATGCGTAATAACATTGACGACTTCGCATTATTACTTATATGCGAATATTTGCACTCTTTGCAACACTTGCGTTACGTCAATATTTCGTAGTGTTTTTTGTTTCGGTTACTTCAATCATCCGTATTCAGTTATACATCAATCTTTAATTATTTTTTGAATTATTCGTTAATTCTTTTTAGTTATAAATTTTAAATATTGTTCACAACACTTACCCCAAATCTGTGAATATGTGAACAATTTTTATGCGTACACGTACCTGCGTACAGCACAAAGAATACAAAAGCCCGAGCTAAGCCCGGGCTACAAGACTATCGACGCAAGCCAAGTCGTTCAATCAAAGAACGATAACGGTTGATGTCAACACGCTTCAAGTAATCGAGAAGACGACGACGATCACCAACCATGAGCAACAAGCCACGACGAGAATGATGATCGTGCTTGTGCTCCTTCAAGTGCTCAGTAAGGTCAGCAATACGCTTGCTAAGCAAAGCGACCTGCACTTCTGGGGAACCCGTGTCACCCTCGTGCGTCGCGTATTCGTTGATAATGTTCTTCTTATCTTCAGCCGTTAATGCCACGGCGTCCTCCTTAATATCACTGCGCGGTGCCACAACCTTCTGCTGTAGCGCTCTCAATCCGCGGGCGTTACACGCCAAGTCTCTATCATACAACCACTTGCAAACAACTTATTTTCGCAAAATCCAAATATTACATTGCGGTCATAAAGCCACCAAATAACACAACTAGAATTGCCAAAACCTCAATTGCATAAAACATTATGAACGACGCCCAACTACGCGTAAGAACATTCAAAGCCGAGGTTTTAGGAACAATGACAAGCAAACCAACAAAAATGACAGCAAATACAGCTACTCCAATACCTGCAGAAATAATGCCAAGATTTGCCGCATTCGCTAAACCTGAAGCATGACCATAGACCACATACGTCGAATACCAGAAGCTCATGTTTAGCATGCATAATCCGGCAATAAGTTGTTCTAAAGCCAGAAAAACAGCAAACATTATCCGCCAAATCCAACGATGAGTGTCAATCAACGCCATAGCAAGACTTGTAAAAGCAGACACTGTGATTACCCACGAAATAAAAACAACACCTTGCGAAGATAATCCAGAGCAATGCGAAATAACCCACGAAGTATGACGAGCTGCCATAGTGCGACCAATCCAATACGGAATAACAATAGCGACAAGCAGAACGCCAAAATAAATCCACCAATTCTTTGGATTAGAATGCTTACGAGAAAAATCAGCAATCGACAAGTCTGTTTCCGGCAAACCAATGTTTACATATTCGTCAGGAATTTTGCTTTTCGAATCATCATTCTTTTTTAAAACTTCATTAGCATTGATTACACGAGCAGAACGTTTCCTAGGCTTTAGCGGAGCAAAACTTTGTGGATATTCACCATCATGCTCATCATTTAACTTCATACGTTACTTCTCCTGCCAATCTTTAATTGCCAAGCAATTTCTCAAGTTTTAACCATGCAACATTACATTACTAACTATTATTGTATGTTATAACGCAATTAACTGATAGCGTGTGCACAAAAAGTGTCAACCGTTTATGGCGACTGCTAGGCTCAAAATAACAGTTGTTTCGCTTGATTTTTAATTAACAAGCGTCACTAAATACGCAAAATTTATGACAGGACATTATGGGATTTATTCATTTTATTGTTAACCTACTCAAGGATCCACGCTCAGCTATTGCAAGTTGGATTGCAATGGGCACAGCTCCAGCATTAGGCCTTATTTTTCTCATTGTTTTTATTGAAACAGGCGTAGTATTCTTCCCATTCCTTCCAGGAGATTCACTTCTTTTCGCAGCAGGGTTTTTTGCAGCTCCTGACGCTCAAACAGGTCATAGCGCGCTTCCACTTCCACTATTACTTGCCGTAGTGTGGCTAGCCCCAATTATTGGCGATCAGTGCAATTACTTTATTGGTCATTTCTTCGGACGAAAGATTGTAGAATCCGGGAAAGTAAAAGCGCTCACTCCAGAACGAGTTGCAAAAACCGAAAAAATGATTGATAAATGGGGTCCGCTGGCAGTATTCTTGGGTAGATTCTTCCCATTCATACGCACTTTTATGCCGTTCATCTCCGGAATTTCTGGAATGCGTTGGATACGCTTCACACCATTTTCTGTACTAGGCGGTCTCGTTTGGTCGTCGCTTTTCACATTTCTTGGATATTTCTTCGGCAAGATTGATTTCGTACAGAAGAATTTTGAATTAGTAATTGTTGCAATTTTGCTTATCTCGCTTGTGCCAACTTTTATTGGTTTATACAAAGCGCACAAAGCAAAGAAAGCAGCAAAACTTAATAAAGAAAACAAATAAACTAGTATTTTAACTTACGACACTCAAGCACGCTGCACTACAAGAAATGTTGTTTTTATACAAGCTTTGTAGTACAGTGTGCAGAGTTGTCGTAAGATGATTTGTCTTAGACATTGGGGCTATAGCTCAGTTGGTAGAGCGCTTCGTTCGCATCGAAGAGGTCGTGGTTTCGATTACCATTAGCTCCACTGAGCCCACTGCATTCATTCCACCGCAGTGGGCTTTTTATTTTTCTCGCACAATGCCTGTCAAATCTAGCAAAACTAATTAGAATAGTTTACTGATTGCTAATTTTCTTTTTAAAAATAATGCTAATTCCTAATGCAGCACAAAGAATTGCTATAATTCCAGTGCCAATATAAGCCACAATTTCTATATAATTTACCGATTTTCGCTTAAAGGAATCAGCATTTTCAAAAGATTTTTCCGATTTTTTCACTTGCGAACGAGCTATCCAATCATCGTTATCGGAGCTATTGTCGGAATCATCATCTAAACCATCATCAGAACTATCAGCATCTTTACTCTCGCTATTTTTAGATTTTTTATCTGCTTCAGATTTTTTTACAAGCTTATTTGCAATAGAAACAATTTTTACATTTTTATATTGCAAAGTTGTTATATTTCCCGCATAATCTGCAGCTTTTACTAATACGTCGTGAGTAAAACCGTCTGGTTTTAGTTTTGTAGATAAAACTGATTTATTCACATCTTTACCGCTCCAAATACGATTTGTTTTACCATCAACATCGATCGTTACATATTGCAATGCTATGTTATCTTTTGCACTAATGCGTAAAGTTTTTCCTTCTTTATTAGTGCGATAAGTAGAATTATTTTGCATATCAAACACTGTTGTGATTGGAGCAAGATTATCTACTGTAAATTGCACGGAAGCTGGTGCAAATTGCAACATTCCTTCTTTTTTGCTAACTGCATTTTCGCTACAAGAATGATTGCCTGCCTTGTCTACTGACATAATGCGCACACGATAATGAGCGTTATCGGCAAAATTCCGTTTAAAAATAGTGTAAGTCAATCGTTGCCAGCCACGATCTGTGCGACTGTTTACAGAAAAATCCTGTTTTGATAAAATCTTCTCTACACCGTCTTGCATAACACTAATTTTTGCAGGACTTGCCAGTCCGCTAGGATTGAGTTCTTCAATATGAATATCTTTAGCATTTTGCAATTGTTTACGATTCATTGCTTTAGTGGAACTATCTATACTAAATGAGGAACCGCTTCTATTTATAGAAAATTGCAACTTACCAGAAATAACATGATCTACTAAATCTTTAGCACTCCACTGAAGCTGATATACGTCATCGTCTTGAATTCCATTATAAAAACCTGCGTATTGCACACTTACGCTTTGCGAATCAGCTTTTCTAGACACAAAAGAACGCAATTCCTTAGCATATCGCATTCTTCTCAGCGAATACGTTACGCTTGCAGGTTTTAGCCAACGATCTTTTATAACTAATGTTGGAACTACAGCATGAGAATACGCTCCGCCTTGTTGCACTCCAGTAATAGAAACAGTTGGCGAAAGCGTATCAATAATGAATTTATTACTGATAGAAGAACTCGCATTACCCGATAAATCTTCAACACAATAGCGAACATCCCAAGAAGCATCCCCCGAAAAAGAAACATCAGCATACCACACGTTTGTATGCACACCATCGTTTTTAAAGCTTTTAGCTGTAAGTACCATAACCTGCTTACCATCAGCAAAAACTTTCGCAATAGGATAAGAATCGTGAAGCAAATACGAGAAAACGAACGAATCATCCTGTATTAATATTCTTGAAGCTCGATTATTACGAAAATATTTGCCTTCATACGATGCGTTGTTGTCATAACTAACACTCAAGCGAGGAGCAGTTTTGTCAATAACAATATATCTTGGACGCTTGCTATAAGAATTATCTTTTGTTAAATCTGAAGCATTCAAAACTGAATCAGGAATACTTAATATTGGCTTACGAGAGCGCAATTTGTTGCCAGAAAGTTTACTTTCATTAGAAATATAGTTAGTTTGCTTTGAAACATGAGAATTAGAGTCAACTCCTCCCCATATGCGTTTAGGATGCATTGTTACAGCAGCAAGTCTTATAGAGATATCTTGCAAATCGTATATTCCTTCTTTTTGCAATTCAACTCTTACTATTCCTAATACTCGAGGTCGGATCTTATAACGAATATTAACTAGCGACGACACCGCCTCAATCTTAGCTAAATCAACTTTGGCACTCACTATTTGATATCTTCCAACGCTAACAGTAGCTTTATGCGCGTTCCTAATTTCCGAAGCGTCCAATCCATCAAAAGTTATAAGTAGCGAAGCAGCACGTTTAGTAAACATGTACTCGCCTTGAGTGCGAACAGTTTTCTGTTTTGTCATAACAGAAACATTTGCTATATGCAATCCTTTGGCTGCGTTATAGCTGCTTTTCGCATACGCAATAGAATTAAGTGGCAATAATGCAACAACTATAGCAGCACTAATAAATACAATAATCCCAATATAAACGCCAATGCGAGCGCAGCCGCATTTAAATCGCTTGAAAAACCACAGATCCCCCAAATTTCTTTGTTTACACATTTATTCCCTCCTTTTTATTATTCCTTTTATTTCTTTTATTTCTTTTGCAAAAAAGCTAGATTAATTTCGTCTTGAACTTTTTTGACGCTATCGATTGCGTTTTTCTTTCTACTTACAGCCTCATCATTTGACGCATGCGCTTGTTTAAGAAGATATTCTGCCTTGTCGCACATTTGCTGAATCTCTTGTTTACTGGCTCCGCTTTCTAGGAACATCGGCAACCACGAATGAATTGATTGCAAAACTAGTTCTCCAGTATCCACAAATAAAACGTCTCCGTGATCTTTCTCAACAATTTGCATTAGCTGCTGTAATTGATTCACATAATTTTTATACGTTTCTACGCTTGCACAATCTTTAGAAACATCAACAAGTTGCGCATAAGCGTCAGAAATAGCGATGTACGCGCTTAACATTTTTTGATTTGAAGCAGTATGCGATATGCCATCAGAATTAGTTTCTACAGCTTGCGAAGACGCTTTATTCGCATCTTTTTCATATTTTTGAGCCTCTTGGAACCATACTTTTGCTACTCGTATACGAGATAATCGTTCTGTTTGTGAAACTTTTCCAGAAAATCCTGCAAAATAGTACCAATACGCTTTGCCTATTTCTATAGAAATATTCAACCAATCTTTATTTACAGGACGCAAGTTTTGCTCGTATTTATTAATCAAACCAACAAAACATTGCTCTTCGTTGGCACTCCATTGCTGATCTGCAAGTTGAATTTGCAATAAAATTTGGAGAGGTTTAAATGATATTTTGCTTATATATTTCTTCTTGATCATACTATTTTGCACTTGCATTGCATGAGAAATATAGCGACACGCAATATCCGAATTGCTTTCGCGCTCAGCTAATTGCATGTAAGAATCGTAGCTTTTATTATTTTTGCGTATTTCCTCAATTCTTTTACTACTTGGCTCACCATCAAAAGATTGCTTATTTCGATTTACAAAAGCATTCCCAACAAATAAACCTAAGCAGTTGAATAAAATTACTATAAAAACTAGCACTACAACAATTAATGCCGTAATTGCATAGCGCTTTTTTCTAGGCTTAGAACTATTTTTGCATTGTTTGCGTCGCAATACATTCGTAGAAGTGTCGCATTGTTGCGAATGCTTTTCTGTATGCTCACACGCTTCCAGTGCAGAAAACATTTCGTCGCAATCTTTATATCTATGAGATGGTTTAGTAGCTGTAGCTATTGCGAGCACAGACACTAATTGTTCTACTACTTCACGATTCTCATGAGGCAATAGTACAGCAGATTGCACGTTTGTTTTAGGCACTTCAGTTGGTAATAATGCGTAACGCAATGTCATTCCAATCGAATACACATCGCTTGAAGTAGTTGCTGCAGAGTTTTCGTTCAAAATTTCAGGAGCGGTAAAAATATTAGTAGCAAATCGCGCGTCGCACTGGTCTATTGTGCGCAAATCAAGCACTCCCCCGTTTGCATATAATTGCGTTGCAGCACCAAAATCAATCAAACGGACTGTGCCATCTTCTGAAATCATAACCTGAGAAGGCTTAAGATCACCGTATATAATTGGCGGATAATGCGAATGTAAATAAGAAAGTATTGAGCAAAGTTGCATACCTAAATCAAGAACAGTTTCAACATTTTGCAATCCAGATTCTTCTACAATAGATTTTAAAGAACGTCCCTTTACATAATCGCGAACAGCATAAGCTCTACCATTTTCTTCAAAAAAATCAACAATTCGCGGAATAGCTGGATGATCGCATTCCTTTAAAACATTCGCTTCAGCGCGTAAGGATTGAATAATATGTTGTTGATACTCTTCATCTCCTTGCAGAAGCGTTTCTTTAACAGCCCATTGCTTGTGCAAAACGGTGTCAACAGCAAGAAACACTGTTGAAGTGCCACCACGCCCCAGCTCACCAAGCAGCTGATAGCGTCCGCCTACACAAACCATCGTTACGCCTCCGCAATATTGAAAACTCCAACTACTCATCAAATATTTCAGTTAATTTTTTGAGTAATTGAATTACAGTTGCGACTACTGTACCGATAAATTTATGCGTAAAAAAGCTTTTTATAGCATTGTGGATAAAAGCTTATAAACCTACAAAACTCACGTTTTGTAGAAGAAGTAGAAGAATATATCAGTCGATATTAGCACCCAATGCTAAAAGTTTGCCTCTAAAATCTGCATATCCTCGATCAATTAGCGAAATTCCACGCACATTCGACGGACCTTGAGCAGTAAGAGCTGCAATCAAATGGCTAAAGCCTCCGCGCAAATCAGGTACATCAATATCTTGACCTGTCAACGGAGTAGGTCCGAAAATCACTGCAGAATGCTTGTAATTGCGCTGCTGGAATCTGCAAGGAAGCGAACCTAAGCATTCACGATAAAGCTGAATCATAGCTCCCATTTGCACAAGTGGCTTCGTGAAACCAAAACGATTTTCATAAACAGTTTCATGCACAATACTCAAGCCCTTCGCTTGAGTAAGCGCAACGACAAGAGGCTGCTGCCAATCAGTCATAAAACCAGGATGTACATCGGTTTCAATAGCAACCGGATGCAAATCCCCACCCGGATGCCAGAAACGAATTCCTTTATCTGTAACATCAAATTGTCCGCCAACTTTACGGAACACATTTAAGAAAGTCATCATTTCTGGCTGAGTTGCGCCCTTAATAAACACATCTCCGTGTGTTGCAAGAGCAGCAGAAGCCCAAGAAGCTGCTTCGATGCGATCAGTTAATGACGTATGAGTGTATCCTTGAAGCTCTTTTACTCCCTCAATACGGAAAGTACGGTCAACATCTACAGAAATAATCGCACCCATCTTTTGCAAAACGGCTACCAAATCCATAATTTCTGGCTCAATTGCAGCTCCGGAAAGCTCTGTACGACCTTCTGCAAGAACCGCTGCAAGCAAAGTCTGTTCGGTTGCGCCGACAGAAGGATAAGGCAAATGAATTTTAGTGCCATGTAAGCCATTAGGTGCAGTAATATGAATACCATCTTCGTGATCTTTATCTACATTTGCACCAAGTTTACGCAACGTCTCAAGATGAAAATCAATTGGACGGCCACCAATATTGCATCCTCCAAGCGCAGGAATAAACGCTTCTCCAAGACGATGAAGAAGAGGACCAGAGAAAAGAATTGGAATACGAGACGAACCAGAAAGAGTGTCGACGTCAGCTACATCTGCGAGCTGCACTTTTGTGGCATCAATTGTCACAATGCCTTCAGGTCCATTAACTTCAACGTCAACACCATGCAAACGCAACAAATCAGAAACTACATGAACATCGCGAATTTCAGGAACGTTTTTTAGAACAGACTTGCCAGGTGCCAACAAAGCTGCAACCATAGCCTTGCTAACAAAGTTTTTTGCGCCACGCACTTTAATAGTGCCATTAAGCGGCTTACCACCTTCTACATGCAACACATCTGCAGCGTCAATGCCACTATTGTTGTTCTGTTCAGCCGTATTGTGTGCGGACACATTTACCTCTTTCGTTCGCGCTAAAACACTATTCACTATAATACCGGCATATTTGCCAACGCGCTCATGCAATCTATTAAAACTGATTAAATTAGCGCGTAGATCGTTGACGCCATCGACGAATCAATCTAGTAAGTAATGATGGTTTACGTAATAAATCCACTTCTGGCAATTCATGCTCAGATTCAGCTGTAAGAGCATAAGTATAGGCTTTTTTGGAAGAAGGTTTGCCAACAAGATTCCCAAATTCAAGCATTTGCGTACGCGGTTCAAACGGGTGACGAATATCAAATTCGAGCAAGCGCACGCCTCTTTTAGCAGGTTCAGGGCCGTAAGATCCAAAACCACATGTAGGAGTGGCAACAAATAGCATATTACTCTCGTGATCTTTAGCTGCGAAAGAATTGCGGTGATCGTGACCGGCAATTAGCGCAAAAGCTCCTGCATCAAGCAAAGCAGCGTATTCACCACTATCGACGTCAGGGCAGCTGATTCCTTCACCTAAATACCCATCGGGCAGAACATGTTTTTCGTCAAGAGCATAATAGCGACCAGCAAAAGTACGATACCCTTCAATAGCATGTTCGCGCGCAGCAAGTTCTTGCGGAACTTCACGAAGAACACGATAATATTGCGGCAATGGAAAATGCTGAAAAACGCAAATATGCTCAGGCAAATAAGAAGGAAGACCAGAAATAAACTCAATAGTTTTTTTAGAAGGGCTACCATATCCGCCGGATTTAGCATAATCTCCAGAATCAACTAAAACTATTGAAAAAACAACCTTTTCATGCTTTTCATCCATAACAGGCAAGGCAAAAGTACCAGGCTCACATGTAAAAATAATCTGCTTTGGCAACACACATTTTGTCGATTGCATAGCACTTGCAGAAGATACATTAGAAGCACTGCGATTCATGCAACATGGAAAATCTTGATATATCTTATCAAGCTCTTCATTACTCAGACCGCACTGGAAATCATGATTCCCATAAGTAACAACCCACGGAATACTGCGATCTTCTAGTGGCTTCATTAACTTAGCAACAAATTCGTGCACCTTATCAACCAATTGCTTCTTATCAGAAGCTGAAATATTGGAAGATTCCTGCCAGCGTCTACGCTGAAAAGTTTTTGCAAATACTCTTTCATAACCTGCAATCTGGTTTCCAGTAAAAACTACAAGATCTGGTCGCACAGCATCGCAAGCAGAAGCAATAAGTCGAATAGTATCTTGTGAAATACGTAACCCATCTTGAACATCTGCACACTGAAGCACCCGGAATTTACCAGAAAGATGGAACTGCAAACGTCCTAAACGCGCCGAAACAGATAAAGGAAGTGCCGCAGATACATGAGCTTCAGATTGTGCAGAATCAGTCATACTTTAAGCATACGGCAGATATGCCGCGACTCACTCAATTTTGTGCGCAAGTTTACATAAATTATTTACATTCAAAAATACTAAATTAAGCAAATACTGATAATAAATAACCTAAAGGCGATAAAAACGTGCAATTTCAGTAAAATAGTTACAAATTCACAGACAATTCACAGGTAATCGCATTACTGCACTCAGCATAAGGTGGTTATTATATATACATCAAAAGGAAATAAACTACAAGCAAGTAGTTGAATTTGACTTTAATAACTTAACCTCTCTTCTTCTCTTCTTTCTCTAACCCCGGTCACGCACTGGGGTTTTTGATTTTAAGGCTACATAAGAAGCGTGCGGCAAGCGTGGTAAACGGGAGTAAACGGCAAAAACTGAGCATGTATGTAAAGAAACTGCCGCTTTCACGCCAACAAGCGGCAGAAACTTTACAGCCATGTACAGAAAAGGTCGCGCGCTGAGACAAATCGCAGTAATACAGATAGATAACAAAAAAGCCCTCGTTCTACGAGAGCTATTCGCTGGGGTACCTGGACTCGAACCAAGAATGGATGAACCAGAATCACCTGTGTTGCCAATTACACCATACCCCAATTGACAAGCTTCGCGGCTCTTGGAACCGTTCCGTCTTCGTACCCCCGACCGGATTTGAACCGGTGTTGGCGCCGTGAGAGGGCGTAGTCCTAGACCGCTAGACGACGGGGGCTTTCATTTATCAGCTACGCCTCTTGACGCAACAAATAGCGACTTTACAACATAAAGCAAATACTTGCAACCGCGGCGTGTCGAAAATATATTAAGCATAAAACAAATAAAAAGGCGGAAATGCAGCAATAGTGCCACACTTCCGCCTTATTCAAATTTTATTTGCGCTTATAAATTATTGGTGATTTACAAATGCTCGCGTAAACCAGCCAAACGCGCCAAAGTCACGTCTTTGCCCACGATTTCCATGGACTCAAACAGTGGAGGCGAAACGCGACGACCAGAAAGTGCAACTCGCACAGGGCCAAACGCCAAGCGCGGCTTGTAGCCAGCTTCCTCAACAAGCTTCTTGTTCAAAAGCTCGTGCAAGGAATCAGTATGCCAATCAGCAGCATCAACGTCCTTCAAGGCAGCGAGCGCAGCGTCAAGAACCTCTCCTGCAGATTCCTTCAACTGCTTACGAGCGTCGTCATCTGGAGCAATGTAGCCATCTTCACTTAACAGGCTGCCAACCATTCCAGCGACCTCGCCAAGCAAACGCACGCGAGGCTGTACAAGAGGTGCAGCAGCGGTGAGTACTTCACGCTCGCGGTCAGTTAACGCATCCCAATTATCCGCACTAACTACGCCATCCTTATGCAAGTAAGGCACAGAACGGTTCAAGAAATCTTGAGGCTCAAGCATGCGAATATGCTCAGCGTTAATCGAAATTGCTTTATCCAAGTCAAAGTGTGCAGGATTTGCCTTAACGTCGCGCACATCGAACTTTTCAACCATCTCGTCCATAGTGAACACGTCACGATCAGGCGCAATAGACCATCCAAGCAAAGCCAAGTAATTCAGCAAGCCTTCTGGAATAAATCCGTTATCCCTATGCAAGAACAAGTTGGACTCAGGGTCTCTCTTAGAAAGCTTCTTCTTACCTTCGCCCATAACGTAAGGCATATGTCCGTAAAGCGGAGTTTCCTTAGCAATACCCATCTCCATAAGATAACGGTACAGCACAATCTGACGAGGTGTGGAGCTCAAAATATCCTCACCGCGCAAAACCACATTCACATCCATTAACGCATCGTCAACAGGGTTCGTAAGCGTATAAAGTGGATCGCCATTCGGACGCACAATCACATAATCTGGAACAGATCCGGCTTTAAAAGTAATTTCACCACGAATTAAATCGTTAAAAGTAATGTCTTCATTTGGCATCTTCAAGCGAAGTGCAGGTTTGCGACCTTCGTCGCGGAAAGCTTGCTTCTGTTCTTCCGTAAGATTGCGATCGTAGCCATCGTAACCAAATTCAGCAGGACGGCCAGCAGCAATATTACGCTCCTTAATTTCTTCAGGAGTAGAGAAGGATTCATAAGCGTATCCTGCTTCAAAAAGCTTTTGTGCTACGTCTTTATAAATTTCCATGCGCTGGGACTGGCGATACGGTCCGTTATCTCCGCCAACATCAATGCCCTCGTCCCAATCAATATTGAGCCAACGAAGAGCCTCAATAATCTGCTGGTAGCTTTCCTCACTATCGCGCTCATTATCGGTATCTTCAATACGGAAAAGCAATTTGCCGTGAGTATGGCGAGCCTCCGCCCAGTTAAATAGCGCGGTACGAACCATACCTACGTGAGGTGTACCGGTTGGCGAAGGGCAAAAACGCACGCGAACATTCTTTGGAAGTTCAGGCTTTGCGGATTTTGTTGCATTATTAGCAACTTCTTGAGTTTCCTCGATATCAGTCATAGGTTCCATTGTGCCGCGCGTTACGGACGTGCAGCATTCGCATCAAACATAAGTCAACCTAAAAACTAATCAAGTGCCTGCGTAGATTCTTTATTACCCTCAACGTGCGCAAACTTCGCAGCAAGAGCCTCGCGGGACTTTCTATCATCCTCTTCTTTTGCGAGCTTCTTCGCAACTTCAGGATCCCACAGCACGTCTTCACGATGCTTTCCCCACTCTGAAATAAGCAGCGGCGAAATAAAATTGACCAACGCACTTATATCGCCACTTATATCACAATTACACTTATCGCTAGAATTGCGCACACAATCAACAATCTCACGCCATTGAGCATCCTTGAACATCATTCGCGGCAAACCAGCACACTCACATATTTCGTTAATATATAAGAAGATTGGTAAAGTTTCGCAAATCTCGTTAGTTTTTTTAATTAGATTTGTTAATAAGCTTAAAACTACAATAATTTTTTGCATTTCCAATGATTTATTTTCATAACAAGAAACCATTTGTTTCGCATAATTAATTGCAAAGTCAATATCGTTAATACTCCAATTACCTTCAACATTTAACGTATCGGCTGCTGCATTTATTGCATTAGAATCTTCGGCAGAATGAGATGCAATCTTACTAAAAATAGAATTTATATTATTACTATTTTCTAGTATTGCTTCTTCTGCTTCATCATAGTTAGGCTCATAGCATGAATCCATATTGTCGTAAGCATCGGCGGCAGCAAGTAGCGCGTCTACTATTTCTTGCGGACGTCCAGGAATTTCATCCGCACCTTCATACACAAATTCAGCATCCGGCACAGTAACATCAAGATTCGTGAGTATTCGTGCTATTGCTCGCATTGAGCGCACCTCAAGATTTTCCGCATATTTTGCGTCGTTATCTAAGTGTCGCGCTTCCGTCAATGGCCATAATTCCGTTAGTTTTGCGGCAGATTGCGCTGCATCATTCAGCATTAGCATACTTTTTTCATTATTTTTAATATCTTCAGAATCTTTGACAGAATCAACAGAACTAACCATTTCAATGCTCCTTCGCATTATATGTTACTTACTTCACTCGCCCAGCAGGATCAACATACGTAATTGAAAGCACACGCAAAGTCTCGCAATCGTAAGTAATAGAAGTAATCGAAGCTAAAGCCGTGTGACGAAGAAGCATATTATGTTCAGCGTGGCCGGTTTCCAGTAGGTGTCTATAAGACCAGATTGGCGACTCATGAGTAACTGCAACGATTTGCTCACCCGGATGCTTACGAACCTGCTCGCGCACAAAATCGCCAACTCTAGTGGCAATACTTCTGTAGCTTTCTCCCCAACTTGGCTTCCACAAATTCGCAACAAGCTTCCAATTGTTGTTTTTCCACAGTGCGCCTTCACCGTAACCTATGCGTTTCCCGCGGAAATTATTTCCAGCTTCAATTAAGCGTTTATCTAAAATAATGTCGCTTTCTTGAGATTGCGCAGAATCTTCGTCATAGTGCGCTTTTACATAGGCAGAATCTGCAATATTGCGCAAAGCATTTTCGATTTCACGCGCTGTTTCACGTGTTCGCTCAAGAGGAGACGAATAAATTGCAGTAATTCCGCGCATTTGCGGAACAGTGGCAATATATTTTGCTGTAGCTTGCGCCATTCTCACTCCGCGAGCAGAAAGATGAAATCCAGAAAGACGCTCATACAACACGTGATTTGGATTATCAACTTCTCCATGACGCACAAAATGAATTGTCGTAGCTGGCATTGCGTTCTACTTTCTGTTTAAAAGATTAAATCAATTACTTGCGATTTTTTGTATGATTAAGCGACCACATTCCCAAACGGTGAGCAAAACTCGTATCTTCTTGCGCAACATACCCAGGCTGTTGAGATTTAGTATCATCGAGCAGCCACTTTCGTATAACAAAATTCCACACAGCAACAACAACAGTAGCTACAAGTTTTCCTATATTTGTGCGCAAAACGTATACTGCAGATCCGCGTAAGCTTTCAACCATTCCTAACGTACTAGCCCAAATAATCAAATCATTTATAAGCAAACCTATGACTGCGGAAATAACAAAAATCAGAAGCTCCATCCACTTTGCCATATCTTCACGATGTTTAAAGACGTATTTCATACTGGCAATATAGTTGAAGATAAGTGAAATTACGAAAGAAATCGTACCCGCAACCACATTATTTAAGTGCGCAAGCATTAATAAATTGAGTAGCGCAACGTCAATAATAAGGGCAATAACGCCCACAATTCCAAACTTTACAACCTGTTCAATAAGCTTTTTCATAATATCCATTAAACACGCGGCTGCTAACAAATAACATATAATTGTTACGTAATAAAGCTTACTAAATTTAGCAAAGGAGCGATTATGCCAGTTATTCATACTCATGTTTCTGTAAGCACAACACCTACCCAGCGCGACGCATTAAAAGCTGCTTATGGCAAAGCAATTAGCGCAGTTCCAGGAAAAAGCGAGCATTGGCTCATGTGCCCATTCGAGGACAATATGCCGATTTATTTTGCAGGAGACAATGCTAAGCCTGCAGCTTACGTTGAGGTGAACGTGTTTGGTTCCAGCGTGCCAGGGTCTGCTTGGGAAAAGTTAACTGAGCAGATTATGGCAGCTTTAGAGCGAGAGCTTGGGATTCCACAGGATCGCACTTATATTCGTTACACTGCAACTACTGACTGGGGTTGGAACGGCGGCAACTTCTAGGCGCAAGTCGCAAGCCTCAATTAGCAAGTCGCATAAAATCGCCATATCTTGTTACGTAAAATACGCATCAAAATATGGCGATTATTATGACGTCTACGCGACGCTACAAAACTTTAGGATTGCTCACTAAAATTAGGTTCGTCAACAGTAGACTTAGCGGATACAGCGAAGTCAGCAGGCTCCTTAAACTCAGCATCGCTTGAAGAATAATAATCGTCGCTAGCAACACTGCCTTCAAGATCTGGACCAGCAGCTAGACGAGCCACCTCTTCCATGTCCTTGTTTTCAAATAAAACCATGCGGACATAACCAACAACAAATCCAACAACAGCAGGGCAAACCCAAGCCATGCCAAATTCTGAGAACGGTAGCCAGTTTTGAACAACCACCAACATATCGTTCATATGCAATGCACTGCGTAAAGCTTGTGGCAAACTATTCAAAAAATCATATACCGCTGCAACACCAGTAAAACCAAGCGTCCAAGCGTACACGACTTTGGAATTTCCAAAAAGTCGACCGCACAAAGCCAAAAGAATCAATACGATTGACAGTGGATACAAGAACATCAATACTGGAACTGCATATTCGATGATTGTGCTCAAACCAAAGTTTGCAAGGCCAAACGAAACAAGCGTAATCAACACAGACCAAACGCGATAGCTAGGACCCTTAGGGAATAACTTAGAGAAAGTTTCCGAGCAGCTTACAATTAAACCAACTGCCGTCTTTAAGCATGCAAGAGTAACAGTTGCAGCAAGAACAAGCAAACCAACGTTTCCAAGATGGTAGCGTGCAACTTGCGCCAAAGTTACGCCACCGTTTTCAGCAGGCTTAAACAGTGCACGGCTACGCACACCGACAACAACAATTGCGACGTAAATCAACGCCATAAGCAAGCAGCTAAAGAATCCAGATCGCACAGTATTCACTGCCACATCTTTAGGATCTTTTACGCCAAAGGATCGAATAGTACTAACAACTATAATGCCAAAAGCCAAGCTAGCTAAAGCATCCATTGTATTGTAGCCATCTAAGAATCCTGTAAAGAATGATTCATTAACATACTTCCCTATAGGAGCAGCATCCGCAGAAGCGCCGCTTACAGGAGAAAACAGTGCAGTAAATACCAGAATACCTAAGAAAACCAAGAATATCGGCGTAAGAACTTTACCAACCCATGTAAGTATTCCGCTAGGCTTCATAGCAAAGAAGAATGCTAACGCGAAGAAAACCACAGAGAACAAGAACAAATACAATTGACCGTTTCCGTCTTGTGGAATAACGCGCTCCAAACCAACAGTGTACGAAGTTGTTGCGCAGCGAGGAATTGCAAAGAATGGTCCGATTGTTAAATACAGCACACAAGTAAAGAACATGCCGTATTTTTTGCTCGGCTTACTAGAAAGTTCAAAAAGACCGTTTGCGCGACTCATTGCAAGAGCCGTAACACCAAGCAATGGCAAACCAACGCCAGTAACAATAAAGCCAATTGTTGCAGGCACGAAATTAGTTCCTGCATTAGCTCCAAGGAACACAGGGAAAATCAGGTTTCCTGCGCCAAAGAACATACCAAACAACATGACCGCCACGTACGCGGACTCAATAATGGTCAAGTTCCTTTTTTTCGGGGCACTATCTGTGCTGACACTTTGTGTTGTGACGCTCATGCTTACACCTCCCATAAGGATAAATTTGTATTTACATACTATTCAGCTAAATCTCTTACCTTGTAATTTTGTGGATTTAAAGCAAAAATAATATTAGAGGGTATATTAATAAATTGCATGTACTTAATCGATAGAAACTTATAATTCGTGCGTGTCTCTAATAAAAAATAAAAAAGGACGCTGGCAAGCTACCAACGTCCTATGTAATCAAAAATGCTCTATAGCTTTGCTCTAAATCTTATATAAAATAAGCAAAATCACATCTTTTCTGGAGCAGAAACTCCAAGCAAATCAAGACCAGTTGCAATAACTGTGCGCACAGCAGCGTTAAGCTTTAAGCGAGCTGCAGCACGAGCTGGCTCTGGGCACTTTGCAATGCGCTGAGCTTCACGCTCGGCTTCTGGCAAACGATTTTCAGGGTCAGTTAACTCCATTGGTACAACACGCTCAAGGTTGTACCACTTGTGGTAACTTGCTGCCAAATCCTCAAGGTAATGCGCAACTCTGTGAGGAGCGCGCAAATCGCCAGCTTGAGCCAAAGCAGCAGGCCATTGAGCCAAAGCAGCCAACACTTCGCCGTCAGCCTCGGTATTAAGCAAGCTTAAATCAGCGCCATCTTGCGTAATTCCAGCGTCAGCCGCATTGCGAGCCACATTGCAGCTGCGTGCGTGAGCGTATTGCACGTAGTACACAGGATTATCGTTGCTGTGAGAAGCAAGCAAATCCAAATCAATATCAACGCTTGTGTTGTAGTCGGTGCGAGCAAGCGAGTAGCGCGAAGCGTCAACGCCAATTGCATCAACTAAATCGTCAATCGTAATAACGTTTCCAGCACGCTTGCTCATGCGCACAGGTTTTCCGTCCTTCATAACGTTTACAAGCTGACCAATAAGAATCTGCATGTTTTCGCCCGGCTTGTCGCCAAAAGCCGCGCACATTGCCATCATTCGGCCAATATATCCGTGATGATCCGCGCCGAGCATGTAGATTGCTACGTCTGCAGGATTCTGCTCGCGGTGACGCTTGTTGCGATAGTACGCAATATCAGCAGCAAAGTAAGCGTAGTTTCCGTCGGACTTAATAATTACGCGATCCTTGTCGTCGCCATGCTTAGTGGATTCAAACCAAGTTGCGCCGTCTTTTTCGAAAATATCTCCACGCTCACGCAAGTCTGCAATAGCGCGCTCAACTTCGCCATCCTCGTACAGGCTGTTTTCGTGGAACCACACGTCGAAACTAACACGAAAATCGCGCATAGACTTACGAATTTCCGCAAACATCATTGGAACTGCGCGCTTGCGGAACTCTTCGCGCTGCTCGGAATCGCCTTCGCCAAGAGGCAATCCTTCCTCGTCTTTTCCAAGATCAATTCGCGGCAATGAAAGAACATCAACGCCGTCCGCATTCGCTTCTTTTATAACAGAGTCCGCAATTTCGTTAATATACGCGCCTTTGTAGCCGTCTGCAGGCGTTTCTTCGCCATGAGCTGCAGCAACTAAAGACTTTGCAAAACGGTTGATTTGCTCACCGTGATCGTTGAAGTAGTATTCGCGCACAACTTTTGCGCCGTTCGCTTCCAAAACTCGAGCCATAGAATCGCCAACTGCAGCCCAGCGAGTTCCACCAATGTGGATTGGACCAGTTGGGTTTGCGGATACAAACTCAAGATTCAAAGTTTTGCCGCTCAAATGCGTATTCTTGCCAAAAGCCGCACCCTGCTTTAAGACTTCGTCTACGACCGCCGCCGCAGAAGCAGAATCAAGCGTTATGTTAATAAAACCAGGACCTGCCACTTCTACGCGCGCAATACCTTCCGCTTCTTGCAAACGCTCAGCAAAAAGTTCTGCTAAATCGCGAGGCTTCATACCAGCTTTTTTAGCGAGTTGCATAGCAACGTTCGTAGCCCAATCGCCGTGTGCACGATCTTTTGGTCGCATAACTGCAAGTTTTTCGGCAGCAGGAATCAAATCTTCTGTTAGATTGCCAGCTTTACCACTTGCTACTAAATCTTTAGCAATTTTTTCAATTAATTCACTTAAGCTTTCTGGATTCATGGTTTACAGTCTAGCGTTACCGCGCGATGCTTCGCGATTACAACCCATTGGATTGCATTATTCTGAGTGTAAGGTAATATATGTTTTACACGTTTTACATTGGAGATTAAAAATGGTCGCAACAATTACAGGATTAAGAGTACCCTCTAACGTTTTAGATCGTTATGATCAGCTCGCTAAAACCACTCACCGCACCCGTTCATTTTACATGAATCAAGCACTAGAAGCTCAAATTGATGAACTTGAACATGAATATGGTCTAATGGCAGATATTGAAGCATACAAACGTGGAGAATTAGAAACATCCCCACTCGACGACGTGGTGAAGCGCCTTGATTTGGAAGATTAATTTATCTAAAAGAGCTGAAAAACAGCTAGGGAAAATTGACAAAACGATTGCTAAGCAAATCGTTAAGGAGCTTCGCGAAATTAGCAATCTCGACAATCCTCGAATCAGAGGCAAGGCACTAACTGGCAACTATTCGGGATTTTGGAGATATAGAGTAAGGGATTACAGAATAATTTGTGCAATTGAAAATAATGTACTGACCGTTTTTGTTGTGGATATTGACCATCGCAGCAGGATTTATAATAAGTGATTATGCTTAGTTTTTAAATACACAAAAAGCGCTGGAGTCGAAGATTGACTTCCAGCGCTTTTGTTTTGCGATTCATTATTTTCGATTACTTGCAACTACTTCTTTTTTGCAGGAGCTTCGCCGAGTTCGCTTTGAGCAACTGAAACGTTTACGTTAGCTGCATCAGATTCTGCAGAATCAGAAGCAGATTCAGATTCAGAAGCAGAAGAATCTCCAGCAACTGCAGCCTTAACAGCGTTAAGTTTTACTTCTCCAGTAACGCGACCAGCTTCAGCAACGTCATCCAAAGTCTCCTCAACAGCCTTGTAAGCGTTTTCTGCAACGTTCAAAGTTACTTGCAAAATAGGAGTCTTCATAGAAACTTTTGCTTCAGACTTAATCTTGCGCAAAGTAGCCAAAGCTTCACCCGCGTAAGCCAAAGTGTCTGCAGAAACTCCGTTTGCAGCAGACTCATACGCCTTAGCGCATGGCCAGCTAGCACGATGCACGGATCCTTCGCCGTCATGCATCCAGCTCCACACTTCTTCAGTAGCGTAAGGCAAGTAAGGAGCAAGCAAGCGAGCCAAAGCATCGAGTGCAAGACCAAGAGTTGTGCGAGCAGACTTCACAGCAGCTTCACTTGGAGTGCGTCCAGTGGATTCTGCAGTACCGTAAGCACGATTCTTTGCAAGCTCAATGTAATCGTCACAGAACTCCCAGAAGAATGTTTCGATTGCTTCCAAAGCCTTAGAATGCTCGTAAGATTCAAGCGCATCAGTCGCAGTACGAATAACGGATGCAAGCTTTGCCATAACAGAGCGATCCAAAACTTCCGTAACATCTGCAAAATCCCAATCCGCGCTGGCAGACTCAAGAACCTGATGCTCATCATCTTCGCGACCAATTGCGAGCGCAAACTTCGTAGCATTCAAAAGCTTAATCGCTAAACGTCGACCAATCTTCATTTGACCTTCGTCGTAAGTTGCATCCAAGCCAAGTTTTGCAGAAGTTGCCCAGTAGCGCACAGCATCCGCGCCAAACTCTTCGATTGGTTTATTTGGCACAACCACATTGCCCTTAGATTTAGACATCTTCTTATGGTCAGGATCAAGAATCCAACCAGAAAGCGCAGCATGCTTCCAAGGCAAGCAGCCATTTTCAAGATGCGCACGATCAACCGTACTAAACAGCCAAGTACGAATAATATCCTGACCTTGTGGACGCAAATCCATTGGGAAAGTAGCCTTAAACAAAGCTTGATTTTCCTCACCAGGCTCTTCCCAACGGGTCACAATTTGCGGAGTTAAGGAAGATGTTGCCCAAGTGTCCATAATGTCTTGCTCAGCAGTAAAGCCGTTTGGCTGGTCGCGCTGAGACTCGTCGAATCCTTCTGGAACATCGATAGTTGGATCGATTGGCAAACGGTCTTCGCTAGGAGTCAAAGGATGCTCGTAATCCACTTCCCCATTTTCGTTTACTGGATACCAAAGTGGGAATGGCACGCCGAAGAAGCGCTGGCGAGAAATAAGCCAGTCACCATTCAAGCCGTGAACCCAATTCTCATAGCGCACGCGCATAAAGTCCGGATGGAAATTAAGTTCCTTGCCGCGCTCAATAAGCTCAGCATTCAACTTTTCGTCCGTGCCACCGTTCTTTAAGTACCACTGACGAGAAGTGACGATTTCCAAAGGCTTATCACCCTTTTCGTAGAAGTTCGTCATACGCTTTGTTGGCTTTGGATCGCCTTCCATATCTCCAGCTGCTTGCAAAGCTTCAACAACTTCCTTGCGAGCGGAGAACGTGGTTTTACCGGCAATTTTCTCGAACATTTCGCGGCCGGACTCGTCCGTAATCCAATCAGGAGTGGTCATCACAATGCGGCCGTTGCGCTGAATGATTGGTCGAGTTGGAAGATTCAAGTCACGCCACCACTCAACGTCGGTTACATCACCGAAAGTGCAGCACATTGCAATGCCTGCACCCTTGTCCATTTGAGCAGCAGAATGCGCCAAAATTGGAACTTTCACCTTAAACAGTGGAGAATAAACTTCCTGACCAAAGTACTTCTTATAACGCTCATCTTCTGGATTTGCAATCAAAGAGGTGCATGCAGCAAGCAATTCTGGGCGCGTAGTTTCAATATAAATTGGCGTACCATCTTCAAAACGGAACGCAATCTTATGGTAGAAACCAGGATATTCGCGCGATTCAAGCTCAGCCTGAGCAACAGCAGTCTGGAATGTAACATCCCACAAACCTGGAGCATCTTTCTGATACGCTTCTCCGCGAGCAAGATTGCGCAAGAATGCTTTTTGTGCAACTCGGCGAGACTGCTCACCAATAGTGTGGTAAGTTTGCGACCAGTCCACAGAAAGACCAAGCCTACGCCACAAAGCTTCAAAAAGCTTCTCGTCCTGAGAAGTTAAGCGTTCGCAAAGTTCAATAAAGTTCTGTCGGCTTACAGGAACCTGATCTTTTGCCTCAATCTTCTTACCTTCAGTACCTTCAAAAGGCGGCTTAAAATCAGGGTCATACTTCAACGAAGTATCCACTCTAACGCCGTAATAATTTTGTACTCGGCGCTCTGTTGGCAAGCCGTTATCGTCCCAACCCATTGGGTAGAACACGTCAAAGCCTTGCATGCGCTTATATCGCGCAATGACATCCGTATGCGTGTAAGAGAATACGTGACCTACGTGCAAGTGACCACTAACGGTTGGAGGTGGAGTATCGATAGAATATACGGCCTTACGGTCGCGAGAATTATGGAATGCGTAAGTCTTAGCTTCGTCCCAATTACTACGCCACTTGTCTTCAAGACCATCAACACCAACCTTGTTAGGCAATGGTGTTAAATGTGCGTGTTTTACTGCGTTATTATCCTGTTCACTCATGAACTGAATATTAGAAACTCAGCGCGACAACGCAAATCTTACGCTTTTCTATTTCACCACTATGCTCTGCAATGGCAGAAGCTGATCCGTCATATTTTTCGTATAGCCGCTTACATTAGACTTTACAGCCATAATGCTCTTTCGAGCATATAACCAGTGAGCTGCAGCATTATTGCTTACTTCGCGCGCATATGCACGAGCATTTGCCTCATATTCGTTTGCATTCTTAGAATGAACCGCATCGGTCCAAGCTTGTTGAGCACGCGCGTCTTGCAAAACGAACGGAGAACCGCTTTCTGCAAACATGCCTTCATCTAAAGTACGATTGCTCGTAGTAAGCGCAAGATCATACTTACCTTCACTAATACGCTTACGCATAGTTTGTTGATCAACTTCTTCAAGATTGACCTTAAAACCGCTCACGGAACTAATCTGTTTTGAAAGCTCGCCCCCAACTCCACCTTCGCCCTGTGGAACAAGAAAATTAATAGTTCCTAAATAGCTTGCGCTAAAGTAATGGAACAAAGGAGCAGCTTTGCCTGGATTATAAGGATACAATCCATTTAAATCTTCATAACCAGTTGAAAGAGGGTCAATAGGTCCTCCTACTGGAACACCACCATTGCCATCAGCTGCAAGTACAGTTTGCGCATTCAAAGCGTATCTCGCAGCTTTACGAGCCTGCTCATCGCAGAAAATCGACGAAACTGTTGTATTTATTGCAATAAATCGCACTCTTGTGCTCTGACCCTCTACCATTTGCGTATTAGCAACAGCAGCAAGACGCTTATTTTCGTTACCTTCAAGCGGAACTGCCATTTGAATATTGCCCTTTTCCATTGCCTCAGCTAGAGCAGTATCGCTATTGAAATATTGCAAAGTAATACTTGCACAAGAAGCAGGGGTTCCCCAATATTTATCGTTGCGAAGTAATACTAAAGAATTGCCTTTATTGTAGTCACTTACAGTGAAAGGACCTGTGCCAAGAGCAGCACTTGCATAGTCGATCATCGATTTTGTGTCATAGACAATGCCAACACGTCCAGCAAGACGACGTAGAAGTAAAGCATCTGGATTATTAAGTGTAATTACTAAAGTGTAATCATCCGGATTATTAACAGTTTTAATATTTGTAAGTGCACTATAACCAGGATAATTATTTGTGATGCCTTGTTTCAAAGATTGTAATACGGAATTTGAAGTCATCTCACTACCGTTAGAGAAATGCACACCTTGACGCAAATTAAAACGATATGTTAAGCCGTCTTTCGAAATATCCCATGACTTCGCGAGACCTGGTTGCAAACTATTATCATCGCCACGTTTAACAAGAGTTTCGTAAACATTACCAATTAAAGCTTGCTGTAAAGCGTCACTGTCGTCGTTTCTAATATCAAGAGATTCAGGAGCAGTACGTAGACCAACTTTTAGCACTGAGTTACTAGCTGGATGCATTATTGCAGCAAAAGGCGAATGACCCTGGTACATTTGCCATCCACACCACAAAATGCCGCTCATTATTACAGACACAACCACAAACACAACCCATGGTATCCAGTCTGCACTAGTACGAGTATGATATGACCTGGAAGCGTGACACGCATATTTGCCTGTTCTTGACATAACCTACAGTCTATATCAATATCTGAATTGAGAACAACACGCTTTAAATAATTGCCGACGGACATGTTGTATTTAAAGGGCATGAAACACATTTTGGATTCCGAGCAGTGCAAATTTTTCTGCCATGCAAAATAAGTCTATGAGAGAGATTAGTCCACTCTTTAGGAGCAAAATAAGCAGTTATTTCGCGCTCAATAGCAACAGGATTTGGACGATTCTGAACCTTACGCCAACCAAGACGACCTGTAACACGTATTACGTGAGTATCTACAGGAAACCCCGGTAATCCAAATGCGTTGCCAAGAACGACATTGGCAGTTTTACGACCAACACCTGGCAACGATATTAAAGCTTCCATATTTGATGGCACTATACCAGAAAAATTATTAAGCAAACATGCAGATAATGAAATAATGTTCTGTGCTTTTACTCTATAAAATCCGAGAGGGTAAATAATTGACTCAACTTGAGATACAGGAGCAGCAGCTAAAGAACTCGCGTTGGGGAAAATAGAAAAGAGTTCAGGCGTCACGATATTCACACGCTTATCTGTAGTTTGCGCGCTTAATACAGTAGCAATTAGTAGCTCAAATGGATTTTTGAAATTTAATGCACACTTAGGTTCCGGTATTTCTTTGCACAATAAATCGTACTCTGCATAAATACGAGCTAATTTCGCTTGTTTTGATTCTCGCATATTAGAACTTTGATAAATCATTATTGCGCAGACTGCTTATCTGCATCATTTTCAGAATCATCTTCAATGCTGCTTTCGGAAATCTCGCTATTCTCATCTGATTCCGAAGGATCGAAGCGATAGCCAACATTACGCACTGTGCCAATCAAATGTTCATATTCAACACCAAGTTTTGCACGGAGCCTACGAATATGGACATCTACAGTACGAGTGCCACCGTAGTAGTCGTAGCCCCATACTTCTTGCAACAAATGAGTGCGAGTAAACACCCTGCGCGGATGCTGCACAAAGTATTTCAGCAATTCAAATTCTTTATAAGCTAAATCAACAGGATGACCATGCAAACTCACTGTGTAGCTACGCATATCTACAACGAGATCTCCAGAACGCATAGTTCCATTGTCTGAATTGAAAGAATCATCAATTTCAGAGCCTTGCGAATGCACAAATAAATCATCAGAAGATCCGTGTTGCAAAGAAGCCAAACGCAAACGACCTTCTACTTCTGCAGGAGAAGCATTAGTCAGCACAACATCAGAAATGTTCCACGAAGGATTTACTACAGTAAAACCACCCTCAGTTATAACTAATATGACAGGAACCGTAATATTTGCAACACGCAGAGAAGAACACATTGATTTAGCGAGAGCTAAATCCTCACGCGCATCAAGCAAAAGAATGGTTTGTGCGGGCAGTTTTGCCAAACTTGACGTATCCAAAGAAAGTAAACGCACTTTATGAGATAACAAAGTAAGTGAAGGTAAAACTGAAGAGGGAGAAGCACACGAAGTCATCAATGTGATATCAGTCATATGATGCCTCCAACAAACAATTGATGTAGTAGCAAATTCAGCCTTTACAGGAATTGTAAACCATACTGCGAAAAATAGCGATAAGCGCAACACTTGCATTTTCCAAAGATAAAAAATATCAACACAATAAAGCGCAGTGCAGGTTATAGGCTACATTAGTAAATAAACAAAGTAATTTGTTAATGTTTTACGGACATATTACGCTTTATAAATATAAAATTACGGCACTAGGGAGTGTGTATGAGCAATGAAACACGTATCTGCAATGACAAGATGCAGAAAAATGATAATTCTTGCGTAAATGTTCAAAAACATACCCGTATACCTAGCATGAACGCATTAGCGATGTTTGTAAGCCAAATTTTTGTTGTAGTACTTCTCGCAATTGCAGCAATATTGCCAATCGCAACAGCAAAAATAACACTTATATTATGCCTTATCATAATGCTTACATTTATAGCGTTGTGGCCACTGCACGGAAATGTAATTGACCGAGCTATTGCATTATGCGCAGGAATTGCTTCTACATGGTTTGCAACCGGAGTATTAAAGGGATGGCTACCAAAAAGCGTCATTATTGATAACGAAACTGTGTCAATGAGTAAGTTCATTGCTGCAATTCACCCTTACGAACGCTGGGCTGTATCTTTTGCTCTAATTCTTGTAGCAGCAACATTTGTAACATTCTTGAGGCAAATGCTGCGCGAGAATCGCACAAATTTAGTACGAAATCTTTCGCACACGCTTACTGCAAGTATTGCTTGTGCAGCACTTCCGGGTTGGCTATTTTTGCCGTCAATTATTAGCTTTATGCCATCGCTTCGCAATTTAGACGGTGGAATACTCGTTATAGTACTGTGCATATTTATGCTAATCGCGCTATCAGGACTTTCATATTTATGGGTTCGCAACAATTATGAAGAATACGAAACTGGAATAGTTTCACACGATATCGCTATTTCTATATTGCCAATAATGCTTTCAGGGATACTCGTGTATATTGCAGGCCTTGGAATGCTAGTAGCTGCTTAAAATTATTAAAAGCGTATGCAACGTTACGTTTTAATTTACTTCTGAAAGCAGCACGCACTTACATAAAAACGTCGAAAACACAGTATGTGTCTTCGACGTTTTATTTATTAACTTTTAATTTTTATTGTTTTACTCATTAAAAGCGAAACTTATTTTTCGCTTTCTTCCAAGCGCTTGCGAGCTGCAACGATCTCCTTCTCAGCCTGCTCAACGCCAGCCCAGAAGTCACCAGGAAGAACTTCCTTACCTGGTTCCAAAGCCTTGTACTGCTCGAAGAAGTGCTTGATTTCAGCCTTGTGATACTCGTTCACGTCATCGATATCCTTGATGTCGTCGAAACGAACGTCCGCTGGAACACACAAAACCTTGTCGTCTCCACCGGCTTCGTCAACCATGTGATACAAGCCAACAGCGCGGCACTCAACAACGCATCCTGGGAACACAGAATTTGGAATCATAACAAGAGCGTCGAGTGGATCGCCATCTTCGCCCAAAGTGCCATCAATATAACCGTAATCATCTGGATAACCCATAGCTGTGAAAAGGGTGCGATCCAAGAATACGCGACCAGTTTCGTGATCCACTTCATACTTGTTCTTAGAACCGCGTGGAATCTCTACCACAACGTTAAAAGTTTCTGCCATATTGGCTCCTTTGATAACTTTAATAACAATTCATATAACTGTTCTATCTCACTTTAGCGCGCACCGACGAACGACAGCAATAGAGCATATAAAACAAAATTTTGTTAACAAATTTCGTTAAATAATAAACGTTTTGTATCACTTACAGAAGTAGCATAAAATCACATATTTCTAGCACATCCTAGGCATAGCAACAAGACACGCTTTAAGCTATAAAAGTGTCTCAATACACAGTTACTATTGCTACGTTTTACACACGATATGTTGCATACATACCAGTATGGTTACCGAAGCGTAGGCAAGATGACAAAAAAGAGATGCGTGAACACTTCCACTGCTTCACAAGCAGGTCAATCCTTCAAAACAAAGAAGGTTCCTACAGAAAAAAATGCTAGTAAAACGACCTCAACTAATCTTTCAGCAAACGCAAATAATACCGTAGAAAAAACTATTACCGTAGAAAAAACTATTAATAGCGCAAAAGCTGAAAATAAACAATCATCTACTTTACCTACAAATACTGTTTCGAAGCGAAATAAAGCAATAGACGGTTTAAGAGCTCTAGCAATTATTGGTATTGTATGCTTTCATATGCGTCCAAGCCTTCTTATGGGAGGATTCCTTGGAGTAACACTGTTTTTGGTATTGGCAGGATATTTTTGCACGAGATCAGTTCTGCGCTATTTAAACGCAGATGAAAACGCAAAAAATGCAAAAAATATCGAAGATAATAATAAAAATACTCAAGGAATCAGGCATTACTGGGAGTATTTACTAAAGCGCGTAAAAAGAATTTGGCCGCCAACACTTGGAATTATCGCTATAACAGCACCAATTATGTGGCTTTTTTCGCCAAGTCTACTACCAAAGTTACAAGCGGATGCTCTTTCAGGCTCCGGATTCTTTAGCAATATAATGTATGTTGCCCGTAAACTTTCATATTTTGAACAGTCCGGACTACCTTCTCCTATCAAACATCTTTGGTATCTCGGACTTTTAATGCAGGCTTTTGTTATATGGCCTATTATCCTTGCTGCACTTATTAAATTCGTGCGTAGCAAGCTAATACGCATGTATATCACAGCAGGTTTAGCCATACTTTCTTCTATTCTTACTTTTACTTTTGCCTACTTATTTAACAATTACACAACTCCAGCTCGCGTCTACTATTCTCTAGATACGAGAGCATCAGAATTCTTAATGGGTGCAATGCTAGCAATGTACGGTGCTTGGTTTGCAAAACATTCATTCCACGCGTGGCTTATTCATGCATTACATTTGCTAATGGGCAAAAAGAACATATCGGTCAGCTTAGCTTCATCAGTTAAGTTAGACAGTAGTGTAGATAATTCAGCACTAACGAAAAAATCAGATAAATCCTGCGCAAATAAAGAAAAAGAGTTTATTGAAGATGGAATACCTGCTGACTTGCGCGAAGGATTACAAATTGATTTATCAGATAATAGCGTAGCTCCAGATATACAAGAACTTCCAAATAACGCATTCAATAAGCCAAAAACTGTTTTTTATAATCCACTTCATGCATGGCAGAGATCTTGCATTGGACTGTTGGCAACAATTGTGTTGTGCTACTGCTTTGTGTATGCAGAAGGCACATCTTCAGTATTTGTTTTTGGCGGATACACAATAACAGCAGCCGCTTGCACACTAATACTGTGGTCGTGCACGCAAACTGATAATATTTGCTCGAGAATATTTGCATGGGCTCCGCTCGCTTATATCGGCAGACGCTCTTTTGCAATTTATTTAGTTCACTTCCCTGTTCTTGAATTATTCAACCCAGCAAATAGAACAACTGCTGTATCTACAGGAGAGCAAGTCTTGCAAGCACTAGTAATAGTTGTACTTGCAGAATGCTTGTATCAATTATTTGAAAAGCCAATACAAGATCAACAATTATTTAAGCTTATTCGCTCTGTCTCACTAACTTTGTGCTGCATAATTATTGTGTCGTTAATTATCTTGCCAGTAAATTGGCAGGATATAGCTAAGCATAGGTCAATGCAGCTTCGCCCAGAATTGACAGCACAAGTAGAGCAATCTTCATCGTCAAATAAAAAACCTACTGCTTTTGACAAAACTAATTCTAAGCAAGAAACAAAAGAAAAAGCAGTTCCAAAAGGTGTGCAAAAGAATGTAGTAAAACAGTCTCTTCCACCTACACCATCGAAGTATCGCATTCTCTTCCCTATTGCAGAAAAAGTTCCACGAAATCTTGTTACTACTCATACGCGGATCGACAAACGACGCAATACTTGTTCCGTAAACTTAACTATGGTTGGAGATTCTATTACTGAAGGCGCTAAACCATATTTGATGCAAGTTATGCCTAACGCTTATATAGATGGAAAAGTGAGTAGACAAATTTTCCACGGAGCTGATGAATACGAGAAAGATATTTCGGTAAAACACGCTGGAGATGTGGTGATTTTCGCTCTTGGAACCAACGGTCCTCCTCATGACGATAGCGTGCTTCAACACATGGTTGATGTCGCAAAAGGTAGACCTGTTTATTTCGTTACCACACGAGTTCCGCAACCTTGGCAGGATGCAACGAACGATAGCTTACGCAAGTTCGCAGCAACTCATCATAATGTTGGCATTATAGACTGGCATGGTTTGAGTAATGGTCACTCGGAATATTTGACTGACGATGGAGTTCACTTAACTCCAATCGGCGGTCCACAATACGCGAAGATGATTCGTTTAGCTGTATGCGGCGGCTGAAAATTAGAGTTATAACGCGCTAAAACTTTTTAATACTGTTATTAAGCATAATAAATTGCGTTTTGCGTGGTGAAAATAGCTACGAAATATTACGATAGTATCTATGACTGAGTTGAGGACACTACGTGATTCGCAAGACGCTAGGGAAAGCGTATCTACTTGGACGAATCCTTTGCGCGATCCGCGTGATTTGCGTTTAGCTCGCATTGCGGGTCCGTGCAGCCTAGTAATTTTTGGCATTACTGGCGATTTAGCACGCAAAAAACTTATGCCAGCAGTATATGATTTAGCTAATCGCGGACTTTTGCCTCCAGGATTTGGTTTAACTGGTTTTGCGAGACGCGATTGGACGGATGAACATTTCGTAAACTTTGTGCGCGAAAATATTGAGCAGCATTGCAGAACGCCATTTCGTGAGTCAACTTGGATTAATCTCGCTAAAGGCATACGTTTCGTACGCGGCACCTTTGATGATGCGTCCGCATTTGAGCGTTTAAGCAAAACAGTGAACGAACTTGATCGAGACAGAGGTACTCGCGGAAATCACGCTTTTTACATGTCTATTCCGCCTTCCAGCTTCCCAGTTGTTGCCCAACAGCTTGCAGCATCAGGTCTTTCGCACTCTTCTGAGCATGCTTGGCGACGCGTAATTATTGAAAAACCTTTTGGCCACGATTTAGCGAGCGCACGAGAATTGGATCGCGTCGTTTCTGAAGTTTTTGATCCTAATTCTGTATTCCGAATTGACCATTATTTAGGCAAGGAAACTGTGCAAAACTTGCTGGCTTTCCGCTTTGCTAACGCAATGTATGAGCCGATCTGGAACGCAAATTACGTCGATCACGTGCAAATTACGATGGCTGAAGATATTGGCATTGGCGGAAGAGCCGGATACTACGACGGAATCGGTGCTGCTCGTGACGTGATTCAGAACCATTTGCTTCAACTTATGGCTCTTACTGCTATGGAAGAGCCTGTAAGCTTCCGCGCTAGCGATTTGACTGCTGAAAAAACAAAAGTATTATCTGCAATCCGACTACCTCAAGACTTGGCTGCCAACACTGCTCGAGGACAGTATGCAGCAGGATGGCAGGGCTCTTACAAAGCTGTTGGATACTTGGAAGAACAAGGCATTGATCCTCAAAGCACTACTGAAACGTACGCTGCAGTGCGACTTGACGTTGATACTCGCCGTTGGGCTGGAGTTCCGTTCTACTTGCGAACCGGAAAACGTTTAGGCAAGCGCGTTACGGAAATTGCTGTTATTTTTAAGCGCGCTCCGCATTTGCCGTTTGAGTCTACTGCTGTGCGCGAACTTGGCAGTAACGCTATTGTGATTCGAGTTCAGCCGGATGAGGGCGTTACTATGCGTTTCGGCGCAAAAGTTCCTGGCGGCACAGCTATGGAAGTTCGAGACGTTTCTATGGACTTTAGTTACGGACGCTCTTTTACTGAAAGTTCCCCTGAAGCTTACGAGCGATTAATTCTTGACGTACTTCTTGGCGAACCACCGCTATTCCCAACTACGCAAGAAGTAGATTTAAGTTGGAAAATTCTTGACCCTATTGAGGAATTCTGGAGTTCGCTTGGCACACAACCGCAACCGTATCGCGCTGGAACGTGGGGTCCAGCAGAAGCTGATGCTATGCTTGCTCGAGATAATCGCCATTGGAGATTGCCATGATTATCAACCTTCCTGATACCAATACAAGCAAAATTGCAGCAAAAATCGACGAATTGCACGAAGAGCGCGGCGAATCCGCTACTGGTCGAGTGCTCACTTTGCTTATTGATACAACTCTTAAAGAATTAGAGCATGCACTTGATGCAGCAAACGCAGCTAGTCGCGAGCATCCTTGCCGAGTTATTGCAATGGTTCGAGATTGGTCTAGCGAACACGCTGCTGAGCGCGGTGAAGTTGTGCCAAATCTTGATGCTCAAGTGCGTTTTGGCGCAGATGCTGGAGCTGGTGAAATTATTATTTTGTATCCGCACAACGGTTTAGTTCGTCATCCGGATACGCTTGTTATTCCACTACTCGTGCCAGATGCGCCGATTGTTGCATGGTGGCCAACAAACGCTCCTGAAGATCCTGCTCACGATTTGCTTGGAGCTATGGCAAGTAGCAGAATTACTGACGCACAGCGAGCAGACGATACTCTTAAAACTGTGCAAAACTTGCGCAAAAACTGGTCTCCGCAAGATGCAGATTTGTCTTGGACGCGTTTAACTCCTTGGCGCGCGTTACTTGCTTCTATGCTCGATCAACCTCCACATTTGCCTATTCTTAGCGCGAAGATTGTGGGTCCTACTCATTACGTATCTTTGCACTTACTGGCAGCTTGGCTTAAGAGTAGCTTGCATGTTCCTGTAGAAATAGTTGAAAATCCTGAAGCTCAAGCTATTACTTCCGTAACTTTAGAACGCGAGGATGGCACATTGTCACTCACTCGCCCTGCTGGCGGAGATCAAGCTTTGATTAGTCTGCCTGGACAGGCTGCACAACCTATTGCGCTTCCTATTCGCACTCTGGATGATTGCTTAAGCGAAGAATTGCGACGCATTGATCCTGACGAAATTTACGCGCAGTTGGTGCGAGATAATCCTGCAGAAAATGCGTGAATCATTACGTGAAACAATTCGTGAAACATTTTCAATGGCATAAAAGGAACAACTATGACAAATAATGAAGTTACTTTTGCGCATAACGCAAGTATTTACGGATACGATAATCGCGATGTGCTTGCAGCTGTTGCAGCCCAACGCTTGGTGACTCTTATTATGGAATCACAGAATGATGTGCAAAATCTCAATAAACCATTCCATTTACTTCTTACTGGTGGCACAGATTCAATACGCATGTTCCAAATGCTTGCTAGCAATCCACTTTTACCAGCAATTAATTGGAATTTAGTGCATATTTGGTGGGCAGATGAGCGTTTCGTAGCTTATGATAGCGAGGATCGCAATGCACGCAAGGCTCGCGAAATGTTTCTTAACTTACTTACTTCTAACAAAGCTTTGGCAGAATCTCATATTCACGAAATGCCTGCAGATGAGCGTAATGCGGAGGAAATTGCAGCAGCCAGCGACGCTGAAAATGACGCTATTTTAGATGCTGCAGCGCGCGACTATGAGGAAGAAATTGTGAGCATACTTGGCAAAGAGCCAGTGTTTGATTTAGCAATTCTCGGTATGGGGCCGGATGCGCATATGGCTTCACTTTTCCCAGGATTACCGCAGGTTAATAATCGCGATCGCATTGTTGTTGGAGTAAATCACTCCCCTAAGTTGCCGCCTATGCGCTTAACTCTTACTGTTCCTGTATTAGCTCACAGTCACTGCACTTGGTTTTTGACTGCCGGAGCAGAAAAGGGCGCTGCTTTAATGAATTCACTTTCGGGAGCTAATAATCCTGAATATCCTGCGTCTTTTGCAAACGGAACAGACGAAATCTCTTGGCTAACCACCGCAGAAACTTTGCAAGCTGCTATTGAATAACTGCATAGTTTTCTAGCAATATGCATAATATTCAGCAAGTCAAAGATTAAATGCGCTACACAAATTGGCGCAAATGCGAAAATAGCGTGTTCAAAACATGGCGCATTTGGGAAAATCGACCCCTAAAAACATGGCGCATTTGGGAAAATCTGCTTGACAAAATATGTCGCATTTGGGAAAATCTTTATAAAACCGTTGAAATTACAAGGAAAACCGCACTCGGCAACACTTGAACAAATCAAGCGCAAATTTGTAATAAAAGAAAGAGCACAAAAATCGCATGTTTGATAGAAAAATATACAAAGAAATGCTGAAATGGAAGCATGAATATGCGCCAAATTATGCGCTTTTTCTTAAAGGAGCAAGACGAGTTGGCAAAACAACATTAGCTGAAAAACTTGGCAAAGAAGAGTATAAGTCTTATATTCTTATTCGTTTCGATCAAACCGAAGAAGACATTAAGCAACTTTTTATAAACAGTCTAAGAGATTTAGATACTCTATTTAACACAATACAGTTAGCTTATAATACCAGACTTTATAAGCGAGAATCTCTTATAATACTTGACGAAATACAACTATTTCCGCAAGCTCGGCAAGCAATAAAAACTCTGCTTGAAGACGCTCGCTATGATTACATTGAAACAGGCTCACTTGCTTCTATTACAAAGAAAAGCAAGGATATTCTCATACCCTCAGAAGAGTACACGCTAGAAGTACTTCCACTTGACTATGAAGAGTATTTATTAGCGAACAATAACAACATGATTTTCCCTACTATTAAAGATCACTTTGAATCACTTAAACCTATGGGCAGTATGCACCAGAGCATAATGAAGTCTTTTAGAGAGTACATGTTGGTTGGAGGAATGCCACAAGCTGTTCAAGCATATGTTGATACAAAAGATTTTGCGAAGGTTGACTTTGCTAAACAACAAATAATCAATCTTTATAAGCAAGATATGCAAGACCAGGAAGAAGAAAACCCTAGTTACGTAACTAATTTTTTCGATAGAATTCCAGCAGAGCTTTCCAAACATGACAAACGTTACATGCTATCTCACGTAGATTCCAACGCGCGCATTAAAGAGTATAGGGATCCAATACGCTGGCTTGAAGAAGCGATGATAGTAAACATTGCAAACAGCGTTGAAGATCCGAGTGTAGCTTTGAATCTATCTACTATCAATCCTTCTTTCAAATGCTACATGATGGATACAGGACTCTTAACTTCGTTAGCATACAAAGATAAGCCTTACCTAGAAAACGAACTTTATAAGGCAATTCTGCTAGACAAATTACACATTAATGAAGGAATGATAATAGAAAATATTGTCTCACAGTGCCTAAAAGCAAATGGACACAACGCGTATTTTTACAAAAAAACAAATACCAATACCAAAAAGACAGTAATGGAAATAGATTTTCTCTTAAGAAA
Source organism: Gardnerella sp. c10Ua_244 (assembly GCF_055818055.1). Taxonomy (NCBI): domain Bacteria; kingdom Bacillati; phylum Actinomycetota; class Actinomycetes; order Bifidobacteriales; family Bifidobacteriaceae; genus Gardnerella; species Gardnerella sp. c10Ua_244. Next base: position 340,152 of record NZ_JARFVS010000001.1, read on the forward strand.
AAATAACAAGATTATTCCGATAGAAGTAAAATCTGGCAGCAGTAAAAATGTAAAGTCAATTACAAACTTTATGGAAGCTTTTAGTAAAACCAGCAGCGAAGGAATCGTGCTTCACCACGGAGAAATTAAGCGCGAAGGCAAACTGCTTTACCTACCGTACTACATGGCTTCTGTATTGTAAAAAGAAAGCGTCGCATGCAGAATAACAACGCATGTGACGCTTTTTACATAATTGACATTTTAAATTTTATATATACACTTTTACATGCACTAATCTTGCTTTACTTCTGGGCGATTAGGATCTGCCCACAAAGTGTGGAATACGCCTGGCTCGTCAATACGACCGTAAGTATGAGCACCGAAGAAATCACGCTGAGCCTGAATAAGCGAAGCCGGCAAACGCTTAGAACGCAAACCATCGTAGTATGCAAGCAAGCTAGAGAATGCTGGCACAGGCACACCATGCTCCACCGCACGCGCAATAACCCTACGCCAAGCAGCTTGAGACTTTTCAATTGCAGCCTTAAAGTACGGTGCAAAAAGCAAAGAAACGCTTGCTTCACCGGACTCAAAAGCCTCGGAAACGCGGTTCAAGAACTGAGCGCGAATAATGCAGCCGCCTCGCCAAATACGAGCAACTGCAGCCTGGTCAATCTTCCAATCATGCTCAATTGCAGCAGCCGCAATCTCATCGAAGCCCTGAGCATAAGAAACAATCTTAGAAGCGTACAAAGCTTGGCGAATATCCTCAATAAACGCCTTACGCTCAGCATCGTTCAAATCAAAATGCACATCCGGACCAGTCAAACCTTGACTTTCGGCAGCTTCTCGCAAAGCAACCTGACTGGAAAGTCCGCGAGCAAACACGGCTTCAGCGATACCCGTAACTGGTATGCCAAGCGAAAGCGCAGATTGTACAGTCCAAGTACCAGTGCCCTTCATGCCAGCATGATCCACCATCATCTCAACCAAAGGCTTACCAGTCTTAGCATCCTTCTGGCGAAGCACATCCGCAGTAATCTCAATCAAATAAGAATCAAGCTCGCCCTTATTCCACTCGCTAAACACATCCGCGATTTCGTCGGACTTCATGCCCAAACCGCGAAGCATTAAATCGTAGCTTTCGGCAATAAGCTGCATATCCGAGTACTCGATGCCATTGTGAACCATCTTCACAAAATGACCAGCACCATCGGTACCAATATGCGTTACGCAAGGCTCACCTTCAGCAACAGCAGCAATAGACTTCAAAATAGGACCAAGAGTCTTCCAAGATTCCTCAGTGCCACCAGGCATCATCGAAGGACCACGCAAAGCACCTTCTTCGCCACCAGAAACACCGCAACCAACGTAATGAAGACCACGCGCGCGAATGTCACGCTCTCTGCGAATCGTATCTTCAAAATAAGAGTTTCCGCCGTCGACGATAATATCTCCAGGCTCCATAGCATTTGCAAGTTCTTCAATAACAGCATCCGTAGGAGCACCAGCTTTTACCATAATGATTGCGGTGCGCGGACGCTTTAGAGAAGCCACAAATTCTTCAACAGTTTTTGAAGGCACAAAAGCACCTTCACTGCCATGCTCATTCATTAAAGTTTCAGTGCGCGAATAATGACGATTGTAAACAGCTACTGTATTTCCATGATGCGCAAGATTACGCGCTAAATTCGAACCCATGGCAGCCAAACCAACAACACCAATATTTGCCTGAGCTTGAGTCATAATGACACCTCTTATCTTGTACTTGTTTTGTTATTTGCACGCATGCTTTGCGCACCCAAGCAATCTGCATTATCTACAAAATACACAATTTTTTATTTTGCGTTACGCCCCTTCAAGAAACGCACTTAATAATTTTATAGGCGGATATGCACAAGGCTTAACAATATGCAAGTTAAGTAGTTTTAAATATAAATTTTGTGAAATAAATTACATTTTTAATCGTTAAAACTAAGCTCATATTTACTTCATAAAACACGACACGCTTACAAACACGCTATTTTTAGCTATTTTAATAATAACTATATATAGTGTTTACACAGTCGACACACCACTATAAATAGTGCTTATTCAGAGTAAGCTAACTACTTGGCTTTTGTCGATACAACACGGAATTGTAAAATTCCCCATCACCAGAGGAGATTGAAATGACTATCACAGTGTTTACTAAACCTCATTGCCCACAGTGTGATGCAACTAAGCGACAGTTCACAAAACTTGGCGTGAACTTCGAAACTGTAGACTTGTCAAAAAGCCCCGAATCACTCGAACAGCTAAAAAATGCAGGATACCGTCAAGCTCCAGTAGTCATTGCTCCCGACGCATCCTGGAGTGGGTACCGTCCAGATTTAATTGCGCAAATTGCGGATAAACTCGGAACTTCCGCAGAGACAGCAAAAGAAGCATAAGAAATGTGTGAGCAAGAAAATATAACACAACAAAGCGAACCAGAATCTAGCGCACAAGGCGAATCAATCGGAGCTGTAGTCTACTTTTCCTCAGTTTCGGAAAACACGTTAAGATTTGTGCAAAATTGCGATTTTCCAAGCAATAACGTGAACGTATATCGCATACCGCTTCGTCCTAAAGAGCCGGAATTAAACGTGCGCGAACCGTACGTTTTGATTGTTCCAACTTACGGCGGTGGAAATATTGCGAAAGCAATACCGATGCAAGTTCGCAAATTCTTAAATAATCGCGAAAATCGTTCGTTTATTCGCGGAGTAATTTCTTCCGGAAATACGAATTTTGGAGAAGCATATTGCGCTGCAGGTGATCAAATTGCAGGAAAGTGCGGAATCCCAAATATGTACTCGTTTGAACTTACGGGAACTGCAGAAGATATAGAAAAAGTAGCGCAGGGCATACCGAGATTTTTAAAACAACTCAAAGAAACAGAAGAAACAAAATAAACAAAACAAACGAAACAAACGAAACAAGTAAAAGAAACAAAACAAAAAGCGTTTAAAAAAGCAAAAATAACGCATGAAGAAAGGAACAAACCCCATGAATAGCACGGATCCGATGAGCGAATCTACTTCGCTTAATCTTGATCACACTGATTCTGCAAGCACAACTGCCAGCACAACAGCAGAGCGCATTCGCAACAGTCGCGACTACCACGTTCTTAACGCTATGCTCGGTCTTTTTGACCCAGAAAAAGGCATTCAGTTTGATAAAGATCAGGAAGCAGAAAAGCTTTACGTTTCGGGTTACGTGCAAGAACACAGCATGAAGTTTGCTTCAACTCGCGAGCGCTTGAACTATTTGGTTGACAACTACTACTACAACAGCAATGTGTTCGGAAAGTACAGCGACGAGTTTCTCGATAAGTTCTACGAGCATGCGGAAGCTGCCCACCACACTTTTGGCACATTCTTGGGTGCTTTTAAGTTCTACACTTCTTACGCTTTGAAGACTTTCGACGGCAAGCAGTATTTGGAAAACTTCGCTCAGCGCGCAGCTGCTGTTGCATTGGAACTTGCAGATGGTGACGAAAAAGCAGCGACCAACTACTTAGACGAAATGCTTGCAGGCCGCTTCCAGCCAGCCACCCCAACGTTCTTGAATCTTGGTAAAGCTCAGCGCGGCGAAGCTGTGAGCTGCTTCCTCGTGCGTTTGGAAGATAACATGGAGTCTATTGCGCGCGGAATTAATTCTGCTTTGCAGCTTTCTAAGCGTGGCGGCGGCGTGGCTCTGCTTCTTACGAATTTGCGCGAACTTGGCGCTCCTATTAAGCGAATCGAGAATCAGTCGAGTGGCGTTGTGCCTGTTATGAAGCTTTTGGAAGATTCATTCTCTTACGCTAATCAGCTTGGCGCTCGACAGGGTGCAGGTGCAGTGTATATTAGCGCGCATCACCCAGATATTATGCGTTTCCTCGATACTAAGCGCGAGAACGCAGACGAGAAGATTCGCATTAAGTCGCTTTCTTTGGGTGTTGTGATTCCAGATATTACTTTCGAGCTTGCTAAGCGTAAGGAAAAGATGGCTTTGTTTAGTCCTTACGATGTTGAGCGCGAATATGGCAAGCCTTTTGCAGATATTTCTGTTACCGAGCATTACGATGAGATGGTTGCAAATCCTCGCATTCACAAGAAGTACATCGACGCTCGCGAATTCTTTATGACGATTGCAGAAATTCAGTTCGAGTCTGGCTATCCTTACATTTTGTTTGAGGATACTGTGAATCGCACGAATCCTATTGAGGGTCGCATTACTATGAGCAACTTGTGCTCAGAGATTTTGCAAACTCAGGAAGCAAGCACTTATAACGCCGACTTGTCTTATAGCCACGTCGGTCGCGATATTTCTTGCAATCTTGGCTCTCTTAATATTGCTAAGACAATGGATGGCGACTTGGGCACAAGCGTTGATTTGGCTGTGCGTGCGCTCACTTCTGTTTCGGAGCATACTTCTATTGATTCTGTGCCTTCGATTCGTCGCGGTAACGCGGAAGGTCACGCTATTGGCTTGGGTCAAATGAATTTGCACGGTTTCCTTGCGCGTGAACACATGCAGTACGGAAGCGAGGAAGCTCTTGACTTTACAGACATGTACTTTATGACGGTTGCTTACCACGCTTATAAGGCTTCTCACGCTTTGGCTGTAGAGCGCGGCCACGCTTTTGCAAACTTTAAGACGAGCGCTTACGCTAAGCCTGCAGGAAAAGGCAACTACTTCGATAAGTACACAGATGGCAGCCGCTCGCTTGAGCCTAAAACTCAAAAAGTTCGCGATTTGTTTGCCCGTTTTAACGTTGCGATTCCAACCGTCAGCGATTGGGAGCAGTTGCGCGACGAGATTTTGCGCGACGGCATTTATAACGAGTATTTGCAAGCTGTTCCTCCAACTGGCTCAATCTCGTACATCAACCATTCCACAAGTTCAATCCACCCGATTGCTTCTCGCATTGAGATTCGCAAAGAAGGCAAGGTTGGACGCGTCTACTACCCTGCTGCATACATGACGAACGACAATATGCAGTACTTTAAGGACGCCTATGAGATTGGCTGGAAGGCAATTATTGACACTTATGCCGAAGCAACTCAGCATGTGGATCAAGGATTGTCGCTTACTTTGTTCTTCCCAGACACTACGACTACTCGCGATTTGAACAAGGCTCAGATTTACGCATGGCGTAAGGGCATTAAGACTCTTTACTACATTCGTATTCGCCAGAAGGCTTTGGAAGGTACGGAAATCGAAGGTTGCGTAAGCTGCACGCTGTAAGTCGTAACGCTGTGAATTTTTCGCACGCCAAATCAAAAACTTAAAAATTTTATAAAACGTAAACACAGAATCAGGAGTAATAATGACAGAACTCAGCCCAACCGAGCTTAGAAGTAGCCTCGATAAGCCTTTCGGCACAAATCGCGTAATCGCAGATGACGCTATGATGGCAGCTTCTATCACACCATCTCAGTACCGCTACCATCACGGATCGCGCGTACGCCCAGTTAATTGGAATAATATTGTTGACGACAAGGATTTGGACGTTTGGAATCGCCTTATTGCTAACTTCTGGCTTCCAGAAAAGGTTCCGCTGAGCAACGATATTCCTTCTTGGCGTTCCCTCACCGATCTTGAGCGCAAGACCACTACTCGCGTTTTTACAGGCTTGACTTTACTCGATACCAGCCAGGCAACTATTGGCGAGCTTTGCCAAATTGAGCACGCTCGCACGGAGCACGAGCAGGCTATTTACACGAATATTGCTTTTATGCAGTCGATTCACGCTCGCTCCTACTCCTCTATTTTCTCTACTCTTTGCTCTAGCGAAGAGATTGACGAAGCTTATCGTTGGGCTGTTGGCAACGACGTTTTGCAGCAGCGTGTTACCACAGTGCTTTGCGAGTATGAGAGCGAAGATCCGCTTAAGCGCAAGATTGCTGCAACTATGCTTTCTTCGTTGCTTCTTTACGCGGGATTCTACCTTCCGCTTTATTTTGCTTCTCGCGGTAAGATGATGAACACTGCAGATATGATTCGTTTGATTTTGCGCGATAAAGCGATTCACGGCTACTATTCTGGCTACAAGTTCCAGCGCGGTTTGGAGCTTAGAAGCGAGAACGATAAGAAGAATCTTGAAAAGTTCACTATGAACTTGCTCGACACTTTGTATGATCTGGAAGTTGAGTATTCTGGTCAGATTTATGAAGGATTTGACTTCCATGATGACGTTTTTGACTTCGTGCGCTACAACGCTAACAAGGCTTTGATGAATCTTGGTTACCCTGCCAAGTACAGCGAAGAAGAAACTCACGTAAGCCCAGAAATTCTCGCTGCTCTTTCTCCTGCAGCCGACGAAAATCACGACTTCTTCTCCGGCTCTGGTTCCAGCTACATTATGGGCAAGTCAGTTGAAACCGACGACGATGATTGGGATTTCTAATCAAATAGTTGATTTACTAACTGATTTGCTGAATAACTGAATAACTAACTGATTGGTTAACTAATTAATTTAATTAGTTAACCAATTTTAATTTAGTTAGGTTAATTATTGCAGCTAAATAGAGTCTATATAAAAAGCTAAAAAGTCAGAAAGCAACACAGGTCACTCAGCCTTTATGGTACACTATGTGAAAAGGAACTGGTCTTGTTGATTCGTTTATGCAAAAATCGGCAGCGATTATCACTTCCTACTCACGTTCAAACCAAGATTTTTGAACTGAACTGAGCAGGCACTAAAGTTGGAGTTCAAGTTTATAAAGATGACTAACATCCGTTAGACGCATCTACAAGAAGAAAGAAATCCATTTATGGGGAAAATGACTTATAAAAAATTACTTTGTGTTGTAGTGCTCTTCAGCTCGCTAGTGGGGCTAGCAGCCTGCGGTAACTCCGAAGCAAACAAACCAGTACCAACAAAAATAAGCCGTCATTCTACCAAAAAACATTCAAAACCAATCAAAAAAGCCTCAAAAAAGAAAATCGCCGAAGCTTTTGTAAAGGGACAAGAAGGGACTTTGGAAGCCCTAGGTGAAACTAAACGCGTTATTTGGGACGCTTATCCTGATCAGTTGGCTTACGTTAAAGATGCTTTCTATCACTGGACTCTTCAAGACGACTGGTTCCAGGTTAACACTGGCCATTATATGGTTGTAGACCGTTTGAACAGTTCAGGCATCTTATTAAAGAAACTCCAAAAAGGCATGCCAGTTAAATTAAACGGCAAAGATTACAAAGTGGCGGATTATAAAGACTTTGAGGGTGGCGGAAGCTCGGATAAGTTGCTAAAAGTATTCAAAGAGTACGTTGAGCAATTCCCTAAATCTGCTTACTTTATTCAAACTTGTCTCGATGCCAGAACTTATGGCGGACAACGTTTAGTAGTTCTTGACGTAGCAAAATAGTAAACGATTTAGCAATATAACTTAGATTAGTTTCCAAATTTTGTTGTCTTGAAAATATTGCCTGTTCATCAATATCGTTGATGAACAGGCAATATTTTTTAACTGATTACGCGACTGTATCGCATAACTTTAATTGCACAGTCGCTATGCTATACGAGTTATCGTGGCAAAAATTGCAAAATTAGCAAAAACTGCCACGATAACTTGGTATGTCACGCATTTGCTGGTTCTATTGCAATGCGTCCACCTAACGCTTGAACAACTTTCGCAATAGTTTGAAAGCTAGGATTGCCATCTCGTCTTAGGCTTTTGTAAAGGCTTTCCCTTCCAACCTCAGCTTTTTGAGCAATCTCTTTCATGCCTCGAGCTTTTGCAATATCGCCTATAGCAGCTTGCAACAAACGAGGATCGTTAAGTTCTGCTGCAGCATTGAGATACGCAATAACATCATCATCGTCCTCAAGATACTCACTCGCATCCCATTTACTTATATTTACCATTTTTTCTCCTCAATTAATTGTGCGAGAAGTATCTTCGCTTGCTTAATATCTTTACTTTGACTACTTTTATCTCCACCAGCAAGTAATAGCATTAGTTTTAAGCCTTTTTGTGCAAAATACACACGATACCCTGGTCCAAAAGTGAAACGCAGTTCACTAATACCATTGCAAACTGGATGTAAATCACCTACTGGCTTACCTGCAATTTCGCATAATCTCAGTCTCGCGTTAATTCGAGCTTTAGATTGAGTATCGCGAAGTTTTTCATCCAATTGCGATACTCATCTGTTTTAAGTATCTCCATAAAAGTATTTTATCCTGTAGGATACAGTTTTGCAATATAAGTAAACAATCATATCAGTTATCGTGACAGTTTTTGCTAATTTTGCAATTTCTGCCACTATAACGTATGTGTTTGGGTTGATTTTTGCAGCATAAAATTTCTACTGAGCCAAAAATAACAATTACAAGTATTGCCAATTTTACTGTGTCGCTAAAAATAGTTACAGCTGATTACATGACAGTATTTTTTATTACACTGAGAGCCATTGCACAATTTATTTGCGCAGCAAAATAGCGTTTTAAATAAAGGAGTTATGCGGTGAAGTGCTTAGCAAAGACAGTAGCTGCAATAGTTACAACAGTGACAATGTGTCGCAACCAGTGGTAGGTAAATCATTATGAAAAAGCAAATCTTGGCTTATTTTAAGCGACTTATCAAACGAGAAGCTACTTATATGCCGTTAACATTTATTGGCTTGCTTGGAATTTTTGCAATATTTAGTGGCAATACAATTGCTTACATTTCATCTCCAAATAGGTGGATTGAAACATTTGTTTTTACACTTATTGTTGCTTTTGCACGTGCCTTTATACCTGATAATCGTTATTGAACAATTTATTTCATGAAGATTAGCGAAATGCACACAGCACTTCGCTAATCTTCTATTTCATATTTTCTAAGTTATATTACGGTAGATTTTAATCCTATTTGGTTGTTTTTATTTATCAGTAACTTTTCGGTTACTGTCTAAGATGCTAATATGCAATATTCATAGATTACATTAAGAAGAAGGAATGTCATGAGTCAAGATTTTGGAGTAAAAAATTGGAATCCATCTGCTGCAGCAAATATTAGTAACGATGACGATAATCTTTCTGAAGAAGATTTTGATAAATTGGCTGCAGAGCTTGAGCAATTCTTTACCAAGTATGTAGTGTTAGAAAATAATAAGTTTGTAGTTCATGACGATGCGATTATTGCCGATGGTTATGAAGAATATTTAGAAGGCTTTCACATCTTAGCAGAAAAATTCACTGCTGGTCTTGAAGAGGACAGGTAGCGTAAATTAACCACGATAAAGCGAGAGTCTGATTGATACTAGTTTAGCGGAATAACAACATTGACCAACCATGCATCATCATCTTTTTGCGCGTTTAAAGATCCACCTAAACGTTCCACGGATTTTTTGTGGAATAGTAGTCCTTTGCCAAAAACAAGTCTTCCACCAAACTTATTCGACAACGAATTCATACACATTATTTTGCATTCTCGCTCATCAACAGTAACGTTCATAGAAAAGTCAACGCTAGTACTGCAATGCTTACGAATATTAGTAAGCAACTCACTGCACATGCGAATAGCACATTGAGCTTTTTCAGTACTAACAGTTGCAGATGCAGCAAAATCACCACTCCCCGAACTTTTATCAACCACTGTTAGAGAACCATAGTACCCAAGCTGCTCACAAATTTGCCGTTCAGCCTGTAAACGCGCACGAATATTGCATAAGAAATCAGCCAAATTCATGCAATCATTGCTATTAGAACTATAAACAAACTGCGTACTAGCAATATTTGAATCTAAAGAATCATCATACTTTTGTTCAGTTTGCTCAAGCAGGCTGATAACAAGTCTCGCTTTGGAAAGTGCATTACGCGAATGTTCAATAATCTGCTCTAACGATTCTTTTGTATGTTCATTGTTCTTAGCATATAAAGCATCCGTTGCAAGTAGTGTAATATCCGTAATCTCATTGTTCACATCGTCATGCAATTGCAACGCAACCGACGCAATATAAGACTGGAACTTACTTCGTACAATATCCATTTTTGCGCGATTATTTTCTTCCAACATGTTCAAATATTTGCGCAAAACGTAACCACAAATCATGGAAATAAGAATAAAACAAGGAAAAGTAAGCGAAATGTACGCAATTTTTGCAAAGTAGATAATATTCAGCGAAACTATGTACGCACAAAGCAAATACTTCCACGAATCATAAAAGCCTGCAACAAACATGCTAGCAATCAGCGCAAAAAGCACGCAAGTTGCATTTACACCTGGTACTGCTAACGTTACGCAATACAAAATCGGAGTTACGAGTGATACTTGACGCGGAAAAGCAATCAAAAGAAATATTGCAAACATCCAAACGTATTGACACGCAGATTGCTGCGGGTTATGCCACAGCCCAGCTGTATTGCACGATTGCACATCCATTGACACTACAAGAATCGCCAATATTATGAATAAAGTTCGCTGAATTTTCCAGCTTTTAACCAACTCAATAACGCGCGAAAATGTTTTCATTAACATGCGTTATCCGTTTCTTGAGAAGGATTCGGATGATTCTGAAGCGAATTATTAAAATATTGCAGATTGCTAGTTTGCTCACGATTTTGCATTGCAGCAAACGCGGATATTGCTTGCACTCGGTTAGAAACATGCAATTTTTTGTAAATCCTATGAATATGCGTGTTAATAGTGTTTGGCATAAGACCAAGTTGAGCCGCAATCTGATTTGTTGTGCAACCTTTAGAGAGCAGATCCATGATTTTTAGTTCTTGAGGCGGCAAAACGCTACGCGACCTTGATTTAGAAAGCCTAATAAAAGATTCTTGCGGAGTAGCAAAATCGTAAGCAACATCTCTAACACATCGGCAGCCATACACCTTCTGATTATCGCAATATTGCAAAGCTTCTGCTAGTCCTTTGAAATTGTCTTTAGCAACCATTGCCTGCCCACCAACTTGCGCTACTGACGAAGCGTAGGATCTACAGTCATACGAAGTCATACCAATTAAAATAATGTTATTGTTTTTCTCGCGAATTGCGCGTATTACCTCTACTCCAGACATGTCTTTCATTGACATATCAATCAAAATATAATCCGGAGTCGTTTTTGTTACTTGGCAATATTTCAAAGCTTGCACGCCTGATTTTACGCACCATTTGCACACGTACTCGCTTGGCAAAAGCTTGCTGAGCACGTTTCGCATAACCGCTAAAACTAGTGGGTCGTTATCTACTATTGCATACGTTTTTTGCATAATGGCTTTCTTGCAATCTTATGCTACTTTTCTTATATTCTACTTTATAAGCATGCGCAAAGTAGGGCAAATCGTGTAGTAATAAATGATTACAAGTAATGCATGTAAGTCAAATGTGATTATAATAAGTAACAATATGCAGCTTTTAGTTGCGTTGAAAATTCATTTTCAATATTGATTGCAGCAGGATTATATGACAAAACGATTAGTAGTATTGCACTCCGCAGAAGTAGCTGCGATGGCACTTGCCTCAACAGCTGCTTTTATGCGTAGCTTTGGCTTTTTCGTTTTGTGGCTTGTTTTAGGACTTCTTTCTGTTGCATTGTATTCTTATGCATATTTTTTCTTGCGCAAAAGCGTTATTAAAGCAAAAAATGCGTATATAGGAAATAATATATCTAATCTTAACGGCGCAGGCGCTAACAGCATAAGTAGTGATGTTGAGAATATAGAAAACAACAAAGATTACATAACAACTCTTGAGCAAAAACGCAAAAAAGTCGAATCACAAAATAAGCAAATACTTAGTAATTATCTAAATAATTTAACAAATATTATTTCATGCTTTATTTGTGGGCTTATTCACGTTCCTTGGATTTATTACTACGGAATTGCAAATGGCGTCTTAACATTGGTGATTTTGTGGCGAGTAATAAAGCGTCCACAAGGTCACCCTATTGATGAAAGCGATTTGTAAAGATTTAAGACTTATTGGCAATCTACCATTACGTTGAGTATTAAGTTTTGAGTACATCATATTGCTGCAAAGAATTGCAATATTTATACTAGAAATACAAAATACATACGAACGAGAAGCAATGTACATGAATTAACTACAATGCTCACGAACAAAACAGCAAATTGGAAAGAAGGCAACTCATGAGCAAGGACTCTATAAAAGTTATTAAAAAAACGCTTATTTAGATTCTTAAGTGGGCATTATTTACAGCAGTTGAGTTCCTTCTTTTGTATGTTGCAATTATTTCTTGGAATCATGATTTTGCACAGTTCATGGACGAATACAGTGATGCTATTATTCCATTTATGGCAGCAACCGGAGCCATGGCAGCAACAATGATTCGCGACGAAGGCACTATTCTTGAAGTCAAAGATTAAGGTGGTTGTAGATTATTTTGCGGATTGAATTGAAGCCTCTTGGCGAGCAACGTCAAGTGCTTTGTTGAAGGCATCGCTAGTCCAACTTGCTCCAGCAACAACCGAAATATGCAAATCTTTCAACGGTTTTCCAACGATTTTTCCTGGAATAGCCTTTGAGAATGCATCCATATGGCCTCTTGAAATCGGCGTAAACGGATGAAGCGTCATTTGCACATCGCTAACATTTCCATTTGCAACACTTAAGCGCACATCAAAACTGTCTTCTGCAACCGGACCATACGTAGCTTTGACTTTATAGTCGCCATCTTTGTAATTGCCAGTGTCTGTTTTAGGCTGATTCTGCTGGTTCTGAGAATCCTCACTTTGCGCAGAAGATTTAGATTGCTGAGCACCAGCATCGTACTTTCCAGAAGGATTACCACCATCATCCGCGCTTTGACCAGAATTGCCAGCAAACTCATCGTTCATCGGCACAGCGCTCGGCTCGCCGCAAGCAGAAAACATAGCGGACGATGCAGCTACAATCGCAAGCGCAGCAACGGTTTTCGTAACTTTTTTGGATTTCAAATCGTCGCGTGAAACATCGTGAAACATATTATCTGAAACCATAAAATCATCGCCTTTAAATCTTGTATATTTTAAAACCTTGCGCAACTAATCATCTAAATTCGCTAATTTAGGCGACTTAGTAGGCTCATGGTCTTGCAAAGCTTCCGCAACGCTTTCATCAACGTGAGCACTCGTAAACGCAGGCTTGCCGCCAATCGCCTCGTATACTTTACGCGCATCCTCATTATTCCAGCGCTCACCAACAAGCACACCGTGATTAAGCATAATTTCGCGATCCGCGCATTGAGCTACCAAAGAATCGTGAGTTACAACAATAATCGTCGTGCCTTGCTTGTGTAGCTGCTTAAACAAGTCGAGCACAATCTGCTCATTTTTTTCATCCAAATTGCCAGTCGGCTCATCCGCAAGAAGCAACTTAGGGCAGTTAATAAGCGCACGAGCAACGCAAACACGCTGCTGCTCGCCACCAGAAAGCTGGCTTGGCAAATGGTGAGCGCGATCCTTTAAACCCACGCGATCCAAAGCATCCATTGCTTGAGCTTCGTCAACAACCGAATGATAGTATTGCGCAACCATCACGTTTTCAACTGCCGTTAAATGCGGCACAAGATAAAACTTTTGAAAAACTAAGCCGATTACGTTTTTACGAACGTCTGCAAGCTGACCTGCGTTCAAATCCTCAAGTTTGCGGCCTTGCAAAGACACGGAACCCTTGGACGGCGAATCCATGCAGCCAATAATGTTCATGAGTGTTGTTTTGCCAGAGCCACTGGAGCCAACAATAGAAAGCCACTCACCTTCTGGCACAGTAAGCGACAAATCGTCAACCGCACGAAGAGAGCCGTAAATCTTGGAAATATGATCCAAAGTCAACAGCATTTTTGACTTAGACTCCGCGCTATCTAACTTATTTTCTATATTCTCTGTCATATTAAATCCTTAACTCAAATCTTAAACAATCTCTAAATTTACGCTTAAAACTATTCTTCCCGAAGTACAATCGCAGGGTCAATTTTTGAAGCACGCAAAACAGGCGGCAACGCAGCAACGCAAGACGCAGCAACGCTAAATACAATAGAGAACACGACTAGCCACCAATTCACGCCCAAATCTCTCGAGAACACCATTGCCGCAAGTAAACGCGCAAACACATACCCTACTGCCGTACCAGCAATACCGCCAACGAAGCCATATAATCCAGCTTCAGCAGTAAACTCCACGCCAATACTCCGTGCGCTCGCACCCAAAGCTTTGCGCAAACCAATTTCATTTCGACGCTGCTGCACAATCGAAGAAATCGTAGTGCTCACGCCAACCATCATCAATACTAGAACAACTAGCGATACAATGCAGAACAGGCTGCGAAGCATAGTGATAATACCAGTGTCAGCAGCAGTAACTTTAGTAACTTGCTGAGCGCGCACGCGCATAGAAGTCATGTCGTTAATACTTCTCACAACCGCATCAACGCTAGGTGAAGAAGACGAGTAAGCAATTACATCTGCTCCACGCTTAACTCCCGTAAGAGAATTTACATCTGCGTTTAGCGCATATAGCATAGAATCCTCTGCACCGCCTGTATCCAAAATGCCACAAACGCGGAAAGTTGTGCCGTGAGTATCCATAATATCCGTTGAGACTCTGCCTTCAACGAGCTTTTGTTGAGATGAATTTTGCGCAGACTGATCTGAAGAATTTGCAGCAGAATTTTGCGCTTGATTCTCTGCTGGCTTCTCTACAGACTGATTTGTAGACTTATTTGCAGATTCACTTGCAGACTTATTTGCAGACTTCTCTGCTGGCTTATGCGAGCCGGCAGTATTATCCGAAGATCTATACGCAATCGCAATACGAGAGCCTATTTTTAAACCCATCGCAAGAGCTACATCCCGCCCAACCATAACATTTCCACTGCTAGGCCAAGAGCCGTCTACATTCCAATGCTTATTAAGCGACTTTACTGAACGAACGTCTATTCCTGCTAAAACATACGGAGCTGCGTTAATACGCACGTTTTCGTAACGATATGTAGCAGATCGCATAGCACCTTTTGCAAGAACCATATCGTTTGTGTGCAAAACCATCGCGCGATCAATACCGTTTTTCCACTCGCCCTCAATTGGAGTTACGATAATATTCGCTCCATAAGCACGCATTTCATCGCTCATTTGCTGAGGCACAACCAGGCAGATTGCAGCTAAACAAAACAGCGTAGCAGCACCAACAAGCGTTGCAATAACAGCCATCAAAGCACGCGATTTTCTACGAAATACCGCGCTAAATAGCATGGTAATAAACATAGAATTGTTGGAAGTCATATAAGATTTACCTGCCATGAAGCACCTCCGCAGGACGCACACTCAAAATCGAACGAATCGACGAGCCTGCAGCCGCAAGCACAGTCAACGCAAGCAGCACGAACACCAGAACAAATACCATTGGTCGGAACAAAATCGAAGAGCCAAACACTGTGAAACCAATAATCTGCGCAACAGCAAATCCTAAAGCCATGCCAAGTAACGCTCCACCAAACGCAATAACCGCAGTTTCCATAAGCATAAGACGAGCAACAGCACCATCACGCGCACCCAAAGCCTTAAGCAATGCAAGCTCGCCAGAACGCTCAGAAATTGAAGCAGCCATAAGATTCGCCACAGCAACAGCCGCAGCAATTAAACTCAACGCAGTCATCAAAACCATAACAGCACGCGTCTTATTTAATACGTTACCCTGCAACGCCGCAACTTGACGAACCTGCTTTGCAACAGCTCCAGGAATTACCTCCTCAATTTGGTAAGTAATCGAACTCGGGTAAGCAGTGCAATACCAAGTTTCCCACTCTTCCTGGCTGAGTGCTGCCGGATTTTTAGCAGCCTTTCGCGCTAAATCATTTTCAGGAGTAGTAAGCGCCTTTACTTCAATCGAATCAACCTTATTCGGCTTATTTGCAAGGTTTTGAGCGTCACTAGAACTTGCGTAAATTGCGTTATTGTCGTCGTCGCCAGAATCGTATACGCCAACCAAGCGCAACGAAACCTCGCGTCCGTCACGAATCAAACGCAAACGCTGGCCAAGTTTTAAGTGCAAACGATCAGCTAGCTGCACACCTACCATTGCTTCAGATTTATTATCTTTTGCCCAACGACCTGCATTAATCTTCCACCAAGAGCGCAAACCTCTAACACCAACAACCGTTGTTTCACCAGAAGCCAGCGCAAGCTTGCGATTAAACCAAGTTCCAACAATAGGCACTACCAAATCGCCAGAAGATTTCGCTTCAAGATTTGCATGAACAGTTATTTTCGGCGCAAAATTAGTGATATTAAACGCCCAGAAAATCATTTTTATTTTTGCAGCATCAGATTCTTTTAGCGAAGCAGTAGACTCGTGGCTTTCCGCAGCCTTTAAACTCTCAGAACCATTAGTATCAATCTGCTCTCGAGAAGCATACAAATCATTTACAACAGCGCTAGATTTTGGCTGAACCACAATATTTGAACCATATGAACTCAGCTCTGCGTTAATTTTGTCTCCAACGTCATACACAACGCTAAGCATTGACACGCTAACGCACGCACTTAAGCACACTACGAGCGCAATCAACACACGCTTTTTCAATTGCCGCACAAGAGATCGAGCAACCATGCGCATCATAAACATAGCAACTCTCCCTTACTTAAAATGCGAACTGAGCACGTCTAAATCAGCAGTATGAATTGTGATTTTGCCATGCCCAGCCTTATACGGGAACGGAATCGGATTGCAACCACCTTTAAAACCGATAGTTGCCAAATTAATTGCCACATCGCACTTACGGCAAATAATCTTACCGTCTTTTTCATAGTAGCCTGCATCGCCGCAGTTTTCGCAAGCATCCAATCCAACGCCATACGCTCCACCATTCTTTTTAATGATTATAAAACGCATAACAGTGCCGTCTTTTGCTTTGTATTGGAAACGATGCAAATGACCATCTGAAACTTGAACGTAATTAATAGTTGCAACACCATCGTGCAATTCATACGGTTCTGGAGGAGTAAGAGTTGGTTTAATATTCATAATAGATACGCCTACAGTAAGCGTAAGTATTACTGTGATAGCAGCCAAAAGAGCTGCGAGCGCAGACTTCCGAGATTTCCTTTTAAACGCTCGCTTCGTGCGAATTTCTGCTGCATTTTCACCAACTACAGCCGTTTTAAAGCCGATTATTACGGACGCAGCAGCAGGAATCATGAACACGCTAATTTGCGCCATAATCATTAACGGAGCATTATTAATTAGCCAAACAAGCACGCTGAAAGAAAAGTCATCCATATAAAGCAGAATGCTTCCTTGCATAATCTGCAAAAGTGAAGTTATGTGTTGCACTAGCAGAATAATCATGCTTAAAACTACAGCAATTTTGAAGCAAATCGCGTTAGATGCAGTGCGCAAAGAACGCACCATAAGACTTAAGCAGATAGCAGCAATAACACCAAGCACAAAACCAAGCGCGCGAAGTAACATGTCTGATGTAAAAGGCGGAGTGCTTGAATCTACGAAAATAGTAAGCTGCAAAATAACATCTGGTAAAGCATAAAACACAGTAAACGCTAAGCAACATGCACCAATCGCGTTACTTACGTGCATTAAAAGCGGGCAATTACGCCAATTTTTTATTATTTTGTGTGAAAAAATAACCACAATAATTGCAGCAATATCAAGCGGAACTGCAATGCACAACGCCGGCATATTAATAAAGTTTCGCTGATTAATTACCACAGATGCGCGGAGTATAGCAAAAATAAGAGCTGCGACTGTGCCTGCAGACAGCCCATACAATCTCCAACGTGCACTCAGAGGCTTATCTCGCCCCTCGCCAACAGTAAGCGATGTGCTTAATCCCATTGTGAGTAGCGCAAGAGGGAGCAGCCCAGGCATAACTGCCACAAACAGTCTGAGCATAACTCCCTCCTTTGCTATTACTTATTATTTACTAAAATTATTAATTAATCGCTAATTATTAACTAGCTATCACTACCATTGACGAGGAGTGTACTTCCAATCGTCGAAGGTTGCCTTAATTGGCTCAGTCCAGAAGCGACCGGTTACGCCGGTAGCAGGATCGACGTGAAGCATCCAACCCTTCTTTTCTGGGGATTCAATAGAAAGCACGAGCTTGTAATTTCCAGCTTTGTCAAGCTTAACGTTTGCACCGTAGTGAGGACCATCGGAAGCGTTCATCTGCATAAACGTGCCCTTACCAACGGATTCGCCGCTTGCCTTATCGACAATCTCATAATTCACAGTCAAATCTGGAATGAACTCGCCCTTACCGTAGCCAAGCTTTGTACCTTTTTGGTTAGCGTGGATATCGGCTTCAAGGTGGAAGCTTGCTTCGCTTGCCTTCAAGCCCATACCAGCTGGAACCATGTCCACTGGCTGGAAGTACACGGCACCAATAGTAAGAGGTCCAATGTTCTGATCTTGGTGAGGACCAACTGGAACCTCCTCAAAGCCCTTATCGCCGCCCTTGTCATCAGACTTGTTATCAGCCTTCTGCTCGGTTGCTTGTGACTTAGCATCAGTTTTAGCTGAATTGCCATTGGAACCGCATCCAGCGAGCGCAAGCAGTCCAGCAAGAGCTAAAGCTGCAATTGCTGTCATTTTATTATTCTTCATATCTAACCTTCTGTGTTTGTTGTTAGTTATTTTTATTTAATTGTTGTTATTGGTTGTTTATTAATTATTTATTAGTTGGTTATTTGTTGTTTTGCTTATTTATTTTCTATCGCGCGTTTCTCACGACTTCGCGCAATAGATACGCAAAGCAATGAAATCACAACAATTGCTGCCACAATTTGAGCAACAATCGTCTCAACATACGGATAGAACCCAAGCCAATCGTTAGTTGGCAAGCCTTGAATATACATTCCTTCGAGAGCATCGCCCTCGATTAACGCGTGCACACCACCGCCTGCAAAAATCACTACGAGAACAGACATAAGAGCACTTGTTCCAGTAAAGAATGGGCGAATTGGTATGTGCACAGATGCGAAACGAATCAGCAAGAATATCACTACAAGAACTGCAGCAGCGGAAATGAAGCCTCCCCAAATCATAGAGTCAGCTCCGTTTGAAACTGCAAAGATTGCTTGATAGAAGATTACAGTTTCAGCACCTTCGCGGAACACCGCAAGGAAACTCAATAACGCTAAAGAAACCAAGCTTCCCTTAGAAACTGCTGCCGTTGTTTGCTCACTAATATACTTATTCCATGCTTGCACTGAAGATCTAGAAATCATCCAGTTACTCGTGTAAAGCAGCATAAGCATTGCGAACAATGCAACAACGCCTTCTGTAATCTCCTGCTGCGGACCAGAGCCATTAAATAGCAAGCCGAATAGTGCAGCTACAGCAAGAGATGCCACAATTCCAGCCGCAATACCTAGGTAAATATACTTCACCATATTCTTGTGACCGGATTTAACAAGGTATGCAATAATTGCTGCAACAACTAGCAGCGCTTCCAAACCTTCACGAAGCAAAATCACGAAAGCTTGACCAAATGAGCTAGTTATGAATTGCATAAATGGATTTGCGCTTGAAGATGCACCTTTGTCTAATTTTGCTGCGTCTTCAATAAGCATCGCTTTAAGATCCGTTACGAACTTTTTAGCTTGCTCAACAGTTGCACCGTTGTTCATTGTTTGGCGGCACTCTTTGAATTGATATTCGACAGTCGAAACGCGACTACCACTTATTGCGTTCATTACGTTCTTTTCAAAACCGAGCTTTTCGTAATACTGGTAATAGGCTTCGTTAATTAAATCAACTGCTGTTGCTACTTGAGTTTTATTACCTTTTGCAGACTTGTATTTTGCAACAGATTTGTCGAGAATAACGTTCATTTCTCGAGCAACTTGACCCCACGTACGACCATTACGTCCAAGGTTTTTCTTTTTTGCAGCATCTAGCTTTTTGCGCTCTGCTTTAATTTGCGCACGCAACTTTTGTGCATAAACATTTGGCTTATCCACTTTTAAGTTGGCATCGAGACTAGATGCAGTTTGTGCAACATCCACTGAAAGAGCCGTTGAAACAGCACTTATTTGTGAACCTTGATTTTGCTGGTATACAAGCGTTTGCAGCTGCTGGAATTGATCAGTTTGTGCCTGAACTTTATTCTGCCCAATTGCATCTCGCACAACCGTAATCATGTTAGAAGCAACATAAACGGAATTGTATGCTGCTTCAAATCGAGTTGCAGCTCCAGAATTGTTGCCACTATTGTATTCTGATTGACCTTGTAGCAATTCTTTGTCGATTGCTTTAGAAACTTCTGTCCAGCTAGTATACGAACGATCTGCATCTGTTGCAAAAGCTGGAATAGTTGTAGCAAACGAGCTCACTATGCAACCCACCAACATGCACACAGCCAGAATCAGTGCAGCCGAGTCACGAATAATTCGGCGCACTTTTACATACGCGCGCATAACATCTCCTCGCGTTCTTCCGCGTCTTCTTGCGATTCCGCACTTCTCACGCGTTTTACGCCTTTTGCGTTAACGCATTTCCTGCATATCTACGCGCTCTACCCCAAATTGAGCGCACCCAACTAAAACTTGCCATTACAAAGGCCCCACAGGTACATAATATCGACATATCATGTAGATTGATATAGTTCGGCGCAAAAAACTCGCAAATATTACAAAAATGATATTGATAACGATAATTATCAATCTTTTTGCGAATCGTATTGAGAAAAGCCAATAAGCCCAACAAACTCATTAAACATGTTTCTCATACTTTCTACAATGCGACTTTTCTTCTCAGCGCGCGCCTTAGCCGCAGCGCCAAATCTGCTCATTCTAGGCATTAAATCATTAATGTCTGTACCAAGCTCACTTACTTCGCCAGCACTAAAAGATTTCTCCATAAACTTGCGAGTCAAAGCATCGTTTAATCCTTCGCTTTGCACGAGTTGCTCCAAATCATGATTATACTTTTTCTCAACATACTCGCTCCAGCAATCTACAATGCTCAACTTGTTGCCGTTAGAATCGTAAACGGTAATGTTACCTTCAGAATCCACAAGCTTATCAAGCTCATTCTCGTTAAGCTGCGCAATAAACCCTTCAATAAGCTTCTTTTTACTACGCAACTGCGGGCTAGAGTCAACCGCAACCCTAATAGAGGCAAGAACATTTTTATCTTTACAATGCTTGCTATGATAATGTTCTACTAGCATCAAAATGTAGTCAATATTTACTTCTACTTGGCGCACAAGCTCCATCTCAAACACAACGTCATCTGTAATGTCTGCAATCTCGCCTTTTTGCTCTTTGCGCTTCCACTCTTCATGCAAATCCTGGTAATGCCCCAAGTAATCTTGCATATCGCGCTCTTTGATTATCTCTTTGCCTTTGAATTGATCAAAAGCTTTCAGCATGTTACGCAAGCGCAAAATATTGCTAAAAAGCGATATAAACTTTTTCTGATTCTCTTCTCCAACAATGTTGAATCCTTGTAGCGGATACTTTTCCATAAGCTCATTTACTAGATCACTGTATCCACAGCGCTCAATTCCTTTAGCGTCAATATAACCGTTGTAAATCTGCTCAAACGTAGGGCAAAGCACAATACCTTGCGCATCTTTATCTCCAAAAAGAGCTACCGCTTCGTCAACTCTATAACTCAAATCCCTAAAGCACACAATGTTTCCGAATGTTTTAACGGAGTTTAAGATTCGATTTGTGCGCGAAAACGCTTGAATAAGCCCGTGCATGCGAAGATTTTTATCTACCCAAAGCGTGTTCAAAGTTGTTGCATCAAAACCAGTTAGAAACATGTTGACTACAATCAAAACGTCAATTTCCTTATTTTTCATGCGAATTGAAACATCTTTGTAATAGTTTTGGAATTTGTTATTTGACGCATCGTAAGTAGTATTAAACATTTCGTTATAGTCTTTTATTGCGCTTTCCAAGAATTCTTGCGAATTTGCGTCTAACTTTGCAGTACTTTCGGAATTTTCTTCTCCAAGAGAACCCATGCCGTTGGCGTACGCCGAAGAATCTGACTCACCCTCGTTTACTGCATAGCTGAAAATAGTTGCTACTTTTAAGCGTTCGCTTGGTGGCAAGTTTTGCTGTTGCTTTTTGAACTCGTTGTAATACGCTTTTGCAAGAGTAATGTCTGCAACAGCAAAGATTGAATTAAAGCCGTTTACGTCAACTGCTTCAGAAGATTTTTTAGCCTCTAAAGTATTATGCTTATCTGCAGCAAGTTCTTTAACGTTAAGAATGCGCTTGTACTTGTAAGTTTTCTCGTTGCGATACGTTTTTTGAGTAAAATGCTCAATAATGTATTGAACAACATTGTGCACGCGCTCTGGGTGACTAATTACATCTGGTCGATTAATATCTTTAACCAATTCGTCGGTTGCTTTTTCCAGCTCACTAGACGTTTTTACAGTAGCAACGTATTCCACGCGGAATGGCAACACGTTTTTATCGTTAATCGCGTTAATGATTGTGTACGTGTGCAAGCACGGTCCAAAGGTTTGCTCGGTTGTAGAAATATGCGCAGCGTCGGAGCCAGCAGCGTTCGCTTCAAAAATTGGCGTGCCAGTAAACCCAAAAAGCAGAGCATTTTTAAAGTGTTTTACAATATCTGCATGCATGCCTCCAAACTGACTTCTGTGGCATTCGTCAAAAATAAACACTATGCGCTTTTTGTAAATTTCATGACTTTGGTTGATGCTTATAAATCTACTAAGCTTTTGAATAGTGGTTATAATAAGCCTGCATTCTTCCGTATTGTCTTCTAGCTGTTTTGTAAGCACAGATGTTGAAGTGTTACTATTTGCGGCTCCTTTTTCAAACCTGTCGTATTCTCTCATTGTTTGATAATCAAGATCTTTACGGTCTACAACAAACAAAACTTTGTCAACAAGATTATTGCCTTCTGCATCTTCCAAAGCTTTTACTAGCTGCGATGTTTTGAAGCTAGTTAGCGTTTTACCAGATCCAGTAGTATGCCAAATATATCCGCCCTTTTGACGCTCTGACGCTGGCATTTTGTTCGCATTAGCAAACATGTATTTTACGCGATTCACTATGTTTTCTGCTGCAGTAATCTGGTATGGACGCATAACCATCAAGCAATCTTCTGCATTAAAAACGCAATATTTTGTAAGAATGTTAAGAATCACGTGCTTTGCAAAGAATGTTCTAGCAAAATCGCATAAGTCGGAGATTATAGTGTTTTGAGCATCGGACCAATAGTTTGTAAATTCAAAACTGTTACTTGTTGTGCTTTTGCTAGATCCTTTACTTTTCTGCTCATTGTAAGCATTATTGCGAGTTGAGTTGGAGTAATACTTTGTTTCAGTGCCGTTTGAGATTACGAAAATTTGCACGTATCCAAATAGACCACTTCCAGCCCAAAATGAATCACGAGCATAACGGTTAATCTGATTGAACGCTTCTCTAATAGGCACGCCTCTGCGCTTTAACTCAATGTGAACCATTGGCAAGCCGTTTACTAGAACAGTCACATCGTAACGATTGCTACGCGCAGAACCATTTGCATCATTATTGTTTGCATTATCGTTTGCATTAACAGCATACTGGTTGATTACTTGCACAATATTCTTGTGAATATTTTCTTTGTCAATAATAGTAATGTTCTTATCTGTGCCGTCATCTCTTTTGAGTATTTTAACGTTATCTCGCTGAATAGCATCTGTTTTCTTAACTATATCGTCAGTGCTGTTTGCAATATTTTCTTTGAAAAATCTTTCCCACTCGTCATTCGAAAAATGATAGTCGTTGAGCTTTTCAAGCTGCACGCGAAGGTTTGCTATAAGATCTTTCTCGTTGTGAATGTGAGCATACTCGTAGCCTTGGGATTGCAAAATGTTAATGAACTCTTCTTCGAGTTGTGCTTCGCTTTGATAACTGCCGTCGTTGCGCGCGCTCGGCGTAAACGTAGACATTACAGTGCTATCTTGATTCTCTAACACGATTTTCATTTTGCTTCCTTCTTTCTTACTTACTCACATAACGCATTGCATATTCTACAAATTTAAATTATCTCCAATGTAAATGGTTAAATATCCCATTTTTATATTCTTCATTTTTATTCAGAAAATCTTTTATTTCAGTCTCATAATTATGATTGTTTTCTATTTTTGATACTAAATACATTAAATTTACTAATGCTGCAGCAATAGATTTATCCGTATAACCATTTAATAAAGAAGAATTTTTAACATCACGAATTGAAGGAGTCGATATTACAGTTTCCTTATACCATAATCTACAATGATGAGAACACAAATTACGCAAGTAAACTATTGAATGGATTGCTTCAGAAGATTTACGAATTTCTGTTTTTAACCCCATTGAATCAAAAAGTTTTCGCAACACATTAGTATCTTTGTACAAAGAAATCATTCGTGAAATAGTATCAAATGGAAAAGCTTCAACAGCAGCCCATATTGGTATAGGTTGTTTCTTACTCTTGTAATGTTTTATACAAACTTCGTTAGATTTTTCCAGCCATTTATTCATATTAGATAAAAGATTATTTATGCTTATGTTAGATTTTTTAATATACGAATCTGAATTGAGGTATGTATATGCTCCTCCAGAGTTTGCAACGTGATATGCAAATCTAGATCTTAATGTTAACTCTACTTGTGCGGTACCTTTAAGAATAATTGTTCGCAATTCTTCATCCATTTTGTACGGCACAAGAAAATCAACATCTTTGCTGCCTGGCTTAAACTGATTATTGCCAGAAGAAGGATCGACTTGAAACACTCGAAAATACCCAGATAATCTATAGTAGTTGCAGTTATATAGCATACTTTTTAAATTATTTTCATCTGTAACTACTAATTCTCGAGTTTTCATGAGTTGAATCATATCGTCAATAGATTTTGGAGGCTTTGAATCAGCTGAAAAACAAGAAGAACCCCCAGGTTTGAGCACTGTTAGTAGGCTTAGGGGGCTGCTGTTATCAGCAAGTCTATCAGACATTTTTTACCTCCTCAATCTCTTCGGCGAGTCTCACTAGAAATGTAATTTATGTAAATTGTAATACTAAATACGCTTTTATAGTTTACTTTACATAAATTGTGCATAACTACATTACGCACGCTTGAAGGTTAGGAGTTGATCGCGATAATACTCGTATTGCTTGCGTCTAGCTTCGATTTCTGCAGGCAAGCCTTGAGTTAGATCATTGCACAATGCGTCAAAGCGATCCAGAATTTGTACGATTTGACGCTGTACTTCTAGAGGTGGAACGGGGATTGTTATTGATTTTAATTCATTTACTGATGGCACATTCTTTATAGCACCACCTCTTGCTATTCCGTTCAAAAGTTTAGAAATTTTATTTTTGAAAAAATATTGCAAGTAAAAAACATTAATATTTTTTGCTGGGGTTAATTTTAATAATGCTTGATTTATTACACCACACGGAGCATTGCATGGGATAATATATGTCTCACCAATTGTTCCAGAACAGCTAATAATTATATCTCCTGCATTAACAGAAAATCGTTTCAGTTCATTAAATTTCTTTTCATCTATAAAATAGCGAAAATTAAGATTTTTATAAATTGCATGCTGCTGTTCATATACTGCATATCCCGAAGACTTGAAAATATTCTTTTTCAGTGCACCACCAAAGGGACCTCTGACAAAATCGCATACATCACCGAGTTTCTTATACTCCACACCGTTTGGGCAGTAGCGTGATATAAGCGAGTGTAGAGGATTATTATCGTTGAAGGTGAGCAAGGTATCTCGATAATACTCGTATTGCTTTTTACGAGCTGTAAGCTCTGCTGTAAGCTCTGCTGTAAGCTCTGCTGTAAGCTCTGTAAACGTATCTAAAATCCGCACAATCTCCGATTGAACCTCCAGAGGCGGCACTGGGATTTCAAAATCTTTTATGCTTGAAATATGCACATGTGGTACGCCGCCACCTTTTTTCGTAGCATAAATAGCTTCCTGCTTACTAAGCAAAACATAATACAAAAATTTAGTTGACGTTAAATCATCTACACCTTTAACAGAAAAAGCATCGCAAACAAAAATAGGTTTATCCCAGTATTGTACAAACCCTGCTCCAGCACCACTTCCAGCAACAGTGATAGTTTCGCCATTTCGATTAGAAATATCGCAATAATAGGCAGGTTCACGACCTCCAGAAATCACAGGGATATCCCCAGGATTAACACTCTTTTTTGTAACAGTCGTACCACGCTTCATATCTGACACTTCACTTAGTGCCTTATACTCTACACCATTCGGGCAAAGCTCAGCGATTAACTCCTCAAGTTTGCTAGTCATTGAGCCACCTCGCTATTATCAAAGTTAACATCGCCAGCTTCAATCTCGCTTACAATCTTCTCAATCTGTTCGCGCAACTCTTGCTCGCGAGCGCAAACCGACGCAATTTGCGCGTTAAGCTCCGTAATATCAATCTTCTCTCGAGTATCTTCTGCTTCAACGTATGTAGAAACGGAAAGATTGTATTTATTGGATTCCACTTCTTCCAAAGACGCTACGTGCGCAATGTGCTCCACATCTTGCCTAGAAGTGTACCACTTAACGATCTGCTCAATGTTCTCGTCCGAAAGCTTGTTACTATTCGTTGACTTTACAAACTCTTTACTCGCGTCAACAAACAATATGGAAGTATCGTTTTGCTTGTTTTTGCGCAAAACCATAATGCACGTAGCAATCGAAGTGCCAAAGAACAAGTTGCTCGGAAGTTGAATCACGCAATCAACAGCATTATGCTCAACTAAATATTGGCGAATCTTTTGCTCAGCTCCACCGCGGTACATGATTCCAGGGAAGCAAACAATAGCAGCAGCACCATCTTCCGCCAGATGCGCTAAGCAGTGCAACACAAACGCCATATCTGCCTTGCTTTTTGGAGCAAGAACTCCAGCTGGAGCAAAACGAGGATCGTTAATCATCAACGGATTAGAATCCCCCTCCCAACTCGTGGAATAAGGCGGATTAGAAACAACTAGCTCAAACTTTTTATTAGCATCGATTTGCGGATTTATAAGAGTATCACCACAAGTAATCTCAAACTTGTTAAAATTCACATCGTGCAAAAACATGTTCATGCGGCACAAATTGTAGCTAGTAACGTTCTTTTCTTGACCGTAAAAACCGCCATTAATATTTTCAATGCCTAGCACTTTTTTGGCCTTTAGCAGAAGCGAGCCAGAACCGCACGCGGGATCGTATACGTCTGAAATGCTTGATTTTCCAACTGTTCCAAGGCGCGTGAGCAGCATTGAAACTTCTGCAGGCGTAAAGTATTCGCCACCAGACTTGCCAGCGTTAGAAGCGTACAAGCCCATCAAATACTCGTAAGCGTCACCAAAAGCCTCAATCACGTTGTTGTTTACACTGCCAAGCTTCATCTCACTAATCACTTGTAATAACTTAACAAAACGCTTATTGCGGCCTTCAACAGTATCTGCAAGCTTAATGTTATTCACATCGTAATCGGAGAATAATCCCTTAAAATCACCAGACGAATCAGTGCCTTGAGAAGAAGCTTCAATATTGCGGAACACACGACTTAATGTTTCGTTTAAATCACTATCTTGAGGAGCACGCTTCAACACATTGCAAAACAGCTCGCTAGGAAGTATAAAGAAGCCTTTTTCACTAATCATTTCACCGCGAAGAGGCTCAGCATCTTCATCGCTTATTTTTGCATAATCAAAGTTTGGATCGCCGCCTTCAGATTCATGCTCATCTTTATTAATATAATCGCATAAATTCTCGGAAATATAGCGATAAAACATTGTGCACAATACGTATGCTTTGAAGTCCCAGCCATCAACAGAACCTCGCAAATCATCGGCAATCTTCCAAATCGTGCGATGCAATTCCGCGCGTTCTTCTTCTTTGCGAGTGTCCATTTTGTTGCTCCCTATTTGTGCAATTTGTGCACGCGTATGCGCCATAATTAAATAAACGCAATAATTACGCAATAATTACGCAATAATTAAATAAGCGTTCTTTAATATTCTACTGTAAACGCGCACAATCAGCAGCAACGCTACTCGCATCGCTTGCGTCTAGCTTCGATTCTTGCAAGCCAGCTAACTTGCATAGTCATTATTGGGCATTAGTTGGCATTATCCTGCATTATTCAGCATCATTCAGCAAAAAAGTGCGCTGGGAATGCACGCGTTTTGCGAAGCGCATGATTTGGCGAGATTACAGCAAACTCAGCACTGGTAGTTTGCAGGATTTTTTGCAAATTGCTTTCTTGCGATACAAACAATGCCGTTGCGAGCGCATCGGCATAAGCTGTTGGAAAATCGCAAGTTTTGCTAGGCACATACGCCCAGCTTGCGCATAAATCGCAAGCAGGAATGCCATCAAGCGCATTAATCAAGTGAGTCGCAATTAAATTAGACTCAAAGTCATTTGCGTCTTTTACTTTCCAACGCCTTCTTGCACTAGACGAAGCGCACAACGCTCCGCTTGCAATTGACGCCACTCCAACTGCTTGAGTTGTGTCAAACGGATTTTCCAGAGCAACTTTTATTTGATTATTCTCTTCGCTAAAACAAGCGCGCATATCTCCGCCAGCGTTTACAAGAAAATCAAAATCAGCACGCGAATCTCCGCTAAGCTCCTCTTTAATAATCTGTGTTACAAGATCTACAAAATAGCCCTTTCCAGCTGCACCAAAATCAAGCTGCACTGGCTGATTTGTGCAAAGCGTTGTACTGCCGCCACCTTGCGAAATATCTGCCCACGTAATTGGCAAAGCGCGGCGATAGTTAGACCAACTGTCACTGCTACTATTCTCATTCTTACCTAAGCCAGCTGCCGATTGCGGAATAAAGTGAACAGAATTGTTGTAGCCGAGCGCAAGCAAATCCGCGCCAATGCACGCGTCGAAAGCACCGTGCGTAGCAGCGTAAAACTCGCTATAAAGAGCAAAAAGAGGCTGAGCCCACGTTGGAAACTCAAACTCGCCGCCATGCTCCGCACTAGCCATGCGCGAAACTAGCGAATCTGCACGAAACCTAGAAAGTGTACGCTCATACTCTTCAATAAAAGCACGAATCTTCTTCTGCACGCGCTGCGAAATCGGCACGCTGCTAGAAATAATAATTCCCGTTCCAAGCGCGCGCTCAAACGCCATTACATTCCTAAACATCGCTTGCTTCACTCCCAACATCAAACACTCTATCAATCATCAAAAACCACAATAATATCCACCAAAAGCCACAAAATAGCAAAATGTCGTCATGGTTTACAGAAAGACATGTTCTATACCGACATTTTGCCAAAATGAAGGCATAGAGAGCAAAAAACATTCGTCTATACCGACATTTTGGCAAAAACGCGCTATAGAAACATCGGAAGCATTGGCAACATCACACCACTCGTTTCGGCGTTCGCAATACTCAAACGCTAAATTCAATCTATGCCGTAACACGTTTTATACGCCGCGTAATCCTTATCTTGCAAAACACTAGCCACATTCGGCGCATATTCGTATTCTTCTTCAACAAGATGCGCAAACTGCTGCTGAGCTAAAAGCTCAACATTCAAAGGCTTTGTAATAATGTGGAACATATCCTCAAGAAGCTTCGTATCGTTAGCATCTTTAGCCTGGATTGAAGCTTCGTCGTTAACGCGCTGAGTTATTAATCCCCAATCAAAATGGTATCCAGCATCTCTCGCAACTATATCCCAAAAAACGCGCCGTGTTCTACCATTGCCCTCACGAAATGGGTGCAAAACATTAAAATTATTGTAATTTACGCTTAGCTTACTAATAAACTCATCAATAGATAAACCTTGCAATAAATTATCATTTTTAAGCGTTTGCTCACAGTAACAAATCCCAACACCCATGTATTCAAGCGGATGAAACGGTTCGCCGCCGCCTTTAGTCATGTCTATAGTGCGAATCTGGTCAGCCCAATCGTAAACATCTTGGAAAAGATAATGATGAATCCACTGCAATTGTTTAACAGTTCCTTCAACATGTGGCAAGTTTTCGTACAAAATAGAACATCTTGTGAGAACAGCATCGTTCTCATATTTATCTAATTCAATCTGATTATTTATATTAGATTTGTTCTTCAATACCCTTGTGTGAGGAATAAGATAAGGGTCAAAAACTGTTTCCACGACACACAACCCAATAACTTAATCCATCACGCCATATCTAGAACGCATTCTAGCAACAAATTCACTGCTACTTATAAGACCATTAGCATATTGATTTGCGTCATAAAGAAACTCTTTTGAAGGCGAATTGCCTTCAAGTTTGCCTGAAGCTATTGCAAGACCCAAATTTTCTTGACGCCTACGTTGCGTTTCTTTATCAATCATTTCTTCTCCCTGCCAGAACCCGCTCAAAAATCAAAAATAACTACGTACTATTTTACTATTCGCAATGCATTTTGATTACAGCATATTTTGCGATTTGACGAATCCAGCATAGGCAAGATACAGCCACTCGTTTCGGCGTAGCATGATTTACACGCTTTAATGCCAGGCAAAATCAATTTCGAGAAACTAAGCAAACTCCACTTCGCAAATTTGAAAATTTTTTAATTTTGCGAAATGAAACGATATTCGCACAAGCCGAAGAACCCAATAAACAGAACGCGATCGAAAGATGCGAAAAGAAAGAGCCTTCACGCGAACGCAAATAGGCACTCACTTTCAAAAGTGAAAAAATTTTACAGTTTTGAAAGTGAAAGTGCAAATCTGCTTGCAAACACTCGTCACGATTCTTACGACATTGAAGGAATCCGCGTAATAGACATAGCGCAATGGCTGCTCGAAACAAACACGTCGTTTCGTTTGTGAGCGTTACTTTCTCAGTCGGCTAACTGAGTTTTTAACAGTGTTTTGCCAATCACCGTTACTTTCTCAGTTCGTTAGCTGAGTTAGTAACAGTGCTTCGCCTCTGAGATCTATTTTCTTTACAAATGCGCTATAAAAACAAAAAGGCAGGAGCTTGAGAATATCCCAAACTCCTGCCTTAGAAGAGATTACCTTGCTTACACAAGTTCATAAACTTACAAAAGCAACAAACTTACATAAGCAACAAAAGCAACCTTAAATCACCTTAGCGTTAGGCAGCACGTTGCCGTCTTTATCAACGTTACAACTATGCTCAACAGCAATCGTAATATTGTCAGAGTCAACCGAGTAGAAGCCATCTGTCACTTTAAAAACGTGACGCACACCCTTCAAATCGTCAACCTTCACAAAACCGTGATCAATCAACGCAAGCACAGCCTCATGTCCAGGAAGCACGCCCATTGCGCCATTCACAGAAGGAATAACCACAAACTTGGCGTCACCTTCCCAAACAGGATGCCTGGCTGCCACCACACTAACGTGCAGCGATTTTACTTGCTTCTCCGACATAATCACGCACCAAACTCTTGCTGCATATCGTGCCAACGACGCTCAAGATCATCAATGCCACCGATACCAGAGAATGCCTGCTCAGGAATCTCATCGTAAACACCATCGCAAATGCGAGTGAATGCCTCAATGGTTTCGTCTGCTGGCACATAAGAACCTGGACGGCCAGTGAACTTTTCAGCCACATAGAAGTTCTGACCAAGGAACTGCTCAATCTTACGAGCGCGGCTGACAGTAGTCTTATCTTCCTCACCAAGCTCATCGATACCAATCAAAGCGATGATGTCCTGAAGCTCCTTGTTACGCTGCAAAATAGCCTTAACGCGGTTCGCGCAATCATAATGAGCCTGACCAACGTAACGCGGATCCAAAATTCTAGAAGTAGAAGTCAAAGGATCCACAGCTGGGTAAATACCCTTAGCTGCAATATCACGCGAAAGCTCAGTAGTTGCATCCAAGTGCGTAAAGGTTGTTGCAGGTGCAGGATCAGTGTAATCATCTGCAGGAACGTAAATAGCCTGAAGTGACGTAATGGAATGGCCGCGCGTAGAAGTAATACGCTCCTGTAATGCACCCATTTCATCTGCCAAGTTTGGCTGGTAACCAACTGCGGAAGGCATACGACCAAGCAGCGTGGAAACCTCAGAACCAGCCTGAGTAAAGCGGAATATGTTATCGATGAACAGCAACACATCCTGATTCTGCACATCGCGGAAGTACTCAGCCATAGTCAAAGCGGTAAGAGGCACGCGAAGACGAGTCCCAGGAGGCTCATCCATCTGACCAAAGACAAGCGCTGTTTTCTCCAAAACGCCAGCATCAGCCATTTCGCCAATCAAATCGTTACCTTCACGGGTACGTTCGCCAACGCCAGCAAACACAGACACACCACCGTGATTCTGAGCAACGCGCTGAATCATTTCCTGAATCAACACAGTTTTACCAACGCCTGCACCACCGAACAGACCAATTTTACCGCCCTGAACGTAAGGGGTAAGCAAATCGATAACCTTAATACCAGTTTCGAACATCTGAGTCTTAGACTCAAGCTGATCAAAAGCAGGTGGGTTACGGTGAATTGGCCAACGCTCAGTTACTTCAATGTGCTCGCCAGGCTTAGCATTCAAAATGTTGCCTGTAACATCGAACACGTGACCCTTAGTAACATCACCAACAGGTACAGAGATTGGGCCGCCAGTATCTCGCACTAAAGCACCACGAACCAAACCGTCAGTAGGCTTTAAAGCAACTGCACGCACAGTCGAATCACCAAGGTGCTGCTCAACTTCCAGCGTAATCTCGTGGACGGTATCTCCCTCGGTGTTTCCAACGGTGTTGATATCGACTTTGAGAGCATTGTAAATATCCGGCAGATAGCCGACCGGGAATTCAACGTCAATCACGGAACCCTGAACGCGGGTTACGCGACCAGCTGTTGGATCGACCTCCTGCTCAGCTTCTGGAGGCGCTGTGGTCTGATTTTCAGCCATATGCTCCTAATCCTCCTCATTATTCAGCGCATCAGCGCTGCCGATAATTTCGGTAAGTTCTTGAGTAATGGATGCCTGACGAGAAGCATTAAGCTTTCTTGTCAAATCATCCACCAAATTGCGGGCGTTATCTGTAGCCGTATGCATAGCGTTCTGTCTGCTTGCCGTTTCGGAAGCAGCAGAAGTAAGTAAGCACTCGTGAATACGAGACTGAATATACTTCGGCAAAACAGCATCCAATACTTCATCCGGGCTTGGTTCGAAGCAATACTCCACAGCTTCTGGATTGCTGCGGCTCACTGCTTCTTCACGAGCCGAAACTGCGCTCGTAGACGACAATGCTGCTGAAGGACCAGAAGCTGCTTCATAGTCAGGACGATGCATAGAAAACTCTTCACCGTCCTTCAAAGGAATCAGCTCAACTGGCAGCATGCGCAACGTACGAACTTTTTGCCTCACCATATTTATAAATTCAGTGAACACAATATACAGTTCCGAAACTCCGCCTTCTGCTTCCGGCGTCATATAAGCGTCCATTAAAGTATCGGAAATCTTTTCAGCAATAGTAACGTCTGGGTGGTCAGTAGAACCTTCCCAAGTACCTGCCACATCGCGATTGCGATACTTGTAGTAAGTTGCACCGCGTCGACCGTACACGTACAGTTCTGCATGCTTACCTTCTGCATCGAGTTTTGCAAGAAGTGCTTCAGTCTCACGAATAATCGAAGACGTAAACGCACCTGCCATACCACGATCAGAAGTAAGAGCTAAAACTGCTACACGATTGCCAGCATGCTCTTTACCAAAAATAGGATGCTTAATATTTGCTTCGTGATGAGCTACCAACGCCTGCACGGCATCGAAAATTGCGTCACTATAAGGCTTAGCATTAAGCGCAATATCTCGCGCTTTAGCGATATGAGAAGACGCAATCATTTCCTGAGCCTTAAAGATTTTACCCAAAGACTGTGTGGAAATAATTCTCGATTTCAATGCAAGTTGGGAGGACATACGCTACTTCCCCTCAGGCTCGCGACTGTCTGCTTTCGGCTTAGCTACGAGCTGTTCCTTCTCAACAGGAGCAGGGTTTTCAGCCGGCGGCAAAGAATCCTTTACAATCAAAGGCTTGCCAGCAGATGTCTTAAACGTCCTACGGAAATCATCAATGGCTGCATCAAGCTTAGCTTCAGTTTCCTTAGTGAAGTCTTCAGTATCGCGAATTACTTGCAAAATGTCGGTTCCCTTATCCAAGTAATCCAACAATTCGCTTTCGAAACGCAACACATCCTTCACAGGAATATCGTCAAGCTTGCCATGAGTACCAGCCCACACAGAAACAACTTCTTGCTCCATTGCTCGAGGAGAGAACTGCTTCTGCTTAAGTAGCTCAGTCAAACGAGCACCACGAGTAAGCTGCGCCTTTGAGGCTGCATCCAAATCAGAAGCGAACATTGCGAAGGATTCCAAAGACTTGTAACGAGCCAAAGAAATCTTCAACATGCCGGAGACTTTCTTCAAAGCCTTAGCCTGAGCTGCACCACCAACACGAGACACGGAAATACCAACGTCTACTGCTGGACGCTGACCGGCATTGAACAAATCAGACTGCAAGAAGATCTGACCATCGGTGATAGAAATCACGTTGGTTGGAATGTATGCAGAAACATCGTTTGCCTTGGTTTCGATAATTGGAAGACCGGTCATAGAACCGCCACCCAAATCGTCAGAAAGCTTAGCACAACGTTCAAGCAGACGAGAGTGCAAGTAGAACACGTCGCCTGGGTAAGCTTCACGCCCAGGTGGACGACGCAAAAGCAAGGAAATTGAACGGTATGCTTCTGCTTGTTTCGACAGATCATCGAAAACAATCAAAACGTGCTTGCCGTTATACATCCAGTGCTGACCGATTGCAGAACCAGTGTAAGGTGCAATGTATTTAAAACCTGCAGAATCAGAAGCTGGGCTTGCCACGATTGTGGTGTACTTCATAGCTCCTGCTTCTTCAAGGCTTTGACGCACTGAAGCAATAGTAGAACCCTTTTGACCGATTGCTACATAAATGCAGCGAACCTGTTTCTTTGGATCTCCAGTTTCCCAGTTAGCACGCTGGTTAATAATCGTATCTATTGCGATTGCAGTCTTACCTGTTTGACGGTCACCAATAATCAACTGGCGCTGACCACGACC
Source organism: Gardnerella sp. c10Ua_244 (assembly GCF_055818055.1). NCBI lineage: Bacteria > Bacillati > Actinomycetota > Actinomycetes > Bifidobacteriales > Bifidobacteriaceae > Gardnerella > Gardnerella sp. c10Ua_244. Next base: position 375,155 of record NZ_JARFVS010000001.1, read on the forward strand.
TATTGGCGTCATTGCGTCAATAGCCTTCAAACCAGTAGACAATGGCTCATCGACTGGATGACGGTGAATAACGTCTGGAGCCTGGGCTTCAAGAATACGACGCTCATTGCACTCAATCGCACCCAAACCATCGATTGGATTACCCAACGGATCCACAGTACGACCAAGATAAGCGTCACCAACCGGCACAGACAACACCTCGCCTGTGCGGTATACTTCCTGCCCTTCCTCAATGCCTGTAAAATCGCCGAGAATAACGACGCCGATTTCGTGCGCATCAAGGTTGAACGCAAGACCCAAGGTATCGTTCTCGAATGTGAGCAGCTCGTTTGCCATGCAGCCGGACAATCCAGCTACGTGCGCAATGCCGTCACCAGCCGTAACAACATAGCCAACTTCTTGCGTTGGCATGTCAGTAGGCTTATACGAGTCAACAAACCCGTCGAGTGCCTTGCGTATCAGGGCGGGATCAATAGATAGTTCCGCCATAATTCTCCTTAATTTACTACTTCACTGCCTGTGTCCAAGCACCATTTCGCGCAGAACGCTGCAACTGCTTAAGCTGCATCAACATGGTGCGATCGGTTATTTGATCACCGATTTGTATACGCATACCACCAAGCACGTTTGGATCCACAATTGGGTTAATGTATGCACGATGACCCAACTTATTGCTGTAGATTTCAATCAAACGCTTAATTTGCTTATCTGTAAGCGGCTGAGCAGTAGTGACTGTAACCAATGTTTCTCCAGCCTCACGCTCAAATCCTGACCAAGCACCACCGAAGCTACCGGTTTTACCGCTTTCGGCACCTCCGTGCCAAGTTCCTACTAGATAATGCATAATGCGCAATACAACAGGGTGCGCCTTACCTCCAATAAGCTCGTCAATAAGGCGAGACTTATCTTCCGAAGACCTATTCGGATCAGTAATCGCATCAGAAAGCTCAGGATACTTATCAATCATGTCCATCATTGACGAAAGCTCGTCTGAAATGCGCTGCGCTTCATCGTGCGCATCTGAGATGGCCTGAGCAAGCGAAGAACGCGACAAACTATCGTTTGCTCGCGATGCCTTTTCTGGCATTCTTACCTCCTCGTTTCTGTAAAAAACGAAGTAATGCAAATAATACAAAATGAAATAACCGTAATTTTATTTTGCGATTATTCAGTTTTGTACATTACTTTACTTGCTTTGATCCGAATTTTTAGTGTCTCCAACTTCATCGATTACATGATCAATAATCTTGGAGCTGACGGTATCGTCATCCAATTTGGATGCAAGAATCTTGCCAGCTAAAGCTGCTGCAAGAACCGACACTTCTCCTTGGAGGCTGGACATGGCATGCTTATGCTGAGCCTCAATAGAATGCTGTGCTTCACTGATAATCTTCGCAGCATCCTTTTCAGCGCGTTGTCTAGCTTCGCCAATAATTTTTGAAGCTTCCGATCGAGCCTCTTCACGAGTCTTTGCAGCATCAGTTTGAGCTTGAGAAAGTTCGTTTTCAATCTGGCTCTTTAATTCGTCTGCTTCACGCTGCACATTAGCAGCCTTGGCCATTCCACCTTCAATTTTTTCTGCACGCTCATCAAGAATTGCCTGGAATTTAGGCATAACAAACTTGTAGAAAAACGCTGCAAGAACTACCAAAACTACTAATGACCACAGTACGTCATAAGGCTCAGGCAAGAACAACGCCAACTTATTACTTCCGGCTGCATATGCCATGGCTTGTCCTTTCTATTCTTTCAACACTATTCGTGTTGTGCATTGTGAGTTTTGTTCAGGCTCCCATAATGTAGGAAACGAAGCCAAGCAAGCCCAAAACCTCAATAAATGCCAAGCCGACGAACATAAACAGCTGAATGCGGTTGCCAACCTCTGGTTGACGTGCAGTAGATTCCATAGCCTTAGACACTACTATTGCCATGCCGAGTGCAGGGGAAATAGTTGCTACAGCAAAGCCAAGAATGCTCAGGTTGCCGGTCAAACCTGCAAGAGCGATGATACTATTCATTGGTTTCCTTTCTGTTGAAACAGTAACCAGTATAAACCCGTAAGATATGTAAAATCTGAAAATCTAAACTACTTTTATTAAGCAGCTACAACAGCAGACTTTTCTTCCTCTTCCGGATAACTTTCCGAAATGTAGACTGAAGCAAGCACTGTAAAAATAAATGCCTGCAAGCCAGCTACCATAATTTCGAATAGGGTAAACAGAATGCCACCAAGCAGCCACAAAGCACCGCCTAAGGCAAGGAGTTTATTGCTGGAATCCACCACGAAGAAATTGGTGAATACTAAACAAGTGGCCACCAGCAAATGGCCAGCAATCATATTCGCAAACAAACGAATTGTAAGCGAAAGTGGTCGCACAATTATTAATTCTATGAGCTGCAATGGCGAAAGAATAAAGTAAATCGGCCATGGCACACCCGCTGGGAACAATGCTTCGCGGAAGAATCGCAAAAAACCTTTTTCGCGAATGCCAGCAATAAGATATTGGCAAACAACCCACAAAGCAAATACCAACGGACAAGCAATGGTTGCGGTTGCAGCCATATTTAATCCTGGAATCACAGAACAAAGATTAAAGAAGAAAATAGTGAGGAATAATGTGGACATCATTGGCACATAGCGCTTGCCGCGTTCCTCGCCAATCATTTCGTAAACAATGTTGTAGCGCACAAAATCCATCAAAATTTCAAGCACGCTTTGGAATCTGCCAGGAACAACCTTTGCTCGCATAGCACCAATTCCAAAAATAATCATTACTACTACTGCCATAAGTAAGCGCACTAAAATAATGCGATTCATGGCAAATGGAGTGCCTTGGAACAAAATTTCTGGAGGCAAAAACTCACTAATATTAGGTAGCTCTGGTTTATTCGAAGCTACAGTAGAAGCTACAGTTGTGGTCTTCTGTAAAACATCAACCATTACATCCATAAGTGCCTCCTTATAGCAATTCGTTCACACGCCTCAATTCAGTGCCGCTCACTCACATACTCAATTCAATCATTCTCGCGGCATATATATCAAACTAGATCATATGTTTCATATTTCGTAAGGCGCGGGGCACGAAACGAAAAATATATCTAATTGCTGATTGTACTCTTTGCTTGTACATAAAATTACGCAACGTCAAAATTTATTTATTCATACCGTACTTAACTCCGTCAAATGGATAAAAATTATCGGAGCGCGGAGAAGCTGGCTCATGTCTTATAGAACGTTCAGTTCCAAGCCTTCCAGCAGTTCTTAAATGAGGAATATCAGAAAGATTGTAAGGCGTAGTTTCGTACACCCAATTAATCCAGTTGCGCCAAAGCAAATTCGCGTGCGCGCGCCAAGAAAATAGTGGCTCTAATTTTGGATCATCATTAGGGAAATAGTTGTAAGGAAATGGAACGTTGCTCAAACCTTTTAACATGTCACGCTCATATTCCTGCGCAAGAGTCATTTTGCCGTATTCCCAATGCCCTAGGGCAAAAACTTCAGAAAAATCACGCGTAGCAACTAAGCCCGGACCAGATTCGGGACCATACGTAAGAATCTGCAAACGCTGATCTGCAGAAATGCTGTCAACATCAACACTCGCTATTCTAGAATGCGGTTGTAAAGCGATTTCATCAAAACCATTTGTAAGGAAACAGTACTCATCCTGCAAATATTGCGGGAACACACCAAAAACTTTTTTGCTGAGAACATGCTTTTTTACGCCATATCGATAGTAAAGCGCACCCATTGCACCCCAGCACAAATACATTGTTGAGAAAACGTGTGTTGATGCCCAGTCAAGAATTTGCGTAAATTCGTGCCAGTAGTCGACATCTTCAAATTCCATATGCTCAACAGGAGCGCCCGTCACAACAAATCCGTCATAATAGTTGTTACGAAGTGCGTCAAGATTTTCATAGAATTTTACTAAATGATCAGTGCTAACATGCGTTGATACATGCGTAGAAGTTTTCATAAAATCGACGTCGACTTGCAAAGGAGACTTAGAAATGAGTCTCAAAAGCTGAGTTTCTGTCTCGATTTTTTTGGGCATAAGATTCAAAATCAACAAACGAAGTGGTCGAACATCCTGCTGTTCTGCTTCTGGGCGTTCCAATGCAAAAATTCGCTCAGCATCTAATATGCTTCGCGCTGGCAATCCTTCAGGAATCTTAATAGGCATATGTTTATTATACTCCACACTTGTTTATGTTTATTGTGCCTATGTCACGCATGTGCACGAATCGTAAAATTCTAACCAAATACAGCGAGACACGCCCGAAAGTTGACAAATCTAAATTTGCACCTATCGTAGATAGAGCTGCTAAAAGTAGCCGACGCGGGGTGGAGCAGCTCGGTAGCTCGCTGGGCTCATAACCCAGAGGTCCATGGTTCAAATCCATGCCCCGCTACTAAAGCCAAGAATCACACAAATTTCTCACGATTGTTGTGGTTCTTGGCTTTTTTGTTTAATACTACATAAGTCGTCAAAAATGCGTCATCGCGCAATAATCAGTAAAGAAGAATTGCAAGACGGCGACGAGCGCGCGCAAGACGCTCATCATCTGCAGGAAGTATGGCAAAATACTCAAGCATACGAGAACGAATAGCATCCGCATCGCTCTTATGACCAGATGCAAGGAAGTCAAGCAGTCGCCCAAAAGCGTCATCAATATGACCGTCAATCATATCTACATCTGCTACTGCAAGCTGCGAATCTAAATCATCCTTATTATCGCCAGCAGCCTTTCTAACCGCAGCAACATCAGTATTAGTATTACGCGAAAGCAACAAAGCTTTTGCATGTTCACGCGATGCGAGCACATCATGAGGGTCCGCTTCCATTACTTTTGCATACTCGCGTGCAGCACCTTCATAATCACCCTTCATAGCAAGCGAATGAGCTTGCTCATGAGCAGGTGGAACACTCTCAACAGAATTATTCTCGGAACTATCTTGATCTGAGTCTTTAGACGTTTCAGACTTTTTCTCAACCGAGGATTCCACAAAAGGAGCAGTTCCAGCAACACCAGAGCGTTCAGCAACCTGAACCAATTGCGGCAAAATAGTGCCACAAATCTGCTGTAATTCCTCATCGCTAGGTAAACCTTGCGCAATAGGCATAGGGCGTCCGCCAATTAAACCGTAAATTGCAGGAAGCTGCTGCGCTTGCAATGCTTGAGCAATACTTGGGCTTTCATCAGAGTCGATACGAGCTAACTGCATACGACCGTCAAGCGCGTTAACAGCATCCGCTAATTTCTGTGCCACATCATAATAGGCCTCGTCATTAGCTTGCCAAAGCAAAATAACAATTGGGAAACTTACAGACGTTTGCACCATCGCCTGAAAAGACTGCTCATTAACATCGATTACATAGCCGCCAGCTTTTGGAGCAGAAGAACCAGTAGAACCCGATGCAGCTTTAGCAGCTTGCTTAGCTTGAGCTTCTACACGACGCTTTACGCCTTCTAAATCTACAGCCCCAGCAAGCGAAAATCCGCCAGGATTCATGCCTTGCGCTTTACTACTCACCATTTTTCCTCTTTTCCAAGCACACTACATTGCACTTACAAAATTTATAAAGCTTCTACCTTAATAGGCTGACGCTCAGCACCAACAGGAATAATCTTCATATGAGAACTAGCTGGAGGAACTACTAGAGCAATAACATTTACGTAAGTTACTCGCATAGTACCTTTTGCTTTACCGTCGCCAAATAATGCTTTTTCTTCATCAGAAGCAGGACGAGATTCACGCCCTTCACCAGCTTTACGAGTCCACACAGAATCTATGCGCGCAACAACCAAATCACTTCCATCGCTTGAACGCATAATGCTTATTTGTTTGAGATTTGGTGTAAAGACTTGTTCTTGAGAGCCTTTATTTCGCTCCATTCCAGCTTGCACTGCTTTAGAAAGTTCAACTAACTTTTTACGCAAATAATCGTCAGCAAAATGCTTTGCATACTTGCTGTTTTCACCATTTTGTAAAACGTCAGCGTACGCAGCTACCGCTTCATCTGGAGTCATCACCAAACCAGTATCGTTAGATTTACCCATTGAAGAACCAATACTTGGCACAGCAAATTTAGGAAGATGCACTCCAGGGAATAAGCGCGCAACAGCCCAAAGTTTATAATTCGAACGCGCTCTCTGTTGACGTAAAACCAGCAAACGTTTTGACTGCTGATCTTTAGTAGTAGTTGTAATAGTCATTAAATCTCTTGGCCAACCAGAATTAGTTGGCACAATAGTTTGCGCGGCTTCACGCGGAATAGTGGCCTTAGGATCTAAGTTTCCAGTTTTGTTTGCAATCGTAAGCTCGCTCGTACGAATATCGAGAGCAGGTCCAGAAACTGCTTGAGATAATGAATCCACATCTTTTTCGTCGTTTGCCTTTTCTAGAGTGCGAAGCAACCCCAAGCGGATATCTTTTTCTTGCAGCATAGTCACATTAGGTAACTCTTGATTACTACGCGCTTCAGCAGGTTTCGGCACCTGCCCATCGCAAGCAGATAATCCGGTTACCATAACCGTTGATACAACACATGCTATTAATGTGACTACGTTGTTGCGCAATACGCCTCTATTTTTACTTTTTACTCGGTGAATATCGACATTACTATTACGCATTTTACTCATTTCCTCGCTCACTTGAAGAATTACCGCGGTAGCCTTTCCCATTTTTTCTGTAGCGACCGTTACCGCCGTCTCCTCTAAACCCATTTCGTTTTATGCGAGACTGCTTATCGTTGCTATTTTTAGACGAATTTTGACGTTTGTTTGATTCTGAGTTGCGATAGTTTTCGCGATCATTAAGCTTTTTCTTACTAGATTCATGTGAAATCTTGCTATTACTATCTGAAGGCTTGACCGTTTCTAAACGTTTCTTTGCAAACTTTTCAGAATTATTAGCATTGTTTCTATCGTTCTGACGGTTACGCCTCTTGTTATTCTGCTGTGCATACTTATTTTGCTGCTGACGCTTATCCTTATGATCACTCAGACTATTGCCATCCGACGCGCTTGCGTAAGATTTTTTCTTATTTCGCGGAGTCTTAATATTCTGAGAATTCCGCTTATATTGCTTATTTTCTGAATTTGCTGATTCTGCTGAATTTCCAGAATATTTCGCATTCCCTATATCTTCCGCATTTGCTAAATCTTCCCCGTTTGCCGCAGCATCCTGATTGTGCAAATCATTAAATTCATCATCAGCATTGCCTAAGTCATCTAAATAAGAATTATCGTCATGTTGCTGCATAAAGCGTGTGGCAAACGCAAGCATTTCATCTTGCGCAATAACAGTAGTTTCAGCCAAAGAATCAGTAGATGCAACTGCTGTAGAAGCAGACGCAATTCGAGTTTGCATACCATTTGAGTCGCCGCTTTGCATTGAATCTTTGCGACGACGCGCATGACCCCCATGCCTTGCGTGACTTCCAGAATCCTTCTTGTGTCGTTTGTGACCAAAAATACCAGACATGGTTCCAGAAATCGCCTCAGCAAAGGTGACTTCGTCACGCTGTGCAGACTTTACTGTCAACGCTCCTGAACGGCTAGCTATTAATTGCTTATTACGACGACGATGCGGAGCCATTGCAAAAATAGTTGCAGAAAGTATAGCTAATACTGCAAAAAGCGCGCCTACAAAATATAAAGGCGTTGCAAAATCTGGAATTTGATTACGACGCCACCGCAATTCTATGGAAGCTTCCGGTACATTATCCCCCAAATCAATTAGCAAAACACGTCTAGCAGCCTGCGAGCGCAGCGCGGAAGAAGCAGTATCAGGGCTATTTGACTTACTAGAGCGAGTACCTGATTTAGACATTGTGCCGTTTGCAACAGCATGATCGTATGACGCAGAACCAGAAGATTGAACATAATCTGCAGTATTTATTGCCAATTTCGCTAAACCAAGCTGGCATGTAACTATAGGCCATAAATTAGATTCTTGGAATTTTACGTCAGGATCTTTAATGTCCACAGAGTCACCCGCTTGCACAGAGGTTTTACCAGACACTTCAGAAACTGAAAGATTATCCCAATCACGCAAACCAGTAATTCTTTGTACTGGAGAACCTGCCACCCAGCCTCTTACGTCTTTCGTTAAACCTACAGCAACACAAATAGGCTTACGCGTATGCAAAGCAGCAACACTAATACGAACCCTGTTATCTACAAGATTCAAAACACCAGGATCAGTGACAATATAACGAGTTCCAGATACGTTAGCGTACGCAATAACAACGTTGCTAGGCTTCCAAAATGTTGCGTTAGCAACTCCAAGAACAACGCTTAATACTGCAAGCAAAGCAAAAAATGGAGCTACAACGCCGCGCATGATTTTACTGCGCAAAGTGAGCCGTCGCATTGGTCGTCGCATTGGTCGTCCTTCTGCATCAGAAGCATCTTCTATATTTGTCATAACGATACCATTCTACAGTCTTTTAATATTACTTGCATGTTTTGATGTAAAAATCAGCGTCAAGCGGTAATGTGAGGCTATGAAAAAAATCAAAACATTAGAACAAAAATCCTTTTTGCTTCGCACTTTTGCAACTATTAGTGCAGTGGCAATGTGTGTAGTACTCGCTTCATGCGGAGAAAGTTCCAACAACAAAAACAATTTAACTGATGAGAACGCTCAAAAAGCTGGAATGCAGTTGCTGGAAGGCGTAAGCGCATCTGGAGCACTTGGGAAAAAGCCTAAAATAACGCTGAAAACGCCTGTAAAAGTAAAGCAAAATACTTATGCTGTTTTGCAACGAGGCAACGGAGAAACAATTAAAGAAGGCGATCGCGTATGCTCTCAGGGCATTGTGTTCGACTCCAAAACCGGCAAAGAGCTTATGAATACTTGGGAAAAAGGCAAAGTTGATTGCTCGATTTACATTAATAAAAATTCTACAAGCCGCCCATATTACGCTTTGATTAAAGGCAAGAAAATTAATACAACTATTGCTTTTGGCGTAAGTGAAGGATATAAAAATCCTTCATATGTTATGGTTCTTACAATGGTTTCGCGATCAAAGGCTATAACTAGAGCAACGGGCAAGGCTGTTACGAATATTCCCGCAAATTTGCCGAAGGTAACTCTTGATAAATCTGGAGCACCAACCTTAGATAAAAATAACTACGTTCCAGACGGAAAGCTTGTTTCTCAGACTTTGATTGAAGGAACCGGCAAAAAAGTAACTGCAAAAGACACAGTTTCTGCTCATTACACTGGCTGGACTACTGATAAAGACGGCAAATTGCATCAATTTGATTCTTCTTGGCTTCGTGGCATACCTGCAGACTTCCAACTTGCTGGAGGAGTAATCCCTGGTTGGACTAAAGGCTTAACTGGAAAGAAAGTTGGCTCCCAAGTTCTTTTGGTAATCCCACCAGAAGATGGCTACGGTAAAGAAGAAAAGAAGGACGCGCGCGGAAACGTAACTATTCCTGCAAATGCCACGCTGTACTTTGTAGTCGATATTCTCTATGCTTCGTGAGATTTGTAATTTTGCAAACTGTTGCAAAATTAACTAGCGATTCATAAATAATAAACCCCTCCTTCCCGAGGGGTTTTTACATATTTAGAACACATATTTAGAACAGACGAAGATCGTTGGACTCGACTCCACGCATTTCATCGTAATCCAATATTAAGCAAGTAAATCCACGATCCTCAGCCAAAACGCGAGCTTGCGGACTAATAGTTTGCGCAGCAAAAATACCTCTAACCGGCTTAAGTAACGGATCTCTATTCAGCAACTCACAATAACGCGTAAGTTGCTCAACGCCGTCGATACCGCCATGCCGCTTAATCTCAATAGCGACATGTACACCATCCGCGTCCTGAGCCATAATATCCACTGGGCCGATAGCCGTAGGATACTCACGGCGCACCAACGTTGCACCATCGCCGATTCGTTCAATCTGCTCAGCCAAGTAACGTTGCAAATGATCCTCAACACCATCTTTAATTAAGCCAGGATCCTCACCCAAATCGTAAGTATTATCGCTATAAACATGCTCGAGCGAAACCATAAGCAAATCATCGCTTTTAGCGGCAGCAACACGCAAAATACAGCCATCTACAACAACGCCAGCATCGGATTCGCCGCTATCTTCTTTACGTAAAACACGCATACTACAAGGGGCTACCATCCAATTAAGAGGTTTATACGCACCAAGCTCAGAAAAAATAAGTACGCTGCCATCTGCTTTAATAAGCAACACTCGCTTAGCTAAAGGAAGCGTGGCGTTTAACCTACCTGTATACTCTGCACTGCAATCTGCAACAATAATTCGCACACAGCAAGCATAACAGAAATCAAGTAAAGAAGTACCTTACTTCCCCAAAGCTTCAGCTAAATCGCGATTCTGCCAATGTTGATGTAAGGCGCAGTATCCGCCGAACAATACGAGCCACACTAGTCCGCCAATTGCAGAAGCTCGCGTATCGTCGCTAATAAACAAAGTCACATACACAAAAGCAAAGAACGCTATAGTAAGAGAATTCAAAAGCTTATAATGCGGCATAACGAAGCCGTCTGGCATAAAATCAGCAGATTCACGGTATTTACGATGCGTAACCATAATCAAAATATAAATCATGATTATCACTGCCGAAGAAGCCGAAGCAAACAAAATAAACGCACCATGAATACCAGGGATCGAATTAATAATTGGCGAAAGAAGAATCAAAGCAGACGAGAACAAAATCGCGCGAGCAGGAACCTTCGTGCGTGAAACCTTACGCAACTTACCCAAAAGAGGCGAAGGTGACTCAAGCGCAATCTGATACATGTGGCGACCAGCAGAATACAGCAAAGAATTAAGCGCAGAAGAAGCAGCTGTAATAACCACAAAGAACACAAGCGCAGAAGCCCAATGCAATCCTGCGTATTGGAACACCATAATGAATGGTGACATAAATACGCCTTCCGCATTCGTAGCTTTAAACTGTTGCCACGGCACAATAAGCATAATCGCTATAAGAGCACCAACATAGAAAACTAGTACGCGCACAATAATCTCATTAACAGCCTTTGGTAAAACCTGACGAGGATTCTTAGTTTCCGAAACAGTCACACCAACAAACTCAATAAGCTGGTACGCGTAAAACACCATTTGGAAGCTCATCAAGAAGGAAAGCCAGCCATTTGGCATAAGCGAGAAATTGTTGAAAATATTATCTAATCCAGCGTGACCAGCAGGACTCATTACACCACCATGCAAAGGAGTTGCAGAGTAATGGTAACCAATTAAAGCCATAACTACGGCTGTAACAATAAGAGCAACAATTAGCGTAATTTTAATCATTGAGAACCAAAACTCAGTTTCCCCAAATAGCTTTACAGCTACCAAATTTATGCATACTAAAGCCGCTAAAAATACTACTTCTATAAGCCATTTCCAATGACTTACGTCAATATCGAAAGTTTGGAAGAATGTGACACAATACGTACTAACTGCCGTAATTTCGCTCATACCAATAAGTACAAGCACAAACCAATACGACCATCCGGCAAAATTACCCCAACCTCTGCCAAGATAACGCGTAATAAAACTAATAAAAGTATGCTGGTTTGGATCCTTGTACATTAGCTCACCAATGCCACGCATCAGCAGGAACATAATCAAGCCCACAATAATGTAAACGAATACAATACTCGGACCTGTTAAGCTAATTGATTTTCCAGAACCAAGGAATAAGCCTGTTCCAATTGTGCCGCCAATAGCAATAAATTGCACATGACGCTTGGTAAGACTACGCTCCATTTGGTTTGCGTTGCTACTTGCATTTTCTTGCGCAGATACGCGAGAAGATTGGTTTGAAGATTGATTATGAGAAGATGTGCTATTGTGCGTCTCTGCAGATTCTGTTTGTTTAGAACCTACATTAATGTCACTATTCACAGTCTCACTCATTATTACAACTCCGTTCCTTAATAGCCACGAATTCCTAATTTTATAGGAACCCTTAACTATTCATTACGCATTCCACAATTCGCGCAACTATTCCACACTTTTAAGTGAGCTTACTGGATCTATGCGATCCAAAGCTGGGTTGGTAGCCCATTGCACAATTAACGCAAAAATTAGTGTTGCAACGCCAGCAATGCAATAGCTTAAAGGAGCTACTTCAACTTCAAAATACAAAGACGGCATACGAAGCGCGCTAGTCAACAATCCTGCAATAAGCCTTCCTAATGGCAATCCAACTGCAATGCCGATAACAGTTAAAGTAAGCATTTCTTTATGCACATAGGAATGAACTTCTCTACGATAAAAACCAAGAACTTTCAGCGTAGCCATTTCGCGAGTACGCTCCGAAATATTAGTACTTGCAAGAGTAAAAAGCACAGCTAAAGCTAAGCCAGCAGCCAAAGTTACGATTAAAGCAACAACAGCATTCATAAGATCAAAACTAAAAGCATGCTTCATACGCGTAATATTCATAACAGCAAGCACACCGTCACGTTCAGAAACCTTGTCGGCATATTTAATTTTATTATTATCGCTACCTCGCAAACGCAAAATTAACGCATTATGTTTCAAAAGCTTACTGTTTTCTCCATTAAATAAGCGTTCGTAGCAATGTTCAGTCATGTAAATATTAGAACCGATAAGATTACGAACAATAGCTTTAACTTTAACCTTCGCACGTTTAAAACTAGTATTCGTCACATTAATTTCGCTACCACGAGTAATGTCCAGAGATGCAGCAGCGCTTTGAGAAAGCAACGGACCTTCATCTGTAAGTTTAATAGCTTGCAAATTATTGCCCACATCCTGTAAATTTACAAGATAAGACAAAGTTTTTGTGTCTTTTACAACAATCAACTGCACGCTTTCAGCATCCTCAACATGACGACTATGCGACTTATTTGATTGATTTTTAGCTATTTCTCCAGAGCCCACATAAGCTGGAAGTATAGTTTCTACTTTATTATTTGACTTGTCTTGTTCAACGCTTTTCTTCATATTTTGGAAAGATCCTGGAGCCGAGATAGAAATCATATCGTATCGATAAATTCCCTCGTATTGGCGAATACCCAAGGTCGCAACAGTATCGTTCAAAGCAAGACCGCAAACAATAAGCGCTGTGCAACCAGCAACTCCACCAATAGTCATGCACAATCTGCCTTTAAATCGCGCCAAATTGCGAACAGTAACCTTATTTAAGAAACTCATTCGCTTCCAAATCCAAGGCAACCTTTCAAGAAGAACGCGAGAACCAGCTTTTGGAGCTTTTGGTCTTAACAAAGCTGCAGGAACTTGCTTTGTTTCTCGCCAACTAACAACGATTGTGCATATTGCAACAGGAATCACAAATGCTAGCACACACAAAGAGCCATATAGCCAGTCATACTTCAACCTAACGTCTGGCACAGCGTATAAACCACGCAAGATTTTTAGTAAAAGTGAAGGGATTGCAAGAAAACCCATAATATCGCCAATTCCGCCGCCAACAAAGCACGCAAATATTGCGAAGAAAGCATGTCTTGTTACTGCAGTAGAACGACCGTATCCCAAACTTAAGTATGTGCCAATAAGCCCTCGCTCTTCTTCAACCATACGAGCCATAGCAGTTAAACTCATCATCATTGCTACAACCAGAAATACTGCCGGGAAAGCGTATCCAAGTGACTGTATTGAAGCAACGTCAGAACGCAAACTCGCATAACTATCGTTAGCTATACGAGTAGATATATGCCATTGAGCTTGAGGAACACGTTTTTGAATCTCTGACTTAATTTGTTTACGAATTTGCTTTTTTGCCTGCTCTTTAACAAAATCTGGAGCACGCTGAAGCCTAGGATCGTTTGCAATAATGTTTTTTAATTCTGAGTTAACTTGTTTGTCGATAATTTGATTACGTCGAGCTGTTTCTCGCTTAGATTGCACGCGTTCTTGAATCTGTTCAGATGCATCGTCGACAATGCCCCGATAATCTTTAGAAAAAACATTGACATGTTGAGTATCATTCAAACGTACCGATATTGCTGTATACGGCAAGCCGGTCACGTTATCAGGAGCAGCAGAAGTAAATATTGGATATCTAGACGTCACAGAGTTGCGAAATGCTTTAGATTGATAGCCATCAGGATTGTTTAAATCGTTACTATCTAGCACGCTACCAGTTATGCGCAAACGATAAGTTTTAGACTTTGAATTAGAAGAATCAAGATTTCCAACGCCCACATTTTGCTGCATGTTGACTACTATCACATTGCCAATGCTCAAGCCACTATCGTGTAAAAATCGCTGAGTTACAACAGCTTCACTATTATTTTTAGGCATATTGCCCTTAAGCAAATGCAAACGATTAAGATTTTTTTGCGATTCTACATAATGCACGAAATTCATTGCGTATGAAGACTTTGCATCATCTGTTGCGTGCGCTGTTGCTTTCCAAGAACGCTCTGCTTCAACTTCACTCACACTTGGCAACGCGCGTAATGCTGCAACATCGTCTTTAGTTAAACCAAGAGTAGATACGATTTGCAAATCATAAGCATGCAATTTCGCATACATATCGTTAGTAGCGAGAAACATGTCGTTGCAGCCTGCATAAATACCAGTCATAACAGCAACGCCAAGCATTGCAATAACCGCAAGAACACAGAAGCGACGCCATTCGCGAACCCACATTCTAATTGCGCTAATAAATACTATTGGCAGCAATGAGTGCGTACGCTTACCTTCACTGCCATTATTAGCGTTTTTATTATCAGATTGCTTTGAAACCGCTGTTACTTTCCGCATAACAACCACCTAATCACCACTCAATATCGGCTATAGCCATAGGATGTTCTTGCACAGTTTCGTCTACAACTTTTCCAGAACGGAAACGAACAACTTTGTGAGCCATCGGAGCAATGGCAGCATTATGAGTAATAATCAGCACTGTCATGCCTTCAGTTCGGCAAATATCTTGCAATAATTGCAATACTGCCTTACCTGTTTCATAATCCAAGGCACCAGTAGGCTCGTCACATAACAATAATTTAGGTTTTTTAGCAAGAGCGCGCGCAATAGATACGCGTTGCTGCTCACCGCCAGAAAGTTGAGCTGGGAAATTATGTAGTCTTTCTTTCAAGCCAACATCGATAAGCGTTTGAGCAGGGTCAAAATGATCTGCACAAATTTGCGAAGCTAACTCTACATTTTCAAGAGCAGTTAAATTTGGAACTAAATTATAAAATTGAAAAACAAAACCAATGTCTTCTCTGCGGTAGCGAACCAAATTACGACCTTTTAGCTTAGTAACATCGCAATCGCCAACAACAACACGACCGCTTGTTGCAGTATCCATACCACCCAAAATATTTAATGCTGTAGTTTTTCCCGCGCCAGATGCACCTAAAATTACTGTAAGCTCACCGCTCTGTGCAGTAAAACTGGCATCATCTAAAGCTCGCACAGCACCAGAACCTGATGGGTATTCTTTCACTACATGATCAAAAGTTATATATGCCACAACACACCTTCACAATATGAGAAACTATAAAAATTCAACTTCTATTTATTTGTATTATCTACCGTTATATTTCGTACTATTTTACTAAATGAGCGCAAAATTCGCTAACTTACTTCAGCGATGACACTCCACATCTTTCCATGCAATACGCATTACCAAGCCAAGTATGACGAGAATTTGGCCAGACAGCACCTAAACGCGGAGCACATTGACTCATCCATATACTTGGCACACGCCCATCTGCGCTTTGCGAACCAAGCAAATTAAATCCATTCTTGCTTTCAAGCCAATCTGGATGTTGTGTTGCAATAGCAAGCCCTTCTTCCAGCGTAAGAGGCAAACGCTCATCAGAATCAATAAGCTTACGAGCAACATCAGGCTCTCGATTCAAATACGATGAGCCAGTATGCGGATCGACAACTATATAGAACGGACCTTCAGGAAACTCATACCCGTCTTTAGGAAGAAAACTTATGATATCTCGCGGAGGCATAGTAGTGAATCCAGCCATGCGATTAATACTCGTCCGAGAAATCAACGATTCAGGCGAAACTAATTCACGCGTAGGAATCAATAAAATATTCGCACCTAAACTACTATTTTCAAGCGCACATAATATAGGATTTGCCAACTTACGAAAAGCATTGGCACTCATATCAGCCACATCTGGATACCCAAGTGCCACTATACGATCGAGTTGCTGCTGTATTTCTTCAGATGCTATTGACATAATTCCAGTTTACGCAAAATCTTACATAATCGCGAGCGCAATATAACCATAATTAGTTTAGGAAATTACGCTTTTTAGCAATAATTTCCGCCAATTGCACAGCATTTAATGCAGCACCTTTTCGCAAATTATCGTTAGTGATAAAAAGTGCCAATCCCTTATTTCCATCTACTGCTTGATCTTTCCTAATTCTGCCAACATAACTTGCAGATTTTCCGGCTGCTAGCTGAGGAGTAGGAATATCGTTAAGCTCGACTCCCGGAGCCTTGCTCAATACTTCGCGAGCCATGTCTGGAGTTACATCATGCTCAAACTCAGCGTTTACGCTCATGCCGTGACCAGTGAAAACACCTACTCGCACACAAGTACATGAGGCTGCAAGATTTGGCAAATGCAAAATCTTACGGCTTTCATTGCGCAATTTTTGTTCTTCGTCAGTTTCTTCAGATCCGTCATTAACTATTGAACCAATAAAAGGCACTACATTAAAAGCAATAGTACGAGCAACTTTTGTAGGCTCAGGGAAATCTATTGCGCTACCGTCGAAAACGAGTTTATCTGCTCCTTGGTTTAATGCAGCTTGAGCCTCATTCATGAGTTGCAAAGCACCGGCTCGACCGGCACCAGAAACAGCTTGATAAGACGAAACTATTAAACGTTTTAATCCAAAAGCATCAGCAAGCGGCTTTAATACAGGCATGCAAGCCATAGTTGTGCAATTTGGATTTGCTACTATTCCTCTTGGAATAGTATCTAAATCTTCAGGGTTTACTTCCGCAACTACCAAAGGCACATCGTTATGCATACGCCATTGCGAAGAATTATCTACTACAATTGCGCCAGCTTCAGCGAATTTCGGAGCCCAAATTTTTGAAGTTCCGCCGCCTGCAGAAAAAATAGCTATGTCAATCCCGTGCAAATCTGCTTTTTCTACATCTTCTACGACTACGTCTTTGCCACGATATTGCAAAACTGTACCAGCAGAATGAGCGGAAGCCATAAAACGTAAATCTTTTATTGGGAAATCTCGCTCGTCAAGCACTCGACGCATTACCATACCAACTTGGCCAGTTGCGCCAAGTACTGCCACGTTCACGCCTTTTTCGTTGATAATTGTCATCGAGACTCCCTTAAAAGTAAGCACGTATAATTTCTACAGTTTTTACAATTCTACAATTTAAATAATTTAGTTAATTTATTAATTTAATAATTTAAATTGCTTCAGCGCCCGCTTCCGCCGTACACTACTGCTTCAACCTGACTTGCGTCCAAACCGTAAGCAGTATGCAAAGCGCGAACAGCTTCATCAATTTGTTCAACAGGAACCATGGCAGCAATACGAATTTCCGAAGTAGAAATCATCAAAGTATTTATACCATGTTCACTTAGCGCAGTGAAGAAGGTAGCAGCTAGGCCTGAATGTGTTTTCATACCAACACCAACAACAGCTACTTTTC
Source organism: Gardnerella sp. c10Ua_244 (assembly GCF_055818055.1). NCBI lineage: Bacteria > Bacillati > Actinomycetota > Actinomycetes > Bifidobacteriales > Bifidobacteriaceae > Gardnerella > Gardnerella sp. c10Ua_244. Next base: position 392,826 of record NZ_JARFVS010000001.1, read on the forward strand.
CTACTACTGGAACGACATCCATAGAAGTAAATTTCAATTCATCATGCGCTTCTTCTAGAACTTTACGGACTGCTTCCATTGATGCTCCTGGAGCAGTAATAGAAATATCTGCTGTACCAGTAGAAGCACTTGCTTGCGCAATCATGTCAATATTTACATTTGCTTTTGCAAGAGTTGTAAATACTTTCGCAGCCATACCAGGAATATCTGGAATACCGCGAACCGTAATCATTGCCTCACTGCGATCATGAGCAACGCCAGAGATAACAGGGGTTTCCGGACCTAAATCAGGAAATAAATCGCCCATAGTCGAAAGAATATCGTGGTTTACCATTGTTACCGCCTTTAAGCTCGAAGATTATTTGACATTATCTATTAATATTTAGTTTTGTATTTCCTAACTCAGATTAGGCAAATCGTTCGGATTAATATTATTTGGAACTATAAGCGTTCCGTTCCTATGTGAGAATGAACTTCTAACATGAAGAGGCATACCAAAACGCTGAGCGTACTCAACACAACGCAACGCAAGCACGCGCGAGCCGCAAGATGACATTTCAAGCATTGAATCATAATCAATTACAGGAATACGTTTTGCAGTTGGCACAATACGTGGGTCCGCAGTAAATACTCCATCTACATCCGTGTAAATCTCACATACATCAGCACCTAAAGCAACCGCAAGCGCTACAGCGGAAGTATCCGAACCGCCTCTACCGAGAGTCGTGTCATCTCCAACTTCGTTAATTCCTTGGAACCCGGCAACAATTGCAACACTGCCTTTGCTAAGAGCTCTTCTGACACGATCAGGCTTAACCGCACGAATATGCGCAGCTCCAAACTGAGTATCTGTCATAAATCCAGCTTGAGAACCAGTAAAAGAATAAGCATGAGATCCTTGAGCATGAATAGCCATTGCAAGCAAACTCATAGAAATTCGTTCGCCTGCTGTCATAAGCATATCCATTTCGCGAGCAGGAGGATGAGTGTTTACACTCATTGCTTGATCAATTAAATCGTCAGTCGTATCTCCCATCGCTGAAACTACAACAGCAACATCATTGCCTGCTGCTTTTGTAGAAAGAATGCGTTTGGCAACACGTTGTATGGAATCCGTATCCGCTACAGAAGAACCACCGTATTTCTGTACGATAAGCGACAATTTTTACCCCTTGCTCATGTCAATATTGATAAACGCACAGGATATGCCAAATAATGGCTTCAATATCAGACTACCAACTATGCCCTATTTACTAATAATGATTTGTGCTCATAAAAACAATATTCAAAATTACACAGATTGACGACCAGAAAATGCACGACCTAAAGTGATCTCATCCGCATACTCTAAATCTCCACCAACAGGCAATCCACTTGCCAAACGAGTAACTTTAATTCCTAGAGGATTGAGCAACCGAGCCAAATACGTAACAGTCGCTTCACCTTCTATATCAGGATCAAGCGCGAGAATAATTTCTTGAACTTTTGCATCTTTAAGACGTTCAAGTAATTGCGTAATTGCTAAGTCCCCCGGCCCAACATTTGCCATTGGGTTAATTGCACCACCAAGAACATGATAAACACCTGAATACTCATGAGTTCGCTCAATACTCATAATGTCTTTAGGTTCTTCAACTACGCAAATTTTGCTATGATCACGCCGAGGATCTGCGCATACTATGCAAGGACTCTGCTCACATACGTTTCCGCATACATCACAAAAACGCACACTTTCTTTCATGTTATTAATTGCGTCTATTAGCTCTTGAACATCTTTATCCGAGGAAGAAAGTAAGTAAAACGCAATACGCTGAGCGCCTTTAGGTCCAATCCCTGGAAGCTTTGAAAATGCTTCAATTAAGCGACCAATTGCTCCATCATATGACGATGAATTATGCACTGTAAACTACTCCTCTTGCTTTTTCTTAACGCTCATAATCGCATTTTTAGGATTTTTAGGATCAGTGGAAGCAAATTCTTCAACAGATTTAACTTCAAAAATTTGTTTAAGCTCATCAGTGCTTACAGATGTTGCTGATTCTAATGAAGCATCATCCATTGAACATTCGTCAGCAGTAGCTCCATTCGTAGGAGAAACAGTAGTCTGAATTGATTCAGCAGACAATTCTGAAGTATTAGTTGCATTCTGAACTTGAGACTGTAGTTTAGCTTGATCCAAGACACCAGAAATAGCTTCATCTTGGTTATGAGAATGCGAACTCTTCTGTATTGTAATCTCGTCATCATGATTCATATGCTCATCTTCAATAGAAGAGCCTTTGGAAGAAGACTCTTCAGAAGAAGAGTTTTCTGGCATTGCAATCACATCCGACATAGGCATAGACGACATGTCTGCCCAAACATCATCATCCGCATTCGCAACATCACTTAACTCATCCGCAGTATTTTCAGAAGCTACTGATGCTGCGGAGCCATCAGCGCCACTAAAACCCGAAGATTCTTTTTTAGTAGGATTTTTATTTATTCCGCTGCTATCAGAATCAGTTTTATTACTAAAACCAGCAGATAGGCCAGTTTTGCGTAATAAAATATCGCGCTTAACTTTTGCAAGCTTCTGCGGATCCATTCGAGCAACAGATTCTACTTGTTCACCATTAGCAGCAACTGGTGCAGGAGCAATCATTACTTGCGCTCCAAATATCTCATGCACTTCATTCATTACTACTTTTGGCACTTTTTGTCCATCATATGGAGAAGTAGTGCATACTGCGAGCGCAAATGCATGTTGACTCATAGGCTCATTAAAAGTCAAAATAAGACGCTGCCGACCTGATTGTACTGGAGTAAGTTGCACTGTAGGAACATACTCACGAGTTACATATTCACGTACGTCATCAGGCAATTTTGAAACTACTTTATCCCACATTGCATCAGCATCCATGGAATCATTCTTTGAATTAGCATTATGTGCATCGTTCAAAAACGCTTTTTTAGATTCCATTTCTTTTGTGCGTGGAGCAGATTGCGTTTCTGCTTTAGCAATAGGAGATGCCGTAGTTTCAGAAGGTAGCGAAGAATTTGAAGTACTATTATTCTCACTATTTGCAGAAACATATTTTTTATTGCTTGTAGAACCTACGAAATGAGCACCAGAAGATACTTTATTTTGAATATTCTGCTTAGAAGTTGAAATATTTTGTTGCTGCACGTTATTGATGCGCAAATTAGTTGCAACAGTATTTGAAGTTTCGCTGTCTGCAAGCAAACGAGCAACTAAAATTTCCAAATTCATTCGAGGAGAAATTGCACTAGCCATTGCACTTAAAGCATCATTAATTGTTTGAGCCATACGTGCTAAATCATGCAATGTCATGCTTGCAGATTGCTTATTCAATATTTCCAAATCTTCTGGAGAAACATCATTAAGTAAGCTTGAAGCCGCTTTAGGACCTGCAGATACCATAAGCAACAAATCACGAACTCTACCTAATAAATCTTCTACAAACTTACGAGTATCGTAGCCGCCAACAATAACGCGACGAACTACATCGTATATCGAAGCACCATCATGATTAATAAGATCGTCAATGAATTCGCTAATCAATGAATTAGGCGTAAAACCTAATAAAGCAACCGCAGAATCCAAAGAAATTGAACCATCAACAGCACCCACCATAAGCTGATCGAGCACAGATAACGTATCTCGCATTGATCCTGCACCAGCGCGCATAACAAGACGAAGAACTCCCGGCTGTGGCAGAATACCTTCCTTTTTGCAAATATCTTCAAGATATGGAGACATTACCTCTGGAGGCACAAGTCTGAAAGGATAATGGTGTGTACGCGAGCGAATAGTGCCAATAACTTTATCCGGCTCAGTGGTAGCAAAAATAAACATTACATGTTCAGGCGGCTCTTCTACAATCTTAAGCAAAGCATTAAAACCTTGCTGCGTAACCATATGAGCTTCATCGAGAATGAAAATCTTATAACGGTCACGAGCAGGAGCGAAGCCAGCACGCTCACGCAACTCTCTAGCATCATCGACACCGTTATGGCTTGCAGCATCAATCTCTACAACGTCGATAGAACCGGCACCGCCAGTAGCTAAATCTTTACAGCTTTGGCACTCTCCACATGGGTGCGAAGTTGGTCCTTTTTCGCAATTAATGCAGCGAGCTAAAATTCGCGCAGAACTTGTTTTACCGCATCCACGCGGCCCAGAAAATAAATATGCATGCGTTATTTTTCCTTGGTCTAATGCTCTAGACAAAGGTATGGTAACCTGATCCTGCCCAATAACACCATCAAACGTGTCAGGACGATATCTACGATACAGTGCAAGTGCCATGTTTCCTAACCTACTGCGACCTAACTATTTCCCCGATATATCTTAGTTAAGACTATCAGCAGCCGCCACCCGACTGCTGATATTTATATTCGTTTTTGCTACTTACTACTTATTGCAATCTTCTAGTCCTGCTCTAGCAGAAACTTCCACGTTAGAAGCAAATGGAATATTCAGCCCAACAGAAACACGAACAGTTACATCATTACTAGTAGAGTTGCAAGATTTCAAAAAAGCATTGCTCGAAGCAACAGTACGCGCAACAACCTCACACGCATTATCCTCCATCCTTTGCAACGCAGAAGCACCAGATAAAGCAGCAGAAGTTGCAACAGCATAAGCTTGATGTTTAGCTCCAAGAACATTACATAAAATAGCAGAGAACACAAGTATTGAGCAGACTGCGATCACTAGCATAATGCCAAGCATAGTGCCAGAACCGCAGTCAATGCCCTTACATCGCTTATGAATGAAATTTATTGAATGCTTCACAAAATTCTTGCGCCTACTCATACTAAAACCTGGCTTACATGACTTTCCACTAGAGGCGGCAAAATATGAAGAGGATCGGGAATAAGAGGACATTTAACAACAATATTCGCCATATTATTGCTACGACTTATTTTCACCGACGCTCCTTGACCTGCGACCGACTGCACAATACTTGCGGCAGCTTTATCGTCCTTATGAGTCACAAGATAATACGCAACTTGCGCAGCAGCATCATGACAATTCATAGTACATACAACTGCTCTACCTATGCCAATTAATACAAATAACAGTATTAATGCACAAGGCAAAACAATAGAAAATTCAGCAGTTACCGTCCCTCTGTCATAATCACTAATTTTGCGCAACAATCTTTTGCACACAATAACTTTCCGCATCATAAGCTCATTTCATCTGCTAAAACATGCCGTTAGCCGATTTTCAATGCTTTTTTCACTAAATCTGTCAACGTTGTGCGAACCGTATCTGATTTCAAAATAGCAACTAGCAGTGCAGCAAAACCAGTAGCAGCAATAATAACTACTGCATACTCAGCTGTTACAGCTCCAGAATCCTTATTTTTAAGACCTTCAGCGTACAGTTTTCTTTTTTGACACAAACGTGACTCAATATTCACTAATTGTTCATTTACTTGAAGCATAGACACAGCGTATCGTGCAACAAGTTTTTGCATTATCCCAACCATCATCTTGTACCTTTCACTTCAAACTATCCGAAATTTTCGGATAGAAATATTATTACAACTTGTTTTGCGAATGAAAATAAAAAAATTGCATTGTGGATAAAAGCTAATTTATTTTTCTAGAAATTTATTTTTAAAAAGCTAGCGCATAAGCGACATAACTGTTGGCAAAATTCCTATGCATATAAAAGACGGCAAAAAACATAATCCAACAGGAAGCAGCAATCGCACAGACAACTTAGAACTTTCTTGTCTAGCAATATTGGCCATATTTATCTCATAATGTTGAGCAAGTGCAGACAATACAGGAACTGGAGATGAACCATAACACCATGATTCTTTTAAAGATGTCATTAACCATCTAGCTAATATTTCTGAAGAATCTAAGTTTTTACGATTAGTAAATTTTGATTTATTTTCTAATTCAAAATTATCTTGTTTAGTATAAGTAGAAGACCATGCTTCATGCCACGTATCTCCTGCAAGTAAAGCATTGGAAACAGAGAAAAGCCACATGCCTTGACCACAAGGAAACACTTGTCCAACAGCACTAAGAGCCCTAGTAATAGCAACACCACTACGAAGTGAAACAATAATCATATGTAAACCAAGAAGAGGATCTACATATGAAACTTTGGAGTTACGCCATTCGTATTTAACTAGCATAATTTTACTGTTAAAACGCATACGATTATCTAATGAATCGCACTCTAATTTCAAACTCACCCATTGCCAAACAATTACAACAAACAATGGGATGATAAACAAAAGCTGCTTTGTGGATTCCATAAATCATCCTTCCAGCGAAGCAGCATCCATTGCATGCTGAGATATTTGCAACATAGAACTAACCCATGCCAAACCCAATCCATAACATATTCCACCTATTGTTAATAAAATCCATCCATTTACTGTTGTAATTAACATCAAAATAGGGTGCCCACCTAGTAATTCACCAGCAAAAAGAGCCAAAATAGGTAGAGCAGTAAGTAATTTTATTGTTGCTTTTGGCATTGCAGCTACGTCAGCACGTAAATCTTCTGCACGCTTCTGAGCATGATATGACGCTGCCGTAGCTTCCACACATTCTGCCATAGCACAACCAAGAGTATTACTCAATTCATATGAAGCCATAAGACTTTCAGAAACAGTATGCATATGTTTTTCAAGCTGACGACGTTGATTCTTATTCATATTGCGGTTCTTTGGAAAACAACGTTCATAAAGCCATTTATAAATAATTTTTGTATTAACTGCACTACTGCAAATACATTGTTGAGACTTAGAGTCACTGTGAACAATCATTGCAAAAGTAGAACCAGAACGTAATGCAGCAATCATTCCAGCAAGAACTTCTTCAATATCCATTTTTATGCTCCAAGCAACACAATCGACTACTAATTATTTGAACTGTCAACACATATGCTGGCCATATTTTCGGGCAGATTCCAATAATTTGAAAACTTAACCCATGCAGGCAAAAATTTCATGACAATACTGCCGTCAATTCCACAAGATAATTGCAAAACTGGAACGCCACACAGCAACGAAGCGCTAGAAACGTATTGCAAAATACCGAGTTCTTTGATCATTCGACACCCGTTAGAGGATCTCTCTACATGAATAACAACATCGAATGCTCCAGCAGCTAAAGCACATAAAGCTGCAGGCTCCAACCCAGCCAATAACCCTAATGCCATAAGACGAGCGGGAACTTTCTCTATTTCATCTGCATGAAGAGTTGTCATTCCACCCTTATGACCAGAAGTAAATACTCTCAACAAATCAGCAATTTCTTCCCCACGACATTCACCAAGAATAATGCGATCCGGACGCATTCTTAATGTTGCTTTTACTAATTGAGATAAGCCAATTTCTCCTACACCTTCTACATTAGCTTCTCGCGCACTTAACGAAACATGATTTTGTGTCAACTCGCCAAGCTCTCTAATTTCTTCAACAGATACAATACGATCTTCGCAATCAGCAGCAGCCAACAAAGCCTTCATAAGTGTGGTTTTCCCAGATCCAGTACTTCCAGTGATCATTATATTTGCTCGCTTTTTAACTAGAACGCTTAGAATACAAGACAATTCTTTTGGAAACATGCCTTGATCACTCAAAGAAACAAGATCATAACGATTAATTGAAGGAAAACGAATTGACAATGCTGCTCCTTGAGATACAAGTGGCGCTAAAACAGCATGTATGCGAATGCCAGAAGTACTTGAAGCATCAGCAATAGGACACGCATCATCCAGTCTTTTGCCTAATTGTGCACAGAGCCATACAGCATATTCTCTTAACAAAGCAGGGTTGTTAAGTGGAACTCGAGTTGCGCGTTCCTTAAGACCTTGCCCACAATCTACCCACACACGACCAGACTCGCTTACAACCATGTCTGTGACTCTTACGTCATTGGCAAATCCCTGCAAAATCCCAAAATCGATATCACGAATATTATTTACGATCATATTTACCTCTTGAATATTTCGAACGACGATATTGCGAACGACGATATTTAGTTACAACATTTTTTGTATTTGATATAACATCTCCAATAAGCCAATTATTTATGCGTTTCATGGTTTCCTTCATTGAAGATGGCACATTTCGAATACCGTAGCCCCCTATAATGTCGGTGTACATGCGAGCATCATGTTGCAATGAACCAAGAAATGTAGTTGATAGATATTCAGAAGCTTCATCGATACTTAAAACATAAGATTTTTGCATTAAACCGCGAGGAGGCAATCCCACAACAGCAAATTTGTTGAACTTTACGCCAGAATCACACAAAGTATCTAATTTTTGTAGCAACGCTCTAAACCTTGCTAAATCAAGCACAGATAGCTCAACCGCAGCAAGAGTCGCACTGTCAATAAATTGCGGAATATTACGGTAAGACTTCATAGCAGTCTCGCCAGAACCTATATCTACAATAACTACATCAACAGCATCAGCTAGACCTCTAATAGCAGCCTCCAAAACCCAAGGTTCAGGATATTTACCATGCCATGGAGAAAATGCTAAAACATCCACATTATCCCAATGCAATAGCTCATTGCGCAACACATAGCCATCGCATCTACCTAAGGGAGCATCAACTTCTTGCAACCTGCGACCTTCATCTGATTCCAAACCAAGCAGAACGTCTAAACCGCCATGAGTCAAATCAGCATCTACAAGAGCAACACTATGGCCTTGTTCACTTATATAGCGAGAAAGAATAGATAGAGAAGTGCTTAGCCCAATGCCATCTGCAGCAGACATTCCAACCAAAATATTTTTAGGCAATGGATCTAAAGAATCACGCGCAATAAGATTATCTTCTTCAGCATTATTAAACATACGAGATTTATGCTTAATAGAAATATCTTGCGAGCGTTCAGTATTTTGAAAACTCTCTACATCTTGAGAACTCTTAGGCAAAAGAGTCATAACAGTATGATCGTCAGCTATACATGGCGCAATTTTTATACCATTAGACGCAGATTCGTATATAGATTTATCTGCAACTTGAGGAGGATAAACATAACGTTTAACATCTCTAAATGCGCCTACAGCTTCGCCATTGTTATAATTCTTATCAATCTGCTTAACGCCAATTGATTTATTGTTTACACTCATATTCATACTCATGCGCCTATTGAAACGCATACAGCAATGAGTTTTCAACAATATTCATGCAATGTGGTTAAAAGCTCAGAAAATATTAAGAATAAGCAAATATTGCACAAAAATTATCTATAAAAACATCTATTTTACAGAATTTACAGATGGCAATACTAAATCTTTATTAACTTTCATATAGCGTTCAAGTAACTCACCATAAATTGGCTTAGTTTTTAGAATATCTGAAATAAGCAATGCTATAAATGCAGAAGCTGCAACTGGGAGCGTATGAATCATAGTTCCAGACATTTCAACAGTAAGCAAAATCGAAGTAAGTGGAGCTTTTACAGATGCAGACAACGTACCAGCCATAACGCAAACTGCAAACACAGATACAAATTTTGTATCAATGCCAAATGCTGAAACGCTAGTAATACAGCGCGCAGCAACACCACCTGCGAGCGCACCTACTGCAAGAATAGGCATAAAAATACCACCAGGAGCGCCACAGCCAAAACTCGTAGAAGTAAACAACATTTTTGCCACAAATAGCAAACAAAGCATTACAAGACTTGCTTTTCCATATTCAGAAAGTCGCACTAAATTAGATCCGCCACCAAGAACTTCAGGCAGGAACAAGCCAACTGGTATTGCAATTAAGCAAGCAACAGCAACAGGCATCCACTTTGGCAAATATCCGTATAATGTTTGCAGACCAAGTAACGAACGATTCATTATCGAGCCTACAAAACCTGCAAAAATACCAAGAGGAATAATCCAAATATGCAAGTTCATTGGCAAATCTGGAATCTGACCAAAATCAAGAACTGGACGCAACCCGAAACAAGTTTGCGAAACAAAATCAGCACATAAAGCAGCTGCAGCAGCTCCTATAAGAACAATTGAAGTTAAGCCGTGCTGAATCTCCTCCATAGCAAACATAACTCCAGAAAGTGGCGCAGAAAACGCAGCAGATAAACCGGCTGCAGCTCCAGCAGTTACCACATAATGCTCTTTAATATCGTCACGCCTACCTTTACGAAAAATTCGAGACAACATCTGAGCACCACATGCACCTATTTGAATAGATGGACCTTCACGTCCAAGAGACAATCCAAATAAAGAACCAAGTAAACCGCCAACAAAACGCACTGGCAGAATCGTGTGCCATCGCATATTCAAACCGCGATTAACATATCCCACGACTTGAGGAATACCACTTCCAGAAGCCATACTTTCTTTACGACTCATCCAGCCAATAATTAAACCTGCAATTACAGCAAAAATTAAGCATGGCAAAATCCACCATGCGTTATGCCGGATTTGTAAATACATCCAACGCGCAAAATCTGTACCGTATTCAATACCAAGCCTGTAAGAAGCTACTAATGAACCAGAAACAACGCCGACAAATATCCCAGCTAATATTACTTTCCAACGAAGCTGGCAAAAAGTTTTTGATATTTGCTTTAAGTTATTACTCAAAAAGCTCAATGCATTCTTAAACTTCACTACAACTCGATTCTGCGCACAACACTTAACTTCTAAATACTAAATTACGTACAGTAACAATATTTGCGAAACAATATACCCAACAGAAGCAGCAAAGAATGGAACAATAAGTTCTGCAAAAAGCAAGAACACTCCATCTTTTATGCGCTTTCTTTGAATAAGATCCACACCTTCAAAAATTGCAGTAGAAAACGTGGAAAATCCACCCAAAAATCCCAAAATCATCAAATAAGCAAAACGTACTCCACATATTGCAGCTGCAACCATGAAAACATTAGACATAACACCTATAGCAAATGAAGCAACGCAATTGATAAATAGCGTTGCAACTGGAACTTCGCTTTTATGAGCAGCTGAAATTTTTTTAGTCATTGCGCATCTTAAAACAGCACCTAAACCGCCAAAAAAGCAAGGCAAAATAAACATAATAAAAACGTATAAAGAATTCATCACTTCATCACCTTAGTATTAGCTTCTGCAACAGATTGACTTTGCTTTTTGTTCATGCAATTCGCAATTCCTGTTCCAACCCAATTACCAACAAAAGCCATAAAAACGCCAAAAAGCAGCGAAAAAAGCATGCCCAAAACAACAAGCGTCATGCGTGGAGACATAAAAGACATTGCACTTTCAAACGCGAAAGTAGACATAGTCGACAATCCGCCACAAAAGCCTGTTCCTAGCGCATATTTATACAAAGTTTGCTTTTCTTGCGTTAAAGCTTTAACAGATATTGCAGTAACAAGAGCAAAAATAAAGCATGCAATCATATTCGACAAAAAAGTCCCTAAAGTAAGCTGACCAAATATAAATGATTGTCCGTCTACTTGGTGAATCGTGTGCGCATAAGAAGAAATTACTGCACGCACGAAAGCTCCACATGTACCACCAATAAAAACTAAAAAATATAATCGACAATTATTTTTTTTATTTTTTCCGCTTATTTTACTCATTTTCACTCTTTTTGAAATTATCGTCATAAACCAAAACGACACTCCCAATCGAGAAGTGCCGTTTTGCTAAGTTGATCATAAAATAATAAACAATTTCAGTCAGTTAGTGAGTGAACACTAATGATATGATCACGCTGCGGACCAGTTCCAATAGCAGAAATACGGCAATGAGAAAGCTCTTCCAAACGCTTTACATAACTTTGCGTATTTTGAGGCAAATCTTCAAACTTATGAATTTGAGAAATATCCTCATTCCAGCCTGGAAGCATCTCGTATACTGGTTTCGCAGAAGCAAACAGTGATTGATCTACAGGCATTTCTTCCATACGCTGAACTGTTCCATCAGACAAAGTCACATCATAAGCTACGCAAACTGGGATTTCCTTCAAACCAGTCAAAACGTCAAGCTTAGTAAGAACAATATCCGTCAAACCATTTACGCGAGTTGCATAACGGCTTACTACAGAATCAAACCATCCACAACGACGAGGACGACCAGTTGTAACACCATATTCATGGCCTTGCTCACGCAACCAGTCACCCTGCTCATCCAAAAGTTCAGTTGGGAATGGACCTTCACCAACACGAGTAATATACGCTTTCGCTACTCCAATTACGCGCGTAATACGAGTAGGACCAACACCAGTACCCGTGCAAGCGCCACCAGCAGTAGGGTTTGAAGAAGTTACAAACGGATAAGTGCCATGATCGACGTCAAGCATTGTGGCTTGTCCACCTTCAAACAGCACAGTTTTGCCTTCATCCATTGCTTCATTCAATACTAATGAAGTATCAGCAACATATTTCTTCAAGCGTTTGCCAAGCTCCACAAGTTGAGCAGTAACTGCATCAATATCAATAGGATGTTGATTATAAAGTTTTACAAGCATTTGATTCTTTTGATGCAAACTTGCTTCAACTTTGTCGCGCAAATGATCAGCATTAAATAAATCATGCACTCGAATACCAACACGATTAATTTTATCTGCGTAAGTAGGTCCAATACCACGACCAGTCGTGCCGATCTTGTGTTTGCCAAGAAAACGCTCAGTTACTTTATCAATAACTCGATGATACGGAGTAATAACATGCGCAGCTTCGCTCACAAGCAAGCGCGAACAATCTACACCGCGAGATTCCAAAGCGTCAATTTCTTCAAGCAATACCTCTGGATCAACAACAACACCATTACCAATTACAGGCGTAACATTAGGGCTGATAATTCCGCTTGGAAGTAAATGTAATGCATAAGATTTATCGCCAACAACGACAGTGTGCCCAGCATTATTACCGCCATTAAAACGTGCGACAATATCAACCTTTGAACCAATTAAATCTGTTGCTTTGCCTTTACCTTCGTCACCCCATTGAGCTCCAATAAGCACAATACCAGGCATGCCGCACCTCCATTTTTGAGCTAACGCTGCTCAAATAAGCACAATCCTTACCTGTTAAGACTATCTCTATGCCCCTACCGAATAAGAAAATGAAATATATAAAATTAAAAATTTACTATTTCAGTGCTTTACCAGCAGAACCTAACTGCACACAAGCTTCTGCTACACGCTGAGCCATGGCTTTTTCGGCTTCACGACCCCAAGATCGAGGATCATACAACTTCTTTTCGCCAACTTCTCCGTCTATTTTAAGAACAGAGTCATAATTGCTGAACATGTGACCAGCGATTGCACGAGTAAAAGCGTATTGAGTGTCGGTATCTATATTCATTTTAATTACGCCGTAACGCACAGCTTCAGCAATCTCTTGAGCAGTAGAGCCAGATCCGCCATGAAATACCAGCAGGAACGGCTTTTTAGAAGCGCCAAAGGTGCGAGTATCACAAATATTTTGATAGTTCTGATATACAGTTTTTTGGATTTCTTGCAATAATTTAGGATGCAGTTTTACAACGCCAGGCTTATAGGCTCCATGAACGTTGCCAAAAGTAAACGCTGCCATATACCTGCCACGTTCACCCAAGCCAAGTTTATCTACAACACGCAAAGCATCTTCAGGCGTAGAATACAATCTCTCGTCAATATCAGCACGATGCCCGTCTTCTTCTCCACCAACAGCACCAATCTCAATTTCAAGAATTGTGCGAGATTTTTGCGAAGCATCCAGCAACTGTTCTGCAACGTCTAGATTATGTTGCAAAGGCACCGTTGAGCCATCCCACATATGCGACTGAAATAATGGTTCTTCGCCTTTTTTGACTTGTTCTGTTTCATAAGAAATTAGTGGTTGAATCCAATCATCTAAATATTGCTCAGCACAATGATCTGTATGAAGCGCAATAGTGATATTAGGATATTGAGCTGCTACTTCGTGCGCAAATTTTGCAAATGCTATTGAACCAACAACACGATTATTGAGAGATTGACCCGAAAAATAAGCAGAGCCACCGACAGAAACTTGGATAATGCCATCAGATTCAGCTTGAGCAAATCCCTGCAAAGCTGCATTAAGAGTTTGCGTACTAGTAACATTGATAGCAGGGTATGCGTAGCCACCTCGACTTGCAGCATCAAGCATATGCGCATAACGTTCAACAGTTGCAATAGTCATACTTGTATTATCCGCCTTTATTACTCAGATAGCCACGCATATGCACAAAAACATTACATACCGATATGCGAAAATCTATTTTCAAAATCTACAAACTGATTGTGATTCATAGTTCAACGCAATTAAAATAACAGAAATATCTAATCTCAAGACTGCATTTGCTGATGACGTTTCTTAGCCTCAGTAACAACAAACTCGTGATATTTCAACGCAATCGAAGAATCTAATCCGGCATTTTCCGCAATATTTAGCAAACTTTCTATTTGCTGCTGCTCTCTTTTAGAATCCTCAGGAGCAAATCCAGCTTCAGCCTTCAACTCACCAATTCGTTTCGTAGTTTTAAACCGCTCAGCAAGCAGCGCAATTATTGCATTATCAAAATTATCAACAGATTGACGCAACACAATAATCTCTTCGGCAGCAACTTTGCAACATGTCGTAAGAGATGTATCGCGCGCGTCAACCGTTGTTTCAGAAAAATCACACATATTATTTAATCGAAATATGTTTGCAGAACCATAGTTGTTTCTGTACTGACAGGGACTATGCGATGAATGGTATTAATAAGTTCTTCCAATTTGCTTGGCGTAGCAACACGCACTACCAGCATAAAACTTGGACTACCAGTAATCGAATAGCAAGCTTCAATACCAGAAATATCACGCAATTTGTTAGGTATTGTAGCTTCCTGCCCAAAATCAAGTGGCGTAACAGACACAAATGCGCTTACAGGTAAACCACGACGCTCATAGTCAATTAACGCGCGATAACCGGTAATAACACCTTTACGCTCAAGCTTTTGCACTCGAGATTGAACCGCAGAAACAGACAAACCCGAAGCCTTAGCCAAACGAGTTAACGTCGCTCGACCATCATGTTCGAGAATATCAACAATGATTGCATCAGTTGAATCCATAGCTATACTAGTTTCAGCTTTATGAGGATTTCCAGCCATACGTCCTCCATTCTCCAGTCGACGCTGAATTGAGAATCTAAAACGAATCTATGTAGCGCCACATTGCAGTCTCTTTTATGGTACAGTATTTTTTACAGAAAAAGAACAAATTTATTCAAAAAATAATAAAAAATACAAATTATTACGTTAAAAATAATTTTTTCTTTTAACATCAGCCGTAATAGTGTTGTACAATTCGCATAATAAGCGTATAAACGAAACCTATAACCTTTAAAGATTATTCTTATAAAATCAAAACCAACAATCAAAAAGGAGCACAGCATGGCAAAAGTAGCGAAACATGCAATTTCAATACCTCGTTCAGGTATTAGAGATGTATTTGACCGTGTAGAACAAATACCAGACGCTATTTCACTATGCCTAGGAGAACCAGGCGAAACTGCTTCCTCACACATTGTTGAAGCCGCGTGCAACTCATTACGAGAGGGAAAAACAAAATACACAGACGTTTTAGGCATACCAGAATTCCGCGAGGCAGCTGCAAATTATACGAATAGAGTAAAAGGTTTAAACTACAACGCAGACACAGAAATTCAAGCCGTTGACGGCGCTACTATTGGATTATATTTAGCTATTAAATCAGTAATAGATCCGGGAGATGAGGTTATTATTCCATCTCCATACTTCACATCATACGATGCAGAAGTGCTAATGTGCGAAGGAATTCCAGTAACTGTAGCCCTTAAGCCAGAACATGGAATGCATATTAATGCAGAAGAAATACGCAAAGCTATATCACCACGCACTAAAGCCATCATTATCAATTCTCCATGCAACCCAACCGGTGCAGTAACAACCGCAGAAGAACTCGAAAAAATTGCAAAATTATGCCAAGAATTTGATCTTTGGGTAATTTCTGACGAAGTCTACCATCCATTCGTATTCGCAAGCAATCCAGAAACTGAACCTTGCAGAAATGCTGTAGCACCATCTATTGCAGCAGCTGAAGGAATGCACGAACGAACCATTATTGTAGAAAGTTTATCGAAAACTTACGCCATGACAGGCTGGAGAATTGGATATATTCTTGCACCAAGTCAAGTTATTGAGCAAACCAGCAAAATTGCAGAAATGATGCATTCTTCTGTAAATTCTACCGCACAATATGGCGGCGTAGCTGCATTAACAGGTCCGCAAGATCACGTGCGCGAAATGAGAGAAGAATATCGCGCAAAACGTCAGCTTGTTATAGACGGATTGGCAAATTGCAATGCATTGCGTCTTATAGAGCCTCAAGGTGCATTCTACGTTTTTGTTGACGTTCGACCAACTGGTTTAAGTTCAGAAGAATTTAGCAAAAAACTTTTAGATGAAGAAAAAGTTGCTGTTGTGCCAGGAGAAGCCTTTGGCGCAGAAGGAAGCGGATTCGTGCGACTATCTTACGCTGGGAAAGCAGAAGAACTTAAAGAAGGCGTAGCGCGCATAAGCAAATTTGCACTTGCGCAACAAGCTTTACATGCTGCATAAAATATTAGTTATTAACGAATATAAATATAAATAAAATTATTGCCCCTTGGTAGATAATCCAAAGGGCAATAATTTTAATTCCTTACGAAATAAGAACTACGCAATAGTCGTAGAAGAAGAATTATTCGTAGCAGTGCCAGTTTGTTGAGTTATGGCAGCCAAGAAATCACGGTTTGAAGCAGTTTTCTTCAATCGAGGAATCAAAGTCTGATACGCTTGCTCTGCCTCAAGACCACCAAAGAGACGGCGCAAACGATAAATAACTGGCAAATCTGCAGCTGGAGTAATTAACTCCTCGCGACGAGTTCCAGAAGCATTAATATCTACTGCTGGGAAGAGACGCTTATCAGCCAAATCTCTACTCAAACGCAATTCCATATTTCCAGTGCCCTTAAACTCTTCGAAGATTACTTCATCCATCTTAGAGCCGGTTTCAACCAATGCAGAAGAAATAATCGTCAAAGAGCCGCCGTCTTCAATATTTCGAGCAGCACCGAAGAACTTCTTTGGTGGGTACAACGCCTGAGCATCAACACCACCGGAAAGAATACGACCAGAAGTAGGAGCAGCAATATTGTAGGCTCTAGCCAAACGAGTCATAGAATCAAGCAAAACCACAACATCCTGGCCAAGCTCAACCAAACGCTTAGCGCGCTCAATAGCAAGCTCAGCAACAGTAGTGTGATCCGTTGCAGGACGATCGAATGTAGAAGAAATCACTTCGCCTTGCACAGTGCGTTCCATATCGGTAACTTCTTCTGGACGCTCATCGACAAGCACAACCATAAGATGCACTTCAGGATTATTTGTAGTAATTGCATTTGCAATATTCTGAAGAGTAATAGTTTTACCAGCCTTTGGTGGCGACACAATCAAACCGCGCTGACCTTTACCAATTGGGGCAACTAAATCAATGACACGTCCCAACATGCGATTAGGAGTAGTTTCTTGCTTTAAACGCTCCTGCGGATATAACGGCGTCAACTTAGCAAATTGCGGTCGAGACTGAGCTTCTTCAACGCTCATGCCATTAATGCTATTAACAGTTTGCAACGGAACAAACTTCTGACGCTGATTCCTGCGATCACCCTCGCGAGGAGCACGAATGGAGCCTTGAACTGCATCACCCTTGCGTAAACCATATTTTTTAATTTGGCTCATTGAAACATACACATCGTTAGGACCAGGCAAATAACCAGAAGTGCGCACAAATGCGTAAGATTCTAAGACATCAACAATTCCGGCTACTGGTACGAGCTCTTCCTGAGGCTCTTCACGGCGAATCTCGCGTAAATCATGTTCTTCACGAGAGTCACGTGCATCACGCGCATCGCGATCAAGACGAACATTGCGATCATTACGATCTTGACGTTCTCCACGCTCAGCACGACGTTCATCACGATCGTCACGTTCTACTCGATCCATGCGTTCTGAACGATTCTGTCGATCTGAATAATCTGAACGAGACTCATCGTAATCACGCGCACGACCGCGCATACGACGCTGGAAACGATCAGCACGATTTTGCTGTTCTTCTCTATCAAAGTCACGAGAAGCTACACGCTGACGACGCTGCTCGCCCTCTGCGTGAGAATCTTCACCAGGTAATGTTGCCAAAATTTGATCCAACTCATGCGAATCCATCCCATCTTCTCTACGATCGCGATTATCATTACGATCTTCTGAGGAACGACGACGCTGGAATGTATTATTACGATTCGCATCGCGTCGATAATTTTTATTCCCAAAATCTTCTTCGTCTCTATATCGACGATCTGAAGCAGCATTGGGAACCAAAACTTCTAACGCTTCTAAATCACTATTGTCTTTCGATGACCTAACATCTTCTATATCCGTACTAGTATCTGCAGTTTTATTAGCATTCACAACATCACGAGGAACACGCACACTTACACCTGCAGGCGCTTCTCCCCCATTACGAGCAGCCGTCAGTGTAGCCACCAACTCAGGCTTACGCATTGTAGATGTACCACGCAAACCCATTTGTTTCGCAAGATCTTTCAATTCTGAAAGCTTCATTTTTTCAAGATTCTGGCCTGTTGCCACAATTTTACCTTTCCTTAACTCGCACGGAATAGAGACCCGGCAAGTCTTTACATGGAAGATTACGGAAAAATCCGTCACGAACTCGTTGCTATTTCATAACAATTCATATGTACATAACAACGAACATTATGTATGCTACTACAGCTATACGACGCTGTACAATGCGACGCGCCATAGTATTTAGTATTTTATTGCAATTTCTATAAAGCCTTTAAAGAGCTACTCACATAAACAAAAAGCGCCAATAACCTGGGTAACACCCAGTATTATTGACGCTATATCGCTAAATTATTTGCGCTTTAAAATCAAACGCTCAAATTTATACGAGAATTAATTACTACTTCTTTTCGTGATACGACTTTTCAGTATTAACAGACCACACGTTCTTCTTAGAAGTTTCTCCAGTTCGGATATCTTCTACAGCCTCAATAGCAGTTGCCATTGAATGATCTTGGTTATTATAACGATGCTGTCCATTACGACCAACACAATACAAATTACCAAAGCCATCAAGATAATCAATCAATTCAGGCATCTGAGCGTATGTGTCAAAGTAAGCAGGATATGCCTTTGGAACTCGCTCACGGTGAGAATCAAGAACATCTTCCTCACCATTGATAACCTGCATACGAGTCAACTCGTCAATAGCCATCTTGCGAGCATCATCATCACTCATATTCCAGAAGTCGTCGCCTTCGTCGCAGAAGTACTCAAGACCAATCCAAACAGTGTTATCAACATCCTTAACGAGATATGGGCTCCAGTTGTTGAAGATTTGCAAACGTCCGACTTTATATCCAGGATCCTGCACGTAAATCCAGCAATCAGGAACAATAGGAGGATTACCAAGCGTTGGAATAGTGGTAGTATTACGCAGACGCACGCGCTTAACAAGCAAGCCTACAGTCACAAAATCGCGATAAGGTAAACCTTTGGCAACGCGTTGCATTTCTGCTGGAACTTCAGCCTTTTCGTCACCATTTGCACCCTGCTCAAGAGCAGCTACCAAATCCTTAATTGGCATAGAAGATATAAACTGGTCGGCGTGCAATTCTGAACGCTCTCCATTTGCATCTTCAACTACAACACTGGAAATCTTTCCGTCTGCTTGCTTAATAGCAACTACCTTTGCGTCTGTGCGCACAGTAGCACCGTTTTCGCGGCAACGACGCTCAACCGTTTCCCACAACTGACCAGGACCAAGCTTTGGATACCAGAATTCCTCAATTAATGAGGTTTCTACTTCCTTTTCCTTGCCTTTTTTCTTAGGGAAAAGCTTGGAAAAAGCGTTCTTCAACACTTCCACAATGCTCAAACCCTTAACGCGCTGAGCACCCCAATCGGCAGAAATCTGGCTTGGATGTCTACCCCAAAGCTTCTCTGTATAGCCCTCAAAGAACATGGAATAAAGTTTCTTGCCGAAACGATTAATGTAGAAATTCTCAAGATTAGTTTCTGGCAACTTGTGAATCATAGACCACAAATAGCTGAAGCCAACCTTCATAGTCAAGATAAAGCCCATAGAACGCAAGGTTGCTGCAGAAAGAGAAATTGGATAATCAAAGAAATGATGATTCCAGAAAATACGAGAAACGCGATGACGCTTCAACATCACTTCATCTTCAACTTCAGGATCAGGTCCACCTGCTTCCAAATCATGATGACGACCAAGCTTTTTATCATCATATGAAGGCGCACCCTGGAGAGGTAGCATTTCACGCCACCACTGCATAATACGGTCATCTTTTGAGAAGAAACGATGACCGCCAATATCCATACGATTGCCGTTATACTTCACAGTACGCGAAATGCCACCAAACTCACGCGTGGCTTCGAGCACTGTTACGTCGTAGCGGCTAGATCCGCCATCCTTAACGAGTTCCCAGGCTGCCGTCAACCCTGCCGGACCACCACCAATAATTACCACAGATTCCTTTGGGGATTGTGTATCCGTCACTTGTCCTCCATCTTAATACATCAAATTTTTACGAAAACACTTTGCGTGCTAGGTAAGCAATTCCTATACATCCTTATTGAGCATACGCGCATCACGCGATAGATTCAGGAATGTCAATGTCTGTTTTTTGTACTTCTTCAACATTTACATCTTTAAAAGTTACTATTCGTACATTTTTAACAAAACGCGAAGGGCGGTAAACATCCCATACCCAAGCGTCCGTAAGTTGAACATCAAAATAAACATCCTGACCTGCTGAACGCACATTAAAATCGACTTTATTGGCTAAATAAAATCGTCGCTCTGTTTCTACAACATAAGTAAAAAGCTTAATAACATCACGGTATTCTTTGTATAACGCAAGTTCTGCATCGGTTTCATAGTTGTCGAGATCTTCGGCGCTCATTACTTACCTTCCGTATTACGTTTGCGTCCACGACCTATAATGCGCCACCAAGCTTTTTTTGATGAACTTCCTTCAGAGACGTTTACATTGTACGGCCATGCTTCATCAAGATTATCACGATGCACAGGTATAGCCACAGAATGTTCATGCGCACTCAAAGCTTCAATTACACCAGGATTTTCTTCAATAACGTGTAACCCAAAAGCATCTAGCGAGCGAATAGCATCATATTCATCTACAAGAGTGTCCATTACAACAAAATCTTGATATTTTTGATTCTGGGCATCCCATAATGCATCGCGCGCAGTGCCTGTTTTTACAAAGCCAAGCGATTGATACACCGAAAGCGAACGAGTATTAGTTGCCGGAACTCCCACCCAAATTCTATGCAACCCTAGACCAGTCGGCTCTGATGCAAAAGCATAAGTCATCACTCTAGGCATCGCATCGCGCGAATAGCCTCTTCCTCGATAATTTTTGCCTAAAACAACTTGAATTCGAGCACTGCGAGACCATCCGTCAATATCTATAAGGAAAATCATGCCAATAATGTCGCCGGAAGCGTTATTTGAATCATCCAAAACATCAGGAACAATCGCCCACGCAATAGTGTGACGCAATTGAACATCGCCAGCAAAACGACAAGATTCAGAAGGATTTTCGCCAATAAGACTATCTTTAGTCCATTGCATAGAGCTTTCAACCCACGAATGAACCATAGAACGCTCTGAATTAGCATCCTTTCCAGTAATAACTGCAGCACCATCAAATGCGCACAAATCATCCATTCTTTGCAAATCATTGCACGTAGCTGGACGAAGGTGCGCCATCTCTCCACGAATTTGAGGAATTACTATAGATTTTGGTAACTCGCGAGAGTTAATAACACCATCATTGGTTTGTTGCATAGTCACCTACTTGTATTGTGCCTTTGAGAATTAAGCCCTTCGCATAATTCTCATGTCGCATAATATATGATAATCCCGAAGACGAAAAATGCCTCGCAATGTTGATAAATAGTAAATTCTGCGCACCTGCTACACAAACAAATCTGATTTGAGCATGCAGCAAGTACGCAGCACTTACTTTTGAATATTGATTACGCTTTTACGTTTATACATTAGCGTTATCAAACATTAAATTTTTCAGCCTTTACGGCACTTTTCAGCCTTTGATTTTTGCCATCACAATCTTAGTAACAGCCTTAGCATCAGCCTGACCTTTAGTCGCACGCATAACAGCGCCAATAATTGCACCCATCGGCTTCATGTTTCCAGACTTAAGCTTTTCGGCAACTTCAGGATCGGCTGCAAGAGCAGCGTCAACAGCAGCTTCCAAAGCACCGTCGTCGTTCATAACCTTGAATCCGTGCTTCTTAACAACTTCATCAGGCTTACCCTCGCCAGCCAAAACGCATGCAACAGTTTGCTTAGCGAGCTTATCGTTAAGATTGCCGCTTGCAATTAGCTTTTCAACTTGCGCAACGTCTTGTGGAGTAATAGGCAATTCTTCCAAAGTTACGCCACGAGTGTTTGCTTCGCGAGCAAGCTCACCAAGCCACCACTTTTTAGCACCAGCTGCAGTTGCTCCAGCCTTAACGGTTTCTTCAACCAAATCAAGAGCATCCGCGTTAAGAATATCGCGCATTTCAAGATCGCTAATACCCCATTCGCTTTGCAAGCGGTTGCGGCGCTCGCGAGGCATTTCAGGCATTTGCGCCTTCATGCGCTCAATATGCTCTTTAGTGATGTGAAGCATAACCAAATCAGGATCTGGGAAGTAGCGATAATCGTCAGCATCCGACTTCACACGACCGCCAGCAGTAGTCTGAGTTACCTCATCCCAGTGACGAGTTTCCTGCAAAATCTCGCCGCCTTCACTCAAAATAGCAGCTTGACGACGAATCTCATATTGGAGCGTCTTTTCGATTCCGCGGAATGTGTTCACATTCTTAGTTTCTGAACGCGTACCAAATGGATCGGTTGGCTTGCGACGGAGCGAAACGTTCACGTCAGCACGCATATTGCCCTGCTCCATGCGAGCGTGAGAAATGTTGAGAGCGCGAACAATATCGCGAATAGCACGCATGTATGCGCCTGCGATTTCTGGAGCGCGGCTGCCAGCGCCTTCGATTGGCTTAGTTACAATCTCGATTAAAGGCACACCTGCGCGATTGTAATCAACCAAAGAATGATTTGCGCCTTCAATACGGCCGTCAGCACCACCAACGTGCGTATTCTTACCAGCATCATCTTCAATGTGAGCGCGCTCAATCGGAACGCGGAACACGGTTCCATCTTCAAGCTCAACATCCAAGTAACCGTTGCCATTAGTAGGCTTATCGTACTGGGAGATCTGATAATCGCGAGGCATATCTGGGTAGAAGTAGTTCTTACGAGCGAACTGGCTCCACTCAGCAATTTCGCAATGCAATGCCAAACCAAGCTTAATTGCATAATCAACTGCAGCCTTGTTTACAACTGGCAAAGAGCCTGGCAAACCAAGACTTACAGGAGTTAGCTGAGTATTTGGCTCACCGCCAAAAGATACTTCTGCTGGGCAGAACAGCTTTGTGCGCGTGCTAAGCTCAACGTGAGTTTCCAAACCGAATACTGGATCAAACTGCTCAACAGCATCGGCGTATTTCATAAGTTTTTCAGCCATGAGAATCCTTCTTACTTAAGCTTTGCTTAACTTTACTTAGCCAATGAATCGAGCCAGCCAGCCTTAAGCGACTTCCAGATTGAGCCGCCCCACTGCTCTTCGAGAGCAGCTTCCAACGCTGCTGCAGGCTTGTACATCTTTTCATCATGGCATTGCGGAGCAATAATCTGAATGCCAACAGGCAAACCGTCGTCACTTAAGCCAGCTGGGAGACTCAAAGCAGGAACTCCAGCCATGTTTGCAGGAATCGTAGCAATATCGTTCATATACATAGAAAGCGGATCGTCCATCTTCTCACCAAACTTAAATGCCGTTGTAGGGCTTGTTGGAGAAATAAGAACATCTACTTTCTTAAACGCTTCTTCGAAATCGCGAATAATAAGCGTACGAACTTTCTGTGCAGAACCATACCAAGCATCGTAATAGCCAGCGGAAAGCGCGTAAGTACCGAGAATAATACGGCGCTTTACTTCGTCACCGAAACCAGCTTCACGAGTTGCAGCCATCATATTTGCGGCCGTCTGAGGCTTGTCTGCTGGCGGCATTACGCGCAAACCGTAGCGCATGCCGTCGTAGCGAGCCAAGTTGGAGCTAACTTCGGAAGGCATAATAATGTAGTAAGCAGCCAAAGAATAAGGGAAATGAGGGCAGGAAACTTCCGTAACCTCTGCACCCATATCCTTAAGCAGCTGCACCGCCTCATTAAAGCGAGCTTCAACGCCTGGCTGGAAGCCTTCGCCACTAAGCTCTTTAACTAAACCAACCTTCAAGCCCTTCAAATCACGGCGAGCACCCTCGCGTGCAGCCTGAGCCATTGGAGGAACAGGAGCTGGAATAGAAGTAGAATCGCGCCTATCGTTACCACCGATAATTTCCTGCAAAAGCGCAGAATCAAGAACGGTACGAGAAACAGGTCCAATCTGATCCAAGGAACTTGCCATAGCGATTGCACCAAAACGGCTAACACCGCCATAAGTTGGCTTTGCGCCGACTGTACCAGTTAAAGCACCTGGCTGACGAATAGAGCCACCTGTATCTGTACCCAAAGCAATAGGAGCCTCGAATGCAGCAACAGCTGCAGCTGAACCGCCGCCGGAACCACCAGGAACACGCTCAGTATCCCAAGGATTGCAAGTAGTTTGATAAGCAGAATGTTCTGTAGAAGAACCTTGAGCAAACTCATCCAAATTAGTCTTGCCGAGAATTGGCATGCCAGCTGCTTTGAGCTTTTCAATAACAGTAGCATCGTAAGGTGGAACCCAGCCTTCGAGGATCTTCGATGCTGCAGTGGTTGGAATGCCTTTAGTGACAATCATGTCTTTAATTGCAATTGGAACGCCTGCAAGCTCAGGCAAGCCTTCAGTCTCACCATTAGCGTTCTTAGCATCAAAAGCATCTGCCTGCTCGAGAGCAATATCTGCAGAAACATGCAAGAATGCCTTAATTTCTGGCTCTGCAGATTCAATGACTGCCAAGTGAGCTTCAACAAGTTCACGGCTAGAAACTTCTTTAGCTTTTACAGCCTTTGCCATATCGGCAGCAGAAAGTTTTACCAAATCTTGAGTATTAGTCATGTTTTTATTCCTCCCCCAAAATTCGAGGCGCTACAAACATGCCAGACTCACTTCTAGGAGCATCCGAAAGAGCTTCTTCTTGAGTCAAAGGTGTAGCAGGCTCATCTGGACGCAAATAAGCTTCCAAAGGCACTGGATTTGCAGTAGGTGGCACATCTTCGCCAGCAACTTCCTGCACTTTATTAATAGATTCTGCAATGACGTTCAATTCGCCTTGCAAGCGACTGATTTCTTCGTCGCTTAAAGCAATCTGGGATAAAACGCCCAAATGCTCAATTTCTTCGCGTGTGAATGTAGGCATAACCTCAACTATATGTGTGATACGTGACCTTCGTTAGTAGAAAAAAGCAATGTGGATAAAAGCTTTATGAGAATTATTTGTTGATTATTTTGTTTTATTGAGAAAGTACTACAAATTAATTCTTTAAGACTGAAGCAATTAAAAATTGCGCATGTGTAACACTAAATAATACTTGCACAAATATTTTGCATATATTTTCACAAAATTATCACGAATCAAAATACGTAAAATCCGTTCATTTTATCTGTCAACACGCCGAAACAACAAAACTGACGTAACAAAAAAGTGTTGGTATTTCAGCATTATTTAAACTTTTGTTTGAAACTTAAAAAATTATTTTAAACAATTATCGCATAAATAAAAAGTGTGTAATAATCGTGTGATGTGAGAAGCTGAAGCTGATGCACTGAAGCATATATATGCACTGAAGCACGTATTTGCAGCATCTCACTGAAAAAATAATTTGAAATAAAATCTAA
The DNA here is from genome assembly GCF_055818055.1 of Gardnerella sp. c10Ua_244. Lineage (NCBI taxonomy): Bacteria > Bacillati > Actinomycetota > Actinomycetes > Bifidobacteriales > Bifidobacteriaceae > Gardnerella > Gardnerella sp. c10Ua_244. The sequence goes on from NZ_JARFVS010000001.1 coordinate 418,866, forward strand.
TAAAAATCGAAGGATACATATGAAGAGCACAAAGTTCTACCGTAATGCAGCAATGTTGTTGCTCGCGGGCGCGACTATTATTCCACAATGCTTAGCAGTTCCAGCAATGGCAGATTCTTCTGCAAAGCCTTCTGCACCAGCTGCATCTTGCGCAGCCAGCAAGGACTCGCTGAACAACTACTTGTGGGATTTGCATTACGATAAAACGAATATTCTCGCACGTCACGGCGAAACAATTAACAATAAATTCTCCAGCGACAGCTTCAACAAGAACGGCGAATTCGTTGTTGTTGAGCATCAGAAGAAGAACATCACCAATACAACGTCAAACTTGTCGGTAACTTCGGCCAACAATGATCGCGTGTATCCTGGTGCATTATTCCGCGCTGACCAGAATTTGATGGATAACATGCCAAGCTTGATTTCAGCAAATCGCGCACCATTAACTTTGAGCATTGATTTGCCAGGCTTCCACGGCGGCGAGAGTGCTGTAACTGTGCAACATCCAACCAAGAGCTCCGTTACTTCAGCAGTTAACGGTTTAGTTTCTAAGTGGAATGCACAATATGCAGCAAGCCATCATGTGGCAGCTCGTATGCAGTATGATTCCGCAAGCGCACAGAGCATGAACCAGCTCAAGGCTAAGTTTGGTGCTGATTTTGCAAAGATTGGCGTACCGCTGAAGATTGATTTCGATGCAGTACACAAGGGTGAGAAGCAGACTCAAATTGTGAACTTCAAGCAAACTTACTACACAGTAAGCGTCGACGCTCCAGATAGCCCAGCAGATTTCTTTGCTCCATGCACTACGCCAGAAAGCTTGAAGAACCGTGGCGTTGACAGCAAACGCCCACCAGTTTACGTGTCAAACGTAGCTTATGGTCGCTCAATGTACGTAAAGTTCGATACCACCAGCAAGAGCACTGATTTCCAGGCTGCAGTAGAAGCGGCAATTAAGGGCGTAGAAATTAAGCCAAACACCGAATTCCATCGCATTCTCCAGAATACTTCTGTTACTGCAGTGATTCTCGGCGGCAGCGCTAACGGCGCAGCAAAGGTTATTACCGGCAATATCGATACGCTGAAGGCTTTGATTCAGGAAGGTGCAAATTTGAGCACCTCTAGCCCAGCTGTTCCAATCGCTTACACTACTTCCTTCGTAAAAGATAACGAAGTAGCAACTCTCCAGAGCAACAGCGATTATGTTGAGACTAAGGTTTCTGCTTACCGTGACGGTTATTTGACCTTGGATCACCGTGGAGCTTATGTAGCTCGCTACTACGTCTACTGGGATGAGTACGGCACTGATATCGACGGAACTCCATACGTACGTTCTCGCGCTTGGGAAGGAAACGGCAAGTATCGTACCGCTCACTTCAGCACAACGATTCAGTTCAAGGGCAATGTGCGCAATCTTCGCATTAAGTTGGAAGAAAAGACCGGCTTGGTATGGGAACCATGGCGTACAGTGTACAACCGTACTGATTTGCCGTTGGTTCGTCAGCGCACAATCAAGAACTGGGGCACAACCTTGTGGCCTCACGTTGCTGAAACTGTAAAGAATGACTGAACTCATATTGCAATTGAGCATAAATAAATAAAACTGAAAAAATTAAGGACTTTATCTTGTAGCCAGTTACGAGATAAAGTCCTTAATTTTTTACACAAATAGGGTTTCTATTACATTTTTCGCAGTAGGATTTAGTTATGTTAGAGATACAAAATATATCCAAGTACTATAAAACAGCAAGTACTCAATGATATTTCTTTTGTAGCAGAAGATAGCAAAGTTACGGGATTTGTTGGCCCTAACGGTTCAATCAACTGCGCTATATTGCGCATTGGGACTCATAAAAGCCAATGAAGGTGAAGTATTATTCGACGGCGTCCCATACAAAAAGCTTAATTCCCCAATAAAAACAGTCGGCAAAGTATTAGATTTAAAAGCTAATTATAGAAATACTAGTTCTATAAAAAGCTCACATTCGTTGCAAAATATTGTAAAATTCCAAAAAGTCGCGTATCAGAGATTATGGATATTGCCGGAATCAGCTCTATGCAAAATATGAAAATCAAAGAAATATCAACCGGCATGCGCAACCACAACATGCTAAGCCTACTACCGAGCTACCATTGCCTGATACTTCATATATTGGCTCATCCTCAATTTGCTAAAAAGAAACAAGATGATTAGGATTCTCAAGAAAATACACAATGAGCTTAGTGCCAGAATTAGTGCCATCTATTATTACTATGGCTGCTTGGGCTATCGCGTTATTTGCAGCTGGGTGCTCTATTTCTAGCAAGAAGAAGAATTAGAAATTAGTATCGGCAAATAGTTGCAACAAATAAGCCCCGCTCACTTGCTCAGTAATGATTGCAATTGAACAGGGCTTATTTTATTTATACTTACTATGTTTAAATATCGCGATGCTTTTCAATAACGTAGCCAATTGCGTACATGACTACAGCCCAAGCGAGAACTACCAAACCGGACTGCCACCATTCGAAAGCAACATTTACATTTGATGCGAATTTTCCGTTAGAGCTAGAAGAATCACCCAAGAACTGACTTACAGCTGTGGCTGGCAAAAGCTGAGTAAGCACTAAAGTCCATTTTGCAAAACCACTTGAAATCACAATAATGCTAAGAACAGTAGGCAAAATCATCACAGCTCCAATAACGCACATAATTCCGCCAGCAGTTGACTTGCAAATCATGCCGAAGCCGTACGCCATTGCTGCCACAACAACCATAATTACAGGAGATCCAAGGAACAGCATAAGAGGTAATTGCCATGTTCTACTTCCAGACAAGCCTGAGATATTCTCACCCATAAATGCTAATTCTGCAGCAACTAATGAAACTGCCATTGCAATAAGTTGTACCACAAAAACGTAGATTGCGATTGCAACAAACTTAGCGGTAAAGAACATACCCCTTCGAGGTACAGAAGTAAGCGAAGCTTGAATTGAAGTTGTGGAATGCTCAGCTGTTATAGCAAGCACTGCAAAAATCGCAATAACAATCAAAGATATAGAGGCAAAACTAATAACTAAGTTGAAAATACCTTCTTGAGAAGAAATAAGGCTGCTTTTATCGCTCGGCCCCATGGTGACTGCACCGCTTGATTTGCTAGCAGACGCACCCTGTTTAGTAAAGTCAACTTTAGATATTGCTTTTTGCACAATCGCGATAATAAAGCTGAAAACTACAGGCAAAACAATGGCCAATGCCATGCACCACCAAGTGGATGCAAGCCCACGCAACTTAACCATCTCAGATTTAAGAGAGTGCATAAATGTAAGACGTAGGTGCTGAGCGTTCATGCTTCTGCCGGTTTTGTAAGAGTTGCTTGTTGCTTGATCAACAGATTGATTAACAGATTGATTAATTTGCTCACTCATTTTGCGCTTCCTCCATCTGCATATTGCGTTCCAGTCGCAGCAGTAGCATTTGGCAATGCTTTTGTTACGTACTGCTCTTGACCGTGCGTAAGAGCCAAATATGCTTCCTCAAGCGATGCGTGCTCTTGATTTAGCTGGTAAACCATAATTTGATTATCTGCAATTTCGCGAGCAAGTTGATTAAGCTCGCAACCTGTTACCTTAAAAAGTTCGCCTTCTTGAGCGTCTTGAGGCGTGCGCTTATCAGGCAAAATCTTGCATTCGGGATGATTTTGTGTAAGCACTTGCTTTAGTTTTTCACCTTCTGGAGTTACAAGTCGCACAGCGTGCTGAGAATGTGCATTAACAAAATCTTGTACTGTTGTGCGCTCCAAAATTTCTCCGTGCGCAATAATCACAAGATTATCTGCAGTAAGAGCAACTTCGCTCATTAAGTGGGAACTAAGTAAAATTGCACGGCCTTCGCTTGCATAATACTTGCATAATTCGCGAACCCACTTAACACCTTCCGGATCCAAGCCGTTAACCGGTTCGTCAAGTATGAGATTGTGCGGATCTGCTAAAAGAGCCGCAGCAATGGAAAGACGCTGACCCATGCCAAGCGAGAATGAACCTGCCTTGCGATTTTTTACACTAGTCAAACCAGTAATATCAATGACTTCATCGACACGTTTCTTTGATATTCCGTGAGTTAAAGCCAATGAATACAGGTGATTGTAAGCCGTTCGACCTCTGTGAGCAGACTTTGCATCAAGAACCGCGCCAACTTCCGTCATTGGGGATGTGATTTTTGCGTAAGGTTTTCCGTCAATAAGAGAAGTGCCACTATTGGCGTGAATAAGATTTAACGCGCAACGCATGGTGGTAGATTTACCAGCGCCATTAGGACCTAAAAAGCCTGTGACCTTGCCGTCTTCAGCGACGAAAGAAACGTCGTTAAGCACTGTTTTTGCGCCAAAACGCTTTGTAATATGTTGAAATTCTAACATAAATCAACAGTATCACAAATAAAAAAATAAACATCAAATGTAAGCGTTTATAAGTACAAGCTGCTACGTTTTAACTAATATTGCTGATGAGATTCTGCTGACAAAATTCTGCTACCGAAATTCTAATTAATATTTTATTAAGATTCAGCAATTTGGTACTGCATGCTGAGCAATCCACGCGTGCATAGAAACAGCTGCAGCAGCTCCTGCATTTAGTGAGCGAACAGAGCCGAATTGCGAAATATAAACAACGTCATCCGCCATCTCTAGTGCTTTTTTAGAAAGACCTGGACCTTCTGCACCAAAAAGCATAAGACAACGTCTAGGGAACTTGTAGGTTTCCATAGCAACAGCACCTGGAATAATATCGAGCGCTATAACGCGAGCGTTTTTAGCATCTTGTTCCTTGATATTTGCGATTTTTTCGGCTTCTTTATTGCCTTCTGCCTGCGCTTTAAGCAAAAGTTGATGCGCTTCTTCTGCTTCCCGTGCTATATTTTCGCGCCAATTAGTTACTAGAGTTTCAATAGTTGGGCAGCATTCAACGTATTGGTAAAGCTCAGTCATTAACGAGCCTTTGCGATTCCATTTATGAGGCCCTACGATATACACTTTTTTAGCAGTAAATGCGTTTGCAGTGCGAACCATAGAGCCTATGTTGAAATCGTGAGTCCAATTTTCTACAGCTACTTCAAACTCATGACGGCCCTTAGAATCGAGATCCGCTTTTATGGCTTCTACTTTCCAGTACCGGTAACGGTCTAGGACGTTACGCTGGTCGCCTTCGTCTAGTAATTCAGTGCTAAACCGCGCATCATAATTTGGCGATTCTGGATTATCTGGACGAGGTTCACCTGGATGCTCGTCTTCCCATGGGCCAACTCCTATAGGTCGGAATTCTGGCTCATCGGAAGCTTTTGCAGCCAAAGTAATTGGATTCGGTTCGTGCATGTGTGAGTTTTGCTCCGTTTAATACTTTTGCTTAGTATTGGCAGCTAGTAATTGCAACTAGTCTTGGCAGCCGTCAGTTGCGCAATCACCTGTGCAGCCTGACTTGCAGTGACCGCCACAGCAATTGTCCTCGCAGCATGGCTCAGTGCAACCATCGTGAGCGCAATCGCCCGTGCACTCTACTTTGCAATGACCACCGCAGCAGTTGTCTTCGCAACATGGCTCAGTGCAACCATCGTGAGCACAATCACCCGTGCACTCTACTTTGCAATGACCACCGCAGCAATGATCGTTGCAGCAATTGTCGTAATCTGCATCTGCACGTAATTCTTCTTCATCGAAAGCTTGAACAAATGCCATTTTAGTACTCTCCTCACTTATTGGATTTACTAATTGAAGATGCCTTGTGCCTTGTTCGTCGGCGTCAACACCACCAATTAATGCAACTATAGCAAGAATTTGCGCACCTTGCTGATGAACAATGCCAAAATCAAGACTTAATTCATTGTCGTGTCGTAAAGTCACAAGCGAAGAAGTTTGAACATACGATTTTTCAGAAAGCCAAGAGTCAAGTAACAATACTCGCTTGCCTTTAACAGACGGACCTTTTGTTGCAGGGAAAACAAAATCCATAACGAAGCCGTCGAGTGCAATTCCTTTACGTTCTGCAGCATGAATAAGCGCAAAAACCATCGGCACGGCAGCAGCAGTTAACGCTCCAACTGCGTCAACATCGCGTTCTAACGAATACCCAGCTTTCTCAATTGCATCAAAAAGAACATCACCAACCAACTTGGAGCCGCGCTGAGCAAAAGTAACAGAAAACAGTTCGCTAAATGGTTTTGCACTCATATCCGCACAAAGCATGCGTTTAAGTTCCGCGCGTTCCTCTTGTAATTCTGTCATTTTTGCACTCCTTAGCATTTAGAGTTCTTCAATTTTTGATGCTTTAATGTCTTTATGCTTAACGATCTTCTACTGATACTTCTGGAGCGCTCAGCTCTTTAACATCAGCTTTATCAGAGTCAATAAGATCTATTGAAGCAATAACTTTACTTTGATCTAACTTCTGAAGTTTACGCGCTGTTACCAACACTCGCGACTCAAGCGAGGAAGCAAACTTATTGTAAGCTGCAACCGTTCTTGCCAAAGATACGCCAAGTTTTGAAGCATTTTCTCCAAGAACTGCAAAACGATCATACAATTCTCGAGATAAATCGAAAAGTTCTTTTGCATCATCTGTAAGACTTTGCTGCTGCCATGCGTACGCAACAGACTTAAGCACAGCCCACAAAGTAACTGGGGAAGTGAGTGCTACTTTTTGCGCAAAAGCATCATCCATAAGTGTTGGGTCCGCCTCAAGAGCCGCCTGAAGCAACGCTTCGTTTGGAATAAATGCAACTACAAAGTCTGGTGCTGTTTCAAAAGCCTGCCAATACGCTTTAGCTCCTAATACTCGCACGTGCTCTCGCAAAGCCTTAGCGTGCGCTTTTAGAAGCTCACTCCTTCTAGCTAATTCTTCGTCACTTGCATTATCTGGTATTTCGCAAGCGCGCTGATAATCCGCATACGGAACTTTTGCATCAACTGGAATTGTTTTGCCTCCTGGCAGATGCACAACCATATCTGGCCTCTGCTGTTCGCCATTTACTCCAGTTACAACAACCTGCGTATCAAAATCAACATGCTCAAGCAAGCCTGCAGATTCAACAATATTCTTTAGTTGAGCCTCACCCCAAGCTCCGCGAACCTTATTATTTCGCAATGCTGCAGAAAGCGAACTTGTTTCGCGGTCAAGCCTTGTTTGCTGCTCACTTAACCCTTTAAGCTGAGTGCTTAGCACGCCCATTTCTTGCTTACGCCCTTCTTCAATCTGCGAAACTTTATTCTTCAATGCTTCGAGATTGTCTTTTACTGGAGCAAGCGCTTCCAAAACTTTACCTTGCTCTTTCAAAGTTTTTTCACGATTTAACCGTTCGCGTTCTTCTCGCTCTGCGCGCAATTGTTCTTCGCGATTCACTCGCAATTGCTCTGCCTGCTGCGCTTTAGCAAGTTCTGCTTCAACAAACTTTAATCGCTCAGCAAGCTGCTCTGCTTGCGTGCGATAGCGTATAGCCTGATTGCCATTTTCTTGAGCTTGAGCGCGCGCTTGTTCATACTGCGAGCGCAATTCGTTAAATTCGCGCTGGTTTACGCCATTAGCGCCTTGCGTTCCAGAGTTGTGCTTAACAATAGCCAGCACAACAATGGCGGTTATTACAACAGCAACCACCATTAAAACAAACATCACAATATTATCGAACATACGTTCTATTAAACACTATTGAGTTGACTTTTAAAACATAACTAGACACGTGCATTATCTAATACAAAATAGCGCGCTGTCTACTGGGGAATAATCCAACAAACAGCACGCTTTGTTTTATTTGACTACATTATTTGACTACATTAAAGAATGCAGGCACTACGCAATCTTTAGGGTCACATGGTCGCTAGTATTCTCACAATCTGCAACTACGCGAGCGCCATCATGCACCTTTCCAGAAAGCAACAATCGCGCAAGCTGGTCGCCAATTTCCGTTTGAACCAATCTGCGCAAAGGACGAGCACCATAAACTGGATCGTAGCCATGCTCCGCAAGCCAAGTGCGAGCAGAGTCACTCACATCCAAGCTAATGCGGCGGTCGCTCAAGCGTGCAGCCACTTGACGAACTTGAATATCCACAATTCCACCAAGCTCTTCGCGGCTCAACGGATGGAACATAACAAGTTCATCCAAACGGTTGATGAACTCTGGCTTAAACTCAGCGTGAACAGCGTTCATAACAGCTTTACGTTTAGCAGCATCGTCCAAGCCTTCTTGCACAAGGAATTGCGAACCCAAGTTTGACGTCATAATCAAAATCGTATTCGTAAAATCAACCGTTCTACCCTGACCGTCAGTCAAACGACCATCGTCCAAAACCTGCAACAAAACGTCGAATACTTCTGGATGTGCCTTCTCGACTTCGTCAAAAAGCACTACAGAATACGGACGTCTACGCACAGCTTCAGTAAGCTGGCCGCCTTCCTCGTAGCCAATGTAACCAGGAGCAGCACCGATAAGCCGCGATACGGAAGCCTTTTCCATGTACTCGCTCATATCAATGCGAACCATTGCACGCTCGTCGTCAAACAAAAAGTCAGCAAGAGCCTTAGCAAGCTCCGTCTTACCAACGCCAGTAGGACCCAAGAATAGGAACGAACCAGTCGGGCGATTCGGGTCTGCAATTCCAGCACGGCTTCTGCGCACAGCATCCGCTATAGCCTGAATTGCTTCGCTTTGACCAACCACACGCTTAGAAAGCTCCTTTTCCATGTTGAGCAGCTTCTCATTTTCGCCTTGCATCAAGCGACCAACAGGAATGCCCGTCCATTCGCTAACGACTCCTGCAATAGAATCAGCATCAACCTGATCCGGAACCATTGGCTCTTTCGCTTCACTCTTAGCGTTAGCAGCCTCGGACTCTGCTTCTTCCAAAGCTTTTTGAATGCTTGGGATTTCGCCATACAAAATACGGCTTGCTTGCTCCAAGTTGCCTTCACGCGTGAATTTGTCGGCTTCTACGCGCTTAGCATCGAGTTGCGCTCGCAAATCACCAACCTTGTTGTGACCAGCCTTTTCCGCATCCCAACGCGCTTTCAATCCAGCAAGCTTTTCGCGCGAGTTAGCTAATTCTTCTTGCAACTTTTCTAAGCGTTCGCGCGCAGCAGCATCTTCCGCTTTCTTTAATTGCATTTCCTCCATTTCAAGACGCGTAACTTTGCGCTGCAATTCATCGATTTCTTCTGGCTGAGAATCAAGCTCCATACGCAAGTGAGCTGCCGCTTCATCCACCAAATCAATCGCCTTATCTGGAAGCTGACGACCGGTAATATAGCGGTTTGAAAGCGTTGCTGCAGCTACGATTGCATCGTCACTAATCGTCACCTTGTGGTGCGCTTCGTAACGTTGCTTAAGTCCACGCAAAATCGTCACCGTATCTTCAACAGATGGCTCGCCAACAAACACTTGCTGGAATCTGCGTTCAAGCGCAGAATCCTTTTCAATATGCTCACGATACTCGTTAAGCGTAGTCGCGCCAACCAAGCGCAGCTCACCGCGCGCAAGCATTGGCTTAAGCATATTGCCAGCATCCATTGAACCTTCTGCAGATCCCGCGCCAACAACAGTGTGAATTTCGTCAATAAACGTAATAATTTGACCGTCTGATTGTTGAATTTCCTTCAACACTGCTTTTAAGCGTTCCTCAAACTCGCCGCGATACTTCGAACCTGCAACCATCGAAGCCAAGTCAAGACTGATAAGACGCTTGTTTTGCAAAGTCGTAGGCACATCCCCTGCAACGATTCGCTGAGCTAATCCTTCTACAACTGCCGTTTTTCCAACGCCCGGCTCGCCAATCAGCACAGGATTATTCTTCGTGCGGCGAGAAAGAATCTGAATCACGCGGCGAATCTCCTGGTCTCGTCCAATTACTGGGTCGAGCTTTCCTTCGCGAGCGCGCGCAGTCATATCAACAGAATACTTTTCGAGTGCTTTGTAGTTGCCTTCCGCGTCTGGGCTTGTAACTTTTGTGCCTCCGCGTACAGTTGGCACAGCTTTTCGCAACGCGTCTGCGGAAACGTTGTGCTTTTTGAAAATATCCGCAACTGCATTCGGCGCGCTCGCAACTATGCCAATAAGCATGTGCTCCGTAGAAACGTATTCGTCTCCCATTGCGCGCATTTCTTTTTCTGCCTGGCTTAGCGCAGCCAAAAGCTGACGGCTTGCATCTGGCTTAGTTGTAGTTGAGCCAGTAGATGAAGGCAATGACACTAATGCGTTGCGAATTTCAGCACCGATTTGTTGCGCATCTGCCCCCGTTTGCGCAATAAGCGCGCGAACGACGCCCTGCTCTTGACGAAGTAAAGCATCCACCAAATGCAAAGTGTCAACTTGCGCGTTGCCAGCTGCAGCCGCACTTTGCACAGCATCACTTAATGCGTCTTGCGCTAAGGTTGTAAACTTTTGTTCCATATCTACCTCACTTCCACGAAAGCTGTAAAACACATTTCAGTTAAGTCAAATCGCTGCAACTTTTGTTGCAACCTTTATTGCAACTCTCGTTGCAATTTCAAGCTTTTTGACGATACTTTCGAGTTCTAACGAGCTTTCACTTTCATGTATCTGATACGTATAACAGATTTTTCTATAACTTTATTCCTAAAACTTGAGTGTACTAGACTCAAGTTTTGAAATCAAGATTAAGGGCTATTCCCTAAAATCAATCACATGTTGCATATTTAAGGTGAAATTGCAATGTTTTACGAATATTTTATAGACTGACTTCTGCAAATAATCTACAATATAAATATATCGTCGGCGACATATTACAGGTAAAATTATCCACAATAACAATGAGGCTATTATGAATAAGAAACTTTTTAAAACAATTACAATTGCAGCTGTTTTATGCGTACTATGGCCTACATCTTCCGCTTTTGCCAAAGAATCATATGATGATAAATTATCAAATTTTGCAAATGCGTTACCCTATTACGTAAATAAAGAAAAGCTAGATAAAAGCGTGCAAGAAATAGCTCAATATCATCATTGGAGCAAAGAAAAAGCGCTCGATGCAGAAATGGAATTATTGCAAAATCCAAATATCAATAAATACCAACAAGATAAATCTTCCAGCCAAGCAACTATAGCGCTACCAAACGCTCAACATCGTGGTGATTTTTATTTCACTCCTGCAGGACTACATGGTCACACAGACATTTACTCGCAAAAAAATAAAATTGTTGAGGCAGTAGGACCAGGAGAAGTAGCTAGAGAAAAACTAGCTTCCGAGACTCTTGTAGCTCCAGGAGCAATAATACGTTCTGTTAATACATCTAATGCCAATAGAGCAAAAGCTGCAGATCGAGCTCGAACTTATATCGGTCGTGGATATAATAGTGCTTTCTTCCAACCGCATAAAAACGACTGGGGAGGACTACATTGCGCGCAATTAGTCTGGGCTTCTTATAAATATGGCGCTGGAATAGACATTGACGATGGCGACGATGAACTCGTCTGGCCTTGGGATCTTGAAAAAACAACAAAAGCCACAACATACAGAAAGCTTTGATGACAAGATGAAACAATTAAGCAAGAAGATAATTATTGTTTTACTGTGCTTTTCTGCCACCGTCATCGCATCAGCTATATTGTTTCTACTGTTTTGGCAGCAGATGCCTACACAAATTAGTTATAAACAAGCAAATCTTTCACATGCCGTTGGCGCTGTGGCAATAAGTGACATGACTGCCGGCAAAGAGAAGAAGCGAGATGGATTCATCGTATTACTCAACAACGATGGAACTTCTCAAACTATTACCACTTCTGCCATTGAATCTCCTAACATATTATGGAACACTGATGGTTTGTATTTCGTAGACGCTAAATTTGACTATTTCCTTGCCCAAAAAAGTAACATGCGTATTGCAATTAAACATCACAAAAAATTACCTGCTGCACAAGTTGGAATTTTTGAAAATAATCAGCACGAAGTTATTAGTGTTCTTGACCACGGTTTTACTCGCACTAGGAAAAATCAACTCGAATTCAATAGTATTACCCTTGGCAAACCGCGAAATACAGATATTATGCAATCACGTATATATGATGTATCGAGCGCTTGCGAGAGTGGCACGTACACCATTAGCCCCAGCGACAATGGAACTAATAGTTTTAATGGAACAAATGGATTCGTAATAAAAAAACTCCAAGATTCAATACCCGTAAAACATATACTCAAAGATTCTGAAACGACGGTACATAGTTTTTCTACGATAGGAAACGATACAGCTCCTTGCATTCGCAACACCATCATTTCGATTGGAGACACAACGGAATATAAAAAAGACGATCCTGAATTCACTTTCACCACGTACGGTATTAATCGGTGGAATACGCAATCAGGAAAATTCGATTTTATACCGCTAACCTTGCAAAATAAGCGCATAGCCTATAACTATGGGGAAAAACACGATTTTGAAAATATTTCATATGGGAATAGGACAATGCTCAATGATCGCGAGCTCTTAGCACTCGACCAAGGCACAGGCGTGCTGTATAAAATTAATACAATTACTGGGAAAACGCAAATTACATTTACCATCCCAGTAAATACTTCAAGCAAGTTCAATCCAAAAAGATATTGGATGCAAACCACTAAAAATGCTATAGCAATTTTAGATAACGCAAATGGAGAAAAGACACCACAATCTACATTGTATTTTCTTAACAAAAAGAATTTCAAACTACAACAAACCGTGCATTTTGATAACACAACAAGTAATCTTCTTGCTGGGAAAGTAGATGGATGCCATTTCAGCGATTTTGCAATTAATCCACAAATGTAGACGATTTGCTAAATTACAGTTTATGGAAAAACTTAGGGGTGTCTTACAAATAAGACACCCCTTCCTTTAACTCTTATTCACTTACAACAACGTTTCGCAAATAACCGATGCCATCTACGTGCACGATAGCTTCGTCACCTGCGCGTAAAGTCCCAGCCGGGTATGGAGTTCCTGTCAAAATCACATCTCCCGGAAGAAGCGTTGAGAAGCTTGAAATCGCAGCAATTTGCTCAGGAATACTGTGAATAAGTCGAGCTGTAGTTCCATCGGCTTCCGGCACATTTTTACCATTAAGCGTAAATGAGATATGCGCGTCTCGCCAATTTAGCTCAGTTGTAATCCATGGGCCTAGCGGGCAAGAAGTGTCGAAACCTTTTGCGCGCGTCCACATTGGGTCGCTACCTGCGCAATCTCGTAAAGTTACGTCGTTTACGCAAGTAAAGCCAAAAACGTAATCCATTGCAGTATCTGCCGACACATTTTTGGCGATTTTGCCCATAACAACAGCCACTTCTGGCTCAAAATTCATGTCGTTTGAGCAAGTAGGAATAACAATCGGATCGTCAGGTCCTATTACAGAAGTGCTCGGCTTTGTAAAAATCACCATATCTGCAGCAGTATGCGAAGAAGCCGCAGAAGAAGTAGCGCGCTCATCGTCGGAACGTGTATCGTAATTTTTTGCCAAGCCGTAAACTTTCGAAGGAATTACAGGTACAAGCAAGCGCACGCCATCCGCATCCAACGCGTAACGTTTACCAGTTGGTTTAACTCCTTGCGAGCTTAAAGGATGACCTTCAAGCGCTACTAAATAATCTTTACCGTCGGCTTTGTCTTTTTGAACGAAAGCGTATTGCGGAACTTCATTATATGAAAAACGTGCAATTCTCATAGTTCAAGATTACGCAGCACACTACACAAATGCGCGTGGGCCAAAGATTGCCGAACCGATTCTGACCATTGTTGAACCTTCGGCAATCGCCCACGCAAAATCACCAGACATTCCCATCGAAAGCTCTAATTTTACAGAGCTTCCATCATAATCTTGCACGAGTTGTTTACTCACACAATCTCTAATTTCTCGCAATTTTGCGAAACCGCTTCTCACTATTGTTTCATCATCCACGCGCGCTCCAAGCGTCATAAATCCGTGCAAATTAAGTGCCGGAAGACTAGATATAGCGAACGCTTCGTCAATCGCGCGTTCTGGCGCGCACCCCGATTTCGTAGCTTCTCCCGAAACGTTCACTTCCAACATAACGTCTACACAAAGTCCCAAATTTTGCGCGCGAGCAGATATCTTTTGCGCAAGTTCAATGCCGTCAACCGACTGAATACCATTTGCAAGTGGTAAAACTTTGTTTATTTTATTGCTTTGCAGTTGACCGATTAAGTAGAGCGGAATTTCGCCGTTTACACCAACGCTTAAACCTTCTCTAGCAGCTTGTGCGCGTAAAATTTCGGCTTTTGCAACGATTTCTTGTGGGCGATTTTCCCCAATTACTCTCACCCCAGCTTTAAGCGCTGCCATAATTTCGCCAACATCTCGCGTTTTAGTTGCGGCAAGTAGCGTAACCGACTCAGCTTTGCGACCATAATGCGATTCGGCTTGAGCAATGGCGTCTTGCACGCTGTGCACGCCGTCGGCAATTTGACGCGCACGAACACAATCAACCTCAGTATTCGCTAAATCTTTTTGCGCCATATATGCCATTTATTGCCCCAATCTATCAATCTAAATACATAGTTTAGTCGAGGAAGGGCACGGATTTGTCGGCTAGGTTTGCGCGAACAGAACCCCACGGCGTGTCAAGGCTTTTAAATAACGCAAGCGCATCGTCGGCACTCATATCTACAGGCTGATTTTGACCAGGCTTTTTGTATCCCAAAAGATACATGCAATAGCCAATCATGCGCTCGGCACTCCAGCCAGATTCACGAAGAGCACCGACGTCTAGCGAGTGCTTACTTTTTGCAAGTCGCTCGCCTTGTGCGTTATCAATCAGCGGTAAATGCGCAAATTGCGGACGCACATAGTGCACGCCATAAGCCGCAAAAAATCCCGATTTTTCAAGCAGCTCACCAATCCAAATTTGAAGCGCTGCCGAACGAAGCAAATCGCGGCCGCGCACAATATCATTTACTCCGCTCAAAACATCGTCAACAACAACCGCAAGCTGATAAGAAAAAACGCCATCCGCGCGGCGAATCACCATATCTCCCAAATCGCGATTAATGTTAAACGATTGCGCGCCAAAAATCGCGTCTTCAAAACTCACATTTGCTTGCAGCGAATCAGCAGACGGCACTGCAAGTCGCAAAGAATGTTGCTGGTTATTTTGCAAACGCCTTTCGATTTGCGCCAAGCCTTCCGCAGTTTTGCACAGATTTCTGCACGTACCCGGGTAGCGTATAAAACCGTCGCCTTCTTGCGGAGCTGCGATTGCACGAATATCGGAACGCGAGCAAAAACACGGGTAAATCAACGAATTTCCGTCAGCATCTTGCAAAGATTCTAACGCATCAAGAGCTTCTTGGTAGATTGCAGTGCGCTCATGCTGATAAGTCGGCTCGCCGACCCAATCAAGACCAGCCCACTTCAAATCGTCAATAACTCGCGCGCTAGCATCTTTCGGCATTCGCGCAATATCAAGATCTTCCAAACGCAAAAGCATGTGGCCACCCTGCGATTTTGCAGAAAGCCACGCAGCCAACATTGCTACCATGTTTCCAATATGCATACGCCCGGAAGGAGTCGGCGCAAAACGACCAATTGCAATAGTTGACTTCGAAAACATGATTTCGTCTTTCTTAAAATCTTTTCCAATATTTTTCTTAATAAGCACAAGCTTGCAAAGCATAAGCTTGCAAAATAAAAAGCGCGTAACGCATTCATACTAGCATTACGCGCTTCTTACAATCGCAATAAACCGCAATCAATCACAGTTAAAAGCAAATGTTTTATGCAAATAACGACTTATACATAACCACACCCAAGATTGCGCCGGCAATAGGAGCAATAACTGGAATCCACGCTTCACCCCAGCGAGAAGATCCCTTGTGCGGAATTGGCAAAATTGCGTGAAGCAAACGCGGCATAAGATCACGAGCAGGATTCAAAGCAGGACCAGTTGGACCACCCATAGAAGTCACCAAGCCCCAAACAACGAAGCCAACGACGATTGAAGCGCCAGCCAAATTCTTCTCACCCCAAGGAGAAGTAAGGCAGCAAAGTGCAGCTAAAACAAGCACAAGCGTGCCGAAGAACTCGTTAAGGAAGTAGTTAATTTTGTTGTTATACGCATCCGTAGTGCAGAAAGTGCCAAGAATTGCTTCTGACTCCTCAGTTTCGTTGTAATGCGGCAAATAAGTTACGTACACAATAAGCTGACCAACCAGCGCGCCTAAAAGCTGAGCTACAATATAAGGCGCAACGTTAGCCCACGGGAACATGCCGTTTACAGCTTGCGCAATTGTCATAGCAGGATTGATATGCGCACCTGAGATTCCGCCAAACATGAGCACTGGGAACATCACGCCAAAACCGTAGCCCATAGCAATATTTAGCCAGCCAGCATGGTGTCCTTTAGTATTTTTTAATTCAACGTTTGCTACAGCACCGTTTCCGAAAATCATGAGAATAGCAGTGCCAATAAATTCTGCAGCCAACATTGCCATAAACGAATGTTGCATGGTCCTTCGATCCTTCTTACTTGTTTCAAACTCCACACACGTAATCACGCGTATAAATAACGACTCGTCGCTTAACAATCGTCCAACAACTCGCAATTGCGATTAGCACAGCATGGAACACAATATATTCTCATTTTCAAAGAAGCTAAGAAAATGAATTCCAACATTTATTCTTTGATAGTTTCCCTTATACGCGCGACAGTCTGCGTAAATAGTAAAATCGCCCTCACACCAAAAGAGGCCCGCCACCTTGGCGAGCCTCTTATCTACAAAAACAATATCTGCGGTTTCATCTTCACAACATCCTCGTTGCAACGGTTAAAGTCTTAAATATCCCGTCCAACGTCCACGGATTTCATATCCATACACTTTTGTGGGTTACCGCTATCTCTTTTTTGTTTTTGTAATTATTATTATCATCGTTTTTTGCCTAATAGTAAAGAGCAAATTAGCCTTTGTTAACATATTGTCACTACTGTTCAATTGCACACGAAAAATCGCAACTCTTGCGGCATTTTGTGAACATGCAAAGGTTATCATGTTAAATTACGTTCGCATGAGACACACTCCGGCGTGTCGCAAGATATTTTTAGAGCGCAAAGCAAGCAATAAAATCGACACTCAGTCGCGCACTTCCCTTGCAACGCATACAATTACAGAATATGGTACAAATTTTTGACGCTCCCTCAAAGGCGATACTGCGCGGTCAAATTGCCGAACACATCGCCGAAGATGAAAAGGCAGAAAAGCGTGAAGCTCGTGAGGGTGAGCTACCGTTGCCAAAAGATCGTTTCTTCGACCGAGAATTAAGCTGGTTGAAGTTCAATCGTCGCGTGCTCGAGTTGGCTCAGAATACAGATTTGCCACTTCTTGAACGCGCTAATTTTGCTGCTATCTTTGCGTCAAATCTCGACGAATTCTTTATGGTTCGAGTTGCAGGATTAAAGCGCAGAATAGATTCTGGAATAGCAGTAACTGCAGCATCCGGCTTAAGCCCTCGTCAGCAATTGCGCGCTATTAGTGAAGTAACTCACCGCCGTCAAGATGAGCACGCTCACTATGTTATTGAGCACATTCTTCCTGAGCTTGCCAAACAGCGCATTGTGTTGCTCAGCTGGGATAAGCTTACAGAATCAGAAAAAGCACGTTTGTCTGATTACTACAAAAAGCAAGTATTCCCTGTTCTTACGCCTCTTGCAGTGGATCCTGCTCACCCATTCCCATACATTTCCGGCAAGTCTATTAACTTGGCTGTTATCGTCGAAAATCCAAATTCTGGAAAGTCGCATTTTGCTCGCGTAAAGATTCCAGATAATTTGAATCGCCTTGTACCAGTTGACGATTTAACAGACGAAGAAGGTCGCGAAGAGCGCTACGGCTTCATCACTATGGAAAAGCTGATTGCAGCACACTTGGAATCACTTTTCCCAGGAATGATTATTAAGGAAGCTCGCTCTTTCCGCGTTACGCGTAACGAAGATATTGACGTTGAGGAAGACGATGCAGAAAACTTGCTTAACGCTATGGAGAAGGAACTTCTTCGCCGCCGCTTTGGGCCGCCAATTCGTTTGGAAATTTCTAACGAGGCCAGCCCATTCCTTTCTCAGCTTCTTGCAAATCAACTTCGCGTAAGCCCTGAGGAAGTCTATCGCTTGCCTTCGCCGCTTGATATGACGGTATTGTTTGAATTGCAGGCGCTTGACCGCCCAGATTTGAAGTATCGTCCGTTTATTCCTACTACGAACCGTCAGATTGCGGAAGTTGAAACTAGCCACGCTCAAGATATTTTCGCTTCTATTCGCGAGCATGACATTTTGTTGCATCATCCTTACGATTCGTTCTCTACTTCTGTACAGGCATTCCTCGCGCAGGCTGCTGCAGATCCAAAAGTGCTTGCAATTAAGCAAACTTTGTATCGAACGTCTAGCAATTCGCCAATTATTGACGCTCTTGTTGACGCAGCTCACGCTGGCAAACAGGTACTTGCGCTGGTTGAGATTAAGGCACGATTTGACGAGGACGCAAATATTGCTTGGGCTCGTAAGCTTGAGCGCGCAGGCGTTCACGTTGTGTACGGCATTGTTGGTTTGAAGACTCACTGCAAGCTTTCACTCGTGGTACGCCAAGAAG
This sequence comes from Gardnerella sp. c10Ua_244, assembly GCF_055818055.1. Lineage (NCBI taxonomy): Bacteria > Bacillati > Actinomycetota > Actinomycetes > Bifidobacteriales > Bifidobacteriaceae > Gardnerella > Gardnerella sp. c10Ua_244. Next base: position 437,468 of record NZ_JARFVS010000001.1, read on the forward strand.
CAGAAGGGTTGCGTCGCTACTGCCACGTTGGCACAGGTAATTACAATCCTAAGACTGCTCGCCTTTACACTGATTTGGGGTTGCTTACTTGCGATCCTGTAGTCGGACAGGATTTGACTCGCTTGTTTAACCAGCTTTCCGGTTATGCTCCAAAGTCAAGCTTCCATCGCTTACTTGTAGCTCCACGAACCGTTCGCACTGGCATTATTCAGCGTATTCGCCGCGAGGAAGCCGCAGCTCTTGCTGGCAAGGAAGCGTGGATTAAGATTAAGGTCAATTCCGTAGTTGATGAGCAAACTATTGACGCTTTATACCGTGCTTCTCAAGCTGGCGTGAAGATTGATATTGTTGAGCGTGGAATTTGCTCACTGAAGCCTGGCATTGAGGGATTGAGTGAGAATATTCGCGTTCGCTCTATTCTTGGCCGATTCCTTGAGCACAGCCGTATTTACGCATTCGCTAATTCTTGCGGTCCGCAGATTGGTGACGGCCCTGCAAGCGGCCCAGAAGTTTGGATTGGCTCGGCCGATTTAATGCACCGCAATCTTGACCGCCGCGTTGAGACGCTTGTCCGTATCAGTGCGCCTGATCAGGTTGAAGCGTTGATTCAGTATATTGATTTACAAATGGCTGATTCTACTGTTTCGTGGTGGATGGATGGCGACGGCACGTATACCTTGCATTCTCGCGATAAGGAAGGTCGTCCGCTCGTAGACAGCCAGGCTTACTTAATTCATACTCACACACGTAAGCCTCGCGGTGCGAACTAATCGCAAATAACTAATAAACAATAAGCAAGAGCCAGATTCAGTAACATGTTTCTGGCTCTTGTTGTGTTTATTAACCCTTTATAATCTGGCTAAATCTCAAGTATTCCCGGCAATAGCCGAAATTTCTACAGCACCATTTGCCAGTTTTAGGAAGTTTTTTACGCCATAATTTGCCAGTTTTAGGAATTTTGGGTTATATAACAAAATATCTGACTTACTCAGCACATCTGTATCACAGTCATAACTTGTGGTATCACAGTCGCGGAAGCCAGAATGACTGTCATAGATCTACGCATCTCGGTCAAAATACATAAGATCACTGTCAAAATATAGCCAATCACGTTCAAAATCAAAAAATGACAGTCATGTATACGAAAATCACTGTTACGAACGAGAAAAATGACTGTAACAACACTTATATCACAGTCATGACTGTGATAAACGTAAGCAGCGCAAATATACAAAAATCAGCAACTAAATTGATTCTAACCAAATGAGCAAATAATCGAATTGCAATAAATAACCAAGCACAACTAAAAATTGCGAAAGAAAACCGCTAAAATAGTGAATATGAGTGCAGTAACGACGCAATACGTTGAAGCAGCTGGCGGAATTATTTATCGCAAGCGCAATACTACAAACAGCTCAAATGCAGATGAAGAGACAAAAACAGGCAGCAATGCAATAAATCCAAACCATGCGAATAAGCCAATCAGCGCAATAAAGTCTAGCGACGACGATTTTGAGCTTTGCCTAGTCTACCGTCCTAAATATGACGATTGGAGCTGGCCAAAAGGAAAGAATGAGCCAAACGAATCGCATCGCCACACAGCCGTGCGCGAAGTTGGAGAAGAAACAGGATATTCAGTCACACTAGGCCCACACATTGCCAAAATAGAGTATCCGCTTGAGCGCGAAGGCAAAAAATCTTCCAAGAACAGCTCATCAAATAGCAGCCAAAATCGCAATTCTCAGCCGGAAGTAATAAAGCGAATCCACTACTGGATGATGCGCTTAATCGACAAGCCAACTGCAGCAAAGCGTCTCCCTGCTTTCGGACCAATTAAGCCAGCAAAACCTACTGAAATTGGCAATGTTTTATGGCTTACTCCTTCTCAAGCGCGAAAAAAGCTTACGCACGATAGCGACCGTGAAGTGCTAGACGCTTTCTTAGAAAAGCTCCACGCAGGTAAAGCAGAATACAGCACGTTGCTTCTAGTGCGTCACGGAAAAGCTGAGTCTCGAAAAACTTGGCAAGGAAGCGAAGCGACTCGACCAATCACACCTCTTGGAGCAGCCGCATCATACGCTCTAGGACGCGAGCTTGCCTGCTACGCGCCGAATAAAATCATATCGTCACCTTGGAAACGTTGCGTTGAAACGGTTGCGGCTTTTGCGCACGACTCTTCACTTCAAATAGAACAGGTTGCGGAACTTACTGAAGACCATCACGAGAAACAACCAAAATCTACATTGTCTGTGCTTATAAACGAAATACAAAATCTTGAGTGCAACGCACAAAATACAAGTAAAACTAGCAATGTAAGCACAGCCAACAGCGCAATCGCATCCAACAACGCAACCGTCATGTGCTTGCACCGCCCAGTGATTGGCACTTTCTTCGATTATTTGCGCGAAATAACAAAACCTAGAGCACACAAGCGCATACTCAGCCAAAAATCTCCATACATGCCTACAGGAAGCGCAATAGTTTTGCACATAATTAGTACTCCTAAGGGTGCTCGCATTATTGATATTGAAAAGGTTCTGCCAAGTGTCTACTAGTTTAAATTCTCAATCGAGTTCTATTCATTCAAGCAGATCTGCTTTTATGCCAAGCCCTACAGGAGCTTCACGCCCAAGCCGACCTGCACAAATGGATCCTGCAATGCTCGCGCAGATTGAAGGCGGCACGGATCCGCAGGTTGTAAACGAAATTAGCCACACTTCCGCTGCAGTTTTGCTTAACCGCGTTCATAAAACGCAGTCGCCGGAAATCGTTGAACGCGTGCTGAATTTAGTTGAAAATGAAGGCATTGAAGTTATTGCAGATTTGTGGAGTCACGCGGAGGCTGAGTCTCTTCCTGGAATGTTGTGGCGACTGTACTTACTGCGCATGTCTCTACGAAAGCAGCGCGAAGCTTACGCCGAGTACTGGAGTCTTGGCGAGCCTGAAACAACAAGCGCTTCGGCTATTACAGGAATTGACGACGCTCCTACCGGAGAAGATATTGCGCAACTTGCAGACTCTATTCTTTCTGGTGCTTTTACAGGCGATTTTGCCGTAGCTCTTTACCGCGCTTCAGCTTTTACTTCGATTATTGCGCGCGGAATGCGAGTTTACGCAAAAAAGTTAGATGAGCAAGCAAATACAATGCACACGCAGAAAATTGCAAAAGTTTTGCATATCTCCGCAAATATGCACGCACTTTCGTTATCTTTTGCTCATGGAGCGAAATTATGGCGCGCAGGAAAGTTGGAATAAATTATTTGCGATTAAAATTGTGCGGCGCGTGAAAATAGAAAACAAGGTATACTCAAAATGATGCTGGCTTGTGTTTAAGCCCCGGGCTCCATTTTTTGCCGCTGCGAGCGGCGTTTGCGCCGACAGGCGCTTTCGCAAGTCAGTATCGTTTCTGCTCTGAATCTCGAATTTTAGATTTTATATTTTAGATTTTAGATTTTGCTAGCTAATTTTAGATAAAATATATTTTTACTCACATTTGTTTATATTTTGCGCAAAAATAACGGCACGCCGATAGCTTAACATGCCATGCTTGCATTACCCTAGAAGGTATGGATCTTCATGTTTTACATCATCCGCTGGTGGACCACAAGCTCACCGTTTTGCGTGATAAGAATACACCTTCTAATATTTTCCGCGAGTTGGTTTCCGAATTGGTAACCCTCGAAGCATACGAAGCAACCCGCAATTTGGAAGTTAGCGATCGCGAGATTGAAACTCCTATTTGCAAGATGACTGGCAAGCATTTGAACCGCCCACGCCCAATGGTTGTGCCGGTTTTGCGCGCTGGTCTTGGCATGCTCGACGGCATGACTCGCCTTCTTCCAACCGCTGAGGTTGGATTCCTTGGCATGAAGCGCGACGAGCAGACGCTCGATATCATCACTTATGCCAACCGTTTGCCAGAAGATTTGACCGGTCGTCAATGCTTCCTTCTTGACCCAATGCTTGCCACTGGTGGTACTCTTATTGCCGCTACGCACTATTTGGCTGAGCGCGGCGCTAAGGATGTTACTGCTATTAACATTTTGGCAGCCCCAGAAGGCTTAGAGCGCTTGGAGAAGGAACTTGATCCTTCCATTGATTTTAAGGTTGTTGTTTGCGCTGTTGACGAGCATTTGAACGACAAATCTTATATCGTTCCAGGTCTTGGCGACGCTGGCGATCGCTTGTATGGTTTGATTGACTAATACACTCACCAAATCAAGCGAAAGCTAGAATATAAAAGCTAAAATCAAAACTACAAAAAGCCTGCTGATTTGCAACACTTTGCAACTTCAGCAGGCTTTTGTGTTTAGCGTTAACAAATTTTAGCGCAGATAAATCTCTTACCGAGGACGAGTTACGGCCACTTCGCGAGCGCGCTCTGCTAATTCGTCTAGTTTCGCAAGCTCCGCGCGTTGAGCATCAGTTTGCTTTGGCGAAAATTCGCCGTAACGATTTTGCGCAGCAGTACGGATTAAAAAGTCAGCCAGACGCGGATTTTTCGGCAAAACTGAGCCGTGCATATACGTTCCAATAACATTGTATTTGCGCGCTCCTTCCGTGTGATCCTTGCCATTATTACCGCAATTTTCACTATCAACCGAGCCAAGTGGATGAGTATCACCCTCCAAGCTTGTGCGCCCAGAATGATTCTCGTAGCCCACAATATCGCCAAAATCGTCGCTATGTTCCACAAGATTTCCAATCATGCGCACATCTTGACCAACCGTATGCTCGCCAAGTATTCCAATTCCTTTAAGCTTTTGACCTTCAACGGTTTCAAAATACTTTCCAAAAAGCTGGTAAAGCCCACAAATCATAAGCATTGGAACGCCATCTTTTGCAAGCCCACGAATCGCGTCTGCTCGCGCAAATAAATCTTCAGTGACTCTGCTTTGACCATGATCTTGACCGCCGCCGCCAAGAATCATATCCACGTGTTCTGGCCATAAATCGCCAACATTGTACTCGTGTAGCACAGGCTCGTAGCCATACAATTCCGCTCGGCGCATAATCGTAAGCACATTCCCGTAGTCCCCGTAAATATTCATGTCTTTCGGGTACAACGACACAATATCTAGCACGCGATTTTCTTCACAAGTAGCATTTGCTTTACTAATATCACTGGAACCATTCATGACAATTACTTCCCAACTCCAACGTCTTTAACTTCTGCAAGTTGTGCTAAAGCAGCGCGCACGCGAAGCATAGCAGTATACGTGCAATATATGCGCTTAGCATTTTTAGTATTGCCACTAAAATCGCCATTTACAAAAGCTTTAGCATCTTCTTCCAAATCCGTATTCACATTGCGAGCCTCAACCTTATCGTATTGCAACCGCAAAGCCATATCCCATGCGCGAGTGCCCGAAACACACGCAACTCCAGTGCCACTAAAGCTTGCAAAATCAACGTCCCACAGCCAGCTCATATCTCTACCGTCAGCGTATTCGTCACAAATTGCAATCATGGTATCGTGATTTTGCGGATGGTCCGAAGCAATCGCAAGTCTAAAACCAATAGGATTCTTCACTAAAACAAGCTCAACAGGAGCGCCATTAACTTCAATTACTTCTCCTCTACCAAAAGCAGGAGTTACGTGCGAAATCGCTTCCATAAGCGCGTCGTCGTCGAATTTTTGCAGCGTAGAATTTTGTTTTTTAGCGTCCGCCAAGATAGCGCGAACTACTGTTGCTGCTGCAGCAGCGTTGAAAATGTTGTAAGCGCCGTCGAGTTTTACAGATGTGGTTTTACTCTTGCCATCAAGTATAAACTCGGCCTCATGGTCTCCGACTTTTGAAAGCACAACGTCTGCTTTAGGAAGATTGTTAGCCTTGCTTTCTGCAGTATCTTCGCAATTTTCGCTTTTTTCGGCAGTATTGTGCAAATCATCATCCGTTGGGAACATGCTTTTTACTGCGTCATCCAAACCAAAATACCGCACACAAGTCCCGGAAGGAACAACTTTTGCAAGCCCGCAAATACGTGGATCTTCGCGATTTAGCACTACTGTTCCTTCAGTTGCAGCAGCTACGTTGCTTAATAGTTTTGCAGTTGTATCAATTTCGCCGAATCGGTCGAGCTGATCTCGCATAACGTTTAGCAATAAAGAGTAGCGAGGCTTGATTTGATTTACAAAATGCACTGCGTACGCTTCGTCGAGCTCTAAAACTGCAATATCCGCATTTAGTTTTGTGCCAAAAGCAGGCATTGTTTTAGCAAGAGCCGCAACTACTCCTCTAGTAAAGTTTGAACCGGTTGGATTAGTAAATACATTAAGCCCTGCGTCGCGCAGCATAGAAGTTACCATACGCGTTGTGGTAGTTTTGCCATTAGTTCCGGAAATAAGAACTATTCCGTACGGCAATGATGCAAGAGTGCGCGCTAGAAAGCCAGAATCGAGGCTTTCAATAACTTTACCCGGCAATGCGCTTCCGCCATGATGTAGCACCCTAGAAAGAGCGCAAACAAGTTTACCAACAGCAGGCATTGCAAAACTGTACCAATGCTTATGCAAATTTCGGCGCAACTTTTTATGCGATTTATGGTCGCGGCTTGACATACTAAATCACACCCCTTATTGCTGGTAGTCTTGCGGCATATCCATGAACTTGGAAGTTGCACCCAAGAAGGCAAGATTAAACGTGTCAGTAGGGCCGTTACGATGCTTTGCCATAATGATATCGGCTTCGCCTGGGCGATCTTCCTTATTGTAAAAATCAGGGCGATGCACAAGGAACACCACGTCAGCATCCTGCTCAATAGAACCAGATTCGCGCAAATCTGAAAGCTGTGGCTTCTTGTCGTTTCGCATTTCCGGTCCGCGGTTAAGCTGGCTCAAAGCCACAACTGGCACTTCAAGCTCTTTAGCAAGAAGCTTCAGCGCACGCGAGAATTCTGAAACTTCCTGCTGACGACTTTCCACGCGCTTGCCGGAACTCATCAGCTGAAGGTAATCAATAACTACCAGTTTCAGATCATTAGTTTGCTTCAAACGACGGCATTTTGCGCGAATTTCCATCAAGCTCATATTTGGACTGTCATCAATAAAAAGCGGAGCGTTTTGCATTTTTGTCCAAAAAGTATTAAGAGTATTCCAACGATCTGGAGTAATATCTTCCGCTCTTCGCATAGCAGCAAGCGGAATATTAGTTTCTGCAGCAATAATGCGCTGAGCCAATTCCACTTTGCTCATTTCTAGAGAGAATACAATAGACGTCATATTGTGGTGTAGCGCCGCCGAGCGCGCAAAATCAATACCAAGTGTTGACTTACCCATAGCTGGACGACCAGCAACAACAATCATTTGGCCAGGTTGCAAACCTTGAGTAACTTCGTCAATATCTCTAAATCCAGTCGGTACACCTTGTTCAAGTTCGTGATTTTGCATTTTATCTAGCTGATCAAGTGTATTTTGCAAAACTGGGCCAATAGCAACGTAATCTTGACGCACTTTGCCGGCACTCATCTCATACACTTCTGATTGCGCAAGATTTACAATATCTTCTGCTTGCGCTCCGGAAGCAGAATAGCCCATTTGCGCAATTTTTGTGCCAGCAGTAATAACGTTACGAAGAACAGCATTTTGGTGCACAATATCTGCGTAGTACATTGCGTTTGCGGCTGTTGGCACAGAAGCTACTAGGCTGTGCAAATAGTCAGCTCCGCCAACTTTATCGAGATTTCCATCTTTCATTAATTCGTTAGCTACAAGCACAACATCAACAGGCTGGGATCCTGCAAAAAGCGTAAGAATAGCATCATAAATTGTTTGGTGCTGCGGTAAATAAAAATCTGATGTTTCAAGCAATTGAGACACTTCGCCAATAGCATCTTTGCTCATAAGCATTCCGCCAAGCACAGCCATTTCTGCATCAACATCGTGAGGAGGCACACGATCAAACAACGTAGCACCTACTTCAGCACCACGATTTGCAACGCCAGAACCATATGCAGAGGCGTCACCATTGCCACCACGATTGCTCCCTGCGCGGATAACATTGCCTTTAGTAGATTGCCACATATCATTATCTGCCATAAAAACGAGTATAAACGCGCGCACGTATTATGAAAAAACGTAAATGCATTAACACAAAACTTTATTTACATTTTTAGCGCAGAATCCATCCACGTATCATTTCTTATGCGCAAACTATTGCCTATTGCACGCCCCCCAATATAAACAGCATTTAAAACAACCCATAAAGTAATAGTTCTTACCACGTCATTAGCATCGACGACGACATCAAAAACGCTTGTGAGCGCCAAAAATGTTAAATACACAGCAGCCATTACTGAGCAAGCTTTTGCTAAGTAACGGTGATCACCTGCGCCAATTAATACGCCATCTAGTGCCCACATCCATCCAGCAAGAGGCAAGAACAATCCTAATATTGTCATGCCTACAGAAATTAAAAACTGAATATCTGTATGCTGACTAAATAGTGGCGCGCAACTCCAACCCACGAAAATCATGAATAAACCGACTCCTACGCTGCTTACAGCTCCCACTTGAGCACAAATACGCGTAATCATTCCTGCGCGCTTACGACAGCCTGCACCTAGCGCTGCAGCAACAATAGTCTGCGCAGCAATACCAATTGCATCCAAAATATTCATAACAAAATTCCAACAGGAATTAGCAACCTGATACGCAGCGAGAGTATTGGTGCCGAGATGGGTCGCAGTAACAACCGTAGCTACCATGCACACGCGCAATGCAAGTGTACGAACAAACAAAGGCATACCAGTTCCAGCAGAATGTAGAATATGCTGGAAATGTGGTTTGAGACGCGCACCACTTTGAGTAGCCCAAATAATTGCAGGAATAGTGAGAACAAGTCCCATATACCATTGCGCAATCATTGTTGCAATACCAGAACCAGCAATTCCCATGTTGAGACCAAATACTGCGATTATATCGAGAATAGTATTTAGAACAGCTCCACTTACAGCAGCAAATAATGTTATGCGCACGTTGCAAAGACCGCGAAATATGCCATTTGCTGCATATACGAGTAGCATCGCAGGCAATCCAGGCATAACCATTTGTGTGTACACAATAGCATTTTGCAACGTAGAGCCACGCGCGCCTATTGCGTAGCATAACGGTTCAGCGGCAAAAATAAGTATGACTGTAAGAATTATGCCAAGCAATAATGCAAGCCACAATCCATCCATTCCAATGCTAAAACCTTCTTGACGCTTACCTGCGCCTAAAAGACGCGCAACCTGTGAAGTTGTGTTGTAAGCCAAAAATAAGCAAAGACCTGTAGTAGTAAGAAGTACCGTTGATCCAATAGAAAGACCCGCTAGAGCACTTTTGCCAATATGACCAATAATAGCAGTGTCAATGAGTACAAATGCCGGCTCAGATATGAGCTGTCCAAAAGTCGGTACAGCTAGTAGCCAAATATTGCGCAGTACGTCTTTTTTGTTCTGGTTGTCCAACTTTTGATTTGTCATAATGCTTCATTCTACTGCTACTTTGTCACGCTTGCATAAAAGAAAATTGCAATATGCTAACAAATTTTATGCAAAAGCAATTGCGAGTGAAGTAACACAAATATGCGTAAATCGCAAATAAAAATATTATTTTAAAAAGTTATCCGCAGGATATCCACAATGTTATCCCCACTATGTGGATAAATTTGTGTGATATCCACGTAGACACGCCTAAAATGTGGATAACTTATCTTTTTTATCCACATCAAGCAATTCGTGCGTGTCATATGAATAACTTATTCACTAAAAATAACTTATTAATTGAAAACTTGATTTTAAATTAGCAAAAATAGCAAAACCGCATATCTTAGATAAGACATGCGGTTTATACCAACATAATTCGAACTTGCTGCTAAATCATAACGCTTACGCACATGCGTCTATTCTTTAGCACTATTATTTCGTTTTTCTGTTTTTTTATTCTTTTGCGATGATTCATCTTTTTTTACAGTTTCAAACTCTTCTTCAGAAGAAGACTCTTTTTGCTCAACTTCAGATTTAGAATCAACCTCAGAATCGCCTTGCTCAGGATTTGCCTCAGATTGATTAACCATAAAATCAGATTGTTCAACCTCGTTTTCACCCATATCAATATCAACAGAAGTAAGAACAGCCATTTGAGTTTTATTTGCATCATCATCTGCAACAGCAACTACAGCGCCATCATGACTTTGTGCAATAGAAGAAAAATCGTAAGCACGCTCTCCTTGATCAACCAAATCAACGCCCTTACGTTCCTTAGCTTCCGAAATACGCCATCCAAAAAGCTTTTCAAGAACAAAAGCTAATACTGCAGTTACAGCACCTGCATAAAGCACCGTAATCCCAATTAAGCACAGTTGTGCAACTAACTGATGCCAATCACCAACAGCAAGTAATCCAGAACCATCAGCAAATAAGCCTACTGCAAGCACACCAATAAGCGCAGCAACACCATTCACGCTAACTACATGCAAGGCACCATCGTAGCGCACAAAAGTACGAGAGTGAGTCACTAGAGAAGTAATAACACCAGAAAGAACACCCAAAACTAAAGCCCACAATGGAGCAATAACATCCGCGGCTGCAGCACTTGCAGCCAATCCAGCCATAACACCAGACGCAGCTCCCAAAGCAGTAAAGCATCCAGAGTGTAAACGTTCAGTCACACCCCAGGCAAGCATTGAAGCAGAAGCAGTTATTGTGGAACTCACCCAAGCATAACCTGCAACTCCAGGAACGCCTGCAGAAGAACCAATCATTAACCCAAGCCAACCGAACCAAATCAAGAAAACGCCAAGCATAACGAAAGGAACATTATGCGGATGGCGAGCAGCAACACCATTTTCAACGGCCGACTGCGTTGCAGTGGATTCAGCAGCAACCTCAGTCACTGTAGCAACTGGAGAGACAACAGTCTCACTAGCAGCATTTTTAGCATGCTCAACATCAGCCCACAATGCGCGCGATAAACGACTTTTAGGATTACGCGAATTAGTAGCTCCAGAATTAGCATTGCCACTCGTATGCGCAACATTCTTAATATGCAAAACAAAACGCTTAAGAGGGAAGTGAGCATGTCCGCCAATAATCATAACAATTGCAAAAGCCGAAACAGCCGCAGCAATATGCAATATAGAGCCACCCGCGAAGTCATGCACTGAAATACCTAACGCCTGTGAAATAGCACCATTAGGCGAAAGCAATCCACCACCGCACACCATATGTGCTAATGGAGCGAATACTAAAGTAATCCACACAGCTACGAAAATAAGCCAAATAGCGTAACGCACTCGACCGGCTAGAGCTCCAGTAATAAGCGCTACTGCAACAACAGCACATGCTAAACGAAAAGCTGCAGGAATGCCGCCAGATAATCCGGAATTTGCGTCCATAGACGTAAACACACCATGATCTGCCACCATCGAATCACGGAATAGCAAACCACTCAATGGATCACCTATAACACCACCAGCCATATCTTTGCCAGCAAAAGCTAACGACCATCCCCACAGCGTCCAAACCAGTGTGGTTACAGCAATAGCGCCAGCTGAAAGCATCATCATATTCACCATGGAAGTAGCGCGTTCACGGCCTCCATAGAACAGGGCAATACCCGGCGTAATAATAAACACCAACGCGCCAGCCAACAATGCCCATTGCGGATCCATTGTGGTCATTTTTCACCTCAATTATTTGAAACAGCGCAACAATAACATCATTGCAGCTTAAGTATTACTTTATATAACTATTGTACCGAGAAACTCTTATAGCCAAAACTCATAAAGACTTTAGTGGAACATTAAAAACTACCACTCATGCAACTACATCAATGCTCAGCATTAAGCGAGCAAACCGTCTACGAAGCTTTGAGCATCAAACGGCACTAAATCATCTGGTCCTTCGCCAAGACCTACTAGCTTAACCGGTACACCAAGTTCACGCTGTACAGCTATAACAATTCCACCTTTAGCGGAACCATCAAGCTTAGTAAGGACTACGCCCGTAATGCCAATAGCTTCAGCAAATACTTTTGCTTGAGACATGCCATTTTGACCAGTAGTAGCATCCAATACCAGCAATACTTCATCAACAGGCATAGTTTTTTCTATAACCCTACGAATTTTGCCAAGCTCTTCCATTAAATTTGCTTTATTCTGCAAACGACCAGCAGTATCTACAATCAATAAATCAGTTTGCTCTTCTTTTGCCTTATTCGCAGCAATAAAAGCAACAGAAGCAGGATCAGCACCATCTTTATTTGCACGAACAACTGGCACGCTTACTGCAGACGCCCAAGTTTCAAGTTGATCAGCTGCAGCCGCACGAAAAGTATCTGCTGCAGCAAACATTACTGAACGTTTTTTGGCAATAAACAATCGCGCTAATTTACCAGCAGTAGTGGTTTTACCGGTGCCATTAACGCCGACCATCATAATAACGCTAGGATGATGCGCATTTGATTTATCTACATTTAAGCGTCGATCAGCGTCTTCATCTACTATTTTCAATAGTTTTGTACGCAATGCTGAATGCACATCTTCTGAATTAGAGGTACCAGCAATGCGTGCATCTTTGCGTAGATCTTCTACTAATTCTTCACTAGCTCGAGAACCAACATCGGCCATAAGAAGAGTATCTTCTACATCTTCCCAATCTTCTTCCGAAAGATGGTCCTTGCTTATGATATTAAACAATGCACGACCAAATGGATTTGCACTATGAGCCAAACGTTCGCGAAGACGTTTAATACGCGAAGAAGTACTTTCTGGCAATAATTCAGACTTTACTTCTTCATTAGGTACAACAGCGACGTTACTTTCTATCTGTTTTTCAGATTTTTTTGTTCCACGCGCTTTAGTTTTGCTTGTATCGATTGCACTATCAACGCTTTCAGGAATTACTGGTCCATGACTATTGCTGTGAATGCGCAAAATCACTGCAACTGTTACTAATAAGATGACAATAACAACAGCCGCAGCCGCAAACCAAATTAGCATGTTCATATCCATAACCATATTCATGACATCAAGACTATGAAAGTCAAGGGACACTAGCAATATATTTCACTATTTTTTCTCATCTTTGTTACACTTCAACGTCAATATGCTTAGGTACACCTGCATCTATTACACTAGTAAAAGTAGTAATAAATAGCACGAGCTATTTATTACGCAAAATTTGAATTCACAAAATCATTGAGGAGGATTTTATGTCAGATCAGCCTACCGTAAATGTATACGGTGCAGATTGGTGTGGAGATTGCAAACGTGCGAAAGCTGCGCTAATCCAGTATGGTGTGGCATTCGTTTGGCACGATATTGAAACAGAAGAGGGTGCTGAAGAAAAAGCGATTGAAATTAGCAATCAAAAGCATATTCCAGTTGTTACTTTTGCAGATAATACTTTTATGGTTGAGCCATCAGCAACACAAATAAAAGCAAAACTTGAGTCACTCGGAATACTGCAATAAATATATGTAACACGCATAAGTTAACACGATATTCACTTCGTCGATTGAATGTAGTATACTTAGCATTTGTTGCCCCTTTAGCTCAATTGGCAGAGCAGAGTCCTTTTAAGTCTTGGGTTGTGGGTTCGAGTCCCACAGGGGGCACTTTTTTATACCCAAATTTAGGGTAAGCGAGTAAACTGCAATAAAAAAACGGGGAGTTGAAGCTCCCCGACGAAAAATTCACTTAAAATCAAAGACGGCAATCAATGCCGTACTTATTGAGAATTAGCTAATTACTTATATAACACAATACTCAACTTGCCCAAACACTAGCATCTTGATCATCTTCATCTATATCGTGACCTACAGGTGCTGGAGAAGAATACGTGTATTCATCATCCACAACGCCAGAATCAGCATCTGCATTAATAGCAGCAAGAACATGCTTATCCATTTTGTACTGAGGAAGCACATTTTTAATATAGCTTGTCACAGCATCTTGCATAGCAACGTCATGGCCAACTTTTTCTGCCATAAACCAACGATGATCCAACACTTCATGGAAGAACTGAGCTGGTTCAATTTGCGAACGGAATTCAGGAGGTATCATACGAACTGTTGGCTCGAAAATTTCACGCATCCAATCAGTTGCGACGATTTCCAGCTCTTCACCTTGACGCCATGTAGAAGTGCGATATGCATCCAAATCGTTTAGCAGCCTTCGAGCCTGATTCTCTTGAACATCCAATCCAGTAAGACGAAGAAGCTTGCGGGAAGCATAGCCAGCATCCACAACTCGAGGTCGAACCAAAACCCTTCGACCATCTTCTGAAGTCTTCATCTCCAACTCATCAACATCGAAACCAAGCTCATTTAGACGATTAACACGACGTTCAATTCGCCACATCTCATCAGGACTGAACTTATCAACGTCAGTAAGCGTACTCCAAAGCGAATGATAGCGATCTACTAGACGATTGCCTATACTGATTTCATCTACTTCTGTCGGTAAAAGCTGACCGGAGCTCAAATCCATAAGCTCACCAATAATGTTGGTCCGAGCTAAATCGATATCGTATTCTCGTTGACCTTCTGTTAAACTTCCATGCAAATCACCAGTTTCTGCGTCAACTAGGAATGCAGAAAAAGCATCTGCATCTCGCAAAAACAGCACGTTGGAAAGCGATACATCGCCCCAATAGAAGCCAGAAAGATGCAAGCGCACCATAAGAACAGCAAGCGCATCGATAAGGCGCTCTGCAGTATCCGGACGCAACGTACGAGCAAATAATGCACGATATGGTAGTGAGAACTTCAAATGTTTCGTAACTAACATTGCCTCAAGCTTTTCACCATTAGCGTCATGGCGTCCTGCAACAACAGCTATAGGAGTAACTGTAGGCAACTCAAGTTTACGAAGCCTACGCAAAAGCTCATACTCACGTTCTGCAACTTGACGAGTAATTTCCTTCATTGCATACACTTCATCGCCAACGTGAACAAATCGCACAACGTGGCGAGAAATACCACGCGGCAAATTCACGAATAAATCAGCAGGCCATTGAGAAAGTGGTAATTCCCAAGGCAGTGTAAACATTTTTGGATTTGAACTAGCCGCAGTAATCTTCAGTGCCTGCGGCTCTTGAGAAGACGCATTCTCGTCCTGTGCAGATACCGAAGTTGCTTGCACAGCACGCGGGTCTAATTGAGGAGCGTCATTCCATTCCATAAAGTTTATTTACCAATCAAGCTCATGCCAACGATATCACTGCATTCCAGATAAACACAGCTCAACCACCGACGAATTATTGATAACAACTATATATAATAAGCGATGCATTGTAATGATGTATTATTGTACACTTATTATGCTGCTTTTTTGTGCCAAAAACGGGGTTCGCGTCATATTGCGAACCCCGCTCTATACCTTATACCAAAAGTTTGCCCATTAGCTTATATAAGCAGGCAAACCAACGTTTTAGTTCAAACGCAACTCCGTAGAAGGTGCGAACAGATGCATCTTAGATGGATCAATCTTGATCTTCACGGTGTCGCCAACCTTTGGAAGAGCACGTGGGTTCACGCGAATAGTCGTGAGCTTATTTTGATCAGACATCATAGTAGATGCTTCCTCAGGAGAACCATCGGTGATGATATTGCCATAGATATAGCCATCAGAACCGAGATCTTCCACGTTCATTACCTTCAAGGAGAACGCATTTGGATCATCGGATGTTGCCAAGCTTGCATCTTCTGGACGGAAGCCAACAATAATCTGTCCGTTATCTTCTGCAGTGAGCTTGTCAACAGCCTCAGCTGGAAGAAGTATAGAATCCTCACCAATCTGAGCTCGACCGTTTACAACTGGATGCTGATTGATATTCATAGATGGTGAACCAATGAAGCCTGCAACGAATACATTTGCAGGGCGGTCATAAAGCTCAGTAGGAGCTCCAACCTGCTGCAATACGCCAAGCTTAATCACTGCAATGCGATCGCCCATGGTCAAAGCTTCGGTCTGATCGTGGGTAACGTACAGAGTAGTAACACCAAGCTGACGCTGCAAAGCAGCAATCTGAGTACGAGTCTGAACGCGGAGCTTAGCGTCGAGGTTGGAAAGAGGCTCATCCATGAGGAAGACTTTTGGTTCACGAACAATTGCGCGACCCATAGCAACACGCTGACGCTGACCACCAGACAAAGCCTTCGGCTTACGATCCAAATACTCTGTCAAATCCAACACTTCTGCAGCTTTTTCAACACGCTTGCGGATTTCTTCCTTAGGAACACCAGCAATCTTCAAAGCAAAGCCCATGTTATCAGCAACTGTCATATGCGGATACAGTGCATAATTCTGGAAGACCATTGCAATATCGCGATCCTTTGGCTGCATTGTAGTAACATCCTGACCACCGATGAGGATACGTCCTTTGTTAACCTCTTCAAGACCTGCCAACATACGCAAAGTAGTTGACTTACCGCAACCAGATGGACCAACGAGTACGAGGAACTCACCATCTTTAATAGTCATGTTCAAGTCATCAACCGAAGGCTTATCGTTGCCCGGGTATATACGAGTCACATGATCAAATACAACTTCTGCCATGATATGTCCTTTCATCGGCAGGTACGTGCCGAACGATCCGTAGTGAAGGGTGTGCACTCATGACCCCAATTCCTACATCGGCGGGTATCAATCGTCCACAGTTTACTTACCTGGTCCATTGAAGGTTCTCTTCGTTGAGCCATGCCTTAATATATCATGTTTATCTTAGAAAAACAGTAAAAAATCAGTATTTTGCATAAACTCGGCGTGTCGAGTAAGGTGCACAAAAGGAGAATAACTATGGATCAACAACAAGAAACAACAAATAATGAAATGCAAAAATCAAATACCCCTTATAGTAAAAGCTTAATTGGCATCGTAATAGCACTAATTATTCTTGCATTCGCTGCAGGAGCTGGGTTTATGACTTATTACAATTCAATCAATAAACCACAAGTAAAAATTGAAAATCCAACAACCAATAAGCCAGATACACAAACTGAGGATACAGCAGACTCCCAAATAACCAAAGAGATTAAAAAATTGCCTTCTTCTGACATCCCACCAGCATCTAATTTACAAGGCGGAATTCTTCTTAGCAAGGATGGGTACGGCAAGCAAGCTGCTGGTGCTCCTACAGTTGCCACTTATTTTGATCCTTTGTGCCCTGGTTGCGGATCCTTTAATCGTACTGTTGATGAAACTTTAATTAAAATGGTTGAAGCAGGTCAAATTAACCTAGAACTTCACCCAATGTCATTCTTAAATCGTTTTAGCTCAGATCAATATTCTTATCGCGTCTCAGGCGGTATTGCCTATATCGCTTCGCACGACAACGATCCAAAGCATTTGCTTAAGTTCATCAATAGTATTTTTAGCGAAAGATTCCAGCCGGAAGAAGGCGACGGATACCAAGCAACACCAAATAAAGCTCTTATTGATTTAGCTGAAGATGCTGGAGTTGCAGATAAGATTGCGAATGAAGCATTTAACTTACACTATGTTAAGTGGCAAGAAGTTATTAATGAGAATACTCCAGAAGAAAAAGCTTTATGGAATGTTTCTGGCTCTAATAAAGGCGCTATGACAACTCCAACAGTAACAATTAACGGTAAGCTAGTAGATCTCAATGCAGCTTCTGAAAAGCAAATGGATCCTTTGGAAGCTATATTAAAGTCTTTGGGAATCGATAAAAAACATGTTGGCAAATCTGGTCATATGCCGAAAGTTACGTATAAGAGTAAGCCGCTTGATTTATAAATAAAATTAAGTAATCTCTATACTAAAACGGACGTTAAGAATACACTTAACGTCCGTTTTTATTTAATAATTTAGATTTCTATAATTTAGCTTATTTACAATGCAATAGGGGAACTAGTGTCAGACACTTTAGGCATCTGACCTGCAACTCCAACTTGTTTTTTATCCAGGCCGATGCAATGAAGCAGAGCATCAAGCACCTTCATTTTTTTCTCATTAATGGCATTCATATCAAGCAATTTATCGTTAATAGTTACAGTCGGCGTTGTCATAGATCCTTTATTTGGACCGCTGACATTCCACAATTCCTTACGATCAGGAGTGTATTTATTAACTAGCAGCTGCCACTTCAAATATTGGCGGTTAAAAGCTTTACTTGCAATTTCGTTTGGAATTCCAGATTTCTTAGCCAGTTTAATCAACTCTTTATTGCTTACAGGCTTATATCCCTCGCTTTCTTCCGGCTGGAATTTTTCGTTAAAAATGCCATTGATAAACTGAAGCAAATGCTTTGGATTGTTATCATATGAAGCGATATAAGCAATAGCACTAGAAACACGAGTCGAGTAATGGTCAGTAGAAAGTCCATCCAAGAATGACATTGGGTGAAGTTCTAGGTTAATTTGACCTGCTTCAACCATTTTAATTAAAGTTTCATCAACAGTACGATTAAAGGATCCGCAACCAGGGCACAAAGGATCAAAATAAGTGGCAACTGTAGGAGCACCAGCAGCTTGCTTGCCGTACCCATCCTTGCTAAAAAGAATGCCATTCTTAGAATTAACACCGCTTGGACGAATACTTGGATCAATATTATCCAAATTATGATTAGATTTTGCAGATTGCTCTATTTTTTTCTGAGGCTGAACGTAAGCTGCCTGATACGCAGTAATGCCTACAGCAGCCAACATAGCCGCAACAATAATTACTACAATAGCGCCGATAATTGCTTGCTGACGACGCTCACGCGCCTCACGCGCTGCACGTTCGCGATTTTCTATAGTTCTTTGTAGGCGAGTAGCAGATGAATCTCCCTGCTTATTATCACGCATCTGAATTTTAGGCATTGTTATCCTTCAACCATTTATTTCGCACACTAAGACTCGTTCCTAGCAGCATTCTTGCTAATGAAATAATAACTTCATCACAGTTTAGTAGATGGCATCAACGGAAAATACACATTACGTATCATACTATTTTTATTTTTCAAATGATTTTCCAGAATAAAATAACGCACCTAATCCTAAACGGAATTTTGTAGTCCACTTAACTGCAGCAAAAATAACCCATGCAACAATAAATCCTAGAGCATATCCAACTGCAGTACTTGAAAAAATATTAGGTGAGTAAGTTGGTAAAAGAATACGCAAGGATCCAACATCTATAGAAAGTAATTCAGGATTATTACCGCAGAAAAATGGATATATAACAGCTCCAATACCTCCAGAAACAACAATAGCTATAACTCGTGGAAGCATGTAAACAAATCCTCGAATAATATGCCACGGTAAAGTTGCAATAAGCACTACAGAATCATGGCGAGGAATTATTCCATCGTTAAGTTGCCATCTTCGCAAGCTTGATGAAATACTGTAGCCGGATGTTGCACTAATCCACATAAAAACCATCGCAAAACCAATAGAATCGAGAATGCTTAAGCAAGCAATGGCTAAATGAAGAATTATACAAATCAGCAGTATCCATGTTCCTCTACGCGCATAATCATGTTTATTAAGAGCAGGATCAACAGAAGACACTTCATCACTTTTAACGTGTAGAGAATCACCTGCTTCATTTTCAATATTGCCATTATCAAAAGTGTTATCAGAAGAACGAATAAGTTTTGAAGATTGTGCAATGCGTGAATTGTTTGAATTGTCGTCCTGTATATTCTGAAAATCTACATCGTTTAACGTATTAATTCGTGTTTTTTCATCCACACAAAATGTTTTATCGTCTTCACTATTATCTAATGAATGTGGCATAACAGTAGTAGAACGAACAGTTACGGTTGGCATTTCTCCATCAGAATTAAGATTTGTTATGCCAGCTGTACCAGCTGCATCGCAGGTACGAGAATTTGTTAGTATAGCAGTTTTTTCTTTTGTTTCACGACTTGTTTCACACCACATTTTACGCATAGTTATGTTAGTGGCATTACGGTCAAAAGGGCGGTTCGCCTCCGGCCAGGCTAAAGGATCCATAGCATCTTGACTAATTGCATTTTCTAAATCAGATGGCATGCAACGCTGCTCTCGAATCGGATTCAAAGCCTTACGAAAAGCAGCCATTGTTCTAGGAGGTAACCCAGTTAAATCTGCATTGCCTGAGGCAGCACGCTCCAAAACCGCCATCATAGGCTTTGTGCCAAAAACAGGCTTACCGGTAGCCGCAAATGCAAGCACAGCAGCAACAGACCACCAATCTGTAAGTTCATCTGAATCTCCGCCTTCAATAATTTCTGGAGCAATAAAACCAGGAGTGCCCATCACTAATCCCGTGCGAGTAACATGGCTTTCACCTTCGCCCATCGCAATCCCAAAATCTACCAATACAGGTCCAGTAGCAGAAATCATTACATTAGTTGGTTTAATATCGCGATGAACAATACCGGCTTCATGAACTGCTTTAACAGCTTCAATAAGCTTATGCGCAAGACGCTCCAAATCATCTGCAATATAAGGTCCATTCTCATCCACGTCTTCGCGCAAATTATGTCCTTCAATCAACTCTGTCACAATAAAAGCGATTGAAGCATCTAATTCCATATCCACTATCGCGCAAACACCTGGATGATGAATCCTCTGCAAAGCCAAAGCTTCACGTTTTAAACGTATTCGAGCGCGTTCCTGCTCAGAATCTTCATCTTCACTCTGTTTTGCATGAACAGACGCACGTAATATTTTCATAGCATATTGATTGCCGCCATCGTCATTAACGCGCCAAACTGACCCCATTGCGCCGCCGCCAAGCCTAGAAATAAGCGTGTATCCGCCTACATTAGTCCCTGGTTGCAAATCGAACATGCTTGTATCTTCCATACTGCATTATGTTAATGCCTTATATTGCCAAATACGCAAATATAAACAACAAAAAACACGCCGTTTCTATATTCAACATCGCCGTAATTTTGTAATGACGTGGCATATGGTACACTAATCAATTGTTCTACTTAGCATGATTCGTCATGCTAACGAGAAACTTCGCCTCCTTAGCTCAGATGGCCAGAGCGGCCGCCTTGTAAGCGGCAGGTCGCCGGTTCGATCCCGGCAGGAGGCTCCATTTTTATTCCACTCGTTTCGCGAGTATTTCTTATTTTCCATTCACATATTCCAGAACTATAGTTTTGTTATCTTTCGTATCACATATAATGACGTGAAATGATTAAAGCAGAGGGGATAGTGGCTAATTAACTATTCAAAAATAGAAAAGATTTTTATTTTTCATATACAGTGCCAGATTATGGCGTATTATGAAAATAACAAATCTATATCTGTGCGCATGATTATCTTTATAACAAAACTTTTCGCGAGTAAGAACTCGGGAACCTTCCCCCAACTCAGGGTTTCCGAGGTGAGAGTGGAGCGTCCCCCAACCAGCTCCACCTCATAGGGGGCGGGAATATCCCCTTCTCTCCCGCCCCCACTTTTATTTTGTTTTGCACTCAATTTTGAATGCAATACTGAAGGTATAATAGAGAAGTTAGCATTATTGCAAAGGGAGTGATTGTATGGCACGTCGATGGACGCCTAGACGATTAATAGTGATGCGTCGTGCAAGAATAATCGCCTGCGTTTTATCTATATCACTCACAGCAACAAGCTTGTTTATATTTACAGCTAAAAAATCTGTTGCAATGATTATAAATGGAAAAACGCATATTGTAAGCACTTATTCAACAAATCCAATACGTTTATTGGAAGAACAACACGTGCCAGTAAAAACTCACGATCAAATTATTTCTTCTTCTGGAGATATTCTCACAAATCATTCTACTGTAACAGTTCGCAGTGCTTATCAAACTTCTATCACTGTAGATGGAGTAACTATACCGTTCTGGACTGTTGCAACTAGTGTCGATCAATTAATCGGCTTTTTTAAAGCTAATGCTAAGAACGCTTCACGAATTACAGTAAATTTGCAAAATATTTACGATAAACTCACTTGCGGCTTATCAATTAATAAAAAAGGTCCAATTAGCGTTATCGCTGACAGGAAAACACGCATTGTGCAAAATGGAGACTTACCTGCGAGCGCAATTCTTGATTCTCAAGGTATAGTGCTCGGCAAGGAAGATCGCGTAAGCGTAGAAGAAGATGATGGAAATACTGTTTTACGTGTTTCTCGAGTTACTCATGGCAAAGAAAGTCGTACAGTTTCATTACCTTTTGCCACACAAACTGTAGTAGATCCTAAACTTCCAGCGAATTCTCGCGTTGTACAACAAGTTGGCGTGAATGGTGAGCGCGAAGATGTTTATAACGTTACATACGTAGATGGCAAAGCAGAAAGCGCAACTTTAGTTTCGCAAAATTTGGTAAAGCCTGCAGTTAATCAAGTTATTGCTGTAGGTAAGGCTGCTCCTGCACCAATTCACAAAAATAATACAAATACGCAAAAGTCAAAACAATCCAAACAACAAACAAACGCTCAACACAAAAAGCAGAATACTGAGCAGCCTGCAAAACAGGAGAAGAAAAACAGCCAACAGCAAACTCAACAACAAACCGCATCTGCAGCTCCCGCACCTGCAGCTAATCCACCTGCACCCGCTCCAAGCTCTAATCCCGATAGCCTTGTACATGCTACTCCAGAACAAGCTAAACTATTCGCTCAGGGCGCAGCTGCGCAAATGGGTTGGACCGGTAAAGAATGGGAAGATCTTTTATGGTTATGGAATAGGGAATCTGGATGGAGATGGAACGCAGAAAATCCTAGCTCACACGCTTATGGCATTCCTCAAGCTCTTCCTGGAAATAAAATGAGCAGTGCAGGAGCTAATTGGCATGAAGATGCCGCAATACAAATTAGCTGGGGTCTAAGTTACATTAAGAGCAAATATAAAACACCTAGTGGAGCAGTAAAGCATTCGCGCGAAATTGGCTGGTATTAAAAGGCAGCAGCGTGTTTTAACGCACTTTGGCGCAACGGATTAATTGTTACGAAATTTGGACGGTAAAACTTTGACAGAAATCAGCATTGAAAATGAAGGTCAGCTTTTAGGTGCAGCAGATATTAGACGTATTGCTGCCGAGGAAGGCATTACTCCTACCAAAAAGTTTGGTCAAAATTTCGTTATTGATCCTGGTACAGTGCGAAAAATAGTAGCGGCAGCTGAAGTTAAATCTGGCGATATCGTTATGGAAGTAGGGCCTGGTCTTGGTTCTCTTACTCTTGCAATATTGCAAACAGGAGCACAGCTTACTGCAGTAGAAATAGACCCTCCGCTAGCTCGACGATTGCCGCATACTGTAGAAGAATTTATGCCTCAATCAATGCAAAAATTTAACGTCATTCTAAAAGACGCTTTGACAGTAAATGCCGATGATGTTCCACAGATTGCGCAGGCTAAACAATTTACTCTTGTTGCAAACCTGCCATACAATGTTGCGACGCCTATTATTCTTACTTTGCTAGAAAAATTTAGTAACTTACAGAATTTTCTAGTTATGGTTCAAAAAGAGGTAGCAGATCGTTTATGCGCACAACCTGGGAATAAAGTATATGGCACACCAAGTGTTAAGTTGGCGTGGTACGGCAAAGCCCAACGCGCAGGGCTTATCGGTCGTAATGTATTTTGGCCATCGCCAAACGTTGATTCAGCATTAGTTTCTTTTACTCGCAATTGCACAGGCAAAGGTGACAATAATGAACGTGAGGGAGTATTCGCTTTCATTGATGCCGCCTTCCAGCAACGACGTAAGACATTGCACGCAGCTCTTAAAAATCAAGTTCCAGAAGAAGCATATAAAAATTCTGGAATTGACCCAACTAGACGCGGCGAGACGCTTACTTGCGATGAATTTATTGCTTTATATCGCGCATGCAAAGATTGTAAAAATTATAAATAAAACGCATATTTATTCGTTGAATAAATATGCAAAATAAAATATTACGCAATGAAATATTACGTATATTCTGCAGCTTGTGTAAACTTGCTGCTAACAAAGTTACAAACCACAGATCGGAAGTGAACATGACGCAAGAATACGACGAACGTATTGCTCGTAAAGCTTTCATGTATCAAAGAAAAAGATCTGTACTCACTACAGTGGGCGTAGGCTTGGGCGTCACTTTTATATTTGCTTTACTTGTGCAATTCCACGCTTTTGGCATAAATTCTGTGCGTGCTCCAAAAGATAACCCAAATTACGGCGTTCCAGCTCCATGCGCAATAATAGGAAAAGAAGGAGCCAAAGCCCCTTACGTAGATAATAGATCTGTAGCAATCAGAGTTCTCAACGGCACAAAGTTCCGCGGTCTTGCTCGCGCGGTTGGCGAAGCTTTAAACGCTCGCGGATTTAACTTAACAGAAGTTAACAATAACAAATCCAGTAACATTAAACGAACAATCATTTACTTTGGAAAAAACGCTATTAATGAAGCTTATACAGTAAACGCTAATTTTACCGATGCAATTATGCGAATGGATGATAGAAAAGATAAGCTCGTCGATATTGTGCTTGGCTCTACTTTTAATAATCTTCGCCCTAAAGTAGATGTTCCAGCAGCAGGCGCAACAATACATGAAGTGCAAGGATGTATAAGAGCTGATCTTATGAAAAACATTCCTAAGGCAGATCAGCATAAGGAAGTTAAATAAAAAAGAGTAGCAGTAAAATATTTTATACTGCTACTCTTTATTTAAGTGAAGAAACTTTTACTTTTTGTACGTTTCCTCATACCATCGCTGTAATTCTTCTACAGCAATATCATGGTCTACCGGACCATTATCGAGACGGTAATCAAGCATATGCTTATAAGCCTCACCAACTGTTGGACCTGGTTGCAAATGCAATAATTGCATTATTTCATTACCGTCTACATCAGGTCTAATAGCGTTAAAATCTTCCTGCTTTTTAAGCTCCTTTACGCGCTCTTCCATCTCGTCCATCGCATGCTCAAACATTAACGATTTGCGACGATTCTGAGTGGTTGCATCTGCTCTAGTAAGTCGGTTCAACCGCTCATACAGATGTCCTGAATCTTTTACGTAACGACGAACTGCAGAATCAGTCCACGGTTCATCAACATACCCATGAAAACGCAAATGCAAATTCACTAATTCAGTAACATCTTCGATAAGATGATGATCAAAATGCAGTGCTTTCAAACGTTTACGAGTCATTTTTGCGCCAACAACATCATGGTGGTGGAAACTAACTTTCCCTCCATCTTCAAATTTTCGAGTTTTTGGCTTCCCAATATCATGCAATAAAGCAGCTAGACGCAACGTTAAATCTGGAGACGGCACTGGACCTTCCTGATCTGTTTCCAAAGCTATAGCGCGCTCAAGAACCATCATTGTGTGTTCAAAAACGTCCTTATGACGATGATGCTCGTCAATTTCAAGCTGTAAAGCTGGAATCTCCGGAAGAACACGCTGAGCTATACCAGATTCAACAAGAGCTTCTAATCCTTTACGAGGTCTGTCCGAAAGTAACATTTTAGTAATTTCGTCGCGAATTCTTTCAGCAGAAACAATATCTAACCTATCTGCCATGTCCACAATCGCTTCAGCAGTATTTGCTTCGATACTAAACCCAAGTTGCGCAACAAAACGAACTGCACGCATCATACGCAAAGGATCGTCATCAAAAGATTGACGAGGATCAACCGGGGTTCGCAACACGCCTTTAGCTAAATCACTAGCACCGCCAAAAGGATCTACAAACTGTAAATCTGGCACGCGCAACGCCATTGCGTTGACAGTAAAATCACGCCTAGAAAGATCACCTTCTAAAGTATCGCCATATTGCACTTCAGGTTTACGAGAATCTGGATCGTACACATCAGAACGGTATGTAGTAATTTCAACTTTTACTTCTGTACCATCAGCACGTCGACGCATAGCTCCCAACGTGCCAAATTTGCGACCCATATCCCAAAAACCATCATGTCCCCAACGACGCAAAATAGGTTCAAACTCTTCGGGTCGAGCTGATGTACAAAAATCAAGATCATGCGACACGCGATGCAGTAGCATATCTCTCACAGGACCACCAACTAATGCAAGTTCATAATGACGCTCAGCAAAAAGTCGCCCCAACTCTATAGCTTCAGGCCAAACTTCGAAGTTCTCAGTCACCCTTACCGACACCCTTTCAGCAAAAATCAATCTATATTCCAGCATACCGTTACCCCAATGCACAGCGGATTGAGTAATGTTGACTATATGATTACTCCTGCAGACTTACGACGTACGCTCGCCAAGCTTGCGGATAATCATGCCCAAAATCAAGCTGCTCCTGTTATTACGCCACTTGATTTAGCTAAAATGCATAGAAAAAAGTCTTGCCAGCAAGACAGTTGTGAAGAACAAAATGTTGTTGATATTCCGCTGTTTTCTAAGGATGACAGCACTGCACAAGACTCAGGATCACCGGAAGATAATCTTCAAAAAACATCTTCTTTCTCAGGCGTATCTCCAGCACTTATGCCACCACGCAGACAGGCAGATACTCCTACAACTTTTGCTTCTTTAGATGCGCAAGACTTGCCAATTATTCGAGAATATTCCGCAGGCGGTTTAGTATTTGACTCTCTCGGGCGTGTCGCAATTATTGCTCGTCATTCAAGAAGCGGACACCTTGAATGGTGTCTACCAAAAGGACATATAGAAAAAGGTGAAACACCCCAAGAAACAGCAGTTCGCGAAATTCATGAGGAAACGGGTATAGTTGGCGAAGTAGTAGATTCGATTGCCACAATCGACTATTGGTTTACAGGCACAACGCATAGAGTACACAAGCTAGTGCACCATTTTGCGTTACGTTACGTAAGTGGCGACTTATCTGTATTAGGAGATCCCGATCACGAAGCAGAAGATGCAATATGGGTGAATTTTAAAGAACTTAATGCAATACTAAGCTATCCAAATGAACGTAAAATTGCATGGCTTTATGCCAAAAAAGCACATAGGCGGTCTAACAGTGAAGAAACTCACGCGTAAACATCAGACCACAAATGCGTCTACTGTTCTAAAGCAGAAGGCACTTTCATACGTATTTTCTTTATTACGAATTACGTTACATACTTGCTTAATTTCTGCACGTTTTATTTTTATATTATTCGTAGTATTTGCAACAATTTTTGCTTTTCCAACAGCAAAATATGCAGGATTAGCAAATTACGCATATGCAAACACGAAAAAAGCAGATTTATCTGACAAAACTTCTACAAGACAAAATAAAAAACAATCTACGTATGAAAATCCGCATAGCAAGGGCATTGAAATAGATATAACTCAAGCAACGCCTGTAGTAACAGATAAAAGCGGATACCACCTTACTGCAACACTAAAAGCCGTAAAAACGGCACTTCCAGAAGGCACTTTACAACTTTCTATAAATTCCAATTACACTTTTGTTTCGCGCACGGACGTGCAAAATTGGTCGCAAGAGGAATCTCTTATACCAACTCCTCAAATTTTAGATTCCGTAAAAACTCCAAGTTTAGCTTCCGGTCACACGTGCACTCTTAGCTTTAACATACCTGCAGATAAACAAGAATTACGTTCCATCCTGAATTGGGGTCCCAAACCATTAAAAATTACGTATTTCTCACAAGATTATTCAAAATACAAATCGATACATTCTTTTTTGACAAGAGCAAATATTGGCATGCACTCAGCTAACTTACCAGCGATGAAACTTACTGCGCTCATGCCAATATTAATTCGTACACAAAACGATTTACGCAATTTTAAAGCTAATAACATTCAACCTAGCGATCATTTAGAAACGTTACTTAGAGCAGACAAAGATAGTATTCACAACATTATTGGGAAAGCTGATTTAGCAAATAAACACTCAAAATTACAAACAATCGCAGATTTAAGCACAATACAAGCATCGCATTTAACACTCAAACCAAGCGCTTATATGCAACAATCTGGTTTTGATATCAGTGCTTATGCAGATGACAATAATGACGATTTGTATAAATCGGCAGGAATTACTAAAGAAAAATGGTCTGCAAAAAATTCGCAATCGCAGAAAAATATTACTAAAGCAAATAATTCAAAACAAACAGACTCAACTAATCATAATTTAAATAAAGCTTATGCATGGCAAACATACGGCAAATGGACTATTCATGCACTAGAGCAAGCAAAACGTAATGGATATGAAACTGTTATTGCAACAGACGAATTTGACAATAATGCTTCACAGTTTGCTGTTAGAAATGGCATATACGATATAGATACGCCTGCAGGGAATGTGCGAGTTTTGTCACCTCAATCAGTGCTTACTCTTCTGGCAAACGGAAAGCCTACAAGCGATAACGCAACAAGCGAACGAACTCAGGCTGGGCGCATTAATCGTTTAGTGGCACAAAGCGCGTTCTACCAAATGGAACAGCCGTATGTTGATAGACATATTCTCATTACTTTTTCGAATAATGCATCTAATTCAAATATTGATGCTGTTATGAACGCATTAGAACAATCTCCTTGGCTGTCGTTAAGCGACTTGCAAACAATGGCAAATACGAAGCAAAATGCCTTGCCTGACTGGAAGAAAAATTCCATAATGCGTGAAATATCTCGCAACAGCTCTATAAGCGAGAATATTACTGAAAAACGACGCTCTTGCCTAAACGATTTGTCACATTCAAGGAAAGACGTTTTACGTTTTACTAAGAATATTCTCGACTATAGTTCCGCTAAGCATCCTCATAATACTGAGGGTGACGCTCAAGCACTTGCAAAACAAACAGCCAAAACAAAAAAACTTATTAACATAAAAGACTTAGAAAAGTATTTATTACGCTTATACGACGATATTTCTTTGCACGAATTTACCAATAATACGATCGAGCAGCAAGATTCAGCCAAAACTACTGCACACAGCAAGAAAAATAACAAGTCTTGTATAAGTAAAAATACTGCTAAGACTTTTGCAAATACACTGATGAATGGCATTCACATAATCCCACCGCATGATATTACTGCCGTAAGCGAAACAGCAAGCATGCCTATTACGATAAGCAACACATACTCTTACCCTGTGCAAGTGTATTTATCTGCAAATACTCATGCTATGGAAATTGTTACACGCCGTAAAACTTTAGTAAAAATTCCAGCTAATAGCGAAACTCAAGTAACTTTACCACTGAGAATCACTACATCAATTCACACAAAAGCTACTTTTGTGCTTGAAGACAATCAGCATCGCGTATTTGCAAAAGAACAAAGCACACTTATTACTAGTACACTGCAAATTAGTGATAAAAGCGGTACGATTATTATAGTATTTGCTTTCATTCTTGGTCTTCTTGGCCTTTGGAGGCAATTCCACCGTAAGAAGGATCCAGACGAATGAGTTCAGTAGGTCGAAATTCTGTAATTATGGCTAGCGGAACAGCCGCATCACGCATTACAGGTCAAATACGTACTATCTTATTAGCAGCAGCCCTTGGAACAACAGGTTTAGCAGCAAACGCATATCAAGCTGGATCTATGATTCCACAGCTAATATATACGCTTGTTTCAGGTGGAATTTTCAACGCTGTATTAGTACCGCAAATTGTTCGCACTCTCGAAAAGAAAAATGCCGAGGAACGCTTAAATAAACTTATTACATTTGCAATTCTTCTGCTTCTCGCGCTAACAGTTCTTATGTCTATAGCAACGCCTGTGCTCACTATGCTATACGCCGGCGGAAGCGCCGAAATGCAAACATTAACATGTTCATTTACTTTATGGTGCATGCCTCAAATTTTCTTTTACGGTATTTATACAGTACTTGGGCAAGTTTTGGCAGCAAAAGAGCATTTTGCCATGTACGCGTGGAGTTCAGTTGCAGCAAATATTATTAGTTGCCTAGGCTTTGGCGTTTTTATCATCATCTTTGGTAAAGCAAATAGGATGCCACTAAGTTTTTGGAATGGCAATACTCTTTTGCTCACTGCAGGATTCTGGACTATTGGCGTAGCAGCACAAGCCTTAGTGTTATTCCTACCTCTTATAAAATGCGGAATACACTACAAGCCAAGTTTTGGTATACGAGATATCGGTTTAAGATCAATGGGCCCTGTTGCTGCATGGAGCATGGGCATTGTTATTGTTACACAAATAGTTGTAATGATTACTACGCATATAACAACAAGCGTCCCATTTGTTGCCGAAAAACGTTTAGGATTAGATCAGTTTGAAGTAGCAGGTAATGCTACTTATCAAAACGCTTACACAATGTTCCTATTGCCCTACTCTTTAGTTGCAGTATCTGTTGCAACAGCAATTTTCCCTAAAATTTCACGCTCCATTGCATCTCACGATTTACATAGCGCGCGCAATGATTTAAGTGAAGCACTCAGGCATGTAAGCATAATTATGTGCTTCTTTACAGTCATTTTTATTGTTATTCCGACACCTATTTCGTTAGCTTTAATACCATCAATAAGTGTTCAAGAAGCAAACCTTATGTCTGCACCTCTAATGATGCTAGCTTTTGGCTTGCCTTTAACTAGTAGCTATTTGATTATTCAACGCACATTCTTTGCTTTTGAAGACGGTAAAAGTCCTTTTATTTTCGCAGCAGCGCAACTTCTTACTGAGCTTTTTGCCTTTGTATGTTGCATTAATGTACTGCCACCTACTTATTGGGTTACAGCTTTAGGCTCATCAGTTTCAATAAGCTACTTCTTGACTTTCCCATCACTTGTTCATATGCTTCGAAATCGTTTCAACAATGACTTAGATGATCGAAATCTTGCAATTACGCATATAAAAATTACTATTGCTTCAATAGTATCTATTGTTGTTGGTCTCTTAGTGAGTAAACCGCTATTGCATGTTTTAAACTTCAATTCCCCACATATGCATGGAATATTAAGGTGGGTATACGCAATACTTATTTGCGCAATAACAACAATTATTATTGCTGTTGTTTATCTGTCAGCACTCTTACTTTTGAAGACCAGAGAACTTGTAGATTTGTCTGCCCCAATAATTAGTAAGCTTGCCCAAAAGATTCCTGCTCTTGCTCCTCTTGCTAAAATTTTTGAAGAAACTGCAAAAAGTCAATCACAGCACGAACAGAAAAATCTTAGAATTCCGCGTAGAATACAATCCGATGCAAAATATCATGATTCTTCTAACAGCAAAAACTTCTAAGAGCGTAGTTTCATATTGAGCTTTTCCTTAAAATATGTGATTATTTGGGAAATTATTTCAATAACAGCAAAATGCTGTACATAACATGACGGCTCACCAGTACAATTATGTGTTAGTAAAAAATGTTAAGTTACTTATTGCACATGCGTAGGAAGATGAGGAACAAATGGAACCTCGGTTAGGAGATATTGTACTAAATCGATACGTACTAGTATCGCTTTTGCGCAACGAAGCAGGCTTGCAAGTATGGCAAGCCAATGACCGCATACTTACGCAGGATTGCCAGCTTTTTATTGTACGAGATTCACGTTTTTTGCCGCAAGTAAATACAATTGCATCAACCTTGGCTTTATCGCATAGCCGCAAGTTTACGCAAGTACTTCAATTACGGCATCATGATTCTGTTGCAATTATTGTTACAGCTTTAGATCGCGGTATTACTATCAATGATTATTTGGCTCTTAAAAAAGCACCTTTAAGCTACGAAGCAATAAGAACTATTGTTGCAGAAACTGCACAAGCTTTAAGCAGATTACTTGCTAGCAATATTACTCACCACGCTGTTTCTAGTGACACTGTTCGCATAAGTTCTTCAGGAATTGAGTTAGCAGATACTCCAGTAAGTCCTCTTTTGGAAGATGTGACTCAAAAAGATGATGATCAAATTCCAAGGCAAAATGTTGAACATATTGCAACTAAGCAACTTGCATCATTGTTATACACTTTGATTACTAGAACTTCTTCTCGAATACAAGCTCGTTTTGATGCGTCTCTTTTGCCAGATAATACTCCTTCAGAATTTAGGATGATTTGCACAAGAAGCCTAGCTTCAAATAAAAATAACAACGTAATACCTATGGCGTCTATTGCAGAATTAGTAGCATTATTAGGTTCATACACGCCTTTATCGAAGCTCACAACAAGAGATATTGTGCTTGATGGTAAAACAAGTGTTGCTTCTATTAGCAATGTTCGACTTCGCGAAGCAAAAGATGATTGTATACTACCTTTGCCTGAAGGTCTTTCACAAAGTGAAGAAGAATTTGATGCACAATTAATGCAAAGAAATAATCAGGATTCTAACGATTTTTCTTCAACTAATTCAGCCAACACTATTTCAAATAATACAAATGGATCCGCTAAGTTAAGTGATAGCTTCAAAAATGCTGGAAGAACATTGGGATCTCTTCTTAAAAGAAGCAATACTAACTCAGATTCTGAAGGCATTGGTAACAATAGTTTTAGTGACGAAACTAACACTAATACAGATATAGATTTTCATGATATTGCAGCAGCAGAAATGGCTAGCATTCTCGCTCCTACAGAACTTGATACAGACGATGCTCTTTTCCCAACATTGTCTGCTTCATATAAACATTTTCCCGATACTGCTACGTCTAAAAATATTTTTGATCACGTTGAAAATACAAGAAATCAAACTTCCAAAAATACTATTAGCGAAACAGGCGTAGTTAGTAGTTTTGATTTTGGGCATCTTCTTACTGAAAATAATCAACACACAGAATTAATCTCAAGACCACAAAACTTAACTTCAGAAGGCGAAGCTACTGGTCGCGTTCCTGTTGTTGATTCTCACGGAAGATTTGTAGCTCCTGGAGAGGAATCAGCAAGAGCACTTAGAGACGAAATAAACAATGACCAAAACGACGATATCCAAGAAAATGGAGCACTTTCTTTGCCGCCAAGCTTCCAGCCTCTGGAACAAACTGCTAATTTGCACAAACAAAAGCAGAATACACAAAATAACAACACTATTGCAGATGCTAAGATTTGGTGGGGTCTTTCAACCAAAGTTATTGTTATCGGGGCTGTTTCGTTACTCCTTGTAGCTGGATTAGCTTTGGCATTACATGGTTTATTTGGCAATCATGAAAGCACAGGTAGCTTCGGAAACAACGGCTCATGGGATAGCACTAGTCTAGAAAATGTTCCGTTTGGTAGCCAAGGTATTCTTCCTCAAGAAAAACAACCTGTTAAGAAAAATATGGGTCGTAAGCAAGTAAAACCTGTGCCTAAGCCTAAAATTCCTACTAATAACGTTGCTTACGAAGCTGATCGTTATCAATTCTTAAGCTTCCCGGCTAATCAAGCTGGATATGGATACTATATTCACTTAACCGAACCACAAACTGTGTATCGCTTCGTTGTTTCGATACGTTCCTCTGGAGGTCACGCATATTTGTTGGCAGATACTAAGGATGATCCAACTAAGGGAACTCAAGTAGCAGAATTTACATTCGATGAAAGCGGAACAACAGATGTAAAACTTAAGAAGATTGTAAAATCTCAAGATTTCATGCTATGGGTTCCAAAAGATAGCATGCCTAAGAACAGTTTGTACATCAATTCTGTAAAACTGTATTGAATCTCTTAAATAAGTGCTTTTAAGGAAATAAGTAATGGAAAATAAACTTCGAAAAGTTATCATAATTGGATCCGGACCTGCAGGATACACTGCTGCAATATATTTGGGTCGCGCTGGGTACAAACCACTTGTTATTGCTGGAGCTCTTACTCCAGGCGGTCAATTGATGAACACAACGGAAGTAGAGAATTATCCAGGATTCCCAGAAGGTATTTTAGGCCCTGACTTAATGGAGTCTATGCAAAAACAAGCTGAAAAATTTGGTGCAGAAATATTGCTGAACGATGTCACTTCTGTAGACTTTAAAAGCGCTATAAAGCTCGTTACTACCGATGACGGTATAACTTATGAGTTCGACGCAGTTATTGTCTCTACGGGCTCGCAAGTGCGCAAATTGGGCGTTCCGGGAGAACTCGAGTACTCCGGCAGAGGTGTATCTTATTGTGCAACTTGCGACGGCTTCTTCTTCCGAGGAAAACCAATTACTGTAGTTGGTGGAGGAGATTCTGCTTTTGAAGAAGCATTGTTCCTCACACGATTTGGTTCTTCTGTTACTTTAATTCACCGCAGAGATGAATTCCGCGCTTCAAAGATTATGGTTGATAGAGCAAAAGAAAACGAAAAAATCAAATTTATTACAAATAGCGTTGTAGATGAAGTGCACGGCAACGATGTAGAAGCTACTTCACTTACTGTTCGCAATGTTATTACAGGAGAAACTCAAGAAGTTGAGTCAGCTGGATTGTTTGTGGCAATTGGTCACACTCCTGCAACAAAGTTCTTAAACGACCAATTAAAACTTAATGAAGATGGAACAATTGTTGTTGATGGTGCAACTACTCGCACTTCTGTTGAAGGCGTTTTTGCTGCGGGAGATGTTGTCGACAACATGTATCGTCAAGCAATTTCTGCAGCAGGAATGGGATGCAGAGCAGCTCTTGATGCTCAAACTTATCTTAACGAAAAATACGCTTAAATCTTACTCATTACACAAAGGCTTACTAAAAGTAAAAGCATAAATACAATTAAATTTACGTGTGACATTACAGTCTAAGCTATTATATTGTAGACAAATGTCACACGTATTTTATTAAAACTACTATTCTTTTTTAGAAACAAGTAAACCAATAATTCGTTGCATTTCTTCAGGAGAAGAAAAGACAATCTCGATTCTTCCATGATTTTCTGTGCCCTTAATAGAAACTTTGGTAGCAAAATACTCCTCAAGCTGCTTGCGCACAGGCGAAGAAGACCACTGATTATTGCGACGCACACGCGTACGTACTGCTCCATGAGATGTATCTTCATTCTTCAACGAAACAATCTCTTCAGTACTACGAACTGACAATCCTTCTGCAATAATACGATTGGCTAGACTTTCCATATCTTCTGGATTTTCCAAGCCAAGTAGTGCTCGTGCGTGACCTGCAGAAAGCACGCCTGAGGCGACATGTTTTTGCACGCTAGCAGGAAGATTGAGAAGTCTTAAAGTATTAGCAATTTGTGGACGTGATTTTGATACAGACTGAGAAAGCTGAATCTGTGTTAAACCAAAATCATCTATCATCTGAGAATATGCTGCCGCTTCTTCAAGAGGATTAAGAGCAACGCGATGAAGATTTTCAAGCAATGCATCTCTTAACATATTTTCATCAGCAGTTGTGCGCACAATCGCTGGAACTGTATCAAGTTCAGCTAGCTGAGAAGCACGCCATCTTCTCTCGCCCATAATAAGTTCATAATGTGCAATTTGTTCATCATTTTTATCTGCATCAACAATAGGTCGCACAACTATAGGCTGTAAAACGCCGACTTCTTTAATAGATGACGCAAGTTCTCGCAGCTCATCTTCATCAAAAATTGTTCGAGGTTGATGCGCATTAGGAACAATATCTAACGGCTTAAGATAAGCTAAATATCCACCTTTTACTGGCTTCAAAGGCTCATTTTTTGCGGTTTTATTCGATTTTTCAGCAGCGTTATTTTTTTCACCAATAACGGTTTCTTCACTATTTTTTGCCTTAGACGACATAAATGTCGTTGATGCTGAATCTCCAAAAAAGAAATCCATAGGTCTAGTGACATCTCCAAGAGATGGCATAGTTGAACGTTTATGAGAATGCTTGTTAGTATGAATTGACGGCACGGTTTCACGTGAAACATTCTTTATTTTGTTATTATTCTTATCCGCGTGAGGAGCAATTGAATTGCTCATACTAGGGACCTTTGTTTCATGTGAAACATTTTTTGATTGATTATTATCTTTATGTAACGTTTCACGTGAAACTTTTGCTTGTTCTTCTAATTGACTATCCACAGATTCGGATTTTTTTGTTTCATGTGAAACATTAAATTGCAAATTATTAGATGCATCGGCAAGCGCATCCTCGCCAGGCAAAGCTGGGAACAAAGCGCCTAAACCTTTACCCAGGCGAGACTTATTTCCACTCATCATTGATTCTCCTGTTGTTCTTGTCGATTAGCATCTTGCTTTGCTGCAATAACAGATAATACTGTCTTAGACCTTTTCGCTATTTCTAACGCAGCTTCGCGATAAGAAATCGCTCCTGATCCATGAGGATCATAAGTAATAACACTTTGGTTAAAACTTGGCGCTTCAGGTATTTTCACAGTACGAGGAATCGTAGTCTCAAGCACAATATTTGGATAATGTTTTTTAACTTCTTGGAAAACTTCTCTGCCTAATAAAGTTCGCTTGTCAAACATAGTAACAAGCATTGTAGAAACAACTAAAATTGGATTGTAATGTTGCTGGACTAAACCAATAGTTCTTATAAGCTGTCCTAAACCTTCAAGAGCATAATACTCAGCTTGAATTGGTATAAGCATTTCACGTGCTGCACACATGGCATTAATCACTAACAAGCCAAGCGACGGAGGACAATCAATAAAAACATAATCGTAATGTTCGCTGCTATTATCAAGATATTCTTGCAAGGCATCCTTTAACAGATTATTACGATTATCCATATCTGCAAGCTCTAATTCAGCACCACTCAAATCAATGGATGCTGGCACAACATCAAGTCCTTCAATATCTGGGCAAGCATGTTTTACTTCAGCGATACTTTTTCGCCCTTCAAGAACATCGTAAACCGACAAATTACCAGAAGCATGAGGAGTATTTAATGCAGTTGACG
This sequence comes from Gardnerella sp. c10Ua_244, assembly GCF_055818055.1. Taxonomy (NCBI): domain Bacteria; kingdom Bacillati; phylum Actinomycetota; class Actinomycetes; order Bifidobacteriales; family Bifidobacteriaceae; genus Gardnerella; species Gardnerella sp. c10Ua_244. The sequence continues at coordinate 474,098 of NZ_JARFVS010000001.1, forward strand.
CATTCCCTTGTGGATCCATATCAATAAGAAGTACTTTTGATCCACTTACTGCCATAGCTGCAGCAAGATTTACAGCAGAACTTGTTTTTCCTACTCCACCTTTTTGATTAGCAACAGCAATAAAACGCGTTTGCTTAGGCTTAGGATATTTCGCTTGTTCAATGGAATGAAAACGAGATGTCAAATCTGCCAATTCAATACCTAGGGAGGATTTCGAATCTCCAAAAATTCGTTGAATCGTTTCAGCAGCTGATTCCACGACGTATCACCCCCAATTAAATATGCGAAACTCTTAAAATAAAAATATCGTGTTTTAAGTTTCGTCGTTTCCATGGACATAAAAAGCACAAATTTGTTGATGTTTCACATGAAACATCAACACCTTATTCCATAACTAACTACATATTTTTCTAATCATAGAACACTAATGTTAATGCTGCTGCACACTACAAAATAGAAACAATCAATGCCTCGCTCTCCCCAAAACCTAATTGAACAATTTATATTCATGTGGTGAGATTCTTCGATTTTTCGCATTGATTGGATGCTTGTATGTTTCTGTAGCTTTGCACCAATGCTTTGCAAACGTTGCACATGAAGCTTTGCAGTAATGCTTTGCAAACGGCGATTATTTATTGATTAGCAAACTTTAACAGTATTGCTCTGCGGACGTTGAATATTTATCGCATAGAGAACACTAGCATCCGTGCTGCTGCGCACGTCACACCAGGCACTCCTACCACACCAAAAACACTAGCGGTTTTACTAATAGTGGGAGATAGGAATTGCTTGGTCGAGCAATATAAAAGCGGAACGATAGTAATAATCTTGTTGATGAATACTATTTTTGCAGAAAAAGTAAATAAAAAACTAAACTTAACTACACAACCGCTAAGTCCAAATAAGGTATAAGAGCGGAGCGCTGCGAGACAAGTAATTCCTATCTCACACAGCCACACAAAGAAACCCGCCAGCCAAACACCAGCTAAAACTCACGCCACGCCAAACAAGAACTTTCGAGGCTCATCAGACCGTTTTCAGAAAACACCAGTCAAAACTCATAGACGATACGCAAGAACATCGAAAATAAACTCGCGCCATAGAAAACACAAATTTTAATTAAAAAATTAGGCTTTATTTACTATTACAACTGTAGTTGGTTGTAAGCCAGATGCAACAGGTGCCTCAAAAACATGAGTATCTATTCCACCGGCTTTTCGAATCATTTTTACAGCTTTTTCTACTTCTGCTTGAGCAGATTTACCCTTTAATGCTATTAATTTCCCGTGCTTATTCAATAGAGGAATAGTCCATCCAGCTAATTTCGTCATAGGAGCTACAGCCCTGCATGTTACTACATCAAACGCTGGAATTTCATGTGACTTAACTTTGTCAATAACTTCATCTGATCTGCCGTGAAATATAGTAACATTTTTTAATTTCATAAGAGCAACGCACTCACACAACCAATCAACACGACGCTCCATAGGTTCAATCAAAGTAACGTCATAATCAGGTAAGCACGCAGCTAAAACTAGACCAGGAAAACCTCCGCCGCTACCTACATCTGCAACTCTTTTATTTTTTCTACCAACTATTGCTTCTTTAATAAAAGGAACAACTGCTGCAGAATTTAATATATGCCTTTCCCAGAGAATATTCATATCTCTAGGACCGATAAGACCTCTTATTAATCCTTCTTGCTGAAGTTTCACGTGAAACAGCTTACACTTTTCTAATGCTTCACCTAAAACCTCGTTCAGCAACGGGGACCCTTCCAATTCGTCCGCTATTTTTTGTGTATTTTCCTCGTATTTTTTATCTAAATTAGCTTCCATATTTTCCCCAAAACAAATAAAAGCAATATAAAAAATAAATAAAAAGTAACACAACAAAACATTTTTTGTTCCATTGTGTTACTTTTCATTTTATTTCTCTTTTCCTTCGAAAAGAAACAATTAAATAAAAATTAATTATTCTTCAGAATATTCGCCTTCTACATCGTCAATTTCATCAATATTCTCATCTTCAGAAGCAACTGAAGGCATGTAAACAGTTACATAGCGGCGTGGTTCTTCCCCATGTGAACGGGAGCGCAAACCTTCATCACGTACAGTATCATGCACAACTTTACGCTCAAAAGAATTCATTGGCTTCAAATTCACAGGTTCACCAGTTTCACGCACCTCATCAACAGCATCTAACGCAATATCGCGCAAATGCTGGCGCTTACGCTTTAAGAATCCATCTACATCAACTATAAGATGCGAACGATCACCAGTTTTTTGTTGAACAGCAAGACGACTCAATTGCTGCAAGGCATCGACAACCTCACCATTGCGACCAATTAAATTCTTAATATCAGTGTCATCATCTGCAACAATCTGAATCATTGGGCGATTATTGCGCACACCCATCTCAATATCACCCTCATAATCAGCAATATCGAGTAAGCCTTCTAAATAATCTGCGGCAATATCAGCTTCTTCATTGAGTTGATCAACCGTCCTCTTCTCATCTTGTACCATTAATTACTCCTTATCGTGAGAAAATTCACGTTTTACAAATTCCTGAAGTCTAGTTTAGCGGATAATAAAGCCAAGTTACTAACTTATTTTCAAGTCATAAAAATGACTTTATATATCCGCAAAATGTATCTAAATATTAGCGCTTTGCCACCTTACGTTTACGTTGTGGCTGTTTGCGCTGGAATCCCTCAATCTCTCTACGCTCAGCTTCTTCACGAGCTTTTTGAAGATTCTCTTCTTCAATAGAAGGCAACCCTTCGCGCTCACGACGAGCAGTTTCTTTTTGATAGTCACGCTTTTCTTTTTCTTCAGCTGCAGGAGATCCAGGAGTTGGGAATGCGTAAACCTGCCAAATTGAACGCAACATATTTATAACATTGTTTACTAACCAGTAAACCAACATTGCAAATGGCATAGCAAACGCAGAGAAAACGTAAATCAACGGGAATCCCCACATCATGAGCTTTTGTACAGTATATTGGCTACCCTGCTTAGACTCAGGCGGAAGATTCTTACGAATATTATTGAATTGCATGTACCACATTGCAGCACACATAAGTACAACAAATATAACTATGACAATTTTACCTGCGCCAGCAGTTGTCATAAAAGTATCTGCAACACCAACCCCAAATACGCGAGTTTTAATGAATTGCTGTGCTGTTGCAATATCAAAGGCACCAAGAGCTGCATGCTTACCACGAGCAATAAAAGGAATAACGGAAAGCGTATACCAAATACTCATAAATGCAGGACCCTGAATCATCATAGGTAGGCACGAACCAGCAGGATTGGCTTTGTTATCTTGATAAAGCTTCATCATTTCACGCTGCATAGCTTCTTTACTTGCAGGATCATTTTTGCCTTTATATTTTTGCTGTATTTTCTTAATCTTAGGCGCAATAGCTTGCATTTTGCGCATGCCTTTAATGCTTTTAATAAATGCAGGGAAAATGCACGCATGCACAACTAATACCAAGAATACGATGGAAAAAACCCAAGAGAAGCCAACTTCATTCATTCCCAGAAGAGTTAATAACTTATGGAATAATGACATAATTTGAGTCATGAGCCACTCAACTGGCGTCAAGATTTTATAAAACCATCCCAAGAATCCATTATCAAGTATGAAGTTATCTTGATTAAACATTAGTTTTCCTTGTCTTCTTCAGCCAAGGGAGTTAGCCGTGGCTCTTCATGTGCTTTAGACCAAGCACATCTGTAAAAAATCGAATATTTGCGGGGTACATCATCAATACTGCAGCTTGTCCAAGGTCTACAGCGTAGAAGGCGTAATAATGCAAGAATACCACCTTTAAACGTGCCATACCTAGCAATTGCTTCAATAGCATAACGCGAACACGTAGGATAGTATCTACAGCAAGCTGGTCTATTTGCAGAAATCGTGCGCTGATACCATCTAATTGCACTAATTACAAACTTAGAACTTAAACTTTTTTTACTACGCATAACAATAACCACCATTTACTCAAAATAATATATTTCAATTATCCTTGATTCTGATTATTCTCATGCATTTTGCAATTTTGTGTAGAACATAAATCTGCACTAATTTTGCCAAAAAGCTTTTGTATCTGGCATTGTAACGAATCAAATGAAGATTGAGCTGCAGAAGGTTTTGCTCTTAGCACCACATCACAACCTGCAGGTAATAAAGATTCATAATTTTTTGCGATTACTCGCAGACGTCTTTTTACCTTATTGCGAACTACAGCTTTCCCCACTGATTTAGATACAGCAAGACCTAGCCTCTTTACATGTTCAAATTTTTGATCATGTAAGAAGGTATCAGAAAATGCCGCGGGAGTATCACTTTCAAAACCCGTGGCAATATAATCTAAACTTGCACTTCTATCTTCGTTAAGTGTGCTCTGCACGGCTATATCGTCACGCATAATGTAATGCGCGACGATATCCCGAGAACTCACCTTGCGCCGTTTTTTTAGCACCGCAACAAAATCACGGTGGCTTTTCAGCCTTTCCATGCCTTACGACGCTACCTTAACTCAGGCAGACAGTGACTTGCGGCCCTTGGCACGACGACGATTAATTACTGCGCGACCTGCACGCGTACGCATGCGAACGCGGAAGCCGTGCTTCATGTGACGACGACGATTATTCGGCTGAAATGTCCTCTTCATAACTAATGCTCCTGTATTCAGCCATGCAAAAGCATGGCCCCGTATGAGTCAAGCTATACCAAAATACTATTACCCCTCACCAATGCTCAAAACTCCACATTTTCTTATTAAAGAATCAACATAGTCAGATATAAATAAAAATGATTTATTCACATTTCTATTACAATTTATTGTACACGCAAAATCGTTGAAAAATAGCCAAATCTCAGCTTTAAACTTATCCACAAATTACACACATGTTATTCACAATTAAACAATTTCAACACGCTAGACTGTGGATAACTTCGTAGGGTCAGAGTAAACATATCTTACTGATACTTATTACACACGTGCGCGCGTAAACAGAATCAGCATTATTACATGTGCTAAATGCAAGTTTGGGGGGTGAAATGGCTGATACATTAGGCGATTCTACATCGCAAGCTGCTTTGGTATGGTCTAATACGCTTACTGTTTTACAGCATAATGCCCTTTTAACTGCGCGCGATAAAGGTTGGTTTGAAGGTGTTAAACCAGAAGCAATCTTTGGAACGACCATTGTTTTGTGCGTATCTAATGCTGAAACGCAACAAGCTTTGCAAAATGAATTAAATTCTCCTCTACTTACAGCATTAAAAATTTGCACTGGTAAAGATATGTTTCCTGCTTTTAGGATCGTCCCTCAATCTGAATATCAGGAAAAAGCTGCACAAAATTCTTCAAATTCTTTATCTCATCAAGCACAGAACAATGCGAATTTAAATAAAAATAAAATAGTAACTGATAATACAGTTTTGCCTGTTGATAATATTTCAGTTTCATCATCTAATAATTTGTCATCGGTTACAGCAAATAATTCATCTCCTGTACAACCAGATTTTGATCATGCAACTGGAATATCTACTCTTCAACAAACTGATATTTCTACTGAACAGGCTGCACAGCAAAAAATGCCTGTCTCTGTTCAACGCGATGCAATTACACATTTAAATACGTGCGCAACTTTTGATACTTTTGTGCCTGGCGATTCAAATCGTTTTGCAAGAACTGTAGCTTTGGCAGTCGCAGAGGGTTCCGGCAGAGATTTTAATCCTTTATGTATTTATGGTGGCTCCGGTCTTGGCAAAACTCACTTGCTTAATGCAATTGGCAATTATGCTTTAGTAAAAGATTCTTCACTTAAAGTGCGTTATGTAACAAGTGAGGAATTCACTAATGAATTTATTGAAGCTCTTCAAACACCAAATCAAAGTCAAGGTCAAATCGCTGATTTTAATAGGCGATATCGTGAAGTAGATGTTCTTCTTATTGACGATATTCAGTTCCTTGGTGGAAAAGAAGCAACACTTGAACAATTCTTCCATACTTTTAATTCTTTATATCAAGCAAATAAGCGAATAGTTATAGCTTCAGATGTTGCGCCAAAAAATCTTAAGGGATTTGAAGCACGCTTAATTTCCAGATTTGAATCAGGTCTTACGGTTGATATTAAACCGCCAGATTTGGAGACGCGTATTGCAATTCTGAGAATGATGGCATCAATGAATCACTGTAATGTTCCAAGTGACGTACTTGATTTAATTGCTGAACGTTTTACAGAAAATATTCGTGAACTTGAAGGTGCATTGACACGCGTTACTGCTGTAGCATCTTTAAGTAATCAGCCTGTTAGTAAAGCTTTAGCTGAACAAGCATTACAAGATTTCTTTGCTACAGATATTGAAGTAAGGCCAACTGACATCATTAGTCAAGTAGCTCAGTATTTCCACATGACTTTTGATGAACTTGTTGGTCGTCAGCGCACAAAGAATGTTGCACTCGCTCGTCAAATTGCAATGTATCTTGCAAGAGAAATGACAAGCATGAGTTTGGTTGATATTGGCGAAGTTTTTGGCGGTAGGGATCATACTACAGTTATGCATGCTTATACTCGAGTAAGTGGCGAGATGCAAGAAAAGCAAGAAATTTATAACTACGTTATGGAATTAACTGTTCGTTTAAAACAAAATCCTGTTGAGCGTAGAAATTAAACTTATTTTCCACATATTCATGAATAAATGTTTAAAAGTTTATAAAAAGTTATCCACATACTTAATAACAAATGTGGGTAAAAGCTGAGCATAACTCGTGGAAAACGCCGCTTAAAAATGTTATTAAGTTGTTTATAAGGCATTTAAAAATGTGGAAACTCTAAAAAATAGAAAAAGTTGTGGATAAGTTCCCCACTTATACACATTGTTGTTCTTGTGTTATCCACATCTTTTAATTGTTAATAAGTCTTTTTAAAAGCGGTTTTTAAGCACTTTTCCACATATACACAGTCTTTATTACTACTCTTATTTACTACTTAGTTAATAAGAAAAAATAACAATTGCAAAAGCAATGCAAACATTGAAAAATATTTTTTTTGTAGACACCCTCATACTGTAGAATAAATGCAGACTTTACAGAAAAGAGGAAGCATGAAAGTAGAAGTCAACTCTGCATCATTTGCTGATGCTGTAGCTTGGGCTACACGCGTAATTGACTCACGCCCTGCAAACCCTATTCTTGCAGGCTTAAAAATTGAAGCAGCAAATGGCACATTGCAGCTTTCTGCATTCAACTATCAAATTTCTAGCTGCCATCACATCGAAGCTGGTGTTGACGAAGAGGGAAGCATACTTATTCTAGGCAAATTGATGGCAGATATTACTAAGTCTCTTCCTGCAGAAAAAACTTATCTAAAATCTGAAAATAATACTTTGACTATTACTTCCGGAAAATCAACATTTACTCTACAACTTATGCCTCTTGGAGAGTATCCTGACTTGCCTGAACTGCCTCATAAATTAGGTCAGGTTGATGCACCAACATTTATTCAAGCTGTAAATCAAGCATCTGTTTCTACATCTAGAGAAGAAAATAGACCGGTTCTAACTGGAATTAGGATCCAATTTGAAGATGACACCGTTACTATGACTTCTACTGATAGATTCCGTCTATCTAGATCTACTTTTAAGTGGACACCAGAACATAATGACATTCATTCGACCACTCTTACTCGTGGGTCATTACTAAGAGATATTGCTCATTCTCTCGACGATCATCAAAATGTTATTATCCATTTTAATGAGGAAGATAAGTCACTTTTAGGTTTTGAAAATTCCGGTCGTACAAGTACTTCACAAATAATTGATGGAGAATTCCCTTCTGTAGATCGACTATTCGTAGATGAATATCCTATTCACGCAATTATTAATAAACAATTATTGATAAATGCAATTAAGCGAGTATCTTTAGTCGCCGAAAGAAATGCTCCTATTCGAATGATTTTTTCAAATCAGGAGTTAACTTTGAGTGCTGGTACTGCTGACGAATCACAAGCAAAAGAAGTACTTGATATCGATATGGATGGAGAAGACATAACTGTTGCCTTTAATCCGAACTACTTACTTGAAGGGTTAGGAGCTATTCCAGAGCCATTTGTGCATATGAAAATGGCAACAGCTGTAAAACCTGTTGAATTTAATGGTCAGCAGGAATCAGATGGTGATGAATCAACAGATTATCGCTATTTGCTTGTTCCTATGCGTTTTAATAATTAATATTGTTGCGATATTGCATTGTATTTTAGATTATTTTTTGATGTACAATGTAATATCGCATTTTTCTTTTAAAACTATTAAGAAAGGGTAATTAAGCAATGTATATTTCGCGAATTGCCCTTGATACATTTCGTTCTTGGAACCATATAATTTGTGATTTCAACCCTGGAATAAATGTTATATATGGCAATAATGGTTTAGGAAAAACCAATATTGTAGAAGCATTAGAAGTTACTGGTACTGGAATAAGTCACAGAACATCTTCAACATTGTCTCTTATTAAAAAAGGCTATGAAAAATCAATAATAAGAATAAATACCATTAATAATGATATAAATTATAAAAAAGATGAAACAAATACTGGCTTAAGTAATATTGCATCTTTAGAAAGTAATTTAAATCAAACAACTTATGAAATAGATCTTTACGTAAAAGGTTCTAATAGAGCACATATAAATTCTGGTAAAGCATTATATGTTAAAGACATTGTTGGATTATTGCCAATAGTTTCTTTTACTCCAAGAGACCAATTTCTTATAATTGGTGATCCTAATGTTAGACGTACTTTTATCGATCAAGCTGGATCTTTGTTAATACCAAATTATGTGCAATTATTGCAAGAATTTAAACATATTTCTAAACAGCGTGCTGCATTACTAAAAAATATTAGAGATTTTTCATACAAAAATCAGACAGTTTCATTATCCGGATTAGAAATTTGGACTGGTAAATTTATTGAAAGTGGTATTAACTTAACAAAAGCACGCCAAGAAACTGTGCAAATTATTAATAAATATTTCAAAAATATAATTAAATCTTTTACTAATGAAGAAAATACGGAAATAATATATGTTCCTTCTTTTGAAGAAGTACTATTTGAAAAAAAGAGTGATGAAAATATTGAAAATAAAAACGAGCTTTTTTCTAAAATAAGTGAGCATTTTCAACGTATTTATGATGGAGAGCTAGCTAGAGGATGCAATCTTATTGGCCCTCATCGTGATGATATTGACTTTGCTATTAATAATATTTCTGCTAAAGATTTTGCTTCGAATGGTGAATCTTGGACAATTGCAATAGCTTCAAAAATGGCATTATGCAAAGCATTAGAAGAAAAAAATAATGATAAACCTATTGTTATTCTCGATGATGTATTTGCACAACTTGATGAAAACAGGCGTATAAGAATATTAAATTTTGCACTTAATCAAGGTCAAGTTTTTATTACTACTTCTTCTCTTAGCGACATTCCTAATAAAGAATATATTAAAAAAACAAATCTTATAAATATTGGAAAACTATTAGAAAAAAATAATGAAATTAATAATTTCAGTGAAGAGCATAATAATATTTTGCTTGATGTAATAGAACAAAGAAAAAATAAGCAGGAGAAAAAATAATGATTCCTGTTAATATTCTTTTAAAAATTGATACTCGAAAATTACCTGCAATTATTTTTGATCCTATTAATAGAAAAGCTGAACGCGAAAATAATCGTGAAAAAAATGCAGAACAAGCTTGGGAAAATTTTGGAAAACCTGGTAGAGATCCTAAATCATTCTGTGGTATTTTAAAAAATTTTGCTTCTGAAAGTAATTGGAATAGTCAACTTTCTATAGCAAAATTACGTTCTTCTTGGCATAAAGTAGTAGGGGAAAGTATTGCAAAACATTGTGAAATAAGTCAAGTTGTAAATGGCGTGCTTATTGTTCGTGCTCAATCAACAGTTTGGGCAACTCAACTTTCTTATTTAATTCCACAATTAAAAGAAAAAATTAATAATAACCTTGAAAATATTGAAATAAAAGAAATTAAAGTTATTGGTCCAACAACGAGTGGATTGGGATTTTTAAGAAATAAATTTTAATAATATTATTATATTTTTTAAAAATAGTAAAAATGCCTATTTCTGAAGAGAGGTCATAGTATGTGTGTAGAATGTCATGTATTATGGCTAAAACGCTAGAATCCCCTTTTATGTGCTTTCTGGCATATGTTGGCTCTATAAATGCCTTTTAATATGAGGCAATTTGTGAAGGGACCTAAAGTGGCAAACACGGAAGATAATTCGATGGATAATGCCGTCGAAGAGCATAAACTCGATGATGCTCAACTCGATGATTCACTTGCTCCTGAACATTATGATGCGAGTGACCTTCGCGTTCTAGAAGGATTAGAGGCAGTTCGTATTAGACCAGGTATGTATATTGGTTCTACTGGTCCTCGTGGATTGCATCATTTGGTTTATGAGATTGTTGATAATTCTGTTGATGAAGCTTTGGCAGGATATGCTTCGCATATTGAAGTAACAATTTTGCCTGATAATGCTATTCGTGTTGTCGATGATGGTCGAGGTATTCCAGTAGATGAAGTGCCAGGCGAAGGTGTTTCTGGTGTTGAAACAGTTATGACTAAGCTTCACGCTGGCGGTAAGTTTGGCGGCGGTGGTTATGCTGTTTCTGGTGGTTTACATGGTGTAGGTATTTCTGTTGTTAATGCACTTTCTACTCGTGTAGAAATTGAAGTTCGTCGTCAAGGATTCCACTGGACTCAAACTTATGTTGATCAGCATCCAACTGCTCCTTTGGCAAAAGGTGAGCCAATGGCAGAAGGAGAATCTACTGGAACTTCTGTGACTTTCTGGCCAGACGGAACAATTTTTGAAACAACAGTTTATGATTTTGAAACCTTGCGTTCTCGCTTCCAGCAGATGGCTTTCTTAAATAAGGGTTTGAAGATTTCTTTAACTGATTTACGTAAGCCAGATGAAGCTGGAGATGAAGTTGCAGGTGATTCTGAATCTTCTAGTGAAGAAAAGCATAGAAGCGTAAGCTACCAGTATGAGCATGGTATTAAAGACTATGTTGATTACTTAGTTAAATCTCGAAAAGCTGTTCCAGTAGAGCCAGATGTTATTGACTTTGAGGCTGAAGATCTTGAAATTGGTATTTCTGCGGAAATTGCTATGCAATGGACTGTTGCTTATTCTGAAGCAGTTCACACTTTTGCTAATACTATTTCGACTACTGAAGGCGGTACTCACGAAGAAGGATTCCGTGCAGCACTTACTACTTTAGTTAATCGTTATGCTCGCGAAAAGAATATTTTGAAAGAGAAAGATACTAATCTTTCTGGTGATGACGTTCGCGAAGGCTTAACAGCAGTTGTTTCAGTAAAGCTTACAACTCCACAGTTTGAAGGTCAGACTAAAACAAAGCTTGGCAATTCTGAAGCTAAGACTTTTGTGCAAAGAGTCATGACTGAAAAGCTTGGAGATTGGTTTGATGCTCATCCAAATGAAGCAAAAAATATTATTCAAAAAGCTATAGAAGCTTCTCGTGCTCGACTTGCTGCTAAAAAAGCTCGCGAAAATACTCGTCGCAAGTCTATTTTTGAAACTGCTGGAATGCCAGATAAGTTGAAGGATTGCCAGTCAAGTAATCCTGAAGAATGTGAATTATTCATAGTCGAGGGTGATTCTGCAGGTGGCTCAGCAATTCAAGGTCGCGATCCTATTACGCAAGCAATTTTGCCTTTGCGTGGTAAGATTTTGAATACTGAACGCGCTTCAATCGACAGAATGATGAAGTCTGAAACTATTGAATCCTTAATTACTGCTGTTGGTGGTGGTTATGGAGAAGACTTCGATTTAAGCAAGGTTCGATATCACAAAGTCATTATTATGGCTGATGCTGATGTCGACGGTGCTCATATTGCTACTTTGAATTTGACATTATTCTTCCGCTATATGCGTCCTATGATTACTGCAGGATACGTTTATGTTGCTATGCCACCTTTGTACCGTTTGAAGTGGAGCAAGGGAGCACATGATTTTGTTTATACGGATGCTGAGCGAGACAGAGTTTTGGCAGAAGGTAAAGCTGCTGGTCGTCAACTTCCTAAAGGTGAAGGTATTCAGCGATACAAGGGCTTGGGTGAGATGAGTTATCAGGAGTTGTGGGAAACAACAATGGATCCTGAGCATCGTATTTTGAAGCAAATTCATATTGAAGATGCTGCTCGAGCTGATGAAACATTCTCCATGCTTATGGGCGATGAAGTAGAGCCTCGTAGACTCTTTATTCAAAGAAATGCTCATGATGCAAGGTTTATTGACGCTTAAAAGTATTAATTTATTCGAAAAGATAAAAAGAAAAAACTTTAATTTTTATAAGATTAAGAAGGAATTGAAGTGGTAGACGAAATAAATTCCGCTCGTGATGATGCTGAGCGAGATCAGCTTCCAGATGGTTCTATGGAACCACAGAGCCCTCAGGAAGCAGATAATACTGATTATGGCTTAATGAAGGGTGCTCGCGTAAAGAACATGGATTTGCAGCAGGAAATGCGCGAATCTTATTTAGCTTACGCATTATCTGTTATTGTTGAGCGTGCTTTACCAGATGTTCGTGATGGTTTAAAACCTGTTCACCGTCGTGTTATTTATGCAATGTATGATGGAGGATACAGGCCTGATCGCGGATATAACAAGTGTTCTCGCGTTGTCGGTGATGTTATGGGTAAGTATCACCCTCATGGTGATTCTGCTATCTATGACACTTTAGTGCGTATGGCTCAGTCTTGGTCAATGCGCTATATGCTTGTTGATGGTCAAGGAAACTTTGGTTCTCCTGGTGATGATCCTGCAGCAGCAATGCGTTATACGGAATGCCGTATGGCACCGTTGGCTATGGAAATGGTACGAGATATCGATAAAGATACCGTTGATTTCCTGCCAAATTATGATGGTAAAACTCAAGAGCCTACGGTTTTGCCAGCTCGTTTCCCGAATCTTTTAGTTAATGGTTCTGCTGGTATTGCTGTTGGTATGGCAACCAATATTCCACCTCATAATATGCGTGAAGTGGCTGATGGTGTGCACTGGGCGTTGGATCATCCTGATGCAAGCAAAGAAGAACTTCTTGAAGCTTTAATTCAGCGAATTAAAGGACCTGATTTCCCTACTGGAGCAACAATCTTAGGTCACAAGGGAATTGAGCAAGCGTACCGCACAGGTCGCGGCTTAATTACAATGCGAGCAGTAGTTAATACTGAGGAAATTAAGGGACGCATGTGCTTGGTTGTTACCGAGCTTCCATACCAAGTTAATCCTGATCGCTTAGCTGCTTCTATTCGTGAAGCTGTACGAGATGGCAAAATTCAAGGTATTGCAGATATGCGCGACGAAACGTCTGGTCGTACTGGTCAGCGTTTGGTTCTTGTTCTTAAGCGTGATGCTGTTCCAAAAGTTGTTTTAAATAATTTGTATAAGCATTCGCAATTGCAGCAAACTTTCGGCGCAAATATGCTTGCTTTGGTTGATGGCGTTCCTAGAACTTTGAGTTTGGATGCGTTTATTCGTCATTGGGTAACTCATCAGCTTGAAGTAATTGATAGGCGTACACGTTACTTAAAGCGTGAAGCTGAAGAGCGAGATCATATTTTGCAAGGCTATTTGAAAGCTTTGGATATGATTGATGAAGTTGTGGCTTTAATTCGTTCATCTAAAGATGTTGAAACTGCTCGTACTGGTTTAATGAATTTGCTTGATGTTGATGAAGTTCAAGCGGATGCCATTCTTGCAATGCAACTTCGTAGACTTGCAGCTTTGGAACGTCAGAAGATTCTCGACGAGCATGAAGATTTGATGATTAAAATTGCTGATTACAACGATATTTTGGCAAGCCCAGAACGTCAGCGCAAAATTGTTGGCGATGAACTTGATGAAATTGTTGCAAAATATGGTGATGATCGCAGAACTAAGATTCTTCCATTCTCTGGTGAAATGAATGTTGAAGATCTTATTGCTGAAGAAAACGTTGTTGTAACAGTAACTCGCGCAGGTTATATTAAGCGTACTAAGGCAGACGAGTATCGTGCTCAACACCGCGGTGGTAAAGGCATTAAGGGTGCAAAGCTTCGTGAAGATGATGTAGTTGATCACTTCTTCTTAACTTCTACACACAATTGGTTGCTCTTCTTTACTAATCGTGGTCGAGTTTATCGTCTGAAAGCCTACGAACTTCCAGAAGGATCTCGCGATTCTAAAGGTCAGCATGTTGCTAATTTGTTGCAATTTACTCCTGGAGAAACAATTCAAGCAGTGTTATCAATTCCAAATTATGATGTTGCTAAATACTTGGTATTGGCAACTCGTTCCGGGAAAGTTAAGAAAACTGCATTGCAAGAGTATGATTCTCCACGTCAAGGCGGTTTGATTGCTGTACGTTTGATGGCAAATGAAGAAACAGGTGAACCTGTCGACGAGCTTATTGGTGCAGCTTTGTGCAATTCAGAAGATGACATTATTCTTGTTTCTAAGCTTGGAATGAGTTTGAAGTTTAGAGCAGATGATGAACAACTTCGACCAATGGGTCGTCAGACTGCCGGCGTTCAGGGTATGAGATTCCGTGAAGGTGACGAATTACTCGATATGGACGTTGTTGCGGCAGAAACTAGTAAAGATCTTCTTGTTGTTACTAATGAAGGTTTTGCTAAGCGAACTGCTATTGAAGAGTATCGTTTGCAAGGAAGAAACGGCTACGGTGTTAAAGCTGTTCAACTTGCAGAGGGTCGTGGTTCATTAGTTGGAGCTTTGATTGTTGAAGAAACAGATCAAGTAATGGCAATTATGAAGTCCGGTAAGGTAATTCGTTCTGACGTTAATGAAGTGAAGCGCACTGGTAGAACAACTCAAGGCGTAACCTTAGCTAAGCCGGATAAAGGCGATGAAATTATTTCTATTGCCCGTAATGAAGAAACGGATGACGAAGAAAATCAATTAGAAGAAAAAGAAGCTACTTCAGAAAATGAGGAAGCTTAAGAAACTTCTTATGTGGAATAATATTAATAATATTATTCCACAAAAATTTGAGAGTACTAATAAAAACTGTTCTAGTCTGTTTTTATTGGTACTCTCATTGGTATAATGACACTGATTATAGGCAAATTAATAAGAGAAGGAACACTGAGATGAGCGAAAATTTTGAGCCATCGCAAAATCCGATGAATATGAATGAGGAATCTGCAAGATTTTTGTCTAATGACACAGAATTATCTGCAGAAAAAATGGTTCCTTCTAAGGAAGTTAATTATTCAAGTGAAGAAAATAATTTTGATGAAATATCTGGTAATTCTTCTTTAGGAAATATTGTTAAAAATTCATCATCTTCTGGACGTGTTAGTGGTAGTTCCAATACGTATCGTCGTACAATTGGTGGTGCTGCTTCATCTATTTCCAATAAATCAAATGCAACAAAATCGGGACGTGTTCCGCGTGCTCGTCGTATGAGTCTTTCTTTAGTAAGAGTAGATGCATGGTCTGTAGCAAAAGTAACATTCCTTTTAAGCGTTGCAGGAGGAATTATTCAAGTTATTGCTGCAGGTTTAGTGTGGTTGTTCTTGAATATGATTGGTGTATTTGATCAAGTAACGCAGATTGTTTCTTCTACTGGTTTGGATAGTAACGGTTTTAATCTTGCAGATGTGTTCTCACTCCCAACAGTATTAAGTACTGTGACTATTTTTTCAATTGTAGAAATAATTATAATAACCGTATTATCTGCAATAATTGCTCTTCTATATAACGTTGTTGGTTCATTAGTTGGAGGAATTCACATTACTTTAGGTGACGACTGATAGTGTGAATAATTTAGCTTTGGATAATAAAATTCCCACTGTTTACTACGAAGCAGTGGGAATTTTTTATAAGAAAAATAAGAAATTAACGTTTTACTAGTTCGTCACGAATATCTTGTAACAGTTGAATAGTTTTTTCTTCACGCTCTTTTCTTTTTTCTTCTTCAGTTTTTTCATGTTCAATTTGCAACAAATCTGCACCAATTTCACGCAATTTATTAATAGGTAAAACAATGCAGAAATAAACTGCTGTAGCAACAATAAGGAAATTCAATAATGCTCCAATTACTGCGCCAAAAGAAATTGTTGCACCATTCATACTAATAGTTAGAACACCATTAAGTTCTGGCTTTCCAAAAATCATTGCAATAAGAGGATTAATAATATAATTAACTATCGTTGTTACTACTGAAGTTACTGCACTACCCATAACAACACCGACAGCCATGTCGATTACGCTGCCTCGTAAAATAAATTTTTTAAATCCTTTTATCATTAGTATTTTCTTCCTTTTATATATTATTGAATATTAGATTGTGAGTTAGAATCTAATATTTGTTCTTCGTAAGTAGATTTGTCATTATTTCTGTTGTCAATATATAAATTATGTCGCTGGAACGAGCGCAAAATTGTAACAGAAAGTAGTGGATATATAATTGCTGCAGCTAATACATCCGTAGGGAAATGAGCAGCGACAATAATACGTGAAACAGCAACTATAACAACAAGAATTGCGCTAAAAAGTAATCCAAATTGAATTGATGATGGTTTATTGATGTAAAGAATCAACATTGCCATAACGCAAACTGCTACAGCTGCTGAAGTGTGTCCACTTGGGAAACTTGGATCAGTTGGTAATTTAATATTCAAACCAATGTACGGACGCGGACGATTTACAGCAAATTTAACTGCAAAAATGTAAATCATAGGAAGAAGCGAAATTAAAAGTTGAATTATTGTCATCTTCCAATTTTTATTTATAAATAATGAAAGCACTGCTAATAAAACAAGTATTGCTATGCAACCCTTAGTTGAAAAAACTAAAGCTAATATTTTTGAAATACTGAGAATTACAGAGGGAACACTCTTGTGGAACCAGGAGACTATGGATGATTCATAAGTGCGCTCTTTACTCGTAACTAATAGTGCTTTTCCTAAGAACGGAATAACAACTGCGAGTAATAGTGTAAAAATAGTAGCGGAATTTCTAGTGAAAACCGATAATCCGCTGTGATTACTGTTATTTTTCTGCATCATACTTGTTAAGATTACACGCACAATGATGTAAATGCACGTTGGAGAGTACGAAATAATATGTATAAAAAAGAAAATATATTAGAAGAAAAGCGTGTGGTAGTTGAACACCGTACCCGGTGACGAGTACTATGATGAACAGATAGAAAGGGTTTACCATGAGCGTGTTTGACCGATTTGAGAAGAGCGTGGAAGGTGCAATGAACAGCGTCTTCGCAAAATTCGGCTCCAAAGATTTGCAGCCAGTCGATTTTTCGAGTGCTTTGGAACGTGAAATTGACGCTGAAGCCATGCCTATTGGCAGAGATCACACAGTTGCTCCAAATGAGTACCGTTTTAAGCTGAGTACGCCTGATTTTGATCATATTGAACAATGGGGTAGTGAAGCATTAGCTAATGAGCTTGCAGATAATCTTACTCAATATGCTAAGAGTCAGCATTATGCTTTCGTAGGACCTGTAGTTGTTATTTTTGAAGAGGATTTGGAATTAACTAAAGGTAATTTCCATTTGACATCTGAATCTGTTCAGGGTAATGCTGTTCCTGTTACTACTGAGGATCAATCGCAGAATCACCCGATGCTTGAAATTAATGGTAACCAGTACTTGCTTACAAAGGATCGTACTATTTTAGGACGTGGGTCTGGTTGCGATATTGTAATAGATGATCCAGGTATTTCTCGTCATCATCTTGGTATTGATATAACTCCTGACGGTGTTATTGCTCGTGATCTTGGATCTACGAATGGTACATATGTAGAAGGTCATCAGGTTCCTGCAGCAACATTGGTTGATGGCAACACTATTACTATTGGTCGTACGCGTATTCTTTATTGGGCATCGTCTCAAGACCAGGAGTAATAAGTATTTCCGAGCTAGGAGACGATAACGCGCATGATGTTTACTGAATTAACGTTTGCAATACTTAAGTATGGCTTTTTAGTCTTACTTTGGATTTTTGTATGGTGCGCTATCCGTTCGCTTCGCTGCGATATTGAAGTATTTAGTCCTAAAAAATCTCGTTTTTGGAAGAAAAGTTCTCGTCGTAATTCTCGTGAAGCAAAGTTTTCACAAGTTATGCAAGTGCGTGAGACGCCAGTATTTGCCAAAGCAGAAAATCAAGAAAATACATCCGGTTCTCCAACTTTGTTAGTTGTTATTGATGGACCTTTGGCAGGATCTTCATTCCCATTGAACGCTGCTGGTGTGACTCTTGGTCGTGCTGCTTCTAATACAGTCGTATTAAATGATGAATTTGTATCTTCACACCATGCTCGTGTTTATTTTAATCAATCAGTTAATTCTTGGGTTCTTGAAGATTTAGGTAGCACAAATGGAACCATGATTGGTCATAATCGTGTTAATGAGCCTGTTATATTAGCTCCGCGTACTTCTGTGCGAATCGGCGCAACAATGTTTGAATTGAGGTAACAAATGAAACAAATCAATTCAAATAACGAAGAAGAAATTCAGACCGCAGTTACTGGGCAAATAGAAAAAATATCATCTATAACAGATAAAAATGATATTAAAGAAAATCGCGCAAATTCTGTAGAAAAAATACTTTTTATGTATGCTACGGCTGTCAGTGATGTTGGAACTGTTCGTAGTAATAATCAAGATTCTGCATTTGCTGGTGAACATTTAGCTGCAATTTGCGACGGAATGGGTGGTCATGCTGGAGGAGATACAGCTTCTACTATAGCGATTCGTTCTCTTGCACATATTGAACAAGATTCAAGACCGCATGATGTTAAAACTGTTTCTTCAATGATGGAAACATCGATTATGGCTGCTCATGATGCGATTGTTGGTAAAGCTAAGCGTGAGCGCCGTCTTGCTGGAATGGGAACGACAGTTACTGCAGTAACTCTTGTAAGAGGATACTGGGTTCTGGCTCATTTAGGTGATTCTAGAGCGTATCTACTAAGAGATAATCATCTTATGCGCATGACTACTGATCATAGTTATGTTCAGCATTTGATTGATACAGGTCATATTACGCCTGAAGAAGCGCGAAATCATCCTCAACGAAATGTTGTTATGCGAGTACTAGGTGATTTTGATATAGATCCTCGTCCTGATATTGCTTTGCGTTCAGCTCATCCTTCTGATCGTTGGCTTCTTTGCTCTGATGGATTGTGTGGAGTTCTTGAAGATTCAACTATTCAAGATGTGATGAGTAGTATTTCTAATCAAGAAGAATGCGCTCAAAAATTAGTATCTATGGCACTTCGTGCTGGTAGTACAGATAATGTTACAGCCGTTATTGCAGATGCAACGCTTGCACTTGATGCTGATGCATTTGATCTTCCGCATCAAACTCCACTTATTGGAGGAGCTGCAAGTAAGGATCTCGAGTCAATTGCAGATATCGTAAATAAAGCAGTAGCTTCAGCACCGGCATTGCGCGAAGATAAGAATTCACCAGCTCAAAGAGCAGCCGCGCTAGCTCAAGATGATGATAATTCTAAAAATCCAGATGAAGGAACAATATCTATTACAAGAATTGTGCAACCTTCACACATTCGTGAAGAAGTTGGAGAATTACATACACCTGACACTAATGAGATCCCTATAGTCAAAAAAAAGAATGGTAAAGTTTCAACAGATCCTCATGATCCAGATGTTGCTCGTGCTGTTAAACATGAGCAGGATGAGGCACATCGTGCTCATTCATTGAGGCGTAGATGGACTCGCATAGGCATATCTTTGGGAATATTACTAGTATTATTTGTTATTTCTGGAGTAGGTTACGGAGTATATGCGTGGACTCAAACGCAATATTATATTGGAAAAGACAGTAACAAAGTTGTTATTTATCAAGGAGTGCCAACAAATATTTTTGGTATTGCATTATCTCACAAAGTGGAATCTACTGACATCCCTGTTAATAAACTAGATAAATCTTGGCAGGATCAATTAAAAGAAGGTATTAGTTTTGGCAGCTTAGTTGAGGCTCGTGGTCATGCTTCGTTAATTCGTCGAGAAATGCGTGCGCGAGAACAAGAAAAACTTAATGAACAGAATCAAAAGAAATTAGAAAATAAAATAAATAAAAATAAAGATAACGCGAAGCAAGGGGGTAAAACCTCATGAATATGATTGCTACGCGTATCAGACAGATAGCATTATTGCTTTTTGCAACATTGCTTTCTGGCATGGCATTTTTACAGATGTTTTTCCGTATTGACGGTTATATTTCTGCTAATTATGCAGCAATGTTGATTCTCGTTATGGCACTGTTTTTCGTATTTTGGGGTGTTCTTCTTGTTAAACAGCCATATGCAAGTCAAGCTATTTTACCTTGTATTATGCTTTTAACTGCAATTGGAACAGTTCTTATAGCTAGAATCGATAGGCAAAATAATACAAATGTTGCAATAAAACAAATGGTGTGGATTTGTGCAGCATTAGTATTATCAATTATTTTCGTTATTCTTTTGAAAGATTATCGCATTTTAAGGCGTTTTTCTTATGTGAATATGGTTATAGGCTTGATTCTTTTGCTTTCACCTATGGTTCCTGGATTAGGTAAAGAAATTGGTGGAGCGAGAATTTGGATAGGTTTTGGAGATCACACAGTGCAACCAGGAGAGTTTGCTAAGCTTTTCCTGTCATTCTTCTTTGCTGCGTACCTGTTTAATCATCGTGATCGACTTGCTGTAGGTGGAAATAAGGTTTTGGGAGTTCACCTTCCTCGATTACAAGACATGGGACCTATTGCTTTAGTATGGGCAGCATCAATGGGTGTGCTTGTTATCCAGCATGATCTTGGAACGTCATTGATGTTCTTCGCAATGTTTGTGTCAATGTTGTATGTGGCAACAGGTCGAAGAGGATGGATTGCTGTTGGGGGTATTGCTTTTGTAGCTGGATGCTTGATGGCAGTAAAGTTATTCGCACATGTGCAATATCGTGTGGATTCGTGGCTTCATCCATTTGATAATGCGGTTTATAATCGTTTCCCTGGTGGCTCAGCGCAAATTGTATCTGGATTGTTTGGTTTGGCTGCTGGAGGAACAACTGGAACAGGTTTAGGACAAGGTCATCCTTCTATAACACCGCTAGCTAATTCTGATTTTATTTATGCTTCTGTTGGTGAAGAGCTTGGTCTTACTGGGCTTCTAGCCGTATTGGTTTTGTATTTAATTATTATTGCATCCGGAATGATTACTGCAATGAAAATTAAAGATGGCTTTGGAAAATTATTAGCTTCAGGGCTTGTTTTTACTATGGCTTTCCAAGTGTTTACTGTTGTTGGTGGAATTACTTTGGTTATTCCATTAACCGGTTTAACTTTGCCGTATATGGCAGCTGGAGGTTCTTCTTTAGTAGCAAATTATTTGCTTGCATCTTTGCTTATTGTTATTTCTCACGCTGCAAATAAACCTGAACCTGCTCCTGTTTCAGATACTTTCCAATACGCTGCCTTAGCAGCGTTGCGCGAGCGTGAATTGCAAGAGCGAGCTAATACGAATACAAATAATAGTGAATATAACAATACAGATTATGAAAATAATATAGATGCTTCTGCTGTTATTTCCTCTTCAGAAAGAGGTGATAACAATGAATAAAAGTCTTAGAGAACTTTTTACTGCAGTATTGGTACTTTTTGTAATACTTGGTATTTCAAGTACAATTATTACTTCTATTAAAGCGAATGCTCTAAATTCTGATCCTCGAAATCGCAGAGCTTTATACCATGAGTTTGGAGCTCCACGTGGAGCAATACTTACATCAGATGGCACAGTTATAGTGAAATCTGAACCATCTAAAGATGCTTTTGTGTATCAACGTCAGTATTCTAACGGATTAGTATATGCTCCAGTTACTGGATATTTTTCTATTAGCCAGCGTGCAGATAGAGGAATTGAAGCTTCTCGTAATAGTTTATTAAGTGGAGAATCAGATGCTCTGTTCTGGCAAAGATTCCGTTCATTATTTACTGGAGCAACTAATCGCGGAGCTTCTATAGAAACATCAATTGATTCACGTTTGCAAAATCTTGCTTACAATCTTCTTAAAGGCAAAGACGCAGCTTTAGTTGCAATTGAGCCAAAAACCGGAAGAATTCGCGCCATGGTAAGCACTCCAAGTTATGATCCGAATGATCTTGCTCTTCACAATATTAATGAAGTAAATAAATCGTATGAGAGAATAACATCAGATGTGTCAAATCCTATGCTGAATCGTGCTGTTTCTGAGCTTTATGCTCCTGGCTCTACGTTCAAAACTGTTGTTGCAGCAGCAGCATTAGAATCTGGAAAATACAAGCCTGATACGAAAATACCTGCTGGTGCGAGCTATGTTTTGCCTGGAACCAAGACGTCTCTTACAAATGTCACTTACCAAGCGAATGGCGTTGATGGAAAAATATCTTTTGAGGATGCTTTAGCATATTCGTCTAATACTGCTTTTGCTCAATTGGGTAATTCTTTAGGATCTGACGTAATTGTAAAGCAGGCAAGAAAGTTTGGATTCTTCGATTCGCTGCCTATTGATGGTTCTGATTCTACTGGATTCCCAATACGATCCGTGAAATCTACTTTTTCTATTAAGCCAACTCCAGATAGACTAGCTCTGGAATCAATAGGTCAAGGTGATGCAAAGGTTACACCTTTGCAAAACGCTATGATTGCGGCAGCTATTGCAAATAATGGAACATTGATGAAGCCTACTCTTGTTGATTGTGTAAGATCTAGCGATTTGTCAGTATTGTCACAAACTAGACCAACCGTTATGAACCAAGTAATGAGTAGTGACAGTGCATCTAAATTAACTTCTATGATGCAGGCTGTTGTTACAAAAGAAAATCCTAATCTTGCTTTACCTAATATTCATGTTGCGGCTAAAACAGGTACTGCACAGATTGGAATGTATAATCAAGCTGCTAATGGTTGGGTTATTGGATTTGCTCCTGCTGAAAATCCTAGAATAGCTATAGCGGTTATAGTACATAACACAAGTACATTTGGTAGTTACGCGGCAGGACCTATTATGCGACAAGTGATGGAGGAGGCGCTTAAACAATGAAACTCGTTGAAGGACAGTTAGTTCATCATCGTTATAGACTTGATCGCCGCCTTGCTCAAGGCGGTATGGGAGAAGTTTGGAAAGGCTTTGATATTCAACTTGGGCGAATTGTTGCCATTAAGGCGTTACGTACAGATACCGTAAACGTTGAAGCAAAATTACGTCGTCTTCGTGCTGAAGCGCATAATTCAGCAAATTTAGCGCATCCTAATATTGCAGCATTATTTGACTATTATGAGCACGATGGTATTGGATTCCTAATTATGGAATATGTGCCAAGTAAATCATTGGCAGATTTGTATCATAAAGAAAAAATAATTGATCCTACCAAGTTACTTCCTATTCTTATCCAAACAGCTCGAGGACTTTTTGTAGCTCATTCTCATGGCGTAATTCATCGCGATGTAAAACCTGCAAATATTATGGTTTCTGATACTGGCAATGTGAAAATCACAGATTTTGGTGTGTCATATTCCAGTGACCAAGAACAGATCACTCAAGATGGCATGGTAGTTGGAACAGCTCAATATATTTCTCCAGAACAAGCACAAGGTGAACAAGCTACTGCACAATCTGATATTTATTCGTTAGGTGTTGTGGCATATGAAGGTTTGTGCGGACATCGTCCATTTACTGGAGCAACGCCGGTAGATATTGCTGCTGCACATGTTAATGATCCTGTACCACCTTTGCCAGAAAATGTTGATTTGCAATTACAACAGTTTATTATGTCTATGCTTGCAAAGAATCCAAAAGATCGTCCAAAAGATGCATTAGTTGTGTCGAAAGTATTATCTCGTATTGAGCGCAGACTGCTAGATCAAGAAACAGCCTTCAACAATACAACAGGAGTACTTTCTACAAATTTGCGACAACGAAGATGTATTAAAAGTATGCCGCAAAACCAAGTAAATATTATTAATATTTTTAATACCAATGATCGCAAGGAGCAGCAATGAATACCACAATGCCCACCTTATTAGCGAATGGTCGATACGAATTAGGGGAGCTTATTGGCCGCGGCGGCATGGCGGAAGTGCGTGTTGCTGTTGATAAGCGCTTAGGTCGTACAGTTGCTGTGAAAATCATGCGTTCTGATTTAGCGAACGATGAGATTTTCCTTTCGCGATTCCGCAGGGAAGCGCATGCCATTGCGCAGATGAACAATCCTAATATTGTGAATATTTATGATTCTGGAGAAGAATCTGTTATAGCAGAAAATGGCTTAGAAGAGCGTTTACCGTATCTTGTAATGGAATACATTAAAGGTAAAACATTACGCGATATTCTAAAAATGAATGGAGCTTTAAGTCAGAGAGACGCTGAACAAGTTATGCTTGGCGTGCTCAATGCTTTAGAGTACTCACACAGAATGGGTATTATTCACCGCGATATTAAGCCTGGAAATATTATGATTTCCGAGCAGGGCATGGTGAAGGTAATGGACTTCGGCATTGCTCGTGCTCTTGACGATTCTGCAACAACTATGACACAGTCTCAAGGTGTTGTTGGAACAGCACAATATTTGTCTCCAGAGCAGGCTCGTGGTGAACAAGTAGATATGCGCTCTGATTTGTATTCTGCAGGGTGTGTGCTGTATGAAATGCTAACTGGACGTCCTCCTTTTATTGGAGATTCAGCTGTTGCCATCGCATATCAGCATGTTTCAGAAGTGGCGACACCTCTTAGCACACTTGTTCCAGGCATGCCTGCTATGTGGGACAAGATTTGTGCTAAAGCAATGGCAAAAGATAGACAAAATAGATATGCCACAGCATCAGAGTTTAAGAATGACATTCTAGCGTTTATGAACGGCGGAGTGCCTGTTGCAGCAGCGTTTAATCCATTGACTGATTTAGCTAATATGAAGGCGCGTAAGCAGGCTGAACAGGATGCTGCAACTATGGCTATGGGCATGACAGATGGTGCTGCAACTCAATCGTTTAATCCTATTACTGGTCAAGTTGAATCTGCAAATATTGCATTTTCTCCTAGCACGCGCGCGTCACAAAGAGCAACAATGCAAGCGCAACGTCGTAAACGAGTAGTAATCGGATCTATAGTTGGAGTATTAGTAACAGTATTAGTTCTTCTGGGTGTGCTGTTTATGCTCAATCGAAGTCGTGCTACTGGAGATGTTGTAGTTCCAACATTTATGGAGACAACAACGCAGGATGCTGCTCGTGAAAAGTTGCGTGCACTTGGTTTGGTTCCAGATATTCGTGAAGATGATCATTCTTCTCAACCTGAGGGAACTTTTACTAAGCAATCACCGCGTGGAGGTGAGCATGTTGCTTCTGGATCCAAGGTGACTGTATGGTTCTCGGTTGGACCACAATCAACTCGCGTGCCAGATGTAAGTGGTAAAACGCAAGAAGCTGCTCGTAAAATGCTTGAGCGTGCTGGGTTTAAGATTGCTAATGTTCGAGTAGAAGATAGTGCAGATATTAAGAAAGATCATGTAACTCGCACAGATCCTGACGCAGATTCGTTTGCTGATAAGGGTACGTTAATTACTTTATATATTGCATCCGGTTTAACTAAAATTCCTGACGGTCTTGTTGGTCAAAGCAAAGACATTGTGGTTAGCCAATTAGAGAATTTTGGTTTTACTACGGATGTAGTTAAGGAAGATTCAGATAATGTGCCTGAAGGTTCTGTAACTCGACTAAATCCGTCGTCTGGTTCCTCTGTTAAACCACACAGCTCTATTACTGTGTATGTTTCTCAAGGTGCTTCGAAAGTTGAAGTTCCTAGTATAGATCTTGGTACTGTTACCTTCAAACAGGCGAAGAAAATACTTGAAGCAAAAGGTTTGAGAGTAGTATCTGATTCAATGGCAAAAGATGACGATATAGTCATGAGCATGTCTGAGGAAGCAGGAAGCAAGGTTGAGAAGGGCAAAGCGATTACATTAGTTACACGTCCAAGCCTTGGTTCTTCATCTGATTCAGACTGATTTAGATTTGTATTAGATTAAGTCTGTAAAAAATAATGTATATGCTGCTTGTTCTACAAGAAAAGTAGAACAAGCAGCATTTTTGTATCTCTAATGTTTGTATCTCTAATAAAATTCGTATATTACTTATAAAAATTGATGCGTGAAAATAGATCTGCATAAATAGACTTATATTAGGTTGCAAAGTATGTGATAAAACGAAAAAATAGCTGTTTAAGATATGTTTGTTTATTTAGACATAGTTTTACAGCAATGCGTTATTTTATGTGTTTCTATAGGCTTTTATTTTATTAATATAAACAAAAGGCGACTGCGCTTCATACGCAATCGCCTTAAATGTTTTTATTTTGTAAGTTTTAAAGCAATCGTAAGAATATTTAAAACTTACTACTTAACCCGTTATCATACAGTTGTTGAGTAATTAGACATCTGCTGAAGGAATGGAATTGTAGATGCGCCCCAAGGGAAAATCCACTGGAATAATGCTAATACAATGAAGAAATAAATCAGAATCGAAAGAATCCAACGAATCGCTGTAATACCTGGTTGTATGCGCAAAAGACCGCCAAAAATGCTTGCATCAGGCTTTTTCTTTAATCCAGAATGAATAGCGCGAAGTTCTGGCCATTGCCAAGCAATTGCTCCTGCTACGAAAATCATCATATACACTAATAAAACAACCACCATAACTGGCACTAGTGAAGAAAGACGAGAAACTAGAGATTGTTGCTCATTGTTAATAAACTTCACTTTTCCTTGCTCATCAATAGTAGAAAGTTCTTTTGGAATGCCATCGCTAATCTTTGCCCAATAAGCGAATTTTGCGTAGCTAATCCAGCGATGAGTTGCAGCAGTATACTTAGGTTCGCACGTTGTAAGAGTAAGCATACGTTTTGTTGGTTTCTCACCAGGATGATCAGGATTTGCATCAATAACTTCACCGTGATCTGGTGTAACAATCTTGTAAGAAGTGTACTTATAGACGAACCAATAATCCTTTGTGCGAACTACTATTGCGTCGCCAGGCTTCAGTAAGTCTACATCTCCCAATGGCTGACCATAACCATTTCGGTGACCTGCTACTGCAAAATTACCTATTGCACCAGGCATTTGTGTGGTTGGATAATGACCTAAACCACGCTTGCTTAAGATGTCTGGCGTAATGCCTTCTACAACATTTCGTTCCCACTGATTTCCAAAACGTGGTATGTATAAACGAGCTACAAGGTCTTCAGACTTTGGTTTGCTTAAAGCAGGTGGGTCAGTATTCTGTGGTAAAGCAATCTTCGTTTTATCACCAGTTTTTGGGTTTTGCCAAGATATTGCTTGACGTGCCTCTACTTGAGTGTGCTCAGCCTGCTCTCCAGTCCACCACATTTGCCATGCAATGTACAATGCGCAAATAACTGCAAAAGCTATCAACAGTTCGCCAATAATTCCAGCGGCTTGCCACCAGAAATTCGAGCTGCTACGCTTCGTTTTTCCTTCCTGCATATTAGCAGATTGCATAGTGTGCTACTCCTTTATTGATGTATGAAGACTTTGCAACATATTTTATTTGTTTAGCACTTTAGGAACTGTTGCGTACCTTAATGGTTGCAACAAAGCCGATGCTTCAGGGAATCGCAGATTATTCTTTTTCTCCACTTTCCATCCTAATCCAAACGAACTTACATACTCCTTGTAGGTGTGTATGGCTGGTGAATTGTTTAGAGCATCAACCATGCTATCCATTGGACCAATAGCAGATATTTTATACGGTGGCGAGTACTGATGACCTTGCAACATAAGAACGTTACCAATACAAACAACTGCGGAGTTAAATAATACTCGCTGATCCTGAATAGTTATTGCTTCTGCTCCGCCGCGCCACAAAGCATTTACTACAGCTTCAATATCTTGCTGGTGGATTACGTAATCATTAATGGTTCCGGATGTTCCGGAACCATTAACTGCGCCTTTCCATAGAGGAGAGTCGTTAAGAGTTACAACAATTCCAGGTCCTTCAAGTTTTGGAAGTACGGTACTACTTCCAGTATCAGAAGATTCTTTTCCTTCACTAGTGCTGCTACCAAGCGTTTTATTAAGTAAATTAATTTTAGAATCTAAAGATTTTATATCTTCTCGTAAATTTTTTGTGCGCTGTGAATTTCTTTCAACCATTTGACTCGTATTAGAAGTCACAAAAGCAGAGCGGTTTACGCGCAAGTTAAGAACGAATAAATAGCCGGTAAGAAATACTGCAACGGCAACAGCAAAACTGCTTAACAGCGAGTGTTGAGCACGATGTTTCCCAGTTCTCTTAGCCATATTTTATCTTCATCCTTCACGCGTTCGAGTGTAACCACTATTATAGCGTGTAGCCGATTGATTGGAGAGTTACAGTTATGGCTGATGAAGAATTGCACACGACTGCAGCTGACGACGCTGCAAAGAAGAGCGATACGTCAAATGAGAATACTTATGGCGTTCCTATGGACGAAGTTGAAGCAGTGTTGAATGCTACTGCGGATAAAGCAGCGCTTTCTCCACAGATTCAGCAAATGATGCAGAGACAAGCTGAAAATAGGCGACGTGTCGAAGAAAGCATTAAAGGCACAAAAGCTAATGCTGCATGGTTTGTGCCGCTGTTCTGCACATTAATGGTCGTTGGATTAATTTGGGCTGTTGTTTATTATTTGAACCCTGTGCTTCCAATTCCTGGAATTGGTGCATGGAATTTAGTTATTGCATTAGTAATAGTAATGACTGGATTCATTATGACAATGTGGTGGCGTTAGTCTGTAAAACAAACTGCTTAATATGTTTTAAAAGTAGTTATGCAAATATTGCGTAGCTACTTTTTATTTTGTTGCTGCTGCGGCGCGAATAAGTATATGATTTTTATTGCTATCAGTTGTTGCAATAATTCTTGTATTTCCGCCATCTTGTAAGTTTAATTTTTTGCGCAATGCTTCTACAGGTATTGGAAAGTTACGAGTAACAATATTTGCATGAGTAATATCAGCAAAAGTTTGTTTTATTTCTCGTTTATTCATGCTGCATATATTTTCAATTTTCCATATTTTTCCTGGAAATTCTGAGTAGTATTCTTCCGATACGTAAACATGACTATTCGCACTGATTTGTTGTATATTGTATTGAGTTTCTAACAATGAAAAACAGCCAGCTTTCATGATTGCTGCATTTGGCTCATAAACGTATTGCGACCATTCTTGCCAGTTATTTATATCTAAAATTTTATCTTTTTTATTATTTTCTTCTCTATTATTTAAAACATTTGACCCAGGCTGTATTGATACCTGATTTGTTGAAGTATTGTAAGTTGCTTGTACAACAGTTATCTGATCATCGTTTGCGCAATATACTGGTACTTTTGTGTGCTGAGAGTTGCTGAGTATTATCAATAGTTCCTTGCACTCGTTACTATGTGCGACTATATGTACGGCTTCTACATTGCCACTAAAATCGCTAACTGTTTTGTGCCAATCAAGCATTGGAGAAAGTTTAATAATCACTATTTCTGCTTTAGTGAGCAATTGATTTTTAAGATCTAATACGTTTGGAGTGCAATCTTCAATAGCGTATGTGCGAGATCCTTGTTTGTTACGACGAGCTGGATCGACGTATATTATCGTTGACTTAGGAATATTTTTGAGTGCATCAAGACTATTGTTGTTGTAGCATTTTACGTTTGTAATACCAAGTGCATTCATATTGTGATGTGCAATGCTAGAAAGTTCGTTTTGCTGTTCAATACAAATAGCAGAATCGAAAACTTCAGACATTATTGCGCAATCAACGCCAAAGCCGCCAGTAAGATCCACAAGTGTGCTACTAAAATTTTCTGAATTTAATTTGTTGAGTAATTCTTTTGCAACATTTGCCTTGTATTGTGCTGTTGATTGAGAAGAACACTGTTCCATAGAAATATGCGCAGGGTATATAACTTCGTTGCAGGAAGCCCATTTTGGCAGTTTTTGTTGCGCGATCTGCCTACCTGCTATTTGGTTAATTGCAAAAGGTATGTCGATATTTGCGTTGCGTGGTGCTTTAAGAGCAGCTTTGCTTGGTGACAATTGTGCGTTTTCTTTAATAAAAGTGAGTGTAGAAGCGTTTGCTGGTTCGATTGTTTTTGGAACTTGAAGTGTAGGCATGAATCTCATTCCTTGTTGAGGTGTAGAAAATTTTAGAGCAAGTAAAGATTAAAATTATGTAGTCGATAGTTTAGTCCACAAAAAACTTAAATTGTGGATAACTCTTATACACTTGTGCACAGGTTCAAAAAAGGCAAGTTATCAACGTTTGTGATTAACTATGTGGATAACTTATATAGTTGTCACCAATTTAGGCACAACTTATACACAATCCTGTGCACATTGGTGGAAAACTACACACGTGTAATTTAACAAATTATGCCTTCAAACAAAACATTGCACAAGCAGTGAGAATAGCAAATAGTGATACAAAATATACTAAGAAACGCGTATTAAACGAAGCTTTTTTAAGTAGCGGATTTTGTACTCCGAGCAATGCTGCAATTGCGGTACCAGAAACTAAGCCTCCAACGTGTGATTGCCAAGCGATATTAGGCACAATGACTGGCATAGCGAGAGTAATAGCAATCCAAATAATTGTTCCTCGCATGTTTTCTCCTAGTCGCCATTGTGCTACGAGAAGTGCACCTATAAGCCCCATAATAGCTCCCGAAGCACCGTATGAAGCAACGAACCAATTATTAGTGAGTTTGCACCATACAATATCAGCTACGCTTCCACCAAAGCCGGATATTAAATACAATCCAAAAAACTTCCATTTACCGAAGAATCGTTCTAATTCAACTCCGAGCGACCAAAGACATAGCATATTGAAGAAAATATGGGTTAAATTTGGTGCGTGAACAAACATTGATGTGAACCAAGTCCAAGGTGTTTGTAACGCAGTAATTGGAAGAAACGCAGTATAGCTTATTAGAGTCGAATAATAATTTGGATATGCAAAGTTCAGTATCATTTCCAATATCCAAATAAAAATGCATGAATATACTAAAATGGCTGTGGTTGTGTTAAAACGAAGTCTTATATTATTTAAAATATTTTTAATATCAAAGTTGTGCATATGCTTATGATATCGGTTTTACTTCACAAATTTAATCAATAACATTATTTAAAAAAGATGCAACTCTGAAGAAAAGCAACTATGATAGTTATTACGCGACAAAAAGCGGTATAGATTGTTGACTTGGACGAGCAGGTCAGCTTAACCGGAAAGGAGCCATCATGGAGAACAGATCCTCTGGCGGTTGGAAGTTCTTTGCACTGCTCTTCGGAGCACTGCTCGCAGGTATTGCTGCGTTGTATGTGTACAAGCAGCATAATCCTGATTATGACCCTTGGGAGGAACCATGGGAGAACAGTTCTTCGCCAATTGACCTAGGGTTAGAAAAAGAAGAGAAAGAAGCTAACGATACTCCTGCCGCCGAGGCATAAGTGACATTTGCTTTATACAGTCCAAAATAAAGGCGATTGCGTATATTCGTAGTCGCCTTTATTTGTAATTACTAAAGAATTGTTGCAAACAAAAGCGTTTGTCTTACATGCAATTTAACTAAAATCTACACAAAAAGGCGGAAACTGATTAACAGCCTCCGCCTTTTATTTTCTATGTATTGCTATTGGAGAATACTCAATTACTCAGCAACAGGTGTTGGAAGAGCACCAGTGTGCCAAATGCGATCGAGGTAATCTTCGATAGAGCGGTCAGAAGAGAAGTAACCAGAGTTGGCTACGTTCAAGACTGCCATGCGAGCCCACTTCATTGGATCGCGGTAAGTTTCCTCAATCTGAGCCTGAATATCCATATAAGAGCTGAAGTCAGCCATTGCCATGAAGTAATCATGGGTAAGCCAATCGTTAACGAGTGGCTCATACACGCTCTTGTCGCCGTTGGAGAAGGTGCCGTCAGCAACCATATCCACAGCAGTCTTCAAGCGAGGATCAGATTCATAGTACTTACGGGAGCCGCCGTGATCATAGCCTTCAGCGTAGAGCTTCTCAACCTCGTCAACGGTCATGCCGAAGAGGAAGAAGTTCTCAGCACCAACGCGCTCGCGAATCTCAACATTTGCACCATCGAGAGTACCAACAGTCAAAGCACCGTTCAAAGCGAACTTCATGTTACCAGTGCCAGAAGCTTCCTTACCAGCTTGAGAAATCTGCTCATCCAAATCGGTTGCAGGAATCAAGTTCATAGCAAGTTCAATGTTGTAGTTTGGTGGGAAGAACACTGCGAGCTTGCCCTTGCAAGCTGGGTCGTTGTTCACAACGCGAGCAACATTGTTGATGAGCTGAATCGTAAGCTTTGCCATAGCATAGCCTGGAGCAGACTTAGCGCCGAAGAACACGGTGCGTGGAAGCATCTTGTCTACGTCGATTGTGCCATTCTTGATTCCAGCGTATGTGGAGATAACCTGGAGGATCTTCATGGACTGGCGCTTGTACTCGTGCAAACGCTTAACAATGGTGTTGAACATTGTGTCTGGGTTGATCTCAAAGCCATACTTCTGCTTTGCGAAATCAACGAAGGCAAGCTTGTTCTGCTTCTTAACTTCAGCAAACTTCTTAACGAACGCCTTGTCGTCAGCCAATGGCTTCAAGCCTTCGAGAAGCTCCAAATTACCCTGCCATGCGTCTGTGCCCAAGCCCTCAGTAATAAGAGCAGACATGCGTGGGTTGCTCAAGCGCACGAAACGACGAGGAGTTACGCCGTTAGTAACGTTCTTGAACTTATCTGGGTAAACGCTGGAGAAGTCCTTCAAAGTGACATCCTTCAACAACTCAGAGTGAAGTTCAGCAACACCGTTAACGTAAGAACCGCCGTAGGTAGCCAAGTAAGCCATGCGAACTACAGCACCTTCGCCATTTTCGTCAGCGTCGGTAGCGATGCGCATGCGCTCAACCTGATCCTCAGCAACGCCCTTACCGCGAAGCTCGTTGCGGAACTGCTCGCTAATGCCCTGAATGATTTCAAGGTGGCGTGGCAACAGTTCGCCAATAAGCTTGGCTGGCCAAACTTCCAAAGCTTCTGGAAGCAAGGTGTGGCAAGTGTAGTTGAAGGTCTTGGTGGTGATACCCCAAGCGGTGTTCCAATCGTAGCCGTACTCGTCCATAAGAACGCGCATAAGCTCTGGAATGCCGATAACTGGGTGAGTGTCGTTCAACTGGAAGTTAATCTTGCTTGGGAAGGTAGTGAGATCCGGCTTATCCTGACCTGGGTAGAATACGCGGATTGCATCATGAATAGAAGCAGCTACGAAGAAGTACTGCTGCTCAAGACGCAAAGCCTTACCTTCTGGAGTGGAATCTTCTGGGTAAAGAATCTTAGAAATGTTTTCTGCTGCAACCTGTGGCTTTACAGCATCCAAGTACTCGGACTTGTTGAAGGTGAGCAAATCAAACTCATCGTAAGACTTAGCGGTCCACAAACGAAGAGTATTTACGCGACCAGAATTATAACCTGGAACCATGTAGTCAACTGGTACTGCGCGAACAGACCAAGCTGGCTTCCAAACGCGCTTGCCGTTTTCCTCTACAACTTCACCACCGAAGTTGACGCGCTGGTCACGACCATAATCAATGTGACCCCATGGCTCTTCGTTGCTAAGCCAGTAATCAGGGGTTTCAACCTGCTTACCTTCTTCATCAAAGCGCTGCTTGAAGATGCCGTAACGATACTGGATGCCGTAGCCAAATGCTGGAACGCCAATAGAGGCGAGTGAATCGATGAAGCAGGCTGCGAGACGACCCAAACCGCCGTTACCTAAACCTGGTTCATACTCGGCATCGATAACAGCTTTTGGATCGAAGCCAAGCTTAGTAACAGCCTTATTGAATTGGTCAGTAAGACCAGCGTTCAACAAAGCGTTCTCAAGCTGCTTACCCATCAAGAACTCTGCGCTCAAATAGCCCACAGCCTTGGTGTTGCCATTAACCATGTCATGCTGAGTCTGCATCCAAGAGTCCATCAAGTGACGACGAACTGCGGTAGCAGCGGCAACATACACATCTGCCGTAGTGGCCTGCTCTGGCGTTACACCCTGGGTGTACTTGAGGTGCTCTTGAAGTTCTTTGGCAAATGCCGTCGCAGTAGTTTTGGCTTTCGGCGCGACGTGTTTAGTCATATTTGACTCCTTGTGCCGTTTGATATATTTCCTAAAAGTGTGCAGCCTAAAACTTTGTGTTTAGGCAATTAAACCATCACCATTTTGCAGATAACTTTTGAAGATAACTACAAGAGGCATGTGAATGCACACGATAACCCCAAGAATACCACAACCTAATCCCTTTAAATATTTGTATATAACGTCTTAATACAAATATATTGCTGAAAGTAGGTTGTTTAGAAGATAATAAAAATATGTCAGTAATACTTGAACGAGATATAAAACGAGGACAATGTGCTTGGCAATTCTGGCGTGAATCTGCTATTAAAGCACTTGGCAATGGCATAGAAGCCATGCAAATAAATAGTAATATTTTAAATATCTCTTTAAACGACGAAGCTTTAGCGGTTAGATATTCGCTATATCTTCTTGAGAATAAAGTGCCTGGGTGCGCAGTAGAAGTAAGGGTTGCGCCTTTTGGTGCAGTAAAAATTTTGGAAGGACCAGCTTCGGATCCGCATAATCTCACACCGCCAGATGTTATTGAACTTGAGCCTAAAGTATGGCTTAGATTAGCGAGTGGTGTTACTAAATGGCATCAGGAACAGGACTTTGGCAACATAAGTGCAATTGGCGAGCGTGATGATTTAAGCGATATTTTGCCGCTGTAAGTTGACTTTATTGTAGCTTAATTGCGTATTTACAGCGTGTATTTACAAATATCCTGGGCAAACAGTATTTCGAATGCCCAGGATACGTAAATAAAATAATTTTAATAAATTTAATTTTTAATTGTCGTGTTTGTGTATGAAGTTTGGAATTG
The DNA here is from genome assembly GCF_055818055.1 of Gardnerella sp. c10Ua_244. Lineage (NCBI taxonomy): Bacteria > Bacillati > Actinomycetota > Actinomycetes > Bifidobacteriales > Bifidobacteriaceae > Gardnerella > Gardnerella sp. c10Ua_244. Next base: position 509,224 of record NZ_JARFVS010000001.1, read on the forward strand.
GCATAGGGATATGATGATGCGCTGGCGTGTGCGCTCCCGAGTTTGTAGAAGAGTTTTCGCTGCTAACGGCTTTTGCAGCTGCTTCCGCAGCCCACTTGGCATACTCGTCTAAATCATCTTCGTTTGAAGCATCAACGACATCATTTTCTTGATCTGTGTCATTCTCTTCTGGAAGATATGTATCTTCCTCATAGCTTTCGCTCGACGCAAATGGATCGAAGGATCCTTGTCCGGGTTCGCTGGAATTAAGTTCCTTAGCAAGCTCGTCATAATCCGTATCGGTCGTCAGGTATTTGAGCTTACGGGCAATTTTCTGTTGCTTTGCCTTCTGTCGTCCGCGGCCCATCTGACCCCCTCTAAAAATTAAGTAACAATCAGTTCATCACACAAGAGCGTACCACTTAACCGCAACCGAGTATATTGTCTGTGTAAACTTTTACCATAAAAGCCATATTTTCAGCGTAAAAATACGCACAATTAAGGAGCCTAAAATGCCGGAAGAAGCACAGGTTACAGCTGCTGGTAATGAGATGAGCGCAAGCTTCCTTGCAGCGCGTAAACGTTCAGATGCAACGCTTGAAAAGTTACAAGCTAGCCCTTCGTCTTTTACTATGCTTACTGGAGATCGCCCAACTGGTCGTTTGCATTTAGGACATTATTTTGGATCTATTCGTGAGCGTGTTGCAATGCAGCAGCGCGGAGTAAAAACCAATATTATTATTGCAGATTATCAAGTAATTACTGATCGTGACACCACTGAGCATATTGAAGATAATGTTTTGAATTTAGTGCTGGATTATATGGCTGCCGGAATTGATCCTGAAAAAACAATGATATTTACTCATTCCGCAGTTCCTGCAGCAAATCAGCTTATGTTGCCTTTCCTTTCGCTTGTTACAGAAGCAGAATTACACAGGAATCCTACTGTAAAGTCGGAAATGGAATCATCTGGACATGCTTTAACCGGATTGCTCCTTACGTACCCAGTGCACCAGGCTTGCGATATTTTGTTCTGTAAAGCTAATGTTGTGCCGATTGGTAAAGATAATTTGCCGCATGTTGAAATCACTCGTACAATTGCGCGTCGTTTTAATGAGAGATACGCAAAAAAGAATCCAGTGTTCCCAGAGCCAGCAGCAATTTTGTCTGATGCTCCTGAAATTCCAGGATTGGACGGACGAAAGATGAGCAAATCTTACGGTAACTCGATTATGCTCGGGGCTACTGCCGAAGAAACTGCCAAATTAATTAAGAAGAGTCCAACTGATTCTGAGAGGATGATTACTTTTGATCCAGTAACTCGTCCGCAAGTTTCTGCACTTCTTACTACTGCAGGTTTAGTTACAGGTAGGGATCCTAAAGAGATTGCTGAAGAAATTGGTAACGCTGGTGCTGGCGCATTGAAAGCTTACGTAATTGAAAATGTAAATAATTTCTTGGCACCTCACCGTGAGCGTCGTGCAGAACTTGCAAAAGATATGGATACTGTTCGAGACATTTTGCATGATGGCAATAAGCGTGCAAATGCTATTGCAGAAGAAACGCTTTCCCAAGTGCGAGATGCTATGGGAATGAAGTATTAATTAAATTTCAATAAGTAAATTAATAAAAAATAAAGCCGCTCGCAAGAAAACTTGTAAGCGGCTTTTTGTTAAAAATTAACGAACTGAAACTTAGAACATCACACGTCGTAACGCCAGCTTTTATCTGTAATAACGCGTGCTACAGCAAGACCAATAGGTAAGCAAATAATTACCATGAAAGCGCGGAAAGTCCAGTCTAACGCTGGAAGCGTGTGAAATTGACCAAGATAAAACATTGCGCGATACATATAAAGTCCAGGAACCATAATTACGATAGATGGAACCGTAAGACCTATTCGTGGATAACCCAAATATTGAGGCGCTAATCCGTGACGAACGATAGTTCTCCAAGCAGAAGCTAGCAAACCTGCCAATAAAGCACCGCTGAAAGCTGCAATTTCGGCAGCAACTCCAAAATCTGTCATAGTTAAACGCAATGTGTCAGTAATAGCGCCAATAACGCCAGCAACTAAGCACATTCGTTGTGGAGAATTAAATAGAACTGAGAAGCCCCATACTCCGGCAAAAGCTGTAATAAGTCGAAGAACTGCGTTAAGCCAAGGATTTAATCCGAGAGGAGGGAAGCCTTGAGGATTGAGATGTACAAGGCTTGCAACTGTCCATCCCGCAAGAGTTCCCATCAAAATAATAGCCATTGTGTAACAAAGTCGTTGAATTCCTGAAGGGAAATCAATTTTTGCAATATCTAAACCGCCTGTAATAAGAGGGAATCCAGGAATAACAAACAACACTGAGCCAATATATGCAGTTGTATGATTGAGCGCGCTAGGGTCAAAGAAGCCAATAAGACGTAAAGCCCCAATGCATGATAGTGCACCTATTGCAACAGCTACGAATGTAACTACAAACTGGTTTAGATGCTTCATAAACATTCTGCGACGAATATAGTGACCGATTCCTGCTCCAATAAAAGCACCAATCATGTCGTAAATGCCGCCGCCAAGCAAGAACGCAAAGGATGCGCAAGCAACTGCCGAAGCAAGACCAGCAAACCACGGTTTGTATAGCGGTTTCCTATTTTTAATCAAATCAAGACGGTCATGTACTTCTCTAACCGTAAGAGGATGATTATTTTTAGGCTCGCCATTACTACTGGATGTGTTTACGTGTGAAAAATGTTCAGCATAAGCACTTTCTGGCTGTAATGCAAAAATGCCGCGTGGTTTTTCTTTTTTTATAGCTTCTTGCAACGCTTTCTTTTTTGCAATTTTAGTAGCATTTTCTTCAGACTGCTTAGCTGTTTGTACAATGGTATGTTCGTCGTCGCTCGCTTGCAATGTGTCAACTAATTCCTTAGAAACAGCAGCTTTAGAGTGATATAAAGAATCGTTTCCAAGCTTGACGTTAAACCAATCTGCAAAATGTTCTAGAAGCCAAATGCGCTCAGTGTTAACACCTGTGGTTGGAAGATCTACAACTTCAGTAATTCGCTCATGCTTATCAGTACAAGTTGCTTCAATATCTGTGAGATTCACGTCCGCGCGCACATGTACACCCATTGGTTCGCCGATTCTGTGCATAAGCTCGCGAACTCGGTAGCTTCCTGTGCCTGCTCCTAAGCCGAGCGCACCGACGCGAATAATAATACTCGATTTTGCAGCAATTCCTGCTTGTGTAACTGGCTTATCCCAATCTCGCTCAACATCGTCCATATCGAGTGGAATAGCATGAGTATGAAAACGCCCAGAAGGTTTTCCGACTATATGACCAGTCGAAAGAATTTCAGGCTTATCGCAATCGCAGTTGTTGATGCTGTTGTCGTATTCATTATTCTCAATATTATTCTCTGCTGTACTCACAATTTTTTAGTATACGCAACCCCGTTGCCGAGTTATATTTTGTTGATAAATCAGCATTCTTTACTACGTCCGGTGGTAGTTTCACAATTAACTTGGTATCTCGCTGGAAACAAGGCTGTGGGCTTGCAACTTCTGACCTACATAACCGCGGAGGAGCTGCGGAAGTCAGACGACCAAGCAACCTTAGTCTGGCGTAAGGAGGTCTGATGGCAACAGAAAATCAGCAGGTTACTCCGGCAGACGCAACTATTGTTACGTCTGGTTTAGGGCGAAAAGGCCCAGAGGAGCGTGACCTTCCAGCATCACTTAAGCAAGACATGGATTTGTGCTTGCATATTCTTCGCGATGTTCTTGGCGAATTCGATGAAAAATTATTAGCAGTATTCGACGATGTGCGTTTGAATGCTGTAGAAGCTAGTGCGGCTCATTTTGCGCAAATGGTAGACGCAAAAGTAACTGCAGATGATGGCTTAAGTAAAGCTGTTAGCAGGCTCAACGGAATGAATTTGCACGATACGCAGCTTTTAGCTCGTGCTTTCGCAACATATTTCCACTTGGCAAATTTGTGCGAGGAAAATTATCGTGTTTCTGTACTTCATCAGCGTGAATGTGAAGTTGAAGATTCATTGCCTGTTGATCCAGTTAACGAACTAACTTGTGCTTATCACAAGTTGCTCACTGAAATGAGCCCTGCTGAAGCGAAAGAATTGCTTGCAAAGCTTGAGTTTCATCCTGTATTTACCGCGCACCCAACCGAAGCTCGTCGTAAAGCCGTTGCAGGTAAGATTCGCAGAATTTCGCAATTATTAAGCGAACATCATCGTTTAGGTGGATCTGATAAGCGCGAAAATTATCGTCGTCTCTATAACGAAATTGATGCGCTTCTTCGTACTTCTCCGATTGCTTTAAAGAAGCCGACTCCGGTTGAAGAAGCGGATACTATTCTTGACATTTTTGACGCCACTTTGTTTGACACGATTCCAGTCGTGTATCGTCGATTTGACGATTGGCTGCTTGGTAAGAAGGCTGGATTAGTTCCTCCGCGTTGCCCTGCATTCTTCCATCCAGGAAGCTGGATTGGTTCAGATCGAGATGGCAATCCTAATGTGACAGCTAAAGTGAGCCGTCAAGTCGCTCGAAAGTTTAGCGATCACGTGCTTGCAGCTTTGGAGAATCGCACGCGCGAAGTTGGCAAGTGCTTAACTATGGAAACTCGCACAACTCCTCCAAGCGTGGAGTTGCTTGAATTATGGAATCGTCAGCGCGAAATGAGCGAACAGCTTACAGAAAACGCTTCAGACGTTTCTAATAGTGAGCCACATCGTGCAGTAATGTTGGTAATGGCTGACCGTTTGCATCGCACTATTAGCCGCGATACGGATTTGATGTATCATTCTTGCGAAGATTTCATTGAGGATTTGCAAATTGTGCAACGCTCTTTGGCAGAAGGCGGAGATCCTCGTGCTGCATATGGTCCTTTGCAGGATTTGATTTGGCAAGCGCAAACCTTTGGATTCCACATGGTTGAAATGGAATTCCGTCAGCATTCTCTCGTGCATTCTCGCGCTTTGGAAGATATTCGCGAACATGGATTGCATGGCGAACGCGGTCCGCTTCAGCCAATGACTCGTGAAGTACTCGATACGTTCCGCGCCTTAGGAGCAATTCAAAAGCGCAACGGTATGCGCGCTGCTCGACGTTATATTATTTCCTTCGCAAAATCTGCTCAGCATGTACGTGACGTATTTGAGCTAAATCGTCTTGCTTTCGCTCACCCACAGGATGCGCCAACAATCGACGTCATTCCGCTGTTTGAGCAGTTGGAAGATTTGCAAAACTCTGTAAATGTGCTTGAGGAGATTATTAAAATTCCTGAAGTGCAAGCTCGTCTTAAGGCTACTGGCCGCAAGATGGAAGTTATGCTTGGCTACTCGGATTCTTCCAAGGATGCTGGTCCTACTTCCGCAACGCTTGCTTTGCATTCTGCTCAGGAGCGCATTGCTAAGTGGGCTAAGAAGCACGATATTGATTTGACACTGTTCCACGGCCGCGGCGGTGCTGTTGGTCGCGGTGGCGGTCCTGCAAACCGTGCAGTGCTTGCTCAGCCAGTTGGTTCCGTCAACTGCCGCTTCAAGCTTACTGAGCAGGGCGAAGTTATTTTCGCACGATATGGCAATCCAATTCTTGCTATTCGTCACGTTGAATCCGTTGCTTCTGCAACTTTGCTTCAGTCTTCGCCAAGTGTTGAGAAAACTAACACTGATATGACGAAGAAGTATGCGGATATGGCTGCAAAACTTGATGTTGCAGCTCATGAGCGTTTCCTTGATTTGCTGCAAACGGATGACTTTACTCCATGGTTCTCTACGGTTACGCCGCTTAGTGAGATTGGTTTGCTTCCAATCGGTTCTCGCCCAGCTAAGCGCGGTTTGGGTGCGAAGTCGTTGGATGATTTGCGCACAATCCCGTGGGTGTTCTCCTGGGCTCAGGCTCGCATTAACTTAGCAGCATGGTACGGATTGGGTACTGCTTGCGAAAAGTTTGGCGATTTGGAAACTTTGCGTCGCGCTTACGAAGAGTGGCCGCTGTTTAGTACTTTTATTGACAATATTGAGATGTCTTTGGCTAAAACGGATGAGCGTATTGCTCGCATGTACTTAAGCCTTGGAGATCGCGAAGATTTGAGTGATAAAGTACTTTCAGAAATGCAGCTTACTCGCAAGTGGGTTTTGCAAATTGTTGACGACAAGTGGCCTTTGCAACATCGTCACGTGCTCGGTCAGGCAATCCGCGTGCGCTCGCCTTATGTTGACGCGCTGTCTGTAATCCAGTCGCTTGCATTGCACAAGCTTCGCAACAAGGTAGACAAAGAAGAGCTTAGCGAAAGCCAACAGGCAGAGTTCATCTACCTTATTCTTTGCACTGTTTCTGGTGTTGCTGCAGGCTTGCAGAATACTGGATGATTTTATAAGTTTATGTGATTAAGAAAAGCCTTCGTACTGCTTTATTAGCTGTGCGTTGGCTTTTCTTTTTATAATCATATTTTATAAATTTTGTTAGCTTTTATAGCATATTTTCTATTTAACACAGTAACGATAGAATATGTTTTATAAGTCGAAGTGTTTTTCAAAATTTGTTGATAGCTTGTATTTGTCATCTTTGCGCAAGCGCATCAATACAAGGAGGTAATAATGCACGAGACAGTCAAAGAAGATCTTTTAAAAGAAGATTCACTTTTGGCTACATCTGTGTGGAGCGCGATGCTAGCTGGTAATCGTAAGTTTGCAGAAGGCTCATTAAATTGCCATGGACTTAGTGAAGAAACGAGATTATCTCTTATTGAAGGTCAGCATCCTGGAGCTGTTGTTCTTTCCTGTGCTGACTCGCGCGTGGCTCCAGAATTTGTGTTTGGTGCTGGTTTAGGTGATATTTTTTCTGTCCGCACTGCAGGCGAAGTGCTTGATGATGCTGTAATTGCATCTTTAGAATACGCTGTAAGCGATTTGGGAGTAAAAGTGCTTGTTGTTCTTGGACACGAGCATTGCGGTGCTGTACAAGCCGTTTTGCCGAATGTGCAAAAGCTGGTTTCTAAATACGGCGAAGATGAAACAAGCGAAATAATTGAGTCTAGCGGGTCAATATTGCTTCGTTCTTTAGGGCCGGCTGCGCTCGCAGGTATTGAAGAAGACTTGAGCACGGACGATATTGAGCGCATTCACGTGTCTAATATGTTGGCTGAAATTTGCGATAAATCTCAAATTATTCGTGAAGCCGCTTTTAACGATAACCTTATGCTAGTTGGCGCTAGGTATAGAATGAGTGATGGTTTAGTAGAGGTTCTTTCATGCTAAGTAGCATGTAGTCGCATTTTTAACAGAATTATTAATACGTTGTTAGGTTACAGATATGAATCAATCATCTAAAGATACGCTTGATGCAAATTCTGCAAATTCTGCAAATTCCGCTAATTCTGCGAACTATCTTTTCTTGCTTGTCGGAGCTCCTTTAGTAGCTTTTATTATTGCAGCTGCTCCTGCTTTACAAGGGCAACATCCTTGGTTTCTCGTTGATACAACAATTCGAGGTGTTTCCGGATTGTTGCTACAAGCTATACCTTTTACGCTCATAGGTGTGCTTGTTTCTGCTGCAGTAGAAACTTGGGTAACTGCTGATTTTATTGAGAAACATGTTCCAAAATCTACAGCAAATGGTTTCTTGGCTGCCATATTAGCCGGCGTCTGTATGCCGGTTTGTGATTGTGTAGTCGTTCCAACGTTTTCTCGTTTAGTTGCAAGAAAACTACCATTGCCGTGCGCCATAACTTTTCTATGTGCAGTTCCTGTTGTAAATCCAGTATCTGTATTGGCAACATTTTATGCGTTTTCTGACGCTCCAGCTGTTGCTATTATGCGTATTGCTCTAGGTGTTGGTATTGCATTATTAGTTGGATTAAGTTTTGTTATATTCCCTTCGAAAACCAATATTTTGCGTAAGAAAATTTTAGTAGAAAGCGAATCTTCTTTACATTGTTCTTGCGAATTGAATAACGAAAGTAATCTCACAAAAAATAATATTGAAAAGCATAGTATTTCTGCGCAAATTCGCAAATATGTGCAGCATATACATCAGGATTTAATAAAATTAATTCCAATTATTGTATGTGGAACTATAGTTGCTTCTGTAATTCGCGCATGGCTCGGAGCTGATCCTGCTTCTCGCGTGCAAGTGAGTAATGTTTTCATTGCTATTCCTGTAATGATGGCTATTGCGTACGCAAGCTCTCTATGCTCCAGCTCAGATGCTGTAATTGCAAGAAGTTTAGCAACATCATTGCCTATGTCGTCGGTGCTAGTATTTCTGCTGTTTGGTCCTATGCTTGATTTAAAGAATACGCTTATGCTCGTTGAGGATTGCCGTGGTAAATTTGTGTGGCGCTTAACATTAACTATTGCTTTTGCGTGCTTCCTAGCGTCATTATTAGCTCACTGGGCTTGGGGGTTCATCGCATGAAAAAGCAAAAATGTGTTGAGCATAATGCTTGTAAAAAAATCACTTTAGCTCAATTGGTAGAAGCTATTTTATTGCTATTTTTTGCAGTCATAATTGCGGAAGTTACTTTAAGCGGTAGATATACGCTTTTTACTACGCCTAGAGCATATTATTATTTGTTAATTACTGCTATTTTGCTATTTATTTTGTCTATATGTGCTGCGATTGGATGGTTTTCTGTTTCTTCGCGCGATGTTTGGCGTATGTTTGTAGCTTTCGTTGTTCCTGCGCTACTTATTATTGTTCCTTTGCGTTACGCTCAAAATATTAGTGTAGATGGATTCGACCAGTATGCTGGCGGTCGTGCTATTGCTATTCGTAGCCAAAATTATCCTTTGCCAGGATTGTATGAAAAATCTCATGAGATAACAGTTGATGATGATGATTTCGGCTCCTGGTATGACGAAATCGATCATAATGCTGCAAAATATGATGGATACGCGATTACTCTTACAGGTTTTGTCAGCAGAGATTCTACGTTGAATGCAAATCAATTTAGGGTATCTCGTCAGCTTATGTCATGCTGTATTCTCGACATGTCTCCGTTTGGATTAGTTGCCGAAAAATCAAATATTGGCGAAATTCAAGATCATGAATGGGTGCGTGTTCGTGCACGCGTTTCTAGAGGCAATATTGGCATTCCTGGATATCAGCATCCTGGAGTTGTGCTGCACGTTATATCAATGCAAACAGCTCAAGCTCCAACTGGATATTTTTATCGCCCATAAATAATTTATCTTCGTTAATGGTGATAATTATTTTAGAATTGTTGATATCGCATAGAAGTAAACTAAGATAACAAGTATGGCGATTGGTTTTAATATTCTACTCATTATGATTTTTTTGCTATTTGGTTCCGTATTTGCGGCAACCGAATTAGCTTTAGTGAGCTTGAGAAGTTCGCAAATTGATCGCATGGAATTGCAGGATGCGCGTGGCGCTAGAGTTGCAAAAATTGCCCGCGACCCTAACACTTTTCTATCTGCTCTACAAATTGGAGTAACTCTTTCTGGCTTTCTTTCTGCATCGTTTGGTGAGTCTGCTTTAGCTCCGTATGTTGTGCCGGTTGTATGTTCATGGGGTGTTTCTTCGCACGTTGCTGGCCCACTTACAACAATCTTTCTAACTCTTGTTATTTCTTACTGTTCTATTGTTATTTCTGAATTAGTTCCAAAACGTATTGCTATGCAGCGTGCTGAGCAGATTGCGCGAGCGGTTGTGCCGGCGGTTGATGTTTTCTCAAAGATTTGCAAGCCTTTAATTTGGCTTATTGGAAAGAATACTAACGGTTTTGTGCGCATTCTTGGCTTTGATCCTAATGAGAAGGAAAGCGAAGTTTCTGACGAAGAATTGCGTGTTCTTGTCAATAGCAATAAACGTTTAAGTCAGGATGAGCGTACTATTTTGGATGATGTGTTTGATGCGTCTGAAACTATTGTTGCTGAAGTAATGCGTCCTCGTGCTGATGTTGAGTTTTTGGATGGTTCATTGAGCCTTGAAGAAGCTGCCGCGAAAATTCGTGAGCTTCCGTATTCTCGCTACCCTGTTATTGGCAAAGATTTTGATGATGTTATAGGTTTTGTGCATGTTCGTGATTTGCTAGATGTGCGTGATCCAAATGCAAAAACTGTTGCAGATGTAACTCGCGAAGGAATTAGTCTTCCTGGAACTTCCAAACTATTGCCGAGCCTGGAACTTCTTCGTAAACGTGGTATTCATTTGGCTGTTGTCATCGATGAATATGGTGGAACTGACGGTATTGTTACGCTTGAGGACATGACAGAAGAGCTAGTTGGAGATATTCGCGATGAATATGATTTGCCTGGTGAAACTGAGCAAAATAATGTGAATAAAACAACTGCTTTTGTAAATGGTGTTGCAAAAATTGATGGCGGTATGACCATTGAAGATTTTGCTGACATTACCGGCATTGAGCTTGAGGACGGTCCGTATGAGACTGTTGCAGGCTACTTTTTAGCGCATACTGGTTCAATGGGAAGTGTTGGAGCTGTTTTGCATGATGCGGATGGTTACGATATGACTGTGACTGCGGTTGATGGTAGGCGTATTGCGACGATTGAAGTGCGTCGCCGCGCGTAGTTTAAGCCATAGCAGTAGAATAATAACGGTATTAACAAACCTAAGGAAGGATAGAACATGGCTTTGTTGCATATTTTGCCAGGTCTCGACGAAGCGGCCAGTGAAAAGGCTGTTGCCATTTTACAGAATCGTTTAAGCCACGAGCAGGAAGCTGCTTTGGTGCTCAAGCATGCGCATTGGAATGTTACTGGTCCAGATTTTATTGCAGTGCACGAAATGCTTGATCCACAGGTTGCTGAAGTTTTGGCGCAGGCGGATGAAACTGCTGAGCGAATTGCAACTTTGGGCGGCTCTCCACTTGGCCGCGCAGACGATGTTGTTGCTGCTCGCACATGGAAGCGTTTTGCTTTGACTGGTCGCAAGTCTACAAAGGAGTATTTGCAAGCGCTTATTGAGTACTATAACGATATGATTGCAGACGATCGCAAGGCTATCGCGGAACTTGATGAGCTTGATTTAGTTAGCTCAAATATTATTCAAGATCATGTTCAACAGTTGGAAAAGTTCCAGTGGTTCATGCGTAGCCATCTTGATTAATTATTCTCTGTTTAATTTTTTTGATTCAAACCGCAACACGCTGTTTTCTTTTTATGGCGTGTTGCGGTTTGACATTTTCTGTGTCTGTGCTAATGTAACTACTTGTATGTTTTAGGCATACGAGTTGGGCCCGTAGCTCAGGTGGTTAGAGCGCATCCCTGATAAGGATGAGGTCGGAGGTTCAAGTCCTCCCGGGCCCACGATAGAATGACATCATTCTTTCGAATGGGGCTATGGCGCAGCTGGTAGCGCATCTGCTTTGCAAGCAGAGGGTCAGGAGTTCGAGTCTCCTTAGCTCCACGAACAGGGTTCTGATTGATTTTTCAATCAGAACTTTTTGTTTATCAATTTCTTTCTTGTCGCGTGCCCATTCAATTTTTGGGGAATAACCCAATTTTTTACTGATTACCCCTAATAAAATTAGGGTGACACCCTGATATTTGTCAGTGTTGTAAAAAATATAAAAATGTTTAAATGGTTGAATCTCTTCCCAGAGATTGCGGCATATATTTTGCTGTGGAACTATACACAATATATTGTTAACTTGAAAGGTATTAAAGAGAGATGAAAACCATAAAGGTTTTCATTTTAGACGGAAGGATGTAAAAAATGATTTATAAGATAAAACAAAATATTGCTGATATTTCTGCTGGCGTAGTTTCTTTATTAGTAGCTTCATTTGTTAAAGGTCAAGGTTGGAATATTCAAAATATTATGATTTGGCTTGCAACATTCGTAGCAACATATATCACACTACGTCTATTATTTATGCTTTTCAAAATTGTAAGAACTCTTTTCACTAAAGAACAGTAAATTTTAGGGTTATAGGCCGAATCTATGGCAAATAAATTGGCCTATAACCTAAATTTTAAAAAGATATGAAGCATAAACTTATTAATTTAATAATTCAAATAGTACAATTAGTAATTGTTGGAACTCATTATGGTGCTTTTTTGGAAGCATAATATTTACATGAGAATGCTTCTCATCAAGGCCTATTGGTATACTAATCACATATAAATAAACATGAATATCTTTACGCCGTGTATTGAGCGCAGCTAAATCAAATCTGCTCTCAATGGGTTAACAAGGCGTGAAATCGTGTGTTGGCAGCGTCTTAAGCGGTTAACCTGATCAGCGTAAGGAAAGTGTATGCGTAAACTTTTAGCATATTGCCGTCGTGCACCTCAATTAACAGTCGTAATTCTTGCTTTTCCGTTTATTGTGGCTTTGTACTCGTATAATTTGCCTATATTAACTACTTTCTGTGAGCAAATATCTAATCTTTCGCAGCAAATCTTTGATTTCTTAAATCTTGGTTGCGATATTTCCATAAGTCTTAGTATCGGGAAAACTATTATCGCTATTCTCGTTTTGTATACCAGCCTTATTTCTTTGCGCAACATGATTAAAAATTTATTGCGCGGAACTTTAGGCATTGATTTGCTAGCTTTTGTTGCATTACTTGCAACGCTTTGTATTGGTGAGTTTTGGGCAAGCTATTTGATTGTTGTAATGGTTTGGACGGGAGAGGCAATTGAAGATTTTGCGCATATGAAAGCCCAGCGCAATCTGTCTCTTTTAGTAAGCGCAGCTCCAAAAACTGCTCATCTTATGACTTTGCCAGGTATTGAGCATGAAATGGATAATAATCAAGCAAATGATGAATCATACGAACCGCCATGTTTGAGTGAAAATCAGTGCAAGCCTAGCTCGTGTGTTCTGTGCCGGCATGCTGAATTCAGAAAAGTGGATGCCGCTAATTCTAAGCAATCTAATATTAGCGAGCAAAATTGCGACTATAAACACAATATTTGTCCATTTTTGCAAGCGTCTACAGACGGCGAAATCTCCTCAAATTTGCAGCGTTACAAAACGGTTCCAGTTGATGAATTAAATATTGGAAACGTAATTATTGTGCTTCCTGGCGAAACTGTGCCAGTTGATGGTGAGCTGTTAAGCGGTTCTGCAATTTTAGACACAAGTGCTATTAACGGAGAATCCGTTCCTAGAGAAGTCTATGCGGGAGCTGCAGTGCTTTCAGGCTGTGTAAACGGTGGAGTTGTGCTTATTATGCGCGTAACAAAGCTGTCTAAAAACTCGCAGTATCAGAAAATCATGCAGCTTGTTGAGTCTGCTAGGTCTTCTAAAGCTGCAGTAGTTAGATTTGCAGACATGTTATCTGTGCCATTTACTGTTTTGTCTTTTGTAATTGCTGGTTTTGCTTGGGGCTTTTCTGGAGATGCTCTTAGATTTGCGCAAGTGCTAGTTTTGGCAACTCCTTGCCCGCTGCTTATTGCGGTGCCGGTTGCGTGCATGGCTGGAACTGAGCGTTTAGCGAAACTTGGAATTGTTGTTAAAAGTCAGGATGTGCTTGAGCAATTAAGTCGTGTAACAGATGTATTTTTTGACAAAACTGGCACGTTGACTGTAAAACAGCCGCAAGTTGTAAACGTAGACGTAATCGATACTACGCAGAAGGCTGATCGTATTGTAATGCTCGCAGGTGTTCTAGAGACGTATTCTCAGCACATACTTGCAGGTGGTATTGCTAAAGCGGGAGCAAGCTTGTGGGAAAATGCTCACCCATCGTCGGTTCCGCAGCTTCCTAGCGTGCGAGAATACCCTGTAGTGCACAGTGTTAAAGAAACTGCAGGTCAGGGTATTCAGGGCGTTGTAGACGGTATTTTAGTACGTGTAGGCAGACGCAAGTACGTTACAGAGCAAAACGCGAATCAAACTATAGGCAAATCTCTTGCAGCAGACGAAATGGCAACCTACGTGTCTTTTGACGGCGTGCTGGTAGGAAGAATCGTATTAAAAGACGTGCCGCGCGATAACGCGAAATCAACCATTGACGCATTGTGTACACTTGGTGCACGCTCAATATCTATTCTTACTGGCGATAGTTTGCAAGCTGCAACAACAATTGGTAAAAGTGTTGGAATTGAAACAATATATGCAGATTTACTTCCGCAAGATAAATTAGCGCATGTAAAAAAACATAATTACAATGCGTATAAAAATAAGCAAAATTCAACTGTAACAATGATGGTTGGAGATGGTGTAAACGATGCTCCAGTGCTTGCAGCTGCCGATATTGGCGTAGCAGTAACGGATGGCACAGATACGGCAGCATCTGAATGCGCACAGGTAGTTATTATGAACAATGATATTTCTTCTGTTGCAAGCGCAATAAGAGTAGCAAAACATACTAAACGCGTTATGGTTCAGTCAGTATTGATGGGCATTGGATTAGCAATTATAAGTATGATTTTTGCGGCTTTCGGTTTTATTCCAGCAGTTATTGGCGCAATGATGCAAGAAGCAATTGATGTTGTTGCTATTATGTGGGCTTTAACAGCATTGCGCGAACGAAAATAAAAATATTTTTTGGCAATATTTTTACGATATTCATTACGACATCTTTAATAATATTCGTTTGAGTATGTTGTAAGACGAAGTAATGCGCTAGTCTAATTATGAAAGCATACGAGTTAGCTGCAAACGGTAACGGCTCAAGCTTGTACGTAACTTATTTCTGGCGAAGAATTACATATAAACGCTTTACAGTTACGCTGCTGAGTGATTGAGGCAACCTATGCTTGTAGGCCGCGCTAAATAGCGCGAAAACGGCGAAAAGTGCCGTATAATACAGTTCAATATGGGGATAATAATGGAAAAAAATAACTTAAACGAAAATGTTTCACAAGAAACATCTCAACTGCGTATTGCTGTAATAGGAGCAGGCCCTGCAGGAGTGTACTCTTCCGATATCTTCTTACGTCAGATTGCAAAGCGTGGAGAAGAATTGGGATTAGGCTCTAGCGCTCGCATTGATCTTTTTGAAAAATTGCCAGTGCCTTTCGGCTTAGTGCGTTACGGAGTAGCTCCTGACCATCCAAGTATCAAATTTATTGCGGATGCGCTTGAAAAGACGCTTGATAATCCAAATATTCATCTTTATGCAAATGTTGAATTTGGTAAAGATATTGCATTAGAAGATTTACTTCATAGATATGATGCTGTGTTATTTGCAACGGGTGCTGTGAAAGATAGGCCTCTTCGAGGAGTTCCAGGTGCCGATTTAGACGGAGTGTACGGAGCTGCAAAATTCGTAGAATGGTACGATGGATACCCAACTAGCAATCGAGAATGGCCGCTTGAAGCCAAGGAAGTAGCTGTTATTGGTGGCGGAAATGTGGCAATGGATGTTGCTCGTGAGCTTTTACGAGATCCTGATTATTTGCGCGCTCATACGGATATTCCAGATGACGTGTATGAGGGATTGCAAAAAAATAAAACCCAAACCTTGCATTTATTTATTCGTCGTGGAGTTGCCCAAGCAAAATTCTCTGTTCAAGAATTGCGCGAAATGGAAAAGTTATCCGGAGTGCAAATTGTTATTAATGAGGATGATTTTGAACTTGACGATGAGACTATTGAAGTAGCCGGTAACGATAAGCTCACGCGTCAAATGGTTGAGGAGCTTTTCGCTATTCGCGATATGGCTGAAGACATGGAAGATGGCGGAAACGTTGATTTTGAGGGGAAGCCAGCCAACAAACGCTATATTATCCACTTCAACTGTGCGCCGGTAGAAATTCTTGGTGAAGATGGACATGTGAAAGCAATACGAGTTGAGCGCACGACTACAAGCGCCGATGGCAAAATGACTCGTACTGGAGAGTTCGAGGAATACGCCGTTCAAGCTGTATACCATGCCATTGGCTACCATCCTGCAGAAGTTGCAGGTATTGCTTACGACGAAAAGCGTACTTTGCTTGCAAATATTGATGGGCGCTTAGTGGAGTCTGTGGAAAATGGCGAAGTTCGTGAGCGATTGTATGCAACTGGCTGGGCTAAGCGTGGGCCGGTAGGATTAATCGGTTCTACAAAATCTGATGCTCTTTTGATTGTTAATAATATGCTTGAAGATTTATCTAAAGCTGGCAATGCTGGGCGAATCGCACCTGATCGCGATGAAAATTCTATAGATAAATTATTGGCAGAAAAGGGCATTAAACCAATTGATTACGCCGGTTGGAAGCGAGTTGACTCTTATGAGCGTGAACTTGGAGCCAATGAGCAGAGAACTCGAAAGAAAGTTGTTTCAGCTTCTGAACTTGTAAATATTGCTTTAGGTAGCAAATAATGCCCTAAATAAACTGAAAATATTACTTAGTATTTAAGTTTGTAGTTAGTAAATACGCAGTATATATTCAGAAAAATTTAAGTTCGCATTATTAAGATAGCTCATATGTTGAAAGGCTTGAGAATACACTATGGCAGCTTAAAAGCCGCACTATTTTTTGTTGTTGTGTGGCTTTTTCTTGCCTTATGTTGGGTTCTTACTGGCTCGCATCTGTCTTCACTAATATGGTTCATTATTCCTGGTATTGCATTTAGTGTTTTTGCTTATTGGTGCTCAAGTAAGCTTGCGATTATTGCTATGCATGCTACAGAGGTTAGTGAAGAAGAAGAGCCTGTGCTTTACGCAATGGTCAGAGATTTATCTGCTCGAATTGGTAAACCTATGCCGCGAGTAATGGTTTCTCCCTACGAAAGTCCTAATGCTTTTGCAACTGGTAGAAGTGAGCGTCATGCGAGTATATGTTGTACTCGTGGTTTGATTAATATTCTTAACGAGCGCGAGTTACGTAGTGTTATTGGTCATGAATTAACTCATATTTATAATCATGATATTCTCGCTTCTTCGCTGGCTACTGCTACAGCAACAGTATTAACGTACGTTGGTTCTTGGCTTGTTTATGTCGGTGATACATATCGTCGTGATATTCGCAAGTATTGCAAATTTATTGGTAAGTTTTTGAATATTTTATTCGCTCCTATTGCTTCTGTTATTATCAATGCAATTATTCCTGGTTCGCGTGAATTTGACGCAGATAAGGGAAGTAGTGAAATTACTGGAGATTTTGCTGCGCTTGCTTCCGCACTTAATAAAATTACTTACGGCATGCAGCTTCACGAGATGAAATCTACTGCTGGATTGCAGGCTGTTGCTTCTTTGATGATTATTTGTCCATGGAATAATAACGCTCCTGCGCTTGTGCATTTGTGTACTGCGCGTCCTACTGTTCAGGATAGGATTGGGCGTTTAATGAGCATTGCTGCATGAATATTTTGTTTGTTGAACTTGCTTGTCTTGTTTATTGAGTTCATAAACTGATTCCTAAATATTGAAGCGGTAAGCTGTGCATGATACCCTTAGATGGTTGTTGAAACTAGTTTACTTTTAGTTACAGCATGCGGATGTAGTTCATCGGTAGAATGGAAGCTTCCCAAGCTTCAGAGGCGGGTTCGACTCCCGTCATCCGCTCCATTCAGATTGTAAAATTGTATAAGTTGTAGTTTTTGTACATTGGATGTATAAAAACTACAACTTACGCTTAGTTAAACTTTCTTTTTCTTGCAATTGTCACAATTGTGCTAACAAACAGCATTAATGCAACGCTAAGTACAATTGGAATTATTTGTATTCCAGTACGAGGGAGTGCATTATTGGCTATTGTGGATTGTTTGTGTAAATGAGGGTCTTTCTTTACTAAAGTATTCGTCCACGCAACTTGTTTACCGTTTTCGTCAATAAGGACAATCGTATGATTGCCTTTATATTCTTCTGGGATAACTACGTCGAATACAATTCTGCCATATTCATTAATGTGAACTGTTACATATTTCATTCCATTTGCGCTATAAAGAAGTTTAGGGTTGGAATATATGTAGGCATAAGCTTTTACTGCTTTTTCTAGTTGTAATCTGCGCATGAATTCTGATGTTGCATTTACTGTAACAGTGATATGGTTATTTTTTCCCGCATAAGCAATGTTATTATTCCCGACGGTGAGAGTGTTGCACAACGCTGGAAGTAAATCTGCAATACTCTTTGGTGCTGATGGAATCTGTTGCTGTAATGTGTGTGATTCTGAGTTTGCGTTAAGCTCTATGTGGTTTTCGCGCATAGAATCGTTACTAACTGCAGGAGTTTGTAGAGTTTTGGAAGGATGTGTTGGTTCGGGAAATCCCATGCTTGGAATTTCCTTATGGTCTTGATCGAACTTATTAGTCTGTGGGGTTGTGCTATTTGCAGACTTATCAGGTTCGCCATTGCTAGAGTGTTCACTGTTGTCAGAATGAGATTCTGGTGTTGGTGGAACAGGTTGTGACTCTGGTTTAGGCGCAGGTTTTGGCGGAACGGGTGTTGGATTCACCGGGTTTGGTTTCGGCTGCAGAGGCACTGCAGGTTGTTGATCAGGCGTCGGTGTCGGCGTAGGCGAAGGCGTTGGTTCCGGTGTCGGTGGAACAGGTGTCGGAGGTACGGGAGTTGGTGTTGGAGCTGGTGTCGCTGGTGTTAGCTCGATCCATGGTGTTGATTTCTTTGCAGGAATTAACTCGGCCCACGTAATACTCTTTTTAGCTGGGTTTAGTGGTGTTGCTGGAATGATTTCTACAACGTGAGCTTTAAGAGTTACTTTCTGTTTTGCTTTGTTTGCAAAGGTTATTTCTATGATAAATGTTGTTTCTCCAGTGTTTGTTGTGTTTGGTTGTTTTACAACTTGTACTGTGCTGTTTTCTGGTAAGTTTTTTAAGTATGGTTTGAAGTCGAAATTATCGGGGATTTTATTGTCTTTTTTGACTTCTATTTTCTTGCCAGGTTCAGCAGTAACATTTGGAAGTTCCTCGATATTAGCCAATCGTTTATGAATGGTTATTGGAACTATAATAGTTTTTAATATTCTACCAGATAGTACGAGTAGTATTTTCCCTTCGTAGTTGCCGCATTGAGAAGTGTCAATTTTGTCGTATTCTGTAATGTCTGTAATGGTAGAGCCTTGCGGTATATCGTTAGGATTAAGAAGATGCTTTATTGTTGTGCCTTTTGGCAATGGATCATTTTCCATAATGTCAATATTCGTAATTTTAGGTTCGAAAGCTTGTTCGTCAGTTTTAATAACTGGTTCGTTAACTAATCCGTCGAGTGCATCAATTTTGCGACCGGTTCCCTCAATTTTATTGCGTTCGCCAACTGTGAATCCTTGGAAAGCATTCATTCTAGGCTCAAAGTAGCTTCTGGATCCATGACCGGCTCCAGAACTTCCTACGCTTATTGCACCTTCGAAATTTCCTATTCCGCCTATTACTGTATCGTTATCAACTTTATAATGAACGGCATAACCTTCTTTAGTTAGTTTATCGCCAAAATCAGATGTTTCCCAAAGCCATCTGTTGAATATATTACCTTTGATTCTCGGAGCGTTAAAAGTATAAGCTTTAATATTAAAAGTTGCGCCACTACTTTTAGCTCGAATTAAGGCTCTTTGTGCTAAGTACCCACCTAAAGAGTGACCTGTAACATATAAATTGCTTACAGTGTTCTTTTGTTTATATTCATCAATTAATTTATCTATATCAGCAGCTTGGCCTGGGTTTGAGCCAGTTCCAAGCAAGACATCATTCCATACATCTGTTGCGCCTTTAGTGCCGCGAATTGCTAATACTTGCACGCCGTTTTGCTTAATAAATGGGTACGCAGGATTCACATTTTCAAAAAGGATAGCGTCAAACCCACTCCCGAAGTGGTAGGTTTCCTTAACTTTCCAGAATGGTGCAAGCTCGTTGTGCATAAGGCGGTACTCATTGCGATTTTCATAAATAATCCTGAGCGGTTTTGAGTAGTCAAGTACTTCTTTGACGTAGCTGTCTTCCCTATACACAAGCTCCATAAAAAGCGCCATATCGCGAGGGCTAATATCCCACCTGCGAGGATTGCTATCGTTTTTGTCATCTAATCCGTCGCCGTCGGTGTCCTTAATAAGTGGATGCGAATTATATCCGTAATATGTGCGTCCGTTTTTTACGTAAGTGTAAAGCTCTTCGCTGTTCTTCAGACCGTCGCCGTCGCTATCTTGATCTGGATCTAGCGCGGCTTTATGGTAAAGCAAAGAATCAATCTGATTATTTTCCAAACGAATTCGACCAGTAGAAATGTCGTGAGCGGTTTGTGCGGTAAGAGGTACGTGCACTGGTGATGTTTCTTCTGCCGCTGCGGTTGTTGCTAGCGAAGGTATGTAAACCAGCGATGAAATGATCAAACCAAAAGTTAATACAATTCCACTAATTGTGTGAACGGTACTTACTTTTCTCATACTGCTATTCCTTACTTTTTGTACAGACTTCTACTTTATTTTGAAAATATTTTTGCGAGCAGCACAACAGATTTAGCTCAACGTGTTGGTTTTATCAGATTTAACAACTTTATAAAATTGTATCTAGTTGAATCAGATAATTTTAATAAGTACCAAAAGTTAATACTTAAGCTGATGCGGTGTAATAGGAAAGAATTTCATTAGATTAATTGATATAGGAAAAGCACTGAGCTACTTGTGATATTAATGAATCATCGGTAAATCAGCACTTAGCTTATTGTTAATAAATTACACGAGATAGCTATCTATTGCTGGTGCTAATTAATAATCATTAATTAGCAGTAATTAGAACGTGCGAACATCGTAGAAGTTGTTAAGTTCTTCCATCCAACGTCCAGTGCCAGAAATATCTCCTCTAGTACCTACGGTGAAACCTGGGAAATTGTTCATACGGGCCTCAAGATAGCTTCGAGAGCTATGTCCTTGCGCAGAATTGCTGACGCTTATAGCTCCAGCAAAATTGCCAACAGAACGAATAACCTTGTCGTTGTCTACTTTGTAATGAACAGCGTAACCTTCTCGAGTGAGCTTATCGCCAGTATTGGCGACGGCACGCAACCAACGGTTGAAAATATTTCCCCAAATTTGTGGTGAATTGAATGTGTAAATTTTCTTAATCCAGTTGTAGCCTTTGCCTTTAGCACGAATTAAAGCACGCTGTGCAAGATATCCTCCGAGGGAATGTCCGGTAATATACAAATTGCTAACAGTATTTTCGCGACCATAACGCTCAATCAACTGCTCAACATCTTTAGCTTGATCTGGGTTATGACCTACAGCTATTGCAAAATCATCATCGTAATCATTAAATTGGGAAGTTCCACGAATTGCTAGTACTTGAACAGTGCCTTGTTCTAAGAATGGGTATGGACTTACATTTTCAAACAAAACAGCATCAAATCCTCCCCTTTTGTGGTAGGTTTCCTTAACTTTCCAGAATGGTGCAAGCTCGTTGTGCATAAGGCGGTACTCACTGCGATTTTTGTAAATGTCGTGAAGCGGTTTAGTGTAATCGAGTACCTTATTTATGTAATTATCATCTCGATAAGAAAGTTCAGAGAATAAAGCCATATCGCGAGGACTAATATCCCACCTGCGAGGATTGCTGTCTTGATTATCTGGAATACCATCGCCATCGGTATCGTTCATCATAGGGTGAGAATTGTACCCATAATAAGTCTTACCGTCTTTAGTGTAAGTGTAAATTTCCTGACTATTAGTTAAGCCGTCACCATCTAAATCAGCTTGTGGATCAAGAGGCTTCTTGTGATATAAAGACATATCCAAAGCCCCAGGTAAATCTAAGCCTATAGTTCCATTTGCGATTTGTTTAGCTGTTTCAGCAGTAAGTGGAGTTTTTGCATAATTATCTGCGGTTGTTGCCATTGCTGGCATTGCGAAAGCAGATAGGCTCAAGAGCATGCATAGGCTAGTTAAAAACCCTGTTACTGCATTGCGTTTCATAGTATCCTCCCATATTTTGTTTAGTTTTGTAGTCAACAAATGTATAGGACGACTGTTTACGATTTGTAGCACCTCTTTGTTAACTACGTGCGTTATATAAATTAATCGAAATTTATTTTGCCGCCACAATTGCTATTCTACACAGTTCATCAATTGTATAGTCTACATAAACAAAAGTCCATACTTCTAAATAAATGTTGTTGCTCCTTTTTTGTTTACTAAAATCATTGACGATGTGTATAAGAGTCATAGAAAACATCTATATAACTAGAATTATCAATAGCCATAATCTATTCTTAATAATGAAAATAAAAGCGCAACGAAGGCGCAAATGACCTATTTAGGAGAATGATATGAGTTTAATGAACACACATATTCTTCCATTCAAAGTAAATGGTTATAAGAATGGCGAATTTGTTGAAGTAAGTGATACTGATGTTCTTGGCAAATGGGCAATTTTCTTCTTCTATCCAGCTGATTTTTCATTCGTATGCCCAACTGAATTGGAAGATCTTGCAAACCACTATGAGGAATTGCAAAAGCTAGGCGTTGAAGTTTACTCAGTCTCTACGGATACACATTTTGTACACAAAGCATGGCATGACGATTCTGAAGCAATTGCAAAAGTAAAGTACACTATGTTGGGTGATCCTTCCGGAGCTCTTTCGCGTAATTTTGACGCTTGGAATCAAGAATCCGGTTTAGCTCACCGAGCTACATTCCTCGTGAATCCGCAAGGTGTGATTCAGTTCTTTGAGATGACCGCAGACGGAATTGGTCGTAACGCCGACGAGCTGCTTCGTAAAGTTAAAGCAGCACAGTATATTGCAGCGCACCCAGGCGAAGTTTGCCCAGCAAAATGGGAGCAGGGCGAAGAAACCTTGGAACCTTCTATCGATTTAGTCGGCAAAATCTGATTTTTGCAATTAAATATTAAAGAATATTTTTTTAAAGAATCATCTCAATGCGTAGGGAGCTACGTTCATAGTTTCCTACGCATTTCTCTTATTTTTGCTTGTGACTAAAATTGCGGAAGGAAGTAAACTATGTCTTTGTTGAATGCATCATTAACTGCTCAGCTTTCAGAATTACTAAAAAAGATGGTATCTAAAATAGAAATCATTTCTTACGTTGATAATTCTGAAACATCTCAAAAAGTTAAATCCTTACTGGAAGAAGTATCTCAGCAAAGTGACAAAATCAGTATTTCTGAAGTAAATAATAATGAAATTAGCAATGTAAAGCGTAAGCCAAGCTTTGAATTGCGTAGAAAACTAGATAATCCAGTAAATGGAGAATCTACTGTATCGGTTAGTTTTGCGGGATTGCCTTTAGGGCACGAATTCAGCTCTTTAGTACTAGCACTTCTACAAGTAAGTGGCTATGCGCCAAAAATTAGTGATGAGCAACGCGATGCAATACTAAAGCTTGGTTCACACAATGTGACAACATACATGTCGGTAATTTGCCTGAATTGCCCAGAAGTTGTGCAATCGCTTAACACCATTTCTATTATTAACCCTAAAATCCAGCATACTGTAGTTGAAGGTAGCGCTTTCCGTGAAGAAGTAGATAAACTCGGTGTAATGAGCGTGCCAGCAGTTTTTGAAAATGGCAAACTTATTTCCTCCGGACGGGCAGGAATTGACGAACTTGTATCTGTGCTCGCAGAACAAGAAAAATCTGTTGAGCAAAATGAGAATGGCAATAATGGTAATAGCGTTTCTTCGGCAAATGTTGCGCTCGCAGAAAAAATGAATTCGCAAAATCCATACGATATTGTTATTGCTGGCGGCGGTCCTGCTGCTTCTGCTGCCGCAATTTACACTGCTCGTAAGGGTTTGCGTACAGCTATGATTATGGATCATCGTGGCGGACAGGTTGTAGAAACTGAAAGTATTGAAAATCATATTTCCCAAACGCATACGACTGGTTCTCAACTAGCAGCAGATTTAACTAAGCATATTTCTCAATACGATATTGACGTATTTACTCCTGATTGGGCAGACTCGCTCGATTTATCTAAGGAACCATATGGGTTACATACTATTCATGCGCGTTCTGGCGGATCTTTGAAAGCGCGTGCAGTGATTATTGCAACTGGCGCGACTTGGCGTACGTTGGGCGTTCCTGGAGAAGATGAGTATAGGAATAGAGGCGTATCATTCTGCCCTCATTGCGACGGCCCACTTTTCAAAGATAAGAATGTTGTCGTTGTTGGCGGCGGAAATTCTGGTGTTGAAGCTGCTATTGATTTAGCAGGAGTTGCAAAACATGTGACGGTGGTTGAGTTCATGGATGTGCTTAAAGCTGATCAAGTATTGCTTAATACTTTGCATAAATTACCTAACGCTGAAGTTATTACGAGTGCTGCCGTAAGTAGTATTGAAGGTAATGGTAGTAAAGTTACTGCAATACGTTACATAGATCGCAATAAAGCAGACGATGATGAAAACAGAGAACATATTGTTGAAACCGATGGGGTTTTTGTGCAAATTGGTTTAGCTCCGAATACTCGTTGGCTTGTAAATAATATTTCTCTCAATAATCGAGGAGAAATTATTACGAATCGCGCTGGATGCACTGATACTCCGGGTGTTTTTGCTGCTGGAGATTGTTCAGACGAACCGTATAAGCAGATTGTTACAGCGTATGGTTCTGGAGCCAATGCTGCGTTATCTGCATTTGACTATCTTATCCGCAGCCCGCATAATAAATAATTTATAAAATTTATTATGCAATAAACAATGGGGGCGTCTTATGAATATTAGAGCGTTAGAATATCTAATAGCTTTTGCACAAGAAGGAAGCTTTACCAAGGCGGCTGTTCGTATGCGCGTCTCTCAGCCTACTCTTTCAACGCAAATTAAAAAACTTGAAGAGACTTTAGACGTAGAACTTATTGAGCGCACTCCCGGGAAACAAATCTTAACTCCTGCTGGGAGGGAAGTGGTTTATTACGCTAAACGTATTCAGGCAGATATGTCACGTATTCGACAAGCTGCAAGACGCTCAGAAGATCCATGGTCATCTACAGTAGTTTTGGGTGTGTTCCCAACGTTAGGACCATACTTACTTCCAAGAATTATGCCTGCACTCAGGCGTTTAAAACCAAAACTTACTATTCGTTTTATAGAAGAAAAATCAGCGAAACTTATTGATTTGCTAGATAGTGGTCAAGTCGACGCAGTTATATTAAGCGAAAGTTTGAATGCGCCTTCAATAAAAGTGTGTCATGTTTTTGACGAAGATTTTCTTCTTGCGACTTCTACAAATTCTTTGCTAGGACACGAGAGTAAACCAATTGAACTTTCAGATTTGTCTACTCAGAAAGTGCTTTTACTAGAAGATGGGCATTGTATGCGTAGAAGCATGCTCGATGTATGCCAAAAAGTGGGGGCGAAACAATCAGAATTTAGGGCAACGTCGTTAGAAACTTTGCGATATATGGTTGTAGGTAGCAAAGATGTGACATTATTGCCGCGTCTTGCAACTGTACCTCCAATTGTGCAACCAGTTGGTTTGATGTTGCGTGAGTTTAAGAATCCTAAACCTTATCGATCGTTATATTTGAATTGGCGCGCAGCTTCTCCAGTAGACAAAATTATGGAAGAATTGTGCACAATAATTAGTTCAGCATGCTCTGATTTGCATAAAAAATAAGTGGGATATTCTGCTTAAAAATAAAAATAGGCACTTCTGTATGCTATGTTAGCTACAGAAGTGCCATGTTCTTCTTCTCTTACTTTTTATTCTCACTTTATTTTGAGAATTATCTGCCTCGTTTTATTTGCTGTGTTTTATTTGTTGCTAAATTAATGATTTATAATTCAATTCCAAGATAGCGTGCTACTTGATTCACATCCTTATCTCCACGGCCGGAAACTGTTACTAAAACAATGTCATCCTTACTCATCTTTGGAACCATCTTCATAGCTTGTGCTATTGCATGTGAGCTTTCCAAAGCTGGGATGATTCCTTCAACTCTAGAAAGTGCGCGAAAAGCTTGAACTGCTTCATCATCAGTGATTGCGTAGTATTCTGCGCGACCAGAATCCTTTAAATATGAGTGTTCTGGGCCGACTCCAGGGTAATCCAATCCCGCAGAAATAGAGTAGGCTGGAAGCTCGTTACCGTCATCATCCATAAGAACATAAGTTTTCATGCCATCCGTAATGCCAACTTTTCCATTCGTCATAGTAGCAGCATTTTGAGGAGTATCAGCGCCTTTACCTGCGCCTTCAGCACCAATCAATCGTACAGACAGATCATCAATATATGCTGCAAAAGAACCAATTGCATTAGAACCGCCACCAATGCAAGCAATTACAGCATTCGGCAATCTGCCTTCCTTTTCTAGGATTTGCCTTCTCGACTCTTTGCTAATAACGCTTTGAAAATCGCGAACCATTTGTGGATAAGGGTAAGGTCCCACTGCGGAACCAACGATGTAGAAGGTATCATCCAAGTGCTGTGCATAATCCATAAATGCTGCAGTTACAGCATCTTTTAAAGTTTTTGTGCCTTCTTGAACAGCATGAACTTTTGCACCGAGCAAAGTCATTCTAAAAACGTTAAGTTTTTGGCGTTCGCAATCAAGTGCGCCCATAAAAATTTCGCATTCCATGCCGAATCGTGCTGCAGCAGCAGCAGTGGCAACGCCATGCTGACCGGCTCCGGTTTCAGCGATAATGCGCTTTTTACCCATGCGCTGAGCGAGTAAAATTTGTCCGAGAACATTATTCATTTTGTGAGCGCCGAGATGGTTTAAATCTTCGCGCTTTAAATATACTTTTGCGCCGCCTAAATATTTTGTGAAAGATTCAGCATAGTATAAAGGTGTTTCGCGACCGTCGTAATCTTTTAATAATCCAGCTAATTCATTGCGGAACTCTGAATCGTCTTTGTATTGTAAGTAAGCTGCTGCTACTGCGTCGAGTGCTGGACGAATCATATCTGGTACGTACTGTCCGCCAAATTCACCGTAATACATATTTTGTTCAACTGCGTTTACCATAATTTTGCCCTTCTTGTGCGTGCCGAGGAAATCGGCATTAAGTTTGTTCTTTATTATTTTTATGTCGATTATTTTGTAAATTTGAAGGGCGTGTGCTCAGATAACAAAAAAGCTGGATGGCAGCTTATATGCCATTCAGCTCAAATAATGTTGATGATGAATCCGGCATAGCCCCGTTGATTGTTTAAAATCAGCAAGCCCACACCGATATGTGAACTCGCTTTTAACTACGCCAGCTGCGCCAGAAACGAGTATTCATGTTCATCAACCTCCAATCTTGTTGCACAAGTTTAGCCTTAGCTGTGACAATGTCAACCTTTTAGTGTTAATTCGGCGTTTCGTGCAGAAAAAATTTAACCCCGGCGTCCATGCGCCGGGGGAATAAAGGAGAGAAGAAAAGAATAAGTTTTAAGTGCTTTGCACCTGTCTTTTTGTCGACAATATTATACAATCACACTATTCTGAGCAGAACAGTAACGCTAACTGATAATTACCTGAGAATTATCTACTTTTCTTCTAAATCTTGCTATTTTAGGAATTACTTTTCTAAAAACGGAATCATTTTTCTAAAAATATTATTCGCTTAAATCAGCGCGATAGAAATGCTCATACGAACGTGACGGAGTTGGACCGCGCTGACCTTGATAGTGCGATCCGTTAACAGCTGAACCGTATGGGTTTTCACATGGTGAGCTTAACTGGAAGAAACACATTTGACCAATCTTCATGCCAGGCCAAAGTTTAACTGGCAAAGTGCTAACGTTTGAAAGCTCCAAAGTAATATGACCTTCAAAACCTGGATCAATGAAGCCAGCTGTGGAATGTGTCAAAATACCAAGACGACCAAGCGAGCTTTTGCCTTCCAAACGTGCAGCAATAGTAGCGTCAAGTTTTACATACTCCCACGTAGCGCCGA
Organism: Gardnerella sp. c10Ua_244; assembly: GCF_055818055.1. Lineage (NCBI taxonomy): Bacteria > Bacillati > Actinomycetota > Actinomycetes > Bifidobacteriales > Bifidobacteriaceae > Gardnerella > Gardnerella sp. c10Ua_244. Next base: position 536,937 of record NZ_JARFVS010000001.1, read on the forward strand.
GTGCGAACTCTCCAGGATGAAGAATCCATGGCTCGTCAGGAGCTACCTCGAACTGTTCTGTAAGTTCACCCTGATTTTCTGCAGGATCAACATACGTGTAAGCATGGTTGTTAAATAAGCGGAAAAAACGGTCGAGGCGCACGTCAATCGACGCAGGCTGTACCATTTCCGGGGTCCATGGGGTCAAATCAATATGACCCTCATCATGAGCTTTGAGAATGTCGTGATCAGACAACAGCATGACGTCAAATCTCCTTGCAATAAAGCTTATACATCAGTAACTTCATTGTTCGCACGAAATATTTATTGCTATTTTGCGCGAAAAATACAATACGCACAATTGTAGCGCGTGCCGCGGTCTGTGAGTATTCTGCAAGCTATTTCCTGAAAACAAATAAATATTCATGAGCAATCAGCAAAAAATTTTATAGAAAATAAAAACACAAAACGCGGCACAGAAACGTAGGTTATGTAAGAAAACTACGTACTGTACCGCGTATTTGTAAAACAGCTTAATAATGTATTTTATTAAGCGGCAATAGTTAAGGCGTTTGCTGCTTTACGTTTTGCAATGAAACGAAGCACGCATTTACGCAATTCGGAAGCAATTAACACGACCATTGAAAGACCGAGGCACTCGAACCATTCCGTTACGCTCAAAGGAACAGTGCCAAATGGCTCATTCAAGAACGGTATGTAAATTACAGCCAACTGGAGCACAACAGAAACTGCTATAGCACCCCAAAGCCAACGATTTGCAAATAAGCCTACAAATACGCTTTGTGAGTCTGAACGAGATGCTAACGCATTCAGCATTTGCGCAAACACAAGAATTGTAAAGCCCATTGTGCGAGCGTGAGTAAGCTGAGCAGCGTGATCCATAATTCCAACAGAACGGTCTGTAAAGAATCCGCCTGCCAAATGCATATCCATACCGATTAACGTAATAGCAGCCATGATTATGCCGATAAATACAATATCTCCCCACATTCGTCGGTCAATAACGCTATCGGTAAGCTTTCGGGGCTTTCGATCCATTACGTCGTCAGTTTGCGGATCAACGCCCATCGCGAGTGCAGGAGCTGCATCCGTAAGCAAGTTAATCCACAAAAGCTGAGTTGCAAGCAAAGGCAAAGTTACACCAACAGAGTTTGGCTGTGTAATTCCCAGTGCGCCAGCGAAAACAACGCCGCCGAAAACAGTACAAACTTCGCCAACGTTAGAACTGAGCAAGTATCGCAAGAATTTACGAATATTGTCGAAAATTCCGCGACCTTCGCGCACTGCTGCAACAATTGTAGAGAAGTTATCGTCAGCCAAAATCATCTTGGCAGACTCTTTAGTTACTTCTGTACCAGTAATGCCCATAGCAACGCCAATATCGGCAGACTTTACGGCTGGAGCATCGTTTACGCCGTCACCAGTCATAGCAACAATGTTTCCTTGACGTTGAAGCGAAGAAACGATAGCTAACTTGTGCTCAGGGGCTACTCGCGCGTACACGCTAGTTTTACTGATAGCTTCATCAAAAGCAATATTATCGTCGTTGCGTGAAAGCAATTCGTCAAGTTCGTCGCCTGTAAGTGCATGCTCATCTTTTCCAATAATTCCAAGATCTCGAGCAATACGCGTAGCCGTAAGAGGATGGTCGCCTGTAATCATAACAGTACGGATTCCAGCGCGATGAGCTTGAGCTACACTATCTCGAACTTCAATTCGCGGAGGATCAATAATTCCAACCATACCATTCCAAATCAAATCAGATTCTAGTACGTCACTTTGTTCCGCAACGTCCGCGATTTGACCTGCAGCGTTAGAAACCATGCCATCAACTTTTGAAAGACTATCGACTCCAAGCGGCCTATAAGCCATTCCAAGCGTGCGGTAGGCTTCTCCAGAAAGACGTTCAACAGTTGCTAAAATATCTTCGCGATCGCCGTCAGTAAGCGGACGCACGGCACCAGCTACTGCAATACGCGTGCAATAAGAAAGCAACACGTCCGGAGCGCCCTTAGCGCAAACAATCAGATTTCCAGAATCCGAACCATCTTTAACAACAACAGACATACGTTTGCGTTCAGAAGTAAAAGGTACTTCCGCAACTCGAGTCAAATGAGCGTAACGTTTGTCCGCTTTTGTTTTACGAGCTGCTACTACTAGCGAAACTTCTGTAGGGTCTCCAACTGGCTGCCAACTTTTAGTAGTTTCGTCATAATGTAAATCGCCGTCGTTAGCCAAACATCCGGAGCCTAACGCGCCTAATACTTCTGTAGCAAGATTTTGCGGTACTGCTAAATCTGCGTCCGCAGAACCAATTAATATCATGCGTCCTTCAGGCTTGTAGCCGCTTCCTGTAAGCTGAACTTCGCCGCTAGGTGTTACTACGCGTTCAACAGTCATCTCGTTTCGAGTTAAGGTGCCTGTTTTATCGGAGCAAATAACAGAAGCAGAACCAAGTGTTTCCACGGATGAAAGCTTTTTTACAACAGCATGATGCTTCACCATTCGTTGCACGCCAAGCGCAAGAACTACTGTCAAAATCGCAGCTAAACCTTCTGGAACAGCAGCAACAGCTAGGGAAACAGAAAGCAGCAGAGAATCAATAATATCTTGAATACTGTGGAAGCCTTCAATCAGCCACATGGAAGCAAGAACAACAGCTGCAATAATGCACACCGCAATTCCAAGAACTTTAGAAACGTGTACCATTTCTTTCTCGAGAGGTGTTGCTTCGTCATCTGATTTTGAAAGCATATCCGCGATTTTGCCAACTTGTGTGCGCATACCTGTAGAGGTGACTACAGCGCGACCGGTTCCTTGCGTAACAGCAGTTCCGTTGAAAACCATATTTGTGCGATCGCCTAAAGCTTTTGCAGACGAAAGCGTATTCGGACGTTTGCTTACTGCAACAGATTCGCCTGTAAGACTTGCCTCAGCTACGCGTAATGAAGCCGCTGCTATAAGTCGACCGTCTGCAGACACGGCATCTCCTTCGCCAAGCACTAAGATATCGCCTGGCACAACTTCTGCAGTATTAATGCGCACCACGCTACCATCGCGCAAAACTGAAGTTTGCGGAGCACTCATTCTAGCTAAAGCTTCGACTGCTTCTTCTGCTCGCGACTCTTGAATGTAGCCAAGCACTGCGTTTGCAATCAAAATAATGATAATTACGATTGAATCAAACGGCAGAATCTCTCCACCGCTGTTTCCTTTATGTTGTGCGCGCTCAACAAACCACGCAATTGCAGAAATAATAGTTGCTGCAATAAGCAAGTAAACGAGCGGATCTTTAAATTGATCAAGGAACCGTTTCCATGCTGGAATTTTAGGAGCAGCAGCAAGTGCATTTGGGCCGAATTGATTAAGTCTTTTTGCAGCTTCCTCAGAGCTTAAACCGCATGTAATATCTACGTTAAGTGATTTAGCTACTTGCTGAACATCGCACAATGATGGATCTTTGCTATTAGCTGAAGAGTCAGCTGTTTTATTGGATTGATCAAGAGCGTGATCAACCATATCTTCCCCCTTGGGAGTGCCGCGGAGTAGTCAATAATCGCAATGCTAACGCTATTTTTAGCGCTTCGTATTGTAACTATTGCGCGGTTGTGGAATATTGCAATAGTTTGCAACAATTAAGTACCGTTCTATTATGCCATACAACGCGCCGAGCTTAGAATCAGCAGACTTTGCCAGCTTCAGAAAGCTATTAAACAATGCCTTGGGGGCATGTGAGAATAGGAGTATGACTACGAAAAAAGGGCCGACCAAGGGGTCGGGTGGAAAACATCGCAATGCTTTGCGCGGAAAAGGTCCTACTCCGAAGGCTGAAGATCGCGTGTATCACAAAGCTTATTTTGCTAAGAAAGCTGCTATTAAGCGCACATTTGCAGATCCGCGTTTGGCTGCGCGCCGCAGAGTGGATAAGCTTGGTAGCGATTCAGATGAGTTGGTAATTGGTCGCAATGCTGCTTTAGAGGCGTTAAGAGTTGGAGTTCCAAGCACTCAATTGTATGTGGCTAATCGCATTGAGCATGACGATCGCACGCGCGAAATCGTGAAGTTAGCAGGCATGCAGGGTTTGCGTTTGCTTGAAGCGGATCGCCTTGAAATGGATCGTATTGCGCATAGTACGAATCATCAGGGCATTATTTTGAAAGTTCAGCCTTACCAGTATCACTCTTTGCAAGAATTGGTTGAACGAGCGGAAAAGAAGGCGCGCGCAATGGAAGCTGCTGATTCAGATTCTGCTCGCATTAATGCTCGACCATTGTTTATTGCTTTGGATGGCGTTACGGATCCTCAAAATTTGGGTGCTGTTATTCGTTCTGCAGCAGCTTTCGGTGCTAATGGTGTGATTTTGCCTGAGCGCAGAAGTGCTTCCGTAACTGCTGCTGCTTGGAAGGTTTCTGCTGGTGCTGCAGCTCATTTGCCAGTTGCTAGAGTTGTTAATTTAAATAAGGCAATTCAAGGTTTGCGAGAGCGCGGATGGTATGCAATTGGTCTTGATGGCGGCGGCGATAAGCTTGTTGGAGAAACTGGCTTTGAAACTGATCCGTTAGTTGTTGTGCTCGGCTCTGAAGGTAAGGGCATGAGTCGCCTTACGAGAGAAGCGTGCGATGCTATTGCTGGAATCCCAATTTCTAGCGCGGTTGAATCTCTTAACGCTTCTGTTGCAGCAGGCATCAGTTTGTACGCTGTTGCTAACGCTCGTCGTTTGGCTGCATTGAATCAAAACTGAAATTTTCAAACTTTAAAATCACGCTTGCACTGTATTGTTACGGTGTTAGCGTGATTTTATTTGGTTGGGGCTTTGGATTTGCTGAAGTTTAGTACTTACGCAATTTTGAAAGAAATAATTAAATAGAAATATGCATATTAGCGAAAATACTATAGAAGAAAATAAAACACTTATGAACGAAAATACTGTTACAAATACAGGTACAAATACGAACACAAGTACGTCAAAAACAAAAAAAACTTTAAATGTGACAAAAACTTTAAAAACAACAAATAAATTATGGTTCGTAAAGAATGCTCGTTCGCTTATTTTTATTGCATACCTATCTGTCGTCGTAGCAGTTATGTGCTTCCACGAGCCTTGGTTTGATGAAGCTCAAAGTTGGCTTATTGCACGCGATTCTTCGTTTGCTGATTTGTTAACTCTTCGACCACATTATGAAGGCCATCCGCCGCTTTGGACTTTGCTTCTTTCCATACCTGCAAAAACAGGAGTTCCATACGAAATTGGTCTTAAAGGCGTGCAACTTCTATGCACTGCGCTTTTGGGTGGCTGGCTTATTTTCCGCGCGCCTTTTAGTAAATTGGCTGTGTTTTTGCTTCCGTTTACGTATTTTTTGTGCTTCCAATATGGCGTTACTTCACGCCCGTATGCTCTTCTTTGCGCGGCTTTGTTTATGGTTGCACATTATTGGAAACGATCTGATTCTAAGCCTTCTGATACTTGGAAACTCGCTTTGAGTCTTGTACTTTTATGTGCAATCAGTGCTTATGGCATTGCTTTAGCAGCAGGTTTTGCTTTTGCGTGGATTTGGAGAGTTGTAAAATCTGCAGGAATTAAAAAAGCTTTCGCTGAAATAGTCTCTAACACTAACAGATTAGTAAGCTGGATAATCCTTGCTTTAGTTGGAATTGCAAGCATTATTTGCATTTGGCCTGCTGCTAACGCTTTCGCATCGCGTGAAACATTCGACGGAAATTCTCCTCTTATACAATTCTTGTCATTTATTTTCGTTATGCCATCAGAAAGTATGTTCACTCAATTTGCTGGCGATGTTTCTTTACGTAGACTTATGCTAAGCGTACCTTCCGCGATTATTTGCGTTATTATTTCGATTTTAATATGGTCTTTCGCTGTAAGAATCGCTTATCGAAGAGGCATGCTTGTTTCTTTGATACTTCCTTACTTGACTTTTGCGGCAATTGCCACGCAATATTTCACTTTGCATCACGCAGGAATCGTTTTTGCATTCTTCGTATCTCAACTTTGGATGTGTATTGCGCGTAAGCCACTGGAATCTAAAGATATTCCGGCGATTATTTTTAGGTTGTTCAAAGCTGCAAATAAAGCTGAAAATAGCAATAGTAAATCTGCAAGTAAATCTGCCGGAAGCAAAGTTATTGCTGGCATTATTATTGTTGTTTTATTATCCCCAAGCTTGATTTGGAACGGGTATTCTTGCGTTAACGATATTCGATTCGACTATTCAGGTTCGCGCGCACTTGCGCAATTTATTAAGCAAAATCATGCTGAAAACATGCGATTCGTAACGTCTTGGCTACATCAAGATGAAAAAACGGATAAACAAGGTAATGTTATTGTTCCTGAATTTGAAGATATTCATCAATATTCGTGGCAGCTTATTACAGCAAATCCTTATTTCTCGAAGAATCTTATTGATTGCAGTTATAAGAATAGCTCGTTTATTACAAATGAGCAGCCATCTCAAGAACAGGCATCAAATGAAATGGGTGCTTGCAAAGCAAAGAAAGAACCTAAATTCTTTGTCACAGAATCAGATAAGCCTTGGTATTATTTTGTGTATTTAAACTACAATATCGACCATTATACTGAGCATACTATTGCTAAAACAAAATCATCTTGGAAAGCAGGAGTCTCAGAAGGAAGAATTATTGTATATGAGCGCAAAAAATAATTAGCGCATTTATATAATTATATTTAAATATATTTAATTACATTATGAAAATGCCCCTGCGTAAGTTAACTAACTTATTTAGGGGCATTTTTATTACAGTGTCTTACTTTTTAATAGTAGAACATGCGGTTTTATTTACCAGAAACCGAATGGATCAAATATTCCACCATCGTCACCATCGTCATCTCCACGTTGTTGTAAATCGTCATCGTCACCATCGTACGAGTTACTTCCGCGTTTTTTACCAGGCTTCTTTTGGTTTTTCTTTAATTTCTTTTCTTGCTTATTTGTGCCATTAACAGCAGTTTCTTCTTGGTTGAATGTAACTTGCAACTTAAGTGTGTTGCCGTTACGAACTATTGTGAGCGTAGCTTTTTGATTGAACGCTGTTGCTCTCACATACCCGAGGAGTGCGTAATTATTGGATACAGGCTTATCGTCAAAGGCAACAATAGTGTCATTGGCTTTGAGTCCGGCTTTTTCAGCAGGGCTTCCTTGATTGACAGAAACAATTTGAGCTCCTCCGCGAGTAATTCCTTCGGACTCAACTGCTGTGCTTTTAATCATGATCCCTAGTGCTACGTGCTTTACAGAACCATTCTTAATAATTTCTGTAACTACTCGTTTCACCAGATTTGCTGGAATTGCAAAGCCGATGCCGATAGATCCTGTAGTCTCCCCTTGAGCTGATGTCGCTGCAATAGAAGAATTAATACCTATGACCTTTCCGGCAGCGTTAAAAGTTGGGCCGCCTGAATTTCCTGGATTAATAGCTGCATCAATTTGTACTGCATTAGTTACAATTTCAGAGCGGCTTTGGTCGTCCATAACTGATACTGGACGATTTAAAGCCGAAACAATGCCTGTGGTAGCTGTATCGTCATATCCAAGCGGATTTCCGATTGCCATAACCGGTTCGCCAACGGAAAGCAGATTAGAATCTGCAAATTGGACTGTCTTTAAATTATTTGGTGAATTGTCTAATTTAAGTACTGCCAAATCAGTAGTTTTATCTGCTCCGACTAATGTAGCTGAATAAATTTGACCATTAGAAAGGGTTACTTGAATTTCTTTTGCATTAGCAATTACGTGATTGTTTGTTACAACATAACCTTTTGAATCAATAATTGCTCCAGAACCCTTCCCCATGCCTTTCTCTAAACGAGTTTGTATAGAAACAACGGCTCCGGAAACATTTTTTGCAACTCCTTGCCAATCCGGAGATTGTCCGCCTTTAACTACTGCGGTCCCAGGGCCAGAAGAATGAGAGCCGATGTTTGCGAAAGAGCCGCTTTGTGGAATTGAAATAAGACCTTGCGAGATTACAAATAGAACTACAACTACGCAAACTATTGCAGAAATTGCGGAGGATAAAATGGCAACAAAAGCAGTTGACGAAGAGCTTTTTGTTTTTCTTTTGTTACCTTTTTTGTTTGTGTCGTTTGTATTTGCTGCATTTGTGCTAATAATGCTTGTTTTTGCTATATTTTCATTTTCTTCGTTACTTGCATTATTGTTAAAATTCTGTTGCGCTGGTGTTTGATTGCCAACTTCATTATTTGGGTAAGAATTATTGTCTGTGCCGTAATTATACGGATTTCCGAAGCCGTTAAAATTATTATTTCCGTAGTAATTTTGTGATCCAATGTATTGCGTAGGAGCATTGTTGATATTTGTATTATCCGCATCGTTATTTTGGTTTACGGCGTAATTGTTAGCTGGATACTGTGTAGTGTTTGTACCAACTTCATTTTCGTTATTTGTTGGGCCGTAAGCTCCGAATTCAGGAGCTGGGCTATATGTTTGTGCTGGTTGCGTTGTTTGCGTTGGTTGTGCTGGTTGCGTCGGTTGTTCCTGCTGCTCGTAATATCCATTATTTGCAGTTTCATTGGATTCCTGCTGATTTGCACCATACATATCGTCAGCCATTCATCCTCCTTACAAAAGACTCTTAACACACCATAATAAACCATGCCATTATCTATGTAAGAGATAGTATGTTTTTTTATAATTTTTTAAATAATTTGCCTTGTAAATTTCATAAATTTTGCAAATTAATTTGGATATTGTCACAGAAAAATATAAATTGTGTGTGTTTTTTATTTATACTCGTCATGCCTTCTAATAAAGTAAATGCTATGACAAGTCTTCTTGAACATCCACGCGGAGCTGAGCCTGGGAAGCCTGGTGACCGCAAAGAATTTTCGTTTACAACTAAAACGCGACTTTCCAATACTGCTGAAGGTAAAGGTCGTGACGGTGCTCGCTATGGGCGCACCGGCGTAATTCACACGCCTCACGGAGATATTCAGACCCCAGCATTTGTACCTGTTGCAACGCAAGCTGCAATGAAGGCAGTGTTGCCAGAAAGCATTAAGGATTTGGGCGCTCAGTGCATGCTTTCAAACGCTTTTCATTTGTACGAACGTCCTGGCGCGGATGTTCTTGACGAAGCTGGCGGATTGGGAAAGTTTATGAACTGGGATAAGCCAACCTTTACGGATTCTGGCGGTTTTCAGGTTCTTTCTTTGGGTGCTGGTTTTAAGAAGACCCTTGCAATGGACGTTACTGGCATGAAGTCGGATGATGTTATTGCAGCCGGTAAGGAGCGTATGGCTTTTGTTGACGAGGATGGCGTAACTTTTAAGTCTCCTCTTAACGGAGCTAAGCACCGTTTTAGTGCTGAAATTTCTATGGGAATCCAGCATAAGCTGGGCGCGGATATTATGTTTTCTTTCGACGAGCTTACTACTTTGATGAATACTCGCCGATATCAAGAGGAATCTGTAGAGCGCACTTTCCGCTGGGCAAAGCGTTGTGTTGCAGAGCATCAGCGTTTAACCGAGGAGCGTGTAGGCAAGCCGTATCAAGCATTGTATGGCGTTGTGCAGGGTGCTAATTATGAGGATTTGCGTAGGCATGCGGCCGAGCAGATTGCTTCTTTAGATTTTGATGGCGTAGGCATTGGTGGCGCTATTGAGAAGCGAATTATTGGTGATACTTGCGCTTGGATTTGCGATGCTATGCCGGAAAATCGCCCACGCCACGTGCTTGGTATTGCAGCCGTGGATGATATTTTTGCTTGCGTTGAAAACGGCGGAGATACTTTCGACTGCGTGGCTCCAGCTCGCTGCGGAAGAAACGGAGCAATTTTTACTCGTCATGGTCGCTACAACGTAAAACGTGCAGAGTTTAAGCATGATCAGCGTCCGCTTGAAGAAGGCTGCGATTGCTACACTTGCACGCATTATTCCAGAATGTATGTGGATCATTTGTTGCGCGCTAGTGAAATGAATGGATTTACGCTTGCAACCATTCATAATGAGCGTTTCTTTGTGAAGCTGCTCGACGATATTCGAGCTTCTATTGACGGCGGATATTTTGAAGAGTTCCGCGATGAGACTCTTGCACACTATTACGAAAACGGTTCTAAAGGCTGAGAGTAGTTTTGAGCGCAAAATGCTAGGTTAAATATTGCGAATTTATGTTAAATATGATAGCCTTGCACTTTGTATGCGAACGTGGCGGAATGGTAGACGCGCTGTCTTCAGGTGGCAGTGAGCGTATGCTCGTGCGGGTTCAAGTCCCGCCGTTCGCACTAGTTAAAAAGGCTGGAATTGCAAGGGCTTTGCCTCTTACTATTCTGGCCTTTTGTGCAAATATAAGGCAACTATATTGCAACTGCAATGCAAAAAAGTGCGAGTATTGTACAAACTTTTATTTATTACAAGCGACGGTGATGTAATGAACACTAACGATGAACTAAATATCAATAATGTAGGTGACAATTCTTACGATCCACATATTGGTCGCGAATCTCACGTTGTGCCGGGTCGTTTTGGTGAGCCTTTAAAAGTTATGAATGCACAGTATTCGCAAGGGAATGCTTCAGCTCATCCAACGCATCCGCTGCTTTTGCTCCTTCACGGTTGGGGTTCTAACGAGGAAGATTTATTGGATTTGTTGCGAGTAGTTGCACCATATAATGATGCAATCGCTTTACGTGCTCCACTTAAGCTGGCAGAAGGCGCTTACAGTTGGTTCCACGATGCTGTGCCGCAGCGAGAAGATTTAGATTACGATATGTATGCTGCTGCTGTAGCAATTGACGAATGGGTGCATGAAAATATTCCAGCGAATCGCGACATTGTGCCATTTGGTTTTTCGCAAGGCGCTGCGCTCGCGGTGCACGTTTTGCGTTTGAATCCTTCGCGCTACCGTGCGGCCGTTTCGCTTTCCGGGTTCATAGCGCCTAGTGTTCCTGCTTCCTCGGAAGAAATCGCATTACAAGATAACGATTTAGCTGAGCGTAATACTCCTGTATTTTTCGGCTACGGATTAGAGGATGGCGTGATTCCTCCTTACGAATTCTCGGCTGCTGCAGCGTGGCTTGAGGAGCACACTTGGCTTGAAGAACGTCGTTATCGCGGGTTGGATCACGCTGTTGATATGAACGAAATTGGCGATATTCGCAAGTGGTTCGTAACTCACGATATTTCTTCTGGGCTTATGTAAATTTACTTAGATTTATGTAAATTTATTCGATTTTGTTTTTTCTTAATCTGTAAATTAATTTGTAAAGTGATTTCATGAATATGCGCGATGAGATAGTATTTGCAATGAATCAAGCCTTGAATTTGGCTCGAGAGTCTGCTTCTGCAGGCGAAGTCCCAGTTGGAGCAGTTGTGCTTGATGGTAGCGGTAATATTATTGGCAAAGGCGCAAATATGCGAGAGCAGAGCGCTGATCCTTTGGCTCATGCTGAAGTGCTTGCTATGAAAGATGCTGCTACCTCGCGTAAATCTTGGAATCTATCTGACTGTACTCTGGTAGTAACTCTTGAACCTTGCCCTATGTGTGCTGGAGCTGTGCTGCAAACGCGCCTTAAACGCGTGATTTTCGGGGCGTGGGATGCCAAACTTGGTGCGTGTGGTTCTGTATGGGATATTTTGCGAGATCCTCATGTTGGCTCACGTCCGGAAGTCATTGGTTCAGTATGCGAATCTGAGTGTGCTCAACCCTTGCGAAACTTTTTTGCGCATCAACGTTAGATAAGTGTTGCATTATTTTTTAATGTTGCGTTTAATTCAAGATAACGCAGTGCATGAAAAGTAATTTTTAGCGTGTTCCCCTTGTGTTCATTCTAGCAAAATGTTATAGTTGCGGTAACGTTACCGCATGAGGTAAGTTGAAGAAACCGACAATTGTGGGAACGTTATCTCAATTGCGGATTCTATTCAGCGCTGATGAAGCTGCTCATTGAGAATAAGATTGCACAGAGGCTCTTATGCATGGTTGCATAGTGCTGTTTTTCTCCAACGAGAGGAGTATATAGAAAAACGTAGTATAAAACATGGAGTACAAGCTAAAATCAAAACATATCGATAACAGTGCAAAATTGTTAACACTGGTTGAGCATAAGAGATGAGCTGGAGGTGTCATGTCGTACATTACGATTCGCGATGTTGCGCAACGTGCTGGTATATCAGTATCAACTGTTTCTCGCGCATTGAATAATACGGGTCGTATATCGGCAAACACTAAGGCGAAAGTTGAGCGTGCAGTTGCGGAACTAGGTTATATACCAGATTCTCGCGCTCAGGCGATGCGGTCATCTCGTACTAAGACAGTGGGGCTACTTGTGCCAGATATACGCAATGCGTATTTTGCTGAGCTTGCGTATACTGTGCAAGACTCGTTGTTTGATGCCGGCTATTGTGCGTTTATTGGAACATCTTCTGAGAGTGCAGCTCGTCAAGATTCATTCATTACAAGTATTCTTTCTCAACGCATTGATGGTGCGATTATTGTGCCTCAAGGTGAGGAAACTGATGCTATGAGAATGTTGATGGAGCAGCATCTTCCACTTATGTTTATGGATCGACATGTGGAGTCTCGGACTGGCGATTTGACGCATGTGCCAGTTGTGGATTCGGATCCAGAGCAAGGTATTCGTGAAGCATTATTGGATGTTAAACAACATGGTTTTTGCTCAGTTGGCTACGTGTCGGGTCCAATTATCGCTTCACCGTCACTGCAAGAACGTGAACAAGTATTTCGTACAGTGGCTTCGGAGATATTTGGCGAAGAACATGTATTTGTAGAATCTACGGGATTTGAACAATCCTCATGCGCTAGCGTGTTGCATCGCATGATTAGCGTTGGTGTAAAAGCACTTATTGTCGGTTATTCGCCAGATGCGCTGCGAGTGATGGATGTAATGGCTCGTGAAGGATTAGTGATAGGCAGTGACATTTCACTTATCTCGTTTGATGATGTTGAAATATTCCGCTTAGCAACGCCGCGTATTTCTACTATTTCGCAACAAGTTCAGCGCATTGGTCGTACTAGTGCTGCACTTTTTTTGGATATGTTAGAACATAATGTTGATGTTCAATCGCAGCGAGTAGAAACTATGTATATTCCGCGTGAATCGTTAGGAAATGCGTAGCTGTAAGGCTGTTATTCTATAGCTTGACACTATTGTTATTGATTTTTGTACCGTGACTTTGTAAGCGTGTGCAGCAATCACCTGAGCGTACCGTTGTTGTTACGTTTTTGCATGCACATTGCGGCATAATTCTCATCCAAAGTACAAGCGTAATGTAGCGTAATTTATTGCATTTTCGTGGCAGCAGTGGTGCTGTAGCGAAGAAAGAGGTAAGACATGACGGAACTATCGCTAGTAGGAGTATCGAAAATATTCGGTAATTCTACGGTAGTTGACAATGTGTCTGTAACAGTAAAACCAGGTGAAGTGCATGTTCTCCTTGGTGAAAATGGTGCGGGCAAGTCAACAGTTATTAAGATGATGAGCGGCATTTATCAGCCAGATAAAGGTCATATTGAGATCAATGGTGAAACAGCGCGAATTCCTAATGTGGATACTGCTCGCAAATTGGGCATTGCTGTGATTCACCAAGAGTTAAATTTGGTGCCAGAACTTTCTATTATGGAAAATTTGTTCCTTGGTATGCTTCCTACGAAAGCTGGTTTTGTTAGTCGCGCGACGATGCGTGCTCGTGCGGAATCTGCATTGCAAGTTATCGGTTTAGATGAAGATGTCAATAAGCCAATGGGACAACTTGGTGTAGCTCGTCAACAGATGGTAGAAATAGCCAAAGCACTTATGCAGCATGCATCTATCCTTATTCTTGATGAACCAACAGCTGCTCTAACAAAACCAGAATGTGAACAGTTATTTAACATTATGGAAGATTTAAAATCCAAAAATGTTGGAATGGTGTTTATTTCTCATCATTTAGATGAAATTGCGCGTATTGGTGATGTTGTAACCGTACTTCGCGATGGCAAATATGTCGATACTGTTGATGCGCAAGTTCCTGAGAAGGAACTTGTAAAACTCATGGTAGGTCGTGATATTACAAATCAATTCCCTCATGGCAAACGTAGTCAAGGCAAAGAGCTGCTAAAAGTAGAAGGCTTAACGCGAAAAGGTACGTTAGAAAATGTATCCTTCAGCGTTCATGCTGGCGAAGTTGTGGGTCTTGCAGGTTTGGTAGGTGCTGGTCGTACCGAAGTTCTTCGTGCAATATTTGGTGCAGATAGTTATGATTCAGGTTCAATAACTGTTGATGGTAAATCTATTGCAAAAGCGAATATTGCAGGAAGCATCGCAGCTGGTCTTGGTTTAGTCCCAGAAGATCGTCGAGTACAAGGGTTGATTCTTGAAGCATCTGTTGCAGAAAATTTGGGAATTTCTACATTAGTTCCTACAGCACATGCAGGATTTGCGGATTTGAAAGGGCAGCGTACTCGCGAGGAAGAAACTGCAAAAAAATTGCGTATTCGTATGGCAAACATTGATCAACTCGCTGGTTCGCTATCTGGCGGTAATCAACAAAAAATCGTGTTCGGCAAATGGTCTATGGCGAACGTGAAAGTGCTATTGCTGGATGAGCCTACTCGTGGTGTTGATGTTGGTGCTCGTGTAGAAATTTACGAGTTGATTAACAGTATCGTAGAAAATGGAGGTGCTGTGCTGATGGCATCCTCAGATTTGCCTGAAGTGCTTGGCATGTCAGATCGCGTATTGGTGATGTCGAACGGCAGAATCAGCGGTGAATTAGCTGCAAGCGAGGCTACGCAGGAAAGTGTGATGGAACTTGCAGTGACTCACCTTAATACATCTGGTATTTGAGCATACAGGAATGAGTAAAACCTTACTGCTTTCAATATGAAACTGATACATGAGCCATATTGAAATCTTAAAAATTAAAGTTACCAATCAAACGTAAAACTTGCATACAACAATTTATTGCACACAGCAGTGCAGTGAGTTATAGCAAAATTTGTTAAAGGAGTATAAATTATGGCTGCTACGAGTAGTGCAAAATCTGAGCATTTGGGATACGGTGCAGTTGATAAAGGATTTTTGCCTGCAGCGAAAAAGTTTGCATCACGCAATGGCGCTCTTATCGGCTTGATTATCTTGTGTGCTGCGCTTTCGTGCGCCACGCCAGCATTTTTGACAAGTGTGAATATTCTCAATGTGGGTATTCAAGCTGCGACAGTTGCTATTTTGGCATTCGGTCAAACCTTTGTTATCGTGTCCGCTGGTATTGATTTGTCAGTAGGTGCGGTGGCTGCAATTTCTAGTATGTTGGTTGCGTATACAGGCGTTTCTATGGGTTTGCCACCAGTGTTAACTGTTGTTGTAGGCATAGTAACCGGTGCGCTTTTTGGTCTTATTTCAGGTGTTGCAAACGCTTTTCTTAAGTTACCGTCGTTTATTGCTACATTGGCAATGATGTCTGTTGCGCGTGGACTTACCCTTGTTGTTTCAGACGGTCGTCCTATTTCCACTTCTGGCATGGTGAATTTCTTTGGTGCCAAGATATTAGGTATTCCAATGCCAATTGTGATGATGATTATCATGGGTGTTATTGCTGCAGTAATACTGAACTTCACCACTACTGGTCGTTCTATGTATGCTGTTGGTGGAAATATGGAGGCTTCTCGCCTTTCTGGTATCAATATTCATAAAACGCAAATTATGGTGTTTGTTTTTTCCGGTATTTTCGCTGCCATCGCTGGTTTAGTTATTGCCGGTCGTTTACATTCCGCTCAGCCTCAGGCTGCCGCTGGCTATGAAATGGATGCTATTGCTTCTGTTGTTATCGGTGGTGCTTCGCTTTCGGGCGGTAAAGGTAAGATTTCTGGCACTTTCGTAGGAGCAATTTTGCTGGCTGTAATTCGTAATGGCTTGAATATTTTGAATGTTTCCTCCTTCTGGCAGCAAGTAGTTATTGGTTTGGTTATTGCCTTTGCTGTGAGCCTTGACACTTTGCGCCGCAAGGAAGATACGCACTGACAGCAAATTAATACTTTTTATAAACTTGATCTTCTCGTAGGAAGGAGGTGAATCTTGCAAATGTTGATTCGTAAGTGGCGAGTAATCAATATTTTCAGCAAGAATTGAGACGATTTGGAATATTATAACTGAACTTTATAACTCAAAACTACGTAACAATAAGGTAAAGAGATGGTGAAACATCAGCCTTATGTCACTGCAACATTGTGGATTTATCGAACTAAAACTTGCGGTAGCACAGGGCAATAATCAAAGGAGATATGATGAATTATCCAATTATGCGTCGAGGTGTAAAGATTGCTTGCGCGGTTGCAGCAGCATCTGCACTTATTGTCAGCATGAGTGCATGTGGTAGTACTAATGGTGGCGATAAAGTCGCATTGTTAGTTTCTACTTTGAACAATCCGTTCTTTGTGGATTTGCGTGATGGTGCCCAAGCTGAAGCAAAGAAACTTGGTGTTGATTTGCAAGTTTCCGACGCTCAGAATGATTCTGCAAAGCAGCAGGATCAAGCGCAGAATGCTCAATCACAAGGTGCAAAAGCTGTTATTATTAACCCTGTAGATTCTGATGCTGCTGGTCCTGCAGTTGCCCCGTTGCTAAGCGCGAACTTGCCTGTGATTTCTGTTGACCGTTCTGTAACTGGTGAAAAAGTTACTTCGCATATTGCTTCCGATAACGTTGCTGGTGGTGCTCAGGCTGCTGACACGCTAGCTAATAGTATGGGCGAAAAGGGTGAAGTTTTGGTTTTGCAAGGTATTCCTGGAGCGGCTTCTACTCGCGACCGTGGCAAAGGATTCAAAGATCGTATTAAGAAATATTCAAATATTAAAGTTGTAGCAGAACAAACTGCTAACTTTGACCGTGCTGAAGCATTAAATGTGGCTACTAATTTGTTGCAATCGCACCCGAATGCAACCGGCATTTACGCCGAAAATGACGAGATGGCATTAGGTGCCATTCAAGCATTAGGAGCTAAAGCTGGTAAAGAAATTAAAGTAGTCGGTTTCGATGGCACTGCTGACGGTATGAAAGCTATTAAGGCCGGCACAATGGCTGGAACAATTGCTCAGCAGCCAAAGGAACTTGGTCGTTCTGCCGTTGCTGCTGCTGTAAAAGCTATTAAGGGGCAAAGTGTTCCAAAGACTGAACCAATTACTGTGAAAACAGTGACAGTAAAGAATGTGGGTGATTTTGAGTAATACATATTTGCATAAAACTATGTAATTCTGTATATAAACATTAAAGTTTATGTTGAGTAGTTTTATGGATTAATATAGCTAATGCAAAATTTATATGGTGTTGAGAGCATTCATGATGCTTTCGTGAAAATAATCGCAACAGTAAAATTTATTAATACCGTATGCTTTAGTGTTCTCAACGCCATTGTTTTCTTAATAAGATTTTTTATCATATATGTTCGTGGTGGCGCACTTGTTATGAAGGTGATGATCATTGTTGATGTCACTTTCATGAGCCACGATATGGGGTGAATTATGTTAACTCATGGTATCTTGAACGCACAATTAGCAGCTGCTATTGCAAAATTGAGGCATAAGGATCAATTTGTTGTTTCTGACTGTGGCTTGCCTGTCCCAGCGGGCGTAGAAGTTATTGATTTAGCTTTGGTTTTTGGAATACCGCGATTTCCTGATGTGCTTGCATCAATAAAGGATGATCTTGTTCTTGAGTCTGGTATTATGGCGGAAGAAGCTTGTGATGATGTTCCAGAAACATGGATCAAGGATTTGCTTGGTGTGCCATTGACTTATGTGCCGCATGATGGCGAACGAGGGTTTAAGGCTCTTGTTTCGCAAGCTAAATTCGTGATTCGAACGGGTGAGACTACTCCGTATTCTAACGTGTTGCTGCGTTGTGGCGTTCCATTCTAAGCTTTGTTTTGCGCAATATTTAGGGAGAATTATGTGTAGTTATCATATGCTTGACTCGTTAGAGAGTTTAGAAAAGATTAAAGTCATTCAGCCTGTTAACGTGGCTTTGCAACATGAGACATTGCCTGCGTTACGAAATATGAAGATGCCTACTGTAGCGATAGTTGGTTCTATGAATGCGGATTATACTATTGTTGCTAATCGTCTTCCTATGCCTGGTGAGACCATTAAAGGTAACGAAATACGAATACTGCCTGGAGGCAAGTCAGGTAATCAGGCAGTATCTGCTGCAAAGCTTGGTGCGCACGTATGTATCTTCGGTGCTGTAGGTGATGATGCTAATGCTGATTTTCTTACTGGTGCTTTGCGAGAATCTGGTGTTGATACGACGTATGTACGTCATGTACCCAATTGCAACAGTGGCGCAACAGTGATTACAGTGGATGCGCAAAGTGGCGAAAATACTATTGTTTATGCGCCTGGGTCTAACTCGCAAGTTGATATTGATTATATTCAGTCGCCATCTGTGCAAGCTGCTATTACTAATGCAAAAGTATTAGGGCTTTGCTTGGAAAGTCCATTAGAATCGGTTACGATGTGCGCTCGCTTAGCGCATGAACATGGCGTAAAAGTTTTGCTTAATAATTCGCCTTTTTTGGATACATTACCGCAAGATCTTATACGATCTGCAGATATCTTACTGGTCAATGAGCATGAAATGGCACAGCTATTGCATATTTCAGAACCAGATAGCGGTGATTGGGATTCATTTGATTGGAAGCATACGCTTCATGCAATGCATGAGTTTGGCTTTAATGAGGCAATAGTAACACTTGGCTCACGTGGGTCTATGGTTTTGGATTATGCTGATAATTCGGTGCATCGAATTATGGCTCAGCATGTCAATGCCGTTGATACTACGGGTTGTGGCGATGCTTTTATGGGTACTGTGCTTGCGTGTTTGTCTGTGGATATGCGGTTGGTTGATGCAGCGTCACTCGCTTCTTATGTAGCGGCATATGCTGCTACTGGATTTGGTGCCCAAGCTTCTTACGGTACAGTTGCTCAAATTCGTCAATTTTTTCACTTGTAAGTAGGTGATGCATGCATAAATTGTAAGTATATTCAGTTGACGTTCGCGCCTTGCCGATGTACAGAATTTTGACATTCTTCTAAAACTGTGTAATATGCTATAAAAACCAAAAAGCAGTTGGCTGATTTTAGTCACTACAATCAGCCTTACTGCTTTTTACTATATTTACAGTCGCTTCGACGAATTTTCATGTATGCACGAATTTCGCCTAAGCACATTTTTACCTAAAAGGAGGTGTCACTATGAGTGGCATGAAATATGCAATGATCGGTTCGGGAGCTATGGGATATCGCTATGGCGTTTTGTTGCAGGAAACGGCTGGCATTCATGTTGATTTCATTGATGCCTGGGATGAGAATGTGAATAAAGTTCGCGAGCAAGGCGGCGTAATGGTGAGCCGTGACCATGAAAACCGTCATTTGGTACCGATTAATATGTATACGCCTGAAGATTATGATGGCGATCCAGACGTGTGGATTGTGTTTATGAAGCAAATGCAGCTTGCGGAAATGTTGGAGCGTTGTAAGCATTTGTTTAAAGAGCATCAGGTAGTGTTTGCTGCTATGAATGGCTGGGGTCATTTTGAAAAGTTGCAGCAGTACTTCCCGGATGATCATATTTACGGCGGAACTGCCATGATTGCAACCGTTTTGAACGGTCCGGGCGACGTTGATTTTATTGGTAAAGTTGGCGTTGGAACTATGAATATGTGCGCGTTGAACGAGCAGGTGAGTGACGTTGAGCTTGCTATGCGAGACGACTTTAAAGCTGCCGGATTGAATCCTACTATTACGGAAGATTTCAAGGGTACGTGCATGGCGAAGGTAGTTTTCAATTCCGTAGTTAACACTTTGTGCACAATGTATCAGATTCAAATGGGTCAGTTTATTTCGTACCCTGGGGCTATGGATATGGCTCAACAGCTTATTAACGAAGCGTACGACGTGTGCGATCGTGCCGGAATTCGTATGGTTAATACGCGTCAGCAGGAGCTAGAGGCTATCGATTACGTAAGTCGCGTTGCAAATCCTCTGCACTATCCTTCTATGTACCAAGATATGAGTCGCGGACGAAAGACTGAAGTCGATTACATTAATGGTTACATAGCGAAGCTCGGTCGCGAAAATGATTACGTTTGCCGCACTCACGAATTCTTAACGCATGGAGTTCATTTGGCAGAACTCGCGTTCAAACTTCATAATCAGCAATAATTTAGAGAGTATCCCTATAGCTCTTGCAATGAATGAGAAGGAGGCGCGGCTCGCGGTTTTTACTGCGGGCCGCTTTTTATTATCCGCGCGTAACATCTAGTATGATGATAAAGTTTAGAGTCTAAAATCATAAATATTATTAAGTAAATAGAATTATTTGTAATAAATAAAACTGCAATAAAAATACTTATCAATGTAAATTAATGGGGATTAAATGACTACTTTTGACAGAGCAAACTTGCCAGAATCCGTGCGCACGAACGGCGCTACTCCAAACCCTTGGTGGGCGAATGCAGTAGTGTATCAGATTTATCCGCGAAGCTTCCAGGACACGAACGGTGACGGCATTGGAGATTTGAAGGGAATTACTTCTCGCCTTGATTATTTGGCTGATTTAGGCGTTGACGTGCTCTGGCTCAGCCCTGTTTACAAGTCCCCACAAGACGATAACGGTTACGATATTTCCGACTATCAAGATATTGATCCGCTTTTCGGAACTTTGGAAGATATGGACGAGCTGCTGGCTGGAGCTCACGAGCGCGGTCTTAAAGTCGTGATGGATTTAGTAGTAAATCACACTTCTGACGAGCACGCTTGGTTCCAGGCTTCAAGAGATGCTTCTAGTGATTACGCTGATTGGTATTGGTGGAGGCCTGCGCGTGAAGGTTGTGTGCCTGGTGAGCCGGGTGCGGAGCCGAATAAGTGGGGTTCGTATTTCGGCGGTTCCGCGTGGACTTACGATCCGAAGCGCGGAGAATACTTCCTTCACCAGTATTCACCAAAGCAGCCAGATTTGAATTGGGAAAATCCTGCTGTTCGCGCTGCCGTGTACAAGATGATGAATTGGTGGATGGATCGCGGAATTGATGGCTTCCGCATGGATGTGATTACGCAAATTTCCAAGCATGTTGATTCTGAAGGTCGTTTGCCGGGTGAAGATGGCTGCCAAATTGAAGATTTGCCAGCTGGTGCTGACGGCTATTCTTCGCCATTCCCGTTCTGCTCGGACGGTCCTCGTTTAGACGAATTCTTGCGTGAGATGCGTGCAGAAGTTTTCGACGGTCGCGAAGGTTATCTTACTGTTGGCGAGGCTCCGGGAATTTCTCCGCACCGTAATACTTATATTACTGACCCTGCTCACAGCGAACTTGACATGTTATTCCTGTTCAATCATGTGGATATCGATTGCGAAAACGGTACTAAGTGGAATCCTGTGCCGCTAAAGCTTACGGCATTAAAGAGCGTGATGGCAGAGCAGCAACAAGCGGTAGCGGATGCTGGTTGGGCGAGCCTGTTCTTTAATAATCACGATCAGCCGCGTGCGCTTTCTCGCTGGGGTAGTGAGGCTAGCGAGGAGATGCGCGTGCGCTCTGCTAAGGCGATTGCCATGCTTCTTCACATGCACCGCGGCACGCCTTACGTGTACCAAGGCGAGGAAATTGGTATGACTAACGCGCACTTTACGCGTCTCGAGCAGTATCGCGATTTGGAAGCGTTGAATATGTTTAAGCAGCGCGTAGAAAAAGCGCATATTCAGTCTGCTGAGTCGATGATGGATGCGCTCGCAAAGCGCGGCCGCGACAATTCTCGAACTCCAATGCAGTGGAATGCTTCTAAATACGCGGGATTCATGCCTTTTAATGTTCAGTCGGTAAATAACGCAGAGCCGTGGATTAGTGTGAATCCTAATTATGTGGATATTAACGCAGCAGAGCAGATGGAAGATTCAGATTCCGTTTACGCTTTCTATAAGTATTTGATTGCGCTTCGTCATTCGGAGACGATTGTTTCTGCTGGTTCTTGGGATTTGGTTGATGCAGATGACGAGTGCGTGTATGCTTTTGTGCGCGAGCTTAAATCTGGTTGCGAAAAGCAGGAAGATTCTGCAGAGACTGCTGCGGAATCTGCTGCAAATTCCGCGGAATCTACAGAACGCATGCTCGTAATGGTTAATATGACTGACTCAACTGTGCCTATCCCTACGCAGAGCGCGCAATTATTGCAAAATCGCGCCTCTAACGCTTTTGTGGGGCGTGACGTAATGGTTACAACCTACGACGTGAATCACGCGCTTACATCGCTTAAAAACGGTACGCTTGCGCCTTGGGAAGGTATAGCTGTTACTTTGCAATAGTTTTAATAGCATTAATTTGCAATAATCACTTTGCAATAGTTTCGTCTACTAACTTTGGCAGAGCTTTCGCAATATCTTCGCGAATAATACGCTCTGCCAAATAGTCGTATTGCGTAGAGCCCAGGTTCATTATCGTAATCGGCACTCCAGCGCGCGCAGCTAACGGCACGAGGCTGGCAGCTGGAAATACTTCCAGCGTGGAACCAATAACCCACAGCTCGTCCGCTTTAACTATTGCTTGCGCACTGCGTTCCATAGCACCTTCTGGAAGCGCTTCTCCAAAATAAACAACGTCTGTTTTTATGAGACCGTTACAAGGCATATTGCTGCGGTACGGCAGAGTGCGTCTGCAATGCGGATCCGGGTGCTCATCTAAATCTGCCATAATATCGGCAGTTTTATAGCTCGCGTGGCAGCTCATGCAGTGCGAAGTTCCGATGCTTCCATGCAAGTTCACTATAATATTTGGGTTATTGCCAGCTTTTTCGTGAAGCGCATCAAAGTTTTGGGTGGCTATAAGGTCGAGCATTCCTGCCTTCTCGAGTTTTACAAGTGCTTTGTGCGCAGTCCCCGGCTGTGCGTTCCAAACGGGAGACTCTTTTTGCCAGCGCCAAGAGTAGACGCGTTCCTCTTTACTGCTTAAAAATGCGTCTATGTCATAAACGTTCATTTGCTCTGGGTGCTTAGTCCAAACTCCATCTGGACCGCGAAAGTCGGGAATGCCTGCGCTTGTGGAGATTCCTGCGCCTGTGAGCACAACAATGTGGTGTGCTCTATTGCTCGATTGCTTGTTGCTCATTCTTCTGCTCCTTCTTTTATTAATGTCTGTTAATACCCTATTCTTATTTTCTTATTTTTCTTTATGCGCTTTACGCTTTTTGTGTTTTTATGTGCTTTGTATTCTTTATAAAAGTTTATTTAATAAGTATCTATTTATATAGGTATTTCTTATTTCATAAATAGAGCTCATATATTTTGTATGTACTGCTGCTGAGTTTGTGCGAGCGTTGTAAAGCAAGCGCTACCGCATTAAGCTCACTTTAAGTTAATCTTCTTTGGTCGTCAGATTACGCTTTCTTAATTAGTTTAAAGAAAGCGTAATTGTTTGCGCGCTTGCGCGGAAAGCACACTGTGCTTTCTGCATAAGCAAGCGCTACCGCATCGGGTTGCTTTTCGCGCTACGCTTTAAGCGAAAAGCAAGTCGATGCGACACTCCCGGTTTTGATGTTTTTGGGGCTATTCTTGATTATTTTTTGTTGGTTTTGATTATTGTTCCTGGTCTTGTGTTGGTTTTTTGGTGTTTTTTCGTGGTTTTCGACACGCCGGTGTTTTGGCTTGTTTTCAATGGTTTTGGGGTGTTTGTTTTTGGTGGGTTTGCGTTTTAGCGTGGGTTGGTGTAAGTTTATCTCTTGCTGCTCAGCGCGGCTGGTTCTCCTCGGTTGAGGTTGATGGGCCGGCTGGTGTGGTGGTGGTTTGAGAACTCAAGAGCGTGTCTGTACTACTTATTAGTTAATTATTGCCAGTTCATTGCCTGCCTTGCAGATTGCAGGGTGCCTGAGAGATGGTTAAATGGTGGTGAGGTTTTTGTTGGGATGTTCTTTCCTTAAAGAATGTCTCGTCTTTTTCTTTTTAATATTGGAGCCTTTTGTTGGCTCTTCATTGAAGTTTTTCGTGGAGGGTTCGATTCTGGCTCAGGATGAACGCTGGCGGCGTGCTTAACACATGCAAGTCGAACGGGATCTGACCAGCTTGCTGGTTGGTGAGAGTGGCGAACGGGTGAGTAATGCGTGACCAACCTGCCCCATGCTCCAGAATAGCTCTTGGAAACGGGTGGTAATGCTGGATGCTCCAACTTGACGCATGTCTTGTTGGGAAAGTGTTTAGTGGCATGGGATGGGGTCGCGTCCTATCAGCTTGTAGGCGGGGTAATGGCCCACCTAGGCTTCGACGGGTAGCCGGCCTGAGAGGGCGGACGGCCACATTGGGACTGAGATACGGCCCAGACTCCTACGGGAGGCAGCAGTGGGGAATATTGCGCAATGGGGGAAACCCTGACGCAGCGACGCCGCGTGCGGGATGAAGGCCTTCGGGTTGTAAACCGCTTTTGATTGGGAGCAAGCTTTCGGGTGAGTGTACCTTTCGAATAAGCGCCGGCTAACTACGTGCCAGCAGCCGCGGTAATACGTAGGGCGCAAGCGTTATCCGGAATTATTGGGCGTAAAGAGCTTGTAGGCGGTTCGTCGCGTCTGGTGTGAAAGCCCATCGCTTAACGGTGGGTCTGCGCCGGGTACGGGCGGGCTAGAGTGCAGTAGGGGAGACTGGAATTCCCGGTGTAACGGTGGAATGTGTAGATATCGGGAAGAACACCAATGGCGAAGGCAGGTCTCTGGGCTGTTACTGACGCTGAGAAGCGAAAGCGTGGGGAGCGAACAGGATTAGATACCCTGGTAGTCCACGCCGTAAACGGTGGACGCTGGATGTGGGGCCCATTCCACGGGTTCCGTGTCGGAGCTAACGCGTTAAGCGTCCCGCCTGGGGAGTACGGCCGCAAGGCTAAAACTCAAAGAAATTGACGGGGGCCCGCACAAGCGGCGGAGCATGCGGATTAATTCGATGCAACGCGAAGAACCTTACCTGGGCTTGACATGTGCCTGTCGACTGCAGAGATGTGGTTTCCCTTCGGGGCAGGTTCACAGGTGGTGCATGGTCGTCGTCAGCTCGTGTCGTGAGATGTTGGGTTAAGTCCCGCAACGAGCGCAACCCTCGCCCTGTGTTGCCAGCGGGTTATGCCGGGAACTCACGGGGGACCGCCGGGGTTAACTCGGAGGAAGGTGGGGATGACGTCAGATCATCATGCCCCTTACGTCCAGGGCTTCACGCATGCTACAATGGCCGGTACAACGGGATGCGACATGGTGACATGGAGCGGATCCCTTAAAACCGGTCTCAGTTCGGATCGTAGTCTGCAACTCGACTACGTGAAGGCGGAGTCGCTAGTAATCGCGAATCAGCAACGTCGCGGTGAATGCGTTCCCGGGCCTTGTACACACCGCCCGTCAAGTCATGAAAGTGGGCAGCACCCGAAGCCGGTGGCCTAACCCTTTTGGGATGGAGCCGTCTAAGGTGAGGCTCGTGATTGGGACTAAGTCGTAACAAGGTAGCCGTACCGGAAGGTGCGGCTGGATCACCTCCTTTCTACGGAGTTTTTGTGCACGCTCGGTTTGAGTGTGGTTACTGGTGTGGAAAACAATAGTTGACGTTTTTTTGATGAGTTTGTTGGGCATGCTTTTGGGTTCCCGGATTGCCACCCCCCTTTGTTTGGGGTTGCGGTCCTTGACTCACAGGATTTCAGGTTGATGCTTTTTGAGTGTTTGGCTTGGGTTTTGTGGTGTTGTGGTGGTTTGAGAACTGGATAGTGGACGCGAGTAAAATGCGAAACTTTTTGGTTTCGATTTTTTTGCTTTTATCAATTTCAACCGGCTCCTTTTGTTGGAGTCGCTTGATCGTTTTGTGATCGTTTAGTGTGATGATTTTTTGTCTAGAGAATTTTGCTGATGGGTTCTTACTTTAGTGTTTGTCACTGGTAAGGGCGTATGGTGGATGCCTTGGTAGACAGGACCGATGAAGGACGTGACGGGCTGCGATATGCCTCGGGGAGCTGCCGAGTGGGCTTTGATCCGAGGATTTCCGAATGGGGAGACCCGGCCACTGTTATGAGTGGTCACCACAGTTTTGTGGGGGGTACGCAGGGAAGTGAAACATCTCAGTACCTGCAGGAAAGGATACTCCGTGAGTAGTGGCGAGCGAAAGCGGATCAGGCTAAACCGGGTGCGTGTGATAGCCGTCAGGTGTTGCGCATTCGGGGTCGTGGGATGGACTGTTCAGCCTCTGACGGGGTTGAGGAGAGTGATAAAATGTCGTGCTAGGTGAATGGGATTGAATTCCCAGCCGTAGAGGGTGATGGCCCCGTAGCTTGTCGTGCGATGTCTCTTTATGTTTATTCCCAAGTAGCGCGGGACTCGTGGAATCCCGCGTGAATCTGCCCAGACCGTTGGGTAAGCCTAAGTATTCCTGTCTGACCGATAGTGTACTAGTACCGTGAGGGAAAGGTGAAAAGCACCCCGGGAGGGGAGTGAAATAGTTCCTGAAACCGTGCGCTTACAATCCGTCGGAGCCTTCTTTGTGGGGTGACGGCGTGCCTATCGAAAAATGAGTCTGCGAGTCAGTGGTATGTGGCGAGGCTAACCCGGGTGGGGGAGCCGTAGCGAAAGCGAGTTTTAAAAGGCGTTTGAGTCGCATGTCCTGGACCCGAAGCGGGATGATCTAGCCCTGAGCAGGTTGAAGCGCGGGTAAGACCGTGTGGAGGACCGAACCCACCTAGGTTGAAAACTGGGGGGATGACTTGGGGTTAGGGGTGAAAGGCCAATCAAATTCCGTGATAGCTGGTTCTCTCCGAAATGCATTTAGGTGCAGCGTCGTGTTATTGCTTACAGGGGGTAGAGCTACTGGATGCTTGCGGGCCCATACCGGGTACCAATAGCAGCCAAACTCCGAATACCTGTTAGGTTTATCACGGCAGTGAGTCGGCGGGGGATAAGCTCCGTCGTCAAAAGGGAAACAGCCCTGATCGTCGTCTAAGGTCCCGAAGCGCGTGCTAAGTGGGAAAGGATGTGGAGTCGCATAGACAGCCAGGAGGTTGGCTCAGAAGCAGCCATCCTTGAAAGAGTGCGTAACAGCTCACTGGTCTAGTGGTTCCGCGCCGACAATGTAGCGGGGCTTAAGCACGCCACCGAAGACGCGGCTGCATGATTTGTTTCATGCGGGGTAGGAGAGCGTCCTGTATGGGGTGAAGCGGCAGTGTGAACTTGTCGTGGACTTTACAGGAGTGAGAATGCAGACATGAGTAGCGAGAGACGGGTGTGAATCCCGTCCGCTGAATGACTAAGGGTTCCGGGGCCACGTTCGTCGTCCCCGGGTGAGTCGAGTCCTAAGGCGAGGCCGACAGGCGTAGTCGAATGGATGAACGGGTTGATATTCCCGTACCGGTGTTACACCGTTCGAACTGAATCTGAGAGTACTAACCTTCATTTGCTGGTTGATTGCCTTTCGGGGTTGTTGGCTGGTTTGTGTTGGGACTGTATCGGTAGTAGGTTAGCGTGGGAGTGACGCGGGTAGGTAGCCGGCTGCGGAGGTGGTTTTCCGTGGCTAAGCGTGTGGGCTGTCTCCTAGGTAAATCCGGGGGATGTTAAAGCTGAGGCGTGATGGGTAGGCTGTAAGGCTGATTCCGGTGATCCTGCTTGCCAAGAAAAGCTTCAACGTGAGGTGTGATTCCGCTCGTACCCTAAACCGACACTGGTGGTCTGGTAGAGTATACCGAAGCGATCGGGCGAATCCTGGCCAAGGAACTCGGCAAATTACTCCCGTGCCTTCGGCATAAGGGAGACCCCTGATGGTGATATGGTTTTACACTGTTGAGCTGTTGGGGGTGGCACAAGCTAGGGGGTAGCGACTGTTTACCAAAAACACAGGAGCGTGCGAAGGCGTAAGCCGCTGTATACGCTCTGACGCCTGCCCGGTGCCGGAAGGTTAAGAGGATCCGTTAGCTTCGGTGAAGCGGTGAATTTAAGCCCCGGTAAACGGCGGTGGTAACTATAACCATCCTAAGGTAGCGAAATTCCTTGTCGGGTAAGTTCCGACCTGCACGAATGGCGTAACGACTTCCCCACTGTCTCGGCCAGGAGCCCGGCGAAATTGCAGTACGAGTAAAGATGCTCGTTAAGCGCAGAAGGACGAAAAGACCCCGGGACCTTTACTATACCTTGGTATTGTCGTTAGGTGTGGATCGTGTAGCATAGGCGGGAGGCTGTGAAGCGTGGGCGCTAGCTTGCGTGGAGTCGACAGGTGAAATACCGCTCTTTCCATATCTGGCGTCTAACCTCGACACGTTATCCGTGTCAGGGACAGTGCCTGGCGGGTAGTTTAACTGGGGCGGTTGCCTCCTAAAGAGTAACGGAGGCGCTCAATGGTCCGCTCAGCCCGGTTGGCAATCGGGTGTTGAGTGTAATCGCACAAGCGGGCTTGACTGTGAGACTGACGGGTCGAGCAGGGACGAAAGTCGGAGATAGTGATCCGGTGCCGGCGTACGGACGTGGCATCGCTCAACGGATAAAAGGTACCCCGGGGATAACAGGCTGATCATTCCCAAGAGTCCATATCGACGGGATGGTTTGGCACCTCGATGTCGGCTCGTCGCATCCTGGGGCTGGAGCAGGTCCCAAGGGTTCGGCTGTTCGCCGATTAAAGCGGCACGCGAGCTGGGTTCAGAACGTCGTGAGACAGTTTGGTCTCTATCCTCTGCGCTCGTTGGAATGTTGAGGAGACCTGCCCATAGTACGAGAGGACCTGGGTGGACGAACCTCTGGTATGCCGGTCGTCACGCCAGTGGCGCTGCCGGTTAGCTACGTTCGGAAGGGATAACCGCTGAAAGCATCTAAGCGGGAAGCCTGCTCCAAGATAAGCATTCCTTGCACTTTAGTGTGTGAGCCCCCATGTAGAACACGTGGTTGATAGGCTAGATGTGGAAGCCCTGTAAGGGGTGGAGCTGACTAGTACTAACGGGCGATGGTGACATTCTTCCTCACTTTTGTGAGTGGGGAGGGTGAGTTCCTCATGAGTATTATTCTTCTAGCGTTAATGAGTACTGAATGTTTTGCTTAACGATCAGTTGGTAAGAGAGTTTTTATTCGCGTTCATGTCCGGTTCCCAAACCGCCACGTGTTGCCACTCAATGGTTTTGAGTGTATAATCTAGTTTTGCGGTGGTCATGGCTCAGGTGAGACGCCCGGTCCCATTCCGAACCCGGAAGCTAAGGCCTGACACGGCGAGGGTACTGCACTCGATAGGGTGTGGGAGACTAGCACGCTGCCGCATTATTTTTCTAGCGGGGAGTTTTCACTCCCCGCTTTTTTATTTTCGTATACTGTTATTTATTTTCTATTATCTGTAATTCTCCATTCGTGAGAACGTCCTCTCATGAAGGGAGCGATTAATTGAGAGAACAACTCCATTTACGAGAACAACCTCTCGCAAATGGAGGGTTATAGGCCAAAAAGTGTGTAAAGCTAAGCTGATGAGTATTCTGTGGCATAAACTAGTCTCAGCACTGTTAAAAACTCAGTCAAGTATCTTAAGAAAGTAACGGTCATATGTTACTCGCGCAGTACGTAATCTGCGTTAGTAACAGCCTTTGACGATTTATTGTTAAATACTCAGCTAATACATGCTTCGAACGCCGCTTAACATAAGAAATAACCCACATTCGATATACCGCGAGCCCTACTGCTATAAGGGTTATGAGCTTATTTTTTACACACTTTTTGTCCAGGTGGCGAATGTGCAGAAAACAGATTCGATTACCGCAAAACCCTTGTATTGCAAGGTCTAAGACATGATTTCTTACACACTTTTTGGCCTATAACCCGTTTTTTGTAATCCTCCAAACTCTGGACAACGCTCGCGCTATAAGCGCTCACTGCTGAGCTTGCACAGAAAGTCCACTGGACTTTCCGTCTGAGCAAGCTCACGCTCCGAATTGCTTTCGCGCGTGCAATGCTGCGCTCAAGCAGGTTGTCGCGCAAACGCCAGGAAAGTACTGCGTGCGTATTTGGTGCGATATACTAAAAGCATGACTACACAAACTTTTGAAGTACTCGCAAAGTCGCGATTTTCTGTACGTGATTTTCTAAATAAGCCAGTCGATTCTAAAATACTTGAAACTATTTTGCAAACAGCTGCACAATCACCGAGCTGGTCCAATACGCGTGGCTACATGCTCGCTATTGCTCAACGAGAACTAAAGCAACAGCTAATCGACGCATATGTGCAAAAATGCAAAGCAATGTTTCGCACTAAAGACGCTACCCTTAGCGAAGAAGAACGCCTTATAGCCCAGAAAATGAGCCAGCCGGATGGAGATTTTCCTGTAATGGCTCCGTATCCACAATCGCTTAAAGAACGCAGCGCTCGTTTAGGATTGGCGTTGTATAAACATTTAAATATTGATCGCAAAGATTTTCCTGCTCGAAATGCTCACACTTTGCGCAACTTCCAGGCGTTCGGTGCGCCAGTTATGGGATTTGTGCTTGTGCGCCGTGATTTTCTGCCGTTTGCTGCGCTGGATGCTGGAATTATGCTGCAAACGTTACTGTTGGCTGCCAAAGAGCAAGGCGTAGATTCATGCCCGCTTGGCGTTCTTGCTACATGGCGTTCGCCGCTTGACGAAGTATTCGACATTCCGCCGGAGTATGCGCTGATTACTGGTTTTGCGTTAGGGTATGCGTCTGAAGCGCACGTAAATGCTTTCCGCGCGGAGCATCCGCCAATCGAGCTTGCGCAAGAAAAGTAACTTCGAATAAACCAATCTATCTCGCAAAATCCAAAGTACTTTGGAAAATATCAGATAGAAGTGCCGGAAATACCAGGATTGTTTACTCAAGTACGTAGGCTTGACCAGGTTGCAGCAATGGTAAAAGATGCTGCTGCAACGTTAAATGTTAAAGTCAATGGCGTGAAAGTAACTCCGAAACTTAGTGAGCAAGATGAGCTTATGCTTCAGCGCATGCTAGATGCAAAATCTGCAGCTATAAAAACTCAGCAAGAGGCATCTATGCTTATGCGTGAAACGGTTCGCATACTAAGGAATCAGGGCTTGACGGTTCGTGATGTTGCAGAGCTTACGGGGGTTACTCCGCAGCGAATAAGTTCGCTTAAAGCTTAGTGATTTAATCGCAATGTGGTTGAGGTTATAAGCAAATAAATTGTTCAGTAACATATAAACTCTATGCAAAACAAATCATTAACAGATAAATAAGTAAAGGTCAAGCCGTAGGATGTGTGGCTACAACTTGACCTTTGAAAATTGTGATATGTTTTTTATGTTATAAAATCGCAGTCTAATGCTTTTATTTATTCTTGGCAATTCCAAGAGCTTTTGAACTTTCATCCTTGTCAAGGCCTATAAATAAAAGCACGATTATACCAATAATCAGCGGAACATAACCGTATCCAGATCCGTGGATTATGCCGAATATTTCCATAAGCCCATTTGCTATTACAGCTAGTGAGGATACGATAAAATATAGTTGCGCGCACCACGGTTTTTTAATGAGAAACATGGTTGCAAGTCCAAATAATCCAGCGATAATTTGAGGCACTCCCCATAGATAATCATTACGCATTACAATCAGCGCAATTCCGCTAGCAAGAAATACGCCATTGGCTATTGTCCAAAATACGGATGGAATTTGTGCTTTTGTATATTCTGAATTACTCATATTTTTCCTACTATAGCAGCATCATAATTGCTTTTGTTACAACCCAAGCCATCCAATCTGGCATCCCTGCTGATTTGCAGGCATTATAAATTCCGTCTTCAATCTTTCCAGTCCAATGCTCCAAAAATTTTATAAGCTCATTTAATCCTAAATGACTTTTAATGAATTGTTTAACTTGCTTAGGTAGTTTATGATAAATAGTTTTAATTGTTTTAACTACAAGACTAATTTTTCCACGTTCTTGTAATATGTTACGAAGCTCTGCTTGCGTTGGTTCTGCGTTAGATGCTGGAATTTTAATGAGATATCCATTAACTACATACACGCGGTAACCATCTTTTGTTGTGATGTGTTCGCATGTTATGTTTTTTTCAACGGTGCTATCTGTTGGCTCAAGAGCGAGTGCAGTAGAAGAAGGAACAACAATACTGCTAAAAATTAATGAAGCAGATAATACGCATGCTATAGCTAACTTCTTCATAATATGCCTTTCTGTACGAGAAGTAACTGTTTATGCCAAAAATCTTGACAATTTATAAATTAATGGCGTGCTAAAAGGTAAACAATATCTTGTATATGAAAACCTTTACAAATAATTACTATCTAAAACTGTTTAAGATTCATTAATCTTTTAAACTGAATCAGTAAGGCATACTATCTATATAGTTATGTTTATTTTTTAAAGGTATAACTGCATTACATTCCCAATACTTACCAAAGGCTCGAAAATAGAGTGAACCGCCTAAATGCTTTATGGTATCGCGATGAAGCAGAAGTCCTTTTTGAGATACTGAGCGAATTGCATCTTTACTTTTCCCGCCCAAAAATCGAACATTGAACTGTTTTATAACAATTTGTTTTTTACGTATCGAAATTCTGATGTAATAAACTAAAGAAGCATATTTTCGCATGTTCAAATATAGTTCTTCGATTAATTCAATAACTTCACAGATGATTTCATCGCTAATGTCTTCAGGAATATCGTTACTAGATATATTGCATATGGATCTTCCTTTTAATCCACAAGATGTATTGATTGAGTCGTTCATTTGTAGTGTATCTTCAATGTGCTGAATGAACTCGCTTCGAGCATCTTGCTTAGCAGTATTTCCACGTAGAATGTCGATAATATTATGTCCTTCTTCAAAAGCCTGATCTGCCAAATCATTTATTGCCTCAATAGCACTTCGCTGTTTTTTAGAAATAGACTTGTCAAGTAATGCTATTTTACTTTGTAGTGCAATATCTGCAATCTTATTAGTTAATCTATCGTGCATTCGCACAGCCAGATGAAGATTATTAATTGTTTGCTTATCTTTTTCATAAAGAACCATTTTTTGGTGAGAAATGCGCAAAATAATACCAGTGCAAACGCAAAATATATTTATTAAAAGGTAAGCAATAAGATACTTGAAAGACAAAGTTGATAA
This sequence comes from Gardnerella sp. c10Ua_244, assembly GCF_055818055.1. Taxonomy (NCBI): domain Bacteria; kingdom Bacillati; phylum Actinomycetota; class Actinomycetes; order Bifidobacteriales; family Bifidobacteriaceae; genus Gardnerella; species Gardnerella sp. c10Ua_244. The sequence goes on from NZ_JARFVS010000001.1 coordinate 570,040, forward strand.
GTATCGGTATGCAACGTAGTGTAATGCATCTATTACTAAGAATAAAGGTAGTGTAAATTGAATCGGATATAAATACGAAATAAAAACAAATGATATGATGAGCCCGAAAGTTACTGGTGGAAGATTCAGACTAGGAATAGCAAGAATGCTGAGATGCACAAAAATATAGCACATGCTCATAAAATGCGGAAGCAAGCAAAGGAACAGATTTATAACAGCAAGAATCATGTAAACTATAACAAGTTGTATTGTGCTATTGTCGCTATTCGAGTAAATATACGCATCCATTGCGCTCGACAAACATCCCAATAGTAAAAATGTTTTATTGTCAATAAGCTTTTCTCGTAAACGACGCATTAAGAAAATAATCATTGTGTATCATTTCCTAAATATTCATCATGCAGCCATGTAGTAATAAGTTGTGAACGATTCGTCACATTCAGTTTTTTGAACACGCGACGAAGGATAGTTTCCACAGTACAAGTTTCAACAAATAAACGTTTAGCGATTTGCGCATTAGTCATTCCTCTACTGCACAACTTTACAATTTCAGTCTCATGATCCGTTAAAGCAAGGCGTCCATTTTTTGGCTTATTTTGCAAACGTTGAAATGCTGTCGTCGTGTCGTCAAAATGAAGATTGCCTATTATTTGTGGCTTGAATGTGCCATGGGCAATACTGCTAAGCATGGCGCAAATAGTTTCTGGGTGGTTCTTTCCAACAATGCCTTGTGCGCCTGCTGTTGATGCTTTTAAAGCATAATCGTTTATAGGGAATGAAGTTATAGCAATTATTATTGGGAGTGAGTATCTTCTTCGCAATTCGTATAATATTTTAATTCCCGAAACCCCAGACATATACATGTCAATTAGCAGCACGTCTGGGCATTGATTTTGACAAAATTGAATTGCTTGATCGGCGTACGCGGATAACCAGCAAATACTGCAGGACGGAACAACCTGTTCAATATATGTTTTTAGGCCGTGTAGACAAAAACAATCATCATCAACAATGCCAACAGTAATATGCTTTGCTATCATATTGCTCCTTTAGAAAAGCATTATTTAAGTAATAATAGTACTTGAATTTGTATGATGAATATCTTGTCTAGGAAAACCTTTACAAAGCAGATTGTATAAAGGTAGTTACTGGAGCTTACGAGGGTTACTCCGCAGCGAATAAGTTCGCTTAAAGCTTAGTGATTTAATCACAATGTGGTTGGGGGCTATGCGCACGGAAGTCGCTCAGTAGTGTATAAACTCTATGCAAAACAAATCATTCTCTGGTATTACGCAAGCTCCAAGAATCATAAATAAAATCATCATTTAGTCTGATGCAAACTCTTTACGGCGATTATAGGCTATTAAGCAAAAGCTTAAATCTTCAATAAAGTGACAATCATAAAAACGTCAATTGTAGCATTACCAAGCACTTTATTTATTTTGGATCAGTTTGAGAGGCTTGTTTCGACGCATACTATGTGTCTACGAGTTTGGTGAGTAAGGAGATTTGTGTTATGAGTAAGTTTATGAAAGTACTTTTGCTTGCTGCTCTGCCAGTGTGTTTGCTTACTGCATGCTCTGGTAGAGCAGTTGATAATAGTCAACAGCAGGCATCACATGATTCAGTTCCACTTGTTTCAGTCAAAAAACAGCCTTTAACACAAGTTGTGTCGGGTAAAGCAGCAATAGAACAATCGTCTACCTTTGTTATCACTGCTGTAAGTAGAGGGAATTTTTCTCCATCGGTAAAAGCAGGCAGTACTGTAAAAGCTGGAAGTGTTCTAGGCTACAATGCTAGTAACAAAATTATTGCTCCCGTAGACGCTAAAGTTGTGTCAGTAGCTGAATCGTCTGCGGACGTGCCTAAATCTTTCCCGCTATTTACTCTTAAATATGAAGGTTTTTCAATAAGCCTTAACGCAAAAGCTTTACTTCGTTCTGCGGATATTGCAGATGTTAAAGGTCGCTTCCAAGTTGAAGATGGTGTTGGGCCAACCAATTGTTTGCAAATAGTACAAAGCGGTGGAACTTCTACAGATGTTGCAGCTTCGGGTAGTAGCAAGAATGATAATGCTGATTCAACTCAAACAGATGAGTCGAGTGCGCAAAGTACGCCTAGTGTATCGTCAAAAGTTTTAACGTGTTTAATAGATAAAAGCACAGAAGTAGAATCAGGCCAAAATGCGACGCTTGTTTTTAATGGCAAGCATAAACAATCGGTTCTAACTCTGCCTGTTAGTGCAGTTGCTGGAAGAGTCCAAAAAGGATTAGTCTCATACAAGAAAGGCGATAATTGGGAGCGTAAAGAAGTTGGTCTTGGAATCAGTGACGGCGCTAATATTGAAATTACGTCTGGTTTGCATGAGGGTGATGTTGTAGCAGGTGTTTCTCCTGATCTCATTCCAGGAGTGCAATGATTATGGAGAACAATCCTGTTCCACTGGTTGAACTACAAGACGTGTCAGCGCGTGTAAAACTAGGCAATGGCGAATGGCTTACCACTGTCAACTCTGCTTCTATGTTACTTAATCAAGGTGAAACATACGCGGTAGTTGGCAGGTCTGGCTCCGGCAAAACAAGTCTTATTTCTATTATTGGATTTTTGAATAAAAATTTTACTGGAAAATACTATTATTCTGGCAAATCAATCCAAAAGTGTAGTGATGCTACAGTATCGCATATGCGCGCTCGAAATATTGGTTTTGTTTTTCAAAACTATTCGCTTATTAAGCATTTAAGCATTAGAGAAAATGTTGAGTTGCCGCTTTTATACGCAGGACTACAACAAAGCAAGCAGACAAGAAGAAAAACGATAGAAGAAGCATTATGTGCTGTTGGATTGCAAGATAAACTAAATGAATACCCTGGAAGGCTATCAGGCGGTGAACAGCAGAGAGTTGCGATAGCGCGTGCTCTCGTTACTAATCCCGAATTACTTATTTGCGATGAGCCAACTGGTGCGCTCGATAGTAGTACGGGAGAAAAAGTGCTTCAAGTGTTGCATGATCGTGTTCAAGAATCTGGAACAACATTACTATTAGTCACTCATGATATGAAAGTGGCTCGTTCTTGCTCTCACATTTTTACTATGGAAGGCGGTGTTCTTTATGATCATGCTGCTTAAAGATTTGCGCCTGTCTCCTATGAGATCCTTCCTCACAGGTTTTTCAATGTTTATAGGCATCATTGCCGTTATTGCGTCAGTGCTTATTGGCACGGTTGGTAAGGACTATCTTATTGCAACTAACGAACAGCTAAACGGTCGTAGACCAACATACGAGATTACTTTTTCAGCACAAAATTTTGACGAATATTCAGTATTTAACAAATTCTTAAATCGCATTGAATCCGCAAACCGTAACGCTAATGTTATGCTACAACCAAACACTGGACTACTGTTTAGCGCTTCTATGCCAGCCTCGAAGAGTGTAAAAATAAGCAAAGAATATAAGACTGGCAATCTTCAATATGTTGACGCTGTTTACACTACGGCAGGATACAACAAAGTTTATAACTTACCCATTGTAAGTGGAAGATGGTTTAGTAATAGCGCTAAAAGCAACGCATTAGAAATGGTAGTAAACCAATCTGCTAGCAAAAGATACAAGATTGGTGAAGTAGCATTTATTACTTCTCGTAAAACAACACAAATGAGTCCTATAAGGATTGTTGGAGTTGTGAACGATGGCGTAGACTCAGCAAAAGTATACGTGAATATTCTAGGATTATTACGTTACGCTCCAACTCTTTGGGAATATTCTGGAAAAGAAGCTCAAGGCTCAATCTACTGGTTGAATAAAGAAAATCGTCCTCAAAAATCAATTAAATCTTATGTTTCAGATGCTCTTTACGACTGTTGTGGTGGACAAGTAAACGAAATTAGAAGACATGATAATAGTGATGATTACGAGAATGTGATAATAGTATTGCAATTAAGTTTTGCTATCGTAGCAGCATTATTGCTTTTTGTTTCCGCGCTAGGTTTAATCAATATTGGTTTAGCATCGTTGGAGCAGCGCACGCATGAACTGCTTATACGCAGAGCTTTGGGTGCTACTAAATGGTCGATTGCTTCACTCGTGTTAGGCAGTGCGATTATTTTAGCACTAATAGTTTCGATTGCTGCTGTTGCTGTTTCTTTTGGTCTTGTGTCTATAGCATCAAGTTTTTGGGATGCAGCAAGCCCAGTTAGTCCGCCAGTTTACCCATATGAAGCTGCTATTGGAGCTGTTATTGCGGCTTTTATCACAGCACTTGCTGGAAGTGTGGTGCCGGCAATAAAAGCATCGCGTTTACAGCCAGCATTAGCATTGCGTTAATTTTCAAAAAATAAGAAAGAAGGAATAATGAATAATCATACTATTGGTAAAGCAACTCTTATTGTTGGTGTGCTTAGTGCGCTTCTTATGCTTAATGCGTGTGGAGGAATAGGCAACAATAATGCGAGTGGTGTGGATGGTGCGCGATCGCAAAATAGTTCGTCTAGAGAGATTGTTGATTTTGCTCATATAGAGAAGGAGTATCAGGAATCTGTGGCAAAGCTTAGTTGGCCTGAAAAATATAAAGCTCCTGCAAACTTGGTTGGAGAAGAAAAAGACAGCCAGTTCCAGAGTGGATATGGTGATACGCAAGCATCTAATTATTATCAGTGTGCTTGGGAACGGCAATGGTTAGACACGTATGCTAGTGATGAGCAAGCGGCAAGTAAAGCTTTGCATGAGCTCGAAAAAGTGCCTAGCATGCCGTTTATGGGTCCAGACCGTTGTGATGATGCAACGCGAAACTTTTTCAAAGAGCATATGCGTAAAGCAAAACTAGGAGATCCGTCAGGATTCCAACAGGATGTGCAAACTAATTGTCCTGTGATGTAATTGCATTTGCATAGCTTTATTGTGCTTTTGCACTAAATGGCTTGTTATATGCTTCTTTTTACCCATGTTGATGGTGTCCAATAATCTTTGGTAAGCATTGATGGGTATGTTTGTTTACGAGCTTGAATAATCCATAAGGCTATACCTGTTGAAACAAGTATTACACCAGCTGCAATCATTATGAATAATGATGAATTTAGATTTCCCCATGCTAGTACGCTTGCATATCCCACGATAATTCCGCATTGCTCCATAATGGAAGTAAAAGTAGTAGTCGCGCCGAGAATGCGTGTTGGTATGCCGTCGAGAAGAGCTGTTTGCCCATAGACGATAGTTGCGTCAAAAATAATACCTGCAATGAAAGCAGAGCAAAGAAAAAGAGCAATCCAATTATTAAGTGCGAAAATAAGTAAAGGAATAGAAAGGAATCCAGGTAATAAAATAGAGTATAAAATCTCATAATGTAGCACAATGTATTTGCATAATACTGAACCTACAATCATGCCAATGTTAAATATGCTGACTATTGAACCCCACGTGGATGCCGAATGAAAAAGTGTAAGACAATGGTGTGCTCCCATTAGTCTGAATGCAGCAAGCCATGAGCCTGATTGTAATGCTGATACTACTCCTAAGACTATTAACCATGGTGTAGATTTCATATAGTGTAGAGAAGCTGCAAAACCAGCAGTTTTATTGCTTCCTGTCTTCGTATTGTTTGTGCTATTTTGTGATTGCTGGTTTAGATTAACTAACAGTAGAGGTAGCGCCGCTAGTATCATCACAATAGCAATGCTCGTAAAGAAAATGAGAGGATTGCATATATCAACAAATATGCCAGTAATCGCAGGTGCAGCAAGCCTGCTGAGATTAATCCACATGCGCATGCTTGCTAAAAATTTGGTTTTTTCGCCAGTCGGTACGCTATAAGCCATCAATACTTTTTGATTAGGTGAAGAAAATGCAGTAAAGAACCCGAATATTATGCCGAGTAGCGTAACCATAATAGCAATAAGGTTATGCTGTGCTACTAAAGCGAAACCATATCCAGTGCACAGCAAGGCAAAGCAGAACGTTAGAGCTATAAACAATCTAGTTGGTGGATATTTATCTGCGATAATGCCGCCAAGTGGTGCTGCTATGCAGGTCATAAGTGCTACGGACACTGCGTTAAGTGCTGCGTGAGATAAGTCAACATGCATTAAAAGATATAGACTCACGCCAAATCTACAGCTTGTTAAAAGAAAAGCATTAAGCGATAAAACGGCAATAATAAGAGTTGTGCGAATCCGTGCCGCAGCGTTCATTTCCTTCTCTTTTTCTTTCATGTTATGAATATCTTTCATATTCTGAATGATATATGCCTATTGATATACACCTTTTTCTGGACTGCGAGTGAAATTAGTGTTTTATTGCTGTTTATAGGCAGGGGCTGCGGCTACTGGCGATAGTAGGAGAGGAAGTTAGAGAGTTTGCCCATTGCGTCACGAAGTGTTTGCAAGCGTAGCAAGTAGATAACATGTAATTATTTTAAGGGATTGACGTTTGTTTAACAATGTAGTAAATTGATTTACAAGAGTTTAACATTACGGTTCAAAGGAGACTGAAATGAACTCTCGAGCGATGAAGTTTAGCGCATTTATGCGTAGGTTTTTATTTTTTATAGTTTCATTTTTTATTAGTTTAATGTTACTTTTTAATTCACCTACTTCTGCTTTTGCGAACACTGCTCATAGTGTGCGACCATTGGAAGAAGGTGATGTTATTTATCAAGTCTTAGTTGATAGATTTGCGGATGGTGATTCATCCAACAATGATTTTGGTCATGGTGAATATAACCCTAATGATTTAGGTTTTTATCATGGTGGCGACTGGAAAGGTCTAACTAATCATTTGGACTATATAGCAGGGTTGGGTGTTACTGCAATTTGGATTTCTCCTGTGTCTGAACAAGAACCGTTGTCAAAAGACGGTAAAGAAGCAAGCTATCATGGTTATTTCACTAAAGATTTTGCAACACCAAATAAACATTTTGGTAGTAGAGCTGATTTGCAAAGGCTTATTAATGAAGCTCATAATCGTGGATTAAAGATGATTCTCGATGTTGTGCCAAATCACACGTCAGACTATCTTGATGCTTATGCTCGTAAATATAATGGGGCATATCATCCAGAAGGGTTTTTGAATAATCCAGCATTTTATCATCATTTTGGTGATTGTAAATTCGATAATACTGAATCGCAGTCTGATATAGAGCAATGTGATCTTGGTGGTTTAGATGATCTTGATCAGTCTAATCCGCAAGTCTCTAAATATCTTATTAAGACATATAAAGATTGGATTGATATGGGCTTTGATGGAATGAGAGTAGATGCTGCTCGTTCTATCCCGAAACCTTGGTTAAAGAAATTTGAGAAAGAAGTTGGGGTTCCATCATTTGGAGAAATATTTGTTGGCGATGTTGATTATGTTGCTGATTACCAAAACTACGAATGGGGTGCATTAGATTTTCCTTATTTCTTCACTGTGCGTAGAACTTTTTCAGCAGACACGGATATGCGTGACTTAGGGAAGCTATTTTCGCAGGATACGAAATATAGGAATCCAAACCAATTAGAGACATTTATTGATAATCATGACAGAGCAAGGTTTTTGACTTGGGCAAATGATGATTATCAACGTTTACGTTCTGCCTTGTCGTTTATGATGACTACCCGTGGTTTGCCAATTATTTATTATGGCACTGAACAGGCTGATGACGGTAATGGCAATGGTTCAGAAGTCCCTATTGCAAATAAGGATAATCGTAAAGATATGAAATCGTTTAACACTAAATCTCCGTTATACCAGCATATTAAACGATTAACAGAGATTCGTCGTAAGCACACTTCATTGAGGACAGGTCGTCAACTTGAGATGTGGTCTGCCAAAGATGTGTATGCTTTCTCTCGTATGGCCAAGGATAATAGCGATGAGGTTATTACAGTTGCTCATAATACTTGGGGTGAAAAGATGGTTACTATACCTCTTAGAGCAGAAAGTCATATCTCTGTAGGAACTGTTTTGACAGATATGATGAATACGAATCGTAAGGCAACTGTTGTGCCAGGAGGAGTAACCGGTAAACAGATTAAGGTGCTATTATCTTCGCATGATGTCGCTATTTTTGCCGCAGAGACGTCTACTTCTGAGTATCACCCAGTTCGTCGGAATCTTACGAAGATTATGGTTCATGCGAATGTTCCTTTAGGTCATTCGCTAACTGTAAGAGGAGATACTTATCCACTTTCTTGGAATTATGGTCGTGCATGTCATTATTTGGGTAACGACATATGGGAATTTGAAATGGAAAGAATACCTAAAGGTAAAAAGTTCCAATTTAAGGCATTGCTTGATGACAAACAGTGGGTGTCTAAAGATAATGTCTTCGGAGTTGGAGGGGAGGAGGTAGAAACAAGCGTGCATTTTTGATTTGGTGTCTGTGTGAACATGACATGTAGATTTATATGAGCCAGTGTTTGTGGCAATTAAAAAACTGTTTGCTTGTTATGTAGTCATACAACAAAGAATACAAAAATTATTAGTTTGTTTTCTGATGCTTTAGAGAATAGTTCGTCATCCATTTTCTAAATGCAAAATGAGTGCAAGTTAACATATGAATATAAAAAGAAGGTTACAATGAAGAAACTTACAAAAATATGTGCACTGATTGGTGCTGCTGCAATGATTATTAGCGTAAGTGCGTGCGGTAGTGCAAAATCGTCCGACGCTAATGGTGCAACATCGCTTACCATTTGGCATTATTGGGATGGTGCTAATGCTGATACCTTTGATGCAATGGTGAAGGATTTTAATGCTTCGCATAAAAATATTAATATTAAGACTGCGAGCGTCCCGAATTCTGATTTTATGACGAAGCTTCGTGCATCGGCTTCGTCGAAGAGCTTGCCAGATATTTCTATAAGTGATTTGGTATGGGTGCCACAGATTGCAAAAATGGGCAATTTGACTGATCTTTCTAAGGTTATCAGCTCGAAAACGCTCGATGATGTGACTCCTGCATTGATTGACTATGGTCATATTGGCGGCAAACAAGTTTCTGTGCCAGTGACTGCTAATAATCTTGCGTACATGTACAACAAGGATGTTTATAAAGAAGCTGGGTTAGATCCTAACAAGCCACCGCAAACATGGGATGAGTTGAAGAAAGTTGCCAAGACAATCAAGGAAAAGACGGGCAAGCCAGGGTATGATTTGCTTACTCAAGCAGGAGATAACGGCGAAGGTTTAACTTGGAACTTCCAGGTCAACTTGTGGCAAGCTGGTGGCGAATTCTTGACGAAGGATAATTCTAAGGCTGCATTCAATACGCCAGAAGGCAAGAAGGCTATGAACTTCTGGATGGATCTTATCAAGAGCGGCGTGAGCCCATATGCTAAGTGGGGCGAATTTGAAAAGGGCAAGGGTGGTTCTGCTCAGGAAGGTAGCTGGATGGTTGGCATCTGGGCGCCAGATCCACCGTTTGATTTCGGTGTAGCAAAAGCCCCTCATCCAAAGGATGGTAAGGAGGCAACCAATCTCGGTGGTGAACAAGCAATCGTCTTCCACAATTCTGACGCTCGTGCCAAGGCTGCTGGCGAGTTCTTGAATTGGTTCTTGCAGCCAGAACAGGTGATTAAGTGGTCGCAAAAGACTGGCATGCTTCCTGTAACGAAGAGTGTTGCAAAGTCTGATAAGTATTTGGATTGGGTTAAGAAAGAACAGCCTCGTTTAATTCCGTTTGTGGAACAAATGGAGATTGCTCATACACGTCCAAATACGCCATTGTATCCAAAGATTTCCTTCGAATTTGCAAAGGCTGTGGAGAAGGCTTTCGCTGGAGAGCAGAGTGTTGACGAAGCGCTTGCGAATGCTGAAAAGGCAGTAAACGACGTGATTGCCAAAGGCTGATTGCATAAATACTGTGCCGATAGCTGGGTCGAATGAAATAAAGTTGGCTCAGCTATCGGAGTTCTTTGTATCAAGGAGTATGTAATGAAAAAACGTCATTTTCTCAAGTCTGCGCACAGGCACTACCAGAAAGATCAGGTAATTTGTGCTGCGGTATTCTTGTTGCCAGCAGTGCTTATTATTGGTGGTTTCGTGCTGTACCCTGTGTTGTCTGCTGTATATATTTCACTAACATCGTGGGATGGATTCTCTCCGGAAAAGAAATTTATTGGCTTGGGAAACTATGCTCGTCTTTTCCAAGATCCTGAGTTTTTCAACAGCTTAATGGTAACAATTATTTATGCTGCTGGTGTATGTGTATTAAGTGTGCTGACTGGGTTATTTCTCGCACTTTTGCTTGATGCACCTATACGAGGTAGGAGTATTTATCGTAGTATTTACTTCCTTCCAGTGGTTACATCTTCTGTAGCTGCAGCCATTGTGTGGAAATATATGCTCGATCCTTCTGGATTTGTGAACAGTGTGTTGATGAAATTCAATATACACGGACCAGATTGGTTACAAAATCGCTGGCTTGCGCTTATTGCATTAATTCTTTTGACCGTGTGGAAAAATATTGGTTTTAACGCTATTTTGTATTTAACTGCGTTACAAGCATTGCCAAAAAGCGTGTATGAAGCGGCTGCATTAGATGGAGCTACTGGGTGGCAAAAATTATGGAAGATTACTTTCCCGTTGCTGTCTCCAATGACGTTTTTTGTAGTAGTTCAGGCATTGGTGACGAGCTTCCAATCCTTCGACCTTGCATACATGCTCACGGGTGGCGGGCCTCGCGGAGGCACGGAAGTGCTTGGCATGATGATGTATCGGGATGCGTTCAAGCTTGGTGATTTTGGCTATGGAACAGCAATAGCGTTTATTACACTTGCGCTAGTGCTAGGCGTGACGATGGTTCAATGGAAAGTTTCTGGAGCACAAGGAGAAGAATAATGAAATCATCATTATGGTCGCGTTTAGCGCGTCATGCGATTCTGATTTTAGGTTCAGCAACAGTAATCATTCCATTTTTGTGGATGTTCACTACTTCTTTGCAAATGCGTGCTGAAACATACACGAATACTTCAATTTTTCCTACATCATGGCATTGGGAAAACTATATTCACGCTTGGCAAGCTGCGCCGTTTGCACAATATTACTGGAATACGCTATTGATGACAGTAGGAATTGTTGTAGGACATTTAATATTTGATGCCTTTGCTGCTTACGCTTTTGCGCGCTTAGAATTTCCTTTGAAGAAAACAATATTCATTCTGCTGCTTTCTGCATTGATGATTCCTAATTTTGTGATTGTTATTCCGTCCTATGAGATAGTCGCTAATTTGGGGTGGGTTGATACGCTGTACGCTTTGGTTGTTCCTAGACTTGCAGATGTGTTTGGCATTATTTTACTTCGCCAATATTTTGCAACAATTCCTCGAGAGCTTGATGAGGCAGCGCGCATTGACGGTTGTGGCAGGTTTGGAATATTCTTCAAACTGATTGTTCCATTGTCATATCCAGCGTTTGCGACGCTTGGTATTTTCAGTTTTCTCTTTGCGTGGAATGATTTCCTTTGGCCGTTATTGGTTACGAATACGGATGAAACTCGTACAATCCAGATTGGTTTAGCATCCTTCGTAGGGCGTTATGGAACCTCTTGGAATTATTTGATGGCAGGAACTTTGACTGCAACAATACCAAGTATCATTGTGTTCCTTTTCTTCCAACGTGCGCTCGTTAGAGGAATCGCAAATACGGGTATGAAAGATTAGAAATTGTAGAAATATTAAGGATGGGGTTTATTATGTCTATACCACAGTGGTTGCCTGATGCAAGATTCTATCAGATTTTTCCTGATCGTTTCCATCGTTGTGAAGGCTACGGTATGCTAACTGAGGGTCATGTGCCGCTTGATCCATGGGATGCTGAGCCTACGCGTGAGAATTTCTTAGGTGGTAATATTGCTGGAATTACAGAAAAACTTGATTATATTCATGATTTAGGTTGCAATGCGCTCTATTTGAATCCAATTTTTTCTGCTGCAACAAATCATCGTTATGATGCAAACGATTATTTTAAAATCGATCCACTTTTAGGAACTCTTGAAGATTTCCATACATTAGTAGATGAAGCGCATAAGCGGAATATACGTATAGTACTAGATGCAGTTTTAAATCATTGTGGTAAAACTCATTGGATGTTTCAAGATGTTGTTAAAAATGAAGAGAATTCAGAATATGTGAATTATTTTTCAGTGAAAAACTTTCCAGTTAAGTCATTGCCTGTGCCTAATTATAAAACCTGTTCTGGTTGTGAATATCTACCGAAGTGGAATGTGTTTAATCCAAAGGTGCGTGAGCATCATTTTAATGTTGCAAGATATTGGATCGATCAAGGTATCGATGGTTATCGTCTTGATGTTCCATATTTTATTTATCCAGAATTTTGGCAGGACTTTAGGCAAGTTGTTAAAGCAAAAAATTCGGAATTATGTTTGATAGCTGAAGAGTGGAGAGACCCTGCTCAATGGTTGCAAGGAGACACTACTGATAGCACAATGAATTATACTCTGCGTGATTTAGTTTTAGGTTTTACTGCGACAAAGCGATTCAATGCATACGATTTTGTTGACGGTATTAACCGTTTGCAGGAGCGCATACCGTATGGATATCACCATGGAATGATGAATTTGTTGGGTAGCCACGATACTGAGCGTGTTTTAACTGCGCATCAAAATAATACTGAGGATTGCATAACCGCGTACTATTGCATGTTTGCCTGCGAAGGTGCTCCAATGATTTATTACGGTGATGAGCTTGGTATGGTTGGCGATAATGATCCAGGGTGTCGTTCTGGTATGCAGTGGGATAGTCTTGATGCAAATGCTGAAATATTCCGTACAATTGTTCAATTAAATGCATTGCGGCGTGATCATATTGCGTTGCGAAGAGGCACGCAAAGTTGTTACGCTGTTGACGAAGATACTGTCATTATTTCTCGAGAGCATAAGGAAGAATCTCTTTTGATGATTATTTCACGTAATAATTTGGTAGAATATAATTCATCGAAGCTACCTCAACAATTGCAAAATCATAATTGGCGAATTATAAATGGTGTAACTGTTGGAAATAGTTGGCGCCCCAATAAAGATAATTCTATGATTGTATTGCAAGCTCAACAGTAAAAATAATGTAGAAGTAAGAAGTGTGAGACATGGGAAAGAAAATTACAATGCAGGATATTGCTGATGCAGCGCGTGTCTCTAAATCTGCTGTCTCCTTTGCGTATAATACTCCTGATCGCTTATCATCAGAAACTGTAGAACACATATTTTCAGTTGCAAAGGAACTAGGATATGTGCGTAATCCTGTTGCTTATATGCTGCGAACTCAAAAGACAAATAGTTTGGGATTGTTACTACCACAGCAATTAGGGCGAGTGCTAGAAAATCCATACTATTCGGAATTTATTCAAGGTATTGGGCAAATCTGTGAGCGAGAGGGACTGACGCTTCTTTTAGTGCCTCCACTTCGTAATTCTATGTTAAAAGCAATTCCTTATGCTGCAGTTGACGGTTTTATAGTAACTGGTTTAGAAGAAGATCGTGGTGAAGTTGAAGCTCTTATGCAGCAAGGAAAGCCATTTGTTATTGTTGACAGTGAGGTGCATAGTCAGGCTCCAAGTATCAATATTGATGAGACGCGCGCTATGAAGGAATTAACTGAGCATCTTATTTCATTGGGCCATCGCAATTTTGTGGTGATTTCTCCAGAATCAGGCAATGATGATGGGTATCTTTCTTGGCATGGAACAATTCGTCGCCGTATTGATGGTGTGATTTCTGCTTTAGAAGAGAATGGAATAGCCCCACTGGTCGATAAGAAAAATGTTATTGAAGTGCCATGTACTCGTACTGGAGGAAAAGAAGCTTTTGCGCAAATAAAACAAAATAATTCTGTATTGCCAACTGCATTCATCTGTTTTAGTGATGTTATTGCGTTTGGAGTAATGGATGCTGCTAGACAGTTTGGTTTGCAAATCCCACGTGATATTTCTGTTACAGGTTTTGATGATCTAGATGAGTCTGCATGTAGTAATCCACCGTTGACAACAGTTAAACAGCCTGTTACAACTAAAGGACGTTTAGCTGCTGAATATATAGTAGAGACTTTGAATGCTGGGTATGAACGAGCATCATCCCGTCACGTATGTCTACCTATTACTGTGCTGCTGCGTGAGTCAATTGGCCCAGCAGCATCTATAAGAGAATAGGCTGCGTAGTAAATACTTTGATTCCTTCCTCCTATGAAAAATATAGTGCCACGTTAAGTTTTTTTAGCGTGGCACTATATGCATAATTTTTTTGTTTATATAAAAATTATTTTTTCTACTGGCGATAGTAGGAGAGGAAGTTAGAGAGTTTGCCCATTGCGTCACGAAGCGTTTGCAAGCGCGGCAAGTAGACTACGCGGAAGTAGCCCGGAGTCTGCCAATTAAAGCCTTTGCCGTGCACAATCAGCAACTTCTGATTGCGTAGCAAATCAAGAGCAAACTGTTCATCGTCGTGAATGTTGTATCGACTTGGATCGAGCTTTACAAACATGTAGAAAGCAGCGTCTGGTCGCTCAACGCTTACGCCATCCATCTCTTGAAGCGCGTTATAGCAATACTCGCGCTGCTCATACACGCGTCCGCCTGGTTCCAAATACTTTTCAACGCTCTGGTATCCGCCCAAAGCAGTCTGAATAATTGACTGCGCAGGAACGTTAGAGCACAAGCGCATATTAGACAGCATGTTAAGTCCCATAATGTAGTCGCGAGCCTTGGATTTATCTCCCGAAAGACTCATCCAACCAATACGGAAGCCAGCAATCATATGCGACTTAGAAAGTCCGCTAAAAGTTACGCAGAACACGTCTGGAGCAAGAGAAGCAATCGAAATATGTTTCTTGCCGTCCATAACAAGACGGTCGTAAATCTCGTCTGCAAAAATAATCAAATTAAACTCGCGCGCAATCTTAACAATCTCTTCCAAAACTTCGCGACTATACAGCACACCCGTAGGATTATTTGGGTTAATAATCACGATTGCTTTAGTGCGAGGCGTGATTTTAGAGTGAATATCGGCAATATCTGGGTACCAATGCGACTTTTCGTCACACATGTAGTGCACAGGAGTGCCGCCGGCCAGGCTCGCGCACGCAGTCCACAGAGGATAGTCCGGGCTTGGGATAAGAATCTCGTCGCCGCAATCAAGCAGCGCTTGCATAGAAAGATTAATCAGCTCGGAAACTCCGTTTCCAGTGTAAATATCTTCCATTTGCACGCCTGGAATGCCCTTAAGCTGATCGTATTGCATAATCGCCTTGCGAGCGGAGAAAAGTCCACGACTATCCGAGTAGCCTTCGCAGTCAATAAGCTGCTGTTGCATGTCGTAAATCACTTCGTCTGGAGCGCGGAATCCGAAAGGCGCAGGATTTCCAATGTTGAGCTTTAGAATATGCGTTCCGTTCGCTTCCATGCGGTTTGCTTCTTCAACAACTGGGCCGCGAACGTCATAAAGCACGTGCTCGAGTTTGGTTGATTTGTTGAAGGTTCTATGTTTGAGTGTTTGGGAAAGTTCAGCTTCTGTAAGCTGTGGCTGATTTAATTGTGGTTCTTCTGCAGACTGGCAGTTTTGCTCGATTTTTGCACAAGAATGACCGCCTTTGATTCCGTCGCTGCTGATTCCAAGAATTTCAGCTAGCATGTTACGTACGTCTTTGCGAGGCTCGGTTTTGCCGCTTAAATACTGGCTTAACTGGCTTTTGCCAAGCTTATGACCGTTTTTTGCTGCAAGCTCGATTACGTCAATCTGCTTGTACCCCTTACGCTTCATAGCTTTTTTAAGCTCATCAGCAAAATTCTGTGCCATAATCTGTCTTTCTTGTAAAATCGGCATTTATAAATTGAACAAGTTTATAGCAAAGTTCAAAATATAAGTATTAAATTGAACTATTTATATTTTTAGTGATGATTTTACGCGCAAATTTGTATTTTGCAAAGTAAAAATTGAATTTATTTTGAATTTATATTGAACTTTTGAACAAGTTCCTCTTTATTTTTAAATTATTTTGCATTTCAATAGATTTTATATTAGTTGCCATGTTTCGATAAGCTGAAAAATAAGGTAAATAAATAGAGGAAGTTATAATAGTATGCCAGTTTTTGAGCTAATTCTGTACATCATGGCGGTTGTAGTGCTGTCATCATTCTTGGAACGTTTTATACCGAGAGTTTCAGTGCCGCTTGTGCAGATAACCATGGGTGTTATAGCTTCAGAACTGCCTTTCTTCCCAAACGTTACTCTCGATCCAGAGCTTTTTATGATCGTAATTGTTGCGCCTTTAATTTATTTTGAATCGCGTGAGATAAATAAGTTAGCGTTATTGTCTTCATTTAAATACTCAGCAACTCTTGCTGTTGGTTTAGTACTGGCAACTATGGTCGCAGTTGCTGTGCTTTTACCTGCAATATGGTCATTTATACCGATTGCCGCTGCAGCTGTGTTAGGGGCAGCTTTGGGACCGACTGACGCTGTGGCAGTAAGTGCGTTAAGTCATGAAGTATCGCTTACTGACAAACAATTTAGCGTACTACAGGGTGAATCACTGTTTAATGATGCGTCCGGAATCGTAGGCTTCCAGTTTGCAGTTCTTGTTGCTGCGTCTGGTGTTTTCGATATCACGCCAGCACTAAGCAGTTTTGCATCAAAATTCTTTGGTGGAATTGCAATTGGCGTATTTGTAGGATTAGCTGCAAACTGGCTTTTTGAAAAGATTAGATCTTTAGGTTGGGAAACTACAAAAACAAGAATATTAATGGAACTATTTTTGCCGTTCCTGCTCTACATGGGTGCTGAAGGTGTTGGCGCTTCTGGAATGCTAGCGTTAGTTACCGCAGGATTACTAGCAAGATTTGATCGTTCTGGAGTAGGTCCGAATGTTTCGCGCACTAATATTGTTGCCAATAGCGTGTGGAGTGTTCTTTCGTTTGGGCTGAATGGTGCAGTTTTTGTTCTTCTTGGCATTGCTTTGCCAAAAGTTGTAAGTTCAAGTTGGAATGATTATGGTGTTAATAACCTGTTGCTTGTGGCTATTATTGCTGTAACGTTGCTTGCGGTTGTTGGCATGAGGTTCTTATGGATGGTCACCATGGTTCGCATCGCAAGATCTTCTCAATTCCAATTAACAGGCGGATTAAAATCTGCTGTAATTATGACTTTAGGTGGAGCAAAAGGAACCTTAACTTTAGCGTTAATGTTCACATTACCGGTGAAGTTTCCACTTAGGAATGAACTTATTTTTATATCGGGAGTAGTGATCGTGGTTACGCTACTTATGGCGAACTTCTTGTTACCCATGATTTCTCCCAAAAAGAACGATACTGAACTTGAGGAAGTTACTCCTATTGCCATTGAAGTGCTTAGACGTACGGTTGAAGAATTAACCTCTAGTATTACTAACGAAAATCGTCGTGCAGTATTGTCTGTTGTTGACTCTTATACCGAACGAATTGAACGTTTAAAGCAAAATATTGGGCATAGAGACTCCAAAGAATATTTGGATTTGCGCATTGAAACTCTTAACTGGGAAAAAGATTATATTAAGCAGCGTTTGCGTAAGCTGAAGCAAGCTTGTTCTTTATCGAAACAGGAATTGCTGGAGGTTGAAGCTTGTGAGCGTCTGTTGGATCAAATTATGAATTCTTTACGTCACATTCACACTGATAGGCAGTTGGGAACCCTCATGTGGCATGTTCGCGGAAGGTTAAGAGCATTACAGCGTCGTATTGGAACAGTCATAATGCGAGTAAGTAATATGATTCGCAGAACAGCTCCACTCTTACAAGAAGACGTTATTTTTGTGCATATTCGTCAGTTGCATATTGAAGTTATTCAGCACGTTATTGAACGACTATATAATGTCATGAGCAATCAGGAATACGCAGCTGAGTACTGTTCTGCACTTTTGCGCGAGTACAGGAGTGTTGAACGATTGTTGCGTTCTAGACCTAATGTGAGCTTGAGCGTGCGTTTAATCGAAAATATTGAAGAAGTAAAGCGTGAAAGTTACGCAATAGAGTTACGTATAATTCATGACATGTACGAAGATGGGGATATTACGCGAATGCAAGAGCGGCAATTGCGCAATAACGTGTACGTTATGAACGTTGATGCTAACGTGGATATGTAATTATTGGACGTATCATAAACTGTTAAGCGGTTTGCTACCATAAAAGCTATGTATTTCTTTACTCCGAGACGCTGCGAATCTACCCAAAAAATCATGTACAAGAATAAAGGGCAGGCTCTTATGGCAGCGGAGCAAAGTTTGCGAGAGCGTGGAACACAGTTATGGGTTTATGCTTGTGAATATTGTGGTTGCTGGCATTTGACACATAAAAACCCGGTAAATCGCATGTATTCCGATATGCGCTCGCCATCCGCAAGCACGAAGCCTAAATCTAGAAAGCGCGGGTACAAGCCAAGACGGCGTTAAGTTAAAACGGCACTAAATTAAAACGGTGTTAAATCTTATGCGACATTAAAACCTTGCCTTGCAACCTGCTCAACATCTTCTGCTTCGTGTTTTTTGGCAATATCGTCTGCTGCTATAGCAAGAATTTGCGCGCTGAAAGCGTCAACCGGTCTGCTAGTATTTCGCAAATCGTAATATTGATGCACGCGATTGTCGAAATCGGCAAGATTCTCTAGTAATTCAGCATCGTCAGCAGGGTAAGTGTTTTCAAAAATCTGCATGCTAGTACTCATGCGCGGCTTTAATTCCGGATTTTGTGCAGGCTTACCAATTGCCAAGCCGAGCACGGGATACGTGTATTCAGGCAAATTCAAAATATCAATAAGCTGAGTTCTACTGTTCAAAATTGAACCGAGGATTACGCAACCAAGACCCAAAGATTCCGCGGCAGTTTCCATGGTGTGAAGTGCCAAAATGACGTCGTTTTGAGCTTGAGTAAAGCGGTAACGAGTTTTAAGCATAAATTCGTCGCTGCCTGTATCGATGCCATTTTTTTGTGCAATTGCAGCGTTTCTGTGCTGGTCAATAATAAAAACGTACAACAGCGGAGCTGTAGCAATATATGTTTGATTGCCAATTTCGGAAAGCTTCTGCTTAATTGAGCTATTCGTAATTTTAATCGCTGACCAGTCGTTCAAAAACTGGCTGCAAGCAGCGCGTTGAGCCACGGTTTCAAGAGTCGCGACTGTATCTTCGTCAATTGCTTCGTTGCAAAAAGCGCGAATAGATCGGCGGTTCAGTAGAGTATCAATAGTTTCGTTGTGACGTAAGTTTTGCACGTTATTCTTATTCCTTACTTTCCTTATTCTTCGATTATTTCTGCATTTAGTTTCATTTGTTCAAAATTAGAATTTATTTTTTCGAAACTGTCGCTTTCTTTGCCTTCGCGCAACATAAGACAAGGTTCCGTGACTTACTAAGCGACCAACAAGCGTAGTAAGAATCGCAGAAAATACTGCAAACCCAAGAGACATTAGCAATGGTTCTTCTTGCTTAACACGTTGCTTTTGTGTGATTTTTTCTTTAGAAAGATTGTTAGGACGATTATTAGAGTTTAAATTGATTTTTCTAGTATCAACATGTTTTTCCCATATTAAGTGCGCAATCTGCCCAGCTATAAACGTTGCAAAAGACGGAAGTGCGGCTTTAAGCAACGAATCTCCTAAAGTATTTGGATTTTTTAATCGGCGCTCGCGAAGCGCATCAATCTTACGATTCGCTGCATTCAGTCGTTGTACGGTAGCTTGAGTCGCACGATGGTTTCGTTGAGTTTTAGTATTAGCCGATGATAATTGCGTCATATTTTCTATGTTAGTGGTAACGAAATACCAATTTTGGCGGTACCATGGAACAGTAATCTTGATTTGCGGCAAAGTGGCTGCAAGTTAAGAAATGCTTACGTAAAGCAATCGTGCTGCTAGGCGTCCAGTGCGATGTGTGTACATGGCGCTGGTGAGGAATGTGAAGACTATGCAAAATAACGGCACTAAAGAATCCTCTCAGAAAGAATGCTCGAAGCAGGGTTGCTTGGTGTTACTTCGTCACGGTCAAACCGCTTGGAGTGTGTCTGGTCAGCATACTGGGCGCACGGATTTGCCTCTTACTGAAGTTGGTGTTGAGCAAGCAAAAGAGGCTGGTGCTAGATTGCAGTGTGTGTTCACAAAAGGTTTTGATGAGGATTGTGTGCTTGTAAGCCCGCTTCGTCGCGCGCAGCAAACAGCTCAGTTTGCTGGATTTGCTTCGTATACAATTTGTGATAGCGCGCTGGAGTGGGATTATGGTGCTGCTGAGGGTCGCACGCGCGCTGATATTTCTAAACTAAGTGGAGTTGAGGCGTGGGATGTGTGGAAACATGGTCCTAAAGTTCTTCCTTCTCACATGGTTAGTGATGCTAAAGAAGTGCTTCCTAGTGGAGAGACAGTGGATGTGCACAGGACTTCTGGAGAAAGCTTGCAAGAGGTTTCGGATCGTACTCAAAAGATTATTGATATGGCAATGCCTAAATTGAGATTAGGTAAGGACGTGCTTGTTGTTGCGCATGCTCATGTGTTGCGTATTCTTACTGCGCGCTGGCTTGGAGTAAACCCAGATTTTGCGCGACTTCTTCGTATGGATACCGCGCATTATTCTGTGTTGGGCACGTATAAAGGCGACAATGTAATTGTGCATTGGAATTGTTGAAATACGGTTTAAAATTTCAGATATTTCCATATATTTTAGTGCGATTTGCGCAAATTTTTTGCAAAGATATTTATATATTTGAGTCTTGCGTTTGCTGTAATATTAGTTCACTACGGTGATTTAAATAGTATTCAATAGCAGTAATTAGTTAGTTCGTAAGAGATTAGCAGTATATGGAAAGGTTCGATGATGAGTCGTTCGGTTAAGTCGATTATTGCGCTAGTGGTTTGCGCTGTTTTGGCGGCTTGTGCGTTTACTGCTTTTGGTTTTTCTCAGTCTTTTGGCGCAAATGCCGATAGGTCTGCTAATGGGAAGGTTATTTTCTTCAACTTGAAGCCTGAAGCTACTGCTATGTGGGAAGAAGTTGCTAAAGAATACACAAAACAGACTGGTGTTACAGTAAGCATAGTTACGCCAACTGGCGGTCAGTATGAAAAGAGACTTAAAACCGAAGTTGAGAAATATAAAGATAATCCAGATAGCATGCCTACGTTATTCCAGATTAACGGTCCCGTTGGCTATGCTAACTGGAAGGATTACACTGCTGATTTAACTAATTCCCCTCTTTATACGCAACTTAGCAATAAAAATCTTGCTTTTATGGATAACGGTAAGCCGGTTGCTGTGCCATATGTTACTGAAAATTACGGCTTGATTTACAACAAGGCTTTGCTTGCTAGGTATGCGGATCTTAAAGATGCAAAGTTGCAGCCAGAAGAAAACGGCAAATCTTTTGAAGATCAAATAACTAATTTCGCTGCGTTGAAGGCTGTTGCAGACGATTTGCAAAAGCGCAAGGATGAGCTTGGTATTGACGGTGCTTTTGCGTCCGCAGGTTTTGATTTAAGCTCCGACTGGCGTTTTAAGACGCATCTTGCAAATATGCCTTTGTATTATCAATTCGTTAAGAATAACGTTAATGGTCAGCCTCAGTCAATTAATTACGACTATGTTGATAATTTCAGGAAGATTTTTGACCTTTATATTTCTGATTCCACAACTCCTGTAAGCCAGTTAAGTGCTAAAACTGGCGAGGATGCTGTTTATGAGTTTGCTCTTGGTAAAGCTGTGTTCTACCAGAATGGTACTTGGGCTTGGGGTGATCTTTCAAAAGCTGGCATAAAGCCTGACGATGTTGGCATGCTACCAATTTATATTGGTGCTAAGGGCGAAGAGAAACAAGGCATGGCTACCGGTTCGGAAAATTATTGGTGCATTAATAAAAAGGCTTCAAGGCGGAATCAGGAAGCAACTAATGCCTTCCTTAATTGGTTACTTACTACAAATTATGGTAAGGATGCTTTAGCTAATAAAATGGGCTTTGCTGCTCCTTTCAAAGGTTTCCCTAAAGCAGAAAATCCTCTAGTTCAGGCTGCTGTTGATTACACTGCTAAGCCTGGCAAATTGCCTGTTAAGTGGGTGTTTGTTACTATGCCATCTAACGGTTGGAAAGACGATGTTGGCTCTGATTTGCTTACATACGCTCAAGCAACAAAAGACGGTATGACTTCTATTGGCGCTAATAAGGCATGGGCTACTCTTAAATCCGCGTTTGTTGATGGCTGGGCTAAGGAATATAAGATTGCTCATGGGCAGAGTTAGTTTAATTAAATAATTTGTTTTGAACTATAATCCTCAAGGGGTTGCACAATCGTTTGCTAAATTGTTGTGCAATCCCTTTAATTATTGCCAAAAATACGTGCTAATTTTATCGAATATATTAGTGGGTGGTGTTTTTATAATGACACGCGTCAATTTACTTATGCTATCGTTTGCAATATTGCAGCAGTTGAGGCATAATAAATATTGTCGATAAGGACACCTAGAGGTGTGGCAGTCCAATGACGGGATTGTCGGCATAGGAGAAAGGTTCGATGATGAATCGTACAATTAAATCAACAATTGCACTGGTAGCTTGCTCGGCAATGGCTTTTGGCGCGCTTGCAGCTTGCGGATCCTCCTCAAGTGACAGCTCTGCTAAAGGTAAGGTTTACTTCTTGAACTTTAAGCCAGAAGCTGCAGATCAGTGGAAGGAAGTAGCTAAGGCATACACCAAGAAAACAGGTGTTGAAGTTAAGGTTCAAACTGCTGCTTCCGGAACTTATGAGCAGTCTTTGAAGAGTGAAATCAGCAAGGGTAATGAAGCTCCTACACTCTTCCAGATCAACGGTCCAGTTGGTTACGCAAGCTGGAAGGATTACACTGCTGATTTGAAGGATACTGAGCTTTATAGCCAACTTCAGAACAAGGATATTGCTTTGAAGGATGGAGATAAGGTTGTTGGTATTCCATATGCAATGGAAACCTACGGCTTGATTTACAACAAGGCTTTGCTTAAGAAGTACACCGAGCTTAAGGATGCTAAGGTAAAGTCTGCTGAAGAAATCAACTCCTTCGATAAGTTGAAGGCTGTTGCAGATGATATTCAAAAGCACAAGTCAGATCTTGGCGTTGAAGGCGCCTTTACTTCTGCTGGTTTTGATTCCAGCTCTGATTGGCGTTTTAAGACCCACCTTGCAAATCTTCCTTTGTACTATGAGTTCAAGGAAGATCATGTTACCAAGCAGCCTGCAAAGGTAAAGGGTAGCTTCCTTGACGGTTATAAGAAGATTTTCGATCTTTACATTACTGATTCCACTACACCAGCAACAAAGATTGGTTCCAAGACTGGTGAAGATGCTAATGCTGAGTTCTCCCAGGGTAAAGCTGTGTTCTACCAGAATGGTACTTGGGCTTGGGGTGACCTCTCCAAGGCTGGTATGAAGGCTGAAGACCTTGGTATGCTTCCAATTTATATTGGTGCTAAGGGCGAAGAGAAGCAAGGCTTGGCAACTGGTTCTGAGAACTATTGGTGCATCAACGAGAAGACGTCTGACGCTAACAAGAAGGCAACTAAGGACTTCTTGAAGTGGTTGCTTACTTCCGATGCTGGTAAGGATGCTTTGTCTAAGAAGATGGGCTTCACTACTCCATTCAAGAGCTTCGCAGATATCAAGTCTGACAACCCATTGACTCAGGCAGCTGTTGAAGATGCTAAGTCTGGTAAGACTCCAGTAAGCTGGAACTTCACCGTAATGCCATCTGATAACTGGAAGAACGACCTCGGCTCTGCTTTGCTTGAGTACGCTCAGGGCACTGGCAAGTGGGATAAGGTTAAGACAGCGTTTGTGGATGGTTGGGCTAAAGAATATTCTCAAGCTCACGAAGATGACTAATAAACAAACAGACGTTACACCTGCTGACGTAAGCAAGCAAAGGTGACGTAAGAAAATCCGCTAGGATACTGGCACATCACAGTGCTAAGTCCTAGCGGATTTTGTTATTTCGATATTTTGTTATTTCGATATTTTCTAGAAAACTATAAAAGGTCTATTCTTTTAATAATGCAGCTGTGCTTGAACGCACAATAAGTTGCGCTGGAACAATGCGATACTGATCTTCAACTTTCTCTGCGTTTATAAGCGCAAGCGTGATATTTGCCGCAGTAGAAGCAATATCAACTGGATCCTGTCTAATAGTAGTTAAGCCAGTTTCATGCGCGTAAAAACTATCGTCAAAACCAATAATTGACACATCTTTTGGAGTAGAATACCCGCTGCGTGCAAGCTGAAACATAAGCGGTATTGCAATACCATCTTCTTGGCATGCAATTGCTGTTGGCATAATTGAACTTCCAAGAAGCATAGAAACTATGGCACTTATGCGATCAGAATTAGCAGGTGCCACAATTTCTGTAGGTGTGATCCCGCTATTTTGGCATTCATCAATAAAAGAATGGTAACGTTGCAATACGCTGAAATGTAGTGAAACGTCACGAGTTGTGCGCACATATGCAATATTGCGATGCCCTAAACCGATTAAGTGGCGTGCCATAAGTCTTGCACCTTGGTCATCGTCAATATTGATAGTCGCGTCAAAATCGCATTTTTGTGGATATAAGCAGTTTATGCCAACAATTGGCACGCCTGTTGATTTAAGTTGTGCGATTTCGTTGGTATTTACGTCAAAGGAGCACACAACAACGGCGTCAGCATTACGTCTAGTTGGGAGCATTGTGAAAAATTCACTACGCTCTTTACTGCTGGAAATCTGAAAAATAGACAAATCATATCCAGCTGTGTGGAATACTTGATTCAATCCTTGAATAATAGATGCAGAAAACCATAGACGAATTTGATCGCTAATCAATAAAGCGATGCGCAAGGTTTTACCAGATTTTAGTGCTGCTGCAGATTTCGAAATAGAAAAATTCAATTGTTCGGCAATGGCCAATACTTTATTGCGAGTGGATGCAGATACTAAGTTCGGTCGTGTAAATGAACGCGACACAGTAGAAACTGACACATGAGCTTTATTCGCTACATCTTGAATATTTGCCGACATGTGAACTCCTTTATTCGCGTATAACAAACGTGTAGCACAGCCTTGTGTTTAATTGTTTAGTGCGAACTTTTATAGTTCGAAACAAACAAACGTTTGCAGACATTTCTATTCTAGCAAATTTTGCTGGAATGCCAACGATAATAAGCAATTTTTTTAAAACTAAATTCTGATATTTGTTTGAAGTGACATATCGAAAATGACAACGTTTGACATAGCTAATTCATGTAGTAGAATGAAGTTATTGGTTCGGGACAGCGATGTCTACGTGGATGTCGCGCTCAAGGAGGAGAAAGTGACGAGTCATGATTAGTATGAGCGGAAAAGCAATACGTAAATGGTGGTGGTTATTTGCGCTGCCAACGTTTGCTGCGTTTATTGTTGGCTTCTTAGTGCCATTTATTATGGGTGTGTACTTGAGCTTTAGAAAATTCACTACTGTGACTGATGGTAAGTTTGTGGGTTTTCGTAACTACTATAGAGCTTTAAAAGATCCGCATCTTGTTTATTCGTTTTTGTTCACAACGCTTTTTGCAGTTATTACAACAATAATTATTAATGTTATTGCTTTTGCAATTGCGTACATGCTTACTAAGAAGTTCAAGGGCACGACGATATTCAGAGCCGTGTTCTTTATGCCAAATCTTATTGGCGGTATCGTTTTAAGCTATATTTGGCAGCTCTTGTTAAATGGTATACTCGGCTACTTCAATCGTACGATTACGTTCTCTGAAGTATTCGGTTTCTGGGGTCTTGTGATTGTTGTTTGCTGGCAGCAAATTGGCTATATGATGATTATTTATATCGCAGGAATGCAGGCTCTTCCAGGAGATGTTATGGAAGCAGCTGCTGTCGATGGTGCAAGCCCAAGGCAGACTTTATTCAAGATTACTATTCCATTGATGATGCCTTCTATTACTGTTTGCACATTCTTAACAATTACCAACGGCTTCAAGCTTTTCGATCAGAACTTCGCATTAACTAACGGTGGTCCGTCAAGGAAAACAGAGATGTTAGCTCTTAATATTTATAGAACTTTCACTACTCCAAGATGTGAAGGCGTTGGCCAGGCTCAGGCAGTCATGTTCTTCATTGTTGTGGCTGTTATTGCTATGGTTCAGAATATACTCACTAGGTCAAAGGAGGTAGCGGCATGAACGAGAAAACAAAGCATCCTGCGTTATGGACGGTGCTGTTCACTCTTATAAGCTTGTTATGGATTTTTCCTATAGCTTTAGTAGTGCTGAATTCTTTCAAGTCTAAGGTTGATATTGCCAGCAATCCTTTTACTTTTAGTTCAAAATCGTTTGTTGGAATGTCTAACTACGTATTAGGCTCAAATCGTACTGATTTTCCGATGAGTTTCCTCTGGACCATTGTTGTAACTGTTGGTTCTGTGATTCTCATTCTTCTGTGCACGTCAATGTGTGCATGGTGGATTGTTCGTGTGAACAATTGGGCAGCAAAACTTCTATACGTTTTGTTCCTGTTTAACATGATTGTGCCATTCCAGATGGTTATGTACACCCTTGCTTACATTACGAACGCTTTGAAGTTGAATACTCCATGGGGATTGTGGATTATTTACTTAGGCTTTGGTGCAGGACTTGCAGTGTTTATTTTCACTGGTGTGATTAAGGGTATTCCGCAAGAACTCGAAGAGTCTGCAATGATTGATGGTGCTTCTGTGCCACGTATATTCTTCCAGATTATTGTGCCGATTATGCGACCTGCTATTATTTCGGTTTCAATCTTGCAGGCAATGTGGATTTGGAATGACTTCCTGCTTCCATTCTTGACGCTCGATCTCAACAAGTATAAGACTATTTCTATAGCTGTTCAGTATTTGAAGGGCGGCTATGGATCTGTCGAGATGGGCGCAATGATGGGCTGCTTGGTTATGGCAATTGTTCCAATCATAATCTTCTACCTCATCTGCCAGAAGTACATTATTAAAGGTGTTATGTCTGGTGCAGTAAAGGGATAAATTAATTCTCCTCCAAAATTCAAGTGGCAGTGAAAGCGGCGGTGTGTGCATACTATTACGTTTGTGCACACCGTCATTATTTTTAATAGTTACGTTAGTTTGTAATTAGGTGGTAGAGTTCGTTATTAGAGTATCTATAGATAGTAAAGCATAGGAATTGCGTCATAAAACCAGGAGATAGTATAGAATGATTTTCTCGTTTGGAAGCCCAGATTCAAAGTTTGCGCAAAGCATGGAAACATTTGCTGATGCCGTGTGGCTTACAATATTGATGATTTTAACAAGCTTTCCTTTAATTACTATCGGCGCTTCTCTTTGTGCTGGTCATGATGCTGCAAGACGTACAGAGCAAGGTGAAGGACATATTACTGCAGCTTATTTTCGCGCGTTTGCTAGCAATTTTTTGGAATCTACTATTATTTGGGCTGTAATGGGACCAGTTTTGCTTGCTATTATTTGGCTATGGCTTTGCGTGTGGTTTACTCCACTTTTAATTATTAAATTTATTCTGAGCATATTGTGGGTTATTGTTGCCGAATGGGTGTTTGCATTACAAGCGCGTTTTAAAAATTCAATTGATAAAACAGTGGCTAATTCTCTTATTTTTGGTATTTCGTATTGGAAAGAAACTCTTATAATGACACTGCTAGATATAGTGTTTATTGTGTTAATATTTGCATCAATCGTATATTTGCCGCAGGGTTTGCCTTTGTTGGTATTCATTGGTTGGGGATCGCTTATTATGCTGCATACTCCGATTTTAGAGCGTGTATTTGCAAAGTATATTAAGAAGTAATTTCTGCGTTATGGCGTGACGACCTGCTTGAGCGCAGCATTGTGCGCGCGAAAGCAACTCGGAGTGCCGAGCTTGCTTAGGGTTGAAAGCACGGTGTGCTTTCAACGCAAGCGAGGCCTGCCTTCGTCAATAAAGACGAAGGCAGGGCAGGTTTGTGTGGCTGTGCTTTAGAAATTAGGTTGTGACTGGTGTGCGCTGATGACCTGCTTGAGCGCTGCGATTTAGCGCGCGAGTGTTGCTGCTTATTTGTGTTATTGACGCAGATTACGTACTGCGCGAGTAACGGTGTTGAGGCAGGGGGTTTGCTTCTTACTCCATAACCCCCATAACCCCATAATTAATGAGGCGAGCACTATTATAGATGCTCGCCTCACATAGGACATCATGTAAGAAATATTTTGATTTGCTACTATGCAAATCATATTCCTTACGAGGGGGGGAAATAGAGTCAGTTCATCGGTAAACCAACTATTAAATTATACATGCTTCCGTGTATTTTCGCCGCGCATAACTGCCGTCATAGATAGCACTCGTGGTGACTTAAATACTTCATCGGTGTGAACTACACGACCATCAGCATCAGCAAGTGGAATACGCCAGTTTGGATACTCTGTACTAGTTCCAGGCTGATTCTGTGAACGCTTCTCGCCGACAGCATCAACCAAAGCTACTTGCAAAAGCAAAGATGGGGAAGTGAGCATAATTGCATGCATAGCTTCCACAATTTCTTGTGCATGACCTTCAACATCCTCAGCAGCATCTTTGCTAATCCAACCGTTCTCAAGAAGCATCTTCATCATTGCATCGCGTTCAGCTTGAGCAGCCTCCTGGAACGTTTCTACGGAGTCTGTAAGCAGATGAAGTTGCTCGCGAAGCTTGACATGCTCAAAGGCAAGATAACCAGCTGTAGGTGGCATATCGTGCGTAGTAACGGAAGCAAGAGCATACTCTCGATATGTAGACGGATTAGCAAAAATAATTTGCTTCTTTCCAGCCTTCTTAGTAGCGGCTTCAGCTTCGTCGTCGTGGGTGAACCACTCAACAACAGTGCCAAGCACGCCATGAGATGCAAGAACCTTAGAAACATACTTCGGCACAGTGCCCAAATCTTCGCCAATAACAACACCGCCTGCGCGAGTTGCTTCAATAGTGAGAACTGCGAGCATTGCATCTACATTGTAGTACACATACGCGCCGTTTCTAGCACCCTGTCCTTGTGGAATCCACCACAAGCGGAACAATCCAAGAACGTGATCAATACGAGCAGCTCCTGCATGCAAGAACACGTTATGAACCATGTCTCGGTAAGCAATATAGCCAGTTTCATCCAAATAATTTGGATCGAATGGAGGTTGACCCCAATCCTGACCTTGCTGGTTGTAGAAATCAGGAGGAGCACCAACGCTTACACCATTAGCAAATCGTTCCGGACTCCACCAAACGTCAGCACCGTAGCCGTGTACGCCAACTGCCATGTCTTGCATAAGACCAATTGCCATACCAGCAGCTTTAGCTTCAGCGTGAGCTGTAGCAACTTGCTCATCAGCAATCCACTGAAGCCAACGATGGAACTCAAACAAGTCAGCATGTTCGCGCTTAAGTCGCTCAATTTGCGGAGTGCCTTTGCCTGTAGTGTCAAACCACAAATTCTCGCCCCAAGGAGCACCCCAAACCTCAAACGCAACACACCAAGTTGCAAAGGCGTCAAGATCTTCACCAGAACGATGCTTAAACTCACTAAACTCGCGCTCGCGCTCGGTAGAACGAGGTTGCTTGAAAATAATACGCAACGCAGGAAGCTTGGCATCCCATGCAGCGTTGATATCTATAGGATTTGGATTATTGTTTTGAGGAGCAATAGACTCATGCAATTGCTCTACTTTAGCAAGATCTTCGCCACTTAATTCAGCATATTCCGGAATATCTTGCGGACGAATATAAGTGACATTCAAGAACCTACGAGACTCAGGTAAGTACGGTGAAGGCTCAAGAGGTGTTACTGGAGCGCACGCATGAATTGGATTAATCAGCATAAAATCAGCCTTGCCGATTTCTCCAGCATCCTTAAGTAGGCGACGCAAATCGCCATAATCGCCAATTCCCCAAGAATCTTTTGAACGCACAGAATACATTTGCGTCATGAATCCCCAACGGTGCTTTTGCTTAACGCTTTCAGGCAATGGAATACGCGCAGGTGCGGCAATCAATGTGACATCAGCATGTTGAGCCGTCTCGCCATTCGCGCTGATTACTTTGGCATGCAAAGTGTGGTAGCCCATTGGCAAATCATCCGGAAGTTCAATGAACAAGTCTCCATCGTCTTCGGATTGAATATCGCCTAACGAGTCTTCATAATCTGTTCCATCTTCGAGTGTAAGAGAAATGTGAATTTGCTCTTTTTTGGCATCTCCTGCGTGAATTGGTACGCAAGTTTTTGCGCCATTAAACGAAACGACAGTTGGTGGCAATAACTCGCTAGAGCGTTTGCGCTGAACCTTCTCGTATGAAATTGCAATATTGTCTTGAGTGTCGGCAGGCATGCCTAATGCATCAAGTACTCCAACTAATGCTTCATCTGTAATTTCGGTGTAGCTTCCTTGCTGATCAATATAAAAAGTGGCAACGCCGCACGCCTTAGCAAGCTTAATAAGTGGACGTGCAAGACGTTCTGCGCTTTCTTCCATAGGCTTATCAGCATCAGCTTTGCCAGTAGCTGTTGTTGTCATGGTGCTCCTTCTACTTTATGATTTGGCACATTCCTAACATCGTCGTAAGCGTGCCAAATGTGCAACTATGGCGATAGCGTGTAAATCAATACATCTCTGGATTGAAATACACCCTGCCTGTCAATTATATAAATACCTGACATCGTTTGCAAATTAGCGTTGCGACATATTTGCTAGTTTTTATAAGTAATTGCAACTAAACACAAGTGTTGTGATTACTCATGTTTAGTTGCAATCGTCTGACAGTTTATTATTTTTTTTACTTACTAAAACGCAATTACTTGTTGCTAAGCACAACAAAAGTTCTGATAGGCAAGTGTAGGGTAGCAGCGCTTTTTTCAGTTGTAATATTTACCGCGGTGTCAGGTTGTTTTCCAGTCCACTTAGCAAAATAATCACTTGAATTAAGTACGCAATGCCACTCTTGAGCCTTTGCGCTATGAATAGCAGGTAGCTGAATAGTTGCATCTTCATGATACATAGGATTTGCGCAAACAATTAAATTATTGCCAATGCGCGTAGCCAAAACAGTATGGTTAGACGTTTCAAGTTGTTTGCGTTTGCCATCATACAATGAGCTATATTCAGCGCGAAGCTTTATAAGTGCACGATACCATTGAACAAGCGGATTGAAACGTTCAGCGCGCGCCCAGTCAAGCTGGTTCATTAGTACACCGCGATTATAAGAATTATCGCAACCGTGCTTAGTGCGTCCAAACTCTTCTCCGCTTAGCATAAACGGCGTGCCTGCAGAGCACAAAACAATTCCAGCTGCAAACATATTAGCGTTCAAAATATCCGCAACTTGTTGTGCATCTTGAGCGTCAAACTCAAAATCGCTAGCATTCTCGCGCATAGAGATACAAAGCTTATCCCAGAAAGTCAAATCGTCGTGAGCAGAAGTATATTGAACAATCTGTCCAACTTCTTTACCTGCAGAAGGCGTATCACGCCATGCATTAAGAGTTTGGCGAGCCGCATCTGAGCACCAGAGCTCATTGCCATTTACATACCCGCGGTCGAGATGGTTCATGACGTTGCCTTTGAGGGAATCGCGAGACTCGTCACTAAACCAGCCTATGCGCTCGTTAAGAGTGCTTCTGCCGTCTTTATCTCCCATCGGAACTTTTTCATCAACAGCAGGATCCGAAGCACTCCACGGTTCTCCATACATAACAATATCTTTACCGCCAGGAAGCTCATCTAATGCAGCTCGTGCCTGATTTAAGGTTTCAGTATCAGTCAATCCCATAAGATCAAAACGGAAACCATCAATGTGATAGCAGCGTGCCCAATGCAGCAAAGATTCAATAATAAACCTGCGGAACATAGGATGTTCAGAAGCCATTTCATTTCCACAGCCAGAGCCGTTAGCAAAAGATCCGTCAGAGTCTCGCCTGCAGAAATACCCAGGAGCCATGCATTCGAAAGCGTTTTCTGCAGACTTGTACATGTGATTATAAACAACATCCATAATTACGCGTTGGCCATTAGCATGTAATGCCGCAATCATTGCTTTGCATTCGCGAATTCGCGCAGTGCCGTCGTAAGGATTGCTAGAATAAGCACCTTCAGGAACGTTGTAAGCGTGAGGATCATAACCCCAGTTGTATAGAGAATCTAATTCTTCTGCTGAAGCACCGTTTTTGCGCGCATTGTCGATTGCGGATTCGTCAACTGTTGCAAAATCGTAAATAGGTTCGAGTTGCACATGAGTAATGCCAAGCTGCTTTAAATAATCCAAGCCAGTAGGGAAGTTGCATTCAGAAGAATCTGGATTTTGCAAAGATGTATGTTCATCAGTAAAAGCGAGATATTGGCCTCTATGCTCTGGCTTAAAGCCGCCATTAGGATTGCTGCTGAAATCTGCAACATGCGTTTCCCACACAACCATTGCATGACGCACAAACTTAGGAGACTTATCTTTATGCCAATTGGCAGGAGACACTCGCTCATCGTCTATGACAAGGCTGCGCTCACCATTTACACCGCTCGCTACACCCCAAGGGTCACTAGTTCGATTTACTGTGCCATCTTGGAAAGTAACAAGATAATCGTAGTATATGCCGTCTAAACGCTTACGGAAATTAATCCGCCAAGCTCCGTCATGCAACGGTTTCAATTCGTGTGTTTGAATTGGCTCACTGTTGTTTCCGGTTTCAAAAAGTCTTAACGTCACATTCTGTGCAGTTGGTGCCCATACAGTAAATGTTGTAGATTTAGCGTTTAAAGTAAATCCAAGAGGTCCTTCGTATACAGGCCATGTTGCCGAAGATGGAGTCGTCATATAGGGTATCCTTCTTCCTTCGCTATTTTGCGAATTGTCTAAATTTTCTAAATTATTTAATCGTATTAGTAATTATACAGTTTTTAAATTTTATTATTTACTTATTGTTCTGTTATCAAGTTTTTTTATGTTTTGCGGCACTATTTGGCTAAACACGGTAGGGTTTATGCGATAGCCATTATCGTATTAAGTCAAACGGCGAGTGTGTTAAGTTATTTTTTATTTTTACGTGTTCGTGTTGTCTAGCGAAAGAGAAGGCTGAAACGCTCGAAAGCGTCTCAGCCTTCAGTAGATTTATATCCTGTAAATTATCAGCCTTTAACGGAGCCAGACATGGACTCTTCGTAGAAGCGCTGCATAATAATGAACAGGATTACGATTGGTATGGAAATGCACACAGCGCCTGCCGCGAATGCAGCGTACCAATCAGGTAGATACTTTTTGGTAAGCATCTCCATTAATCCGTAAGCAACTGTGTAGTTTTCCTTATTGTCTCTCACTACTGTCTTCACCATAACGAAGTCTAGCCATGGTCCCAAGAATCCAGTAATTGCTTGGAACACAATCATAGGCTTGCAGATTGGAACAATAATCTTCCAGAATACTTGCCACTTTGTGCATCCATCCAAGTATGCAGCTTCATCCAAAGACTTTGGAATAGTATCCATGTAGCCCTTCATAATGTAGAAGCCGGCACCGCTACCTGCAGAATAAACGATAATAAGTGCGATTAATACAATCGAACCTTTTGTTAAACCAAGAGCCTTCAAAATGAAGTAGATAGCAATAACAGCCATGATACCTGGGAACATACCAAGAATCAGAGCAAGATTCATGAATGTCTTACGTCCTTTGAAACGGAGACGAGACATGCAGAAGGACACCGCTAACACAAACACCAAAGAAATAATGCACACGAAAATTGACACAATCAAAGTGTTGAGGAACATTCGTGGGAAATTAATGTCATCGGTATCGGTAAATAACTTTATATAGTTATTTAGTGAGTATTCAGTTGGGAAGAAGGTTTTCTGATAGGAACCAGTGTTCTTGTTGAAGCTTTCTAACAAAACCCACAAGATTGGAATCAGCCAAATAACTGACAACACCAGCAAGAACAAATGTGAGAAAGTATCTCCAATTACTCTTCTGACATGTTGATCTTTAAGGAAAGAAACACTACGAGTGCTCTTTACAACAGCTTCTTCGTTCTTAGTTGTAGTTTTATCACTCACCGGAATCCCTCCTCATTCTTGTAAGATCCAGAGTTGCGATACGTAATCAGTGCTACGACAGCAAGCACAATGAACGTCAAAATACCAATTACTGCACCTGCGTTGTAGTTTTGCTGGTCAACAGTCAACTTGTAGAGCCATGTGATAAGCAAGTCGGTGCCGCCTGCACTGTTGACTTTGCTACTTGCTGGACCACCTTTTGTTAAGAGGTAAATAACGTTGAAGTTATTGATGTTGCCAGTAAAGGTAGTAATCAAATATGGAGTCATAACAAA
Source organism: Gardnerella sp. c10Ua_244 (assembly GCF_055818055.1). Taxonomy (NCBI): domain Bacteria; kingdom Bacillati; phylum Actinomycetota; class Actinomycetes; order Bifidobacteriales; family Bifidobacteriaceae; genus Gardnerella; species Gardnerella sp. c10Ua_244. Next base: position 604,348 of record NZ_JARFVS010000001.1, read on the forward strand.
GATGATGTACGGCATTGTGACGTTCATGAAACGTTGCCACCAACCTGCGCCATCGAGCTCTGCAGCTTCGTAAAGTTCTGCAGGAACGTTTTGCAAGATACCTGTAATCTGCATGATGGTGAATGGAATACCAACCCAAAGATTGATAAGAATTACCGTCACTCGAGCCCAAGTTACATCCGTAAGGAAAGGAAGCTCCTGATGTATCCAACCGTTTTGCTTAAAGACAATGTTAATAACACCGTTCTGGCTAAGCATATTGTTCATAATAAGCAATGAAACAAACTGTGGAACTGCAATTGTAAGGGAGAAGCAAGTTCGCCACAATCCCTTAAGACGAGTGGACTTTCTATTGATTATCATTGCAATGAACATGCCGAGGAAGAAGTTCAGGAAGGTTGCAAGGAATGCCCAAACAAGAGTCCAGATTAATACGTCAAAGAATACGTCAGCTTTAATTAAATCACTTTTTCCGGTTAAGAATTGAGAAAAAACGTCTAACCCAATCCAACTGAATTTTTGTTGATGATTCTCGTCATAGCTTGTGAAAGCCATAGAAATCATGAAGAACAATGGCAAAATTGTGAATAACACAATGCCAGCAGTTGGAAGAGTCATAAAACCGACGTGTGCTTTTTCGTCAAGAAGAGTCTTCGCATCATCAATGAAATTAAGTGGCTTCTTGCCGTCTGCCATTACAGATTGCGCTTTGTACGCGCTGCGAAGAGCGAGAGTTGCCAGATATACAAGCAATACAATCGCTAATATCGACATAACTCCATACAGTAAAATTTCTACAGAATTATCGCCTGCACTGTATCGCCAGAATCCGTTGACTTTAACTCTGCCTTGTTCTACTGTGCCAAGAGTGTTGATTTTTGGAAGATAATCCAATCCAATTGCAAATAAGAATACGAATAAAGTTGCTTCGCACGCTAAGAATATAACGCCTTTGATGTATTGCTTGCGGACAAAATTGCCAAAGCCAAATATGACAACAGAAATCCATGAAAGAATGTCCGCATGTTTTGCAGCCTCTTTCAGTGAATAAGGTGAAGGAGCAAAGCGTTCTGCAGTTGACGTCTTCTTCTGGCGTCTTTCTCGCTTTGTGGATGTCGTGCCAGTCATGACATGCCTTTCATGTAAACAAAATTATTTTGTAGAAGATAAACAATGCGCCCCACCCCTTGCCGGAGCGGGGGCTGGGGCGCATTGTTTTACTCAAAGTGCATAAAACACTGCTTATGCATCTATTTAGATTTGTTGGCTAGAGTAAGTTTTGTTTACTTACTTCTCTAAGCCCTTAGCAAATTCTGCGGTCTGCGCGGCAGCATTATCGCCAGTAATCTTACCGGTGGAGATAGAAGTGCCGAATGCTTGAACTGGATCCCAGAACTTACCCATTTCAGGAATTGCTGGCTGCAAGACAGAAGTCTTAGCAATTGTTTCCATCTGAGCAACAGCAGCTGGCTCTGCCTTTACGCTATCAGCAAGGGACTTGTCAGAAGGAATTGCACCTTCCTTTTCGAAAGCAATCTGCTGGGACTTCTTGGAGCCCAAGAATGCAGCGAACTTAGCAGCCATCTCTGGAGACTTGGTGTTGGTGTTGTAAGCAACAGCCTTAGAACCAGCGAAGGACTTCATCTGGTGCTCGCCAGACTCAGTCTTGAAGGTTGGAAGAGCAGCTGCAGCATAGTTATCCTTCAAGGCGTCCTTAACCTTGGCTGCATCCCAAGAACCGGAGAACATTGCATCAACGGAGCCGTCCTTCAAGCCAGCCAAGCCGCGACCATTTCCATCAAGTACGAAGTGCTTTTCGTTTCCAACGAGCTTTGTTGCAATGTACTTGGTAACTTCAGCAGCCTTATCACTGAGCTTCATGCCAGCCTTAGCATCGTTTCCATTTTCGCCGAAGAGCGTCATATTGCCATCGAGGTAGAAGCCTGGGAGATACCAAGCATTAGCAAGATCGAATGAAACCTTGCCCTTTTCAAGCATCTTGTCGAGGGACTTAACGTCATCAGCGGAGAACTTGGACTTGTTGTAGTACATGAACCAAGTGTTGCCGGTGTAAGGAACGCCGTAAAGTTTACCGTCCTGAGCGGTAACAGACTTAATCAAAGTATCTTCGTTCTGTTCCTTAACTTGCTTTGTGGCGTCATCGCTTAATTCGCCGATTGCTCCAGCCTTTACCAAGTCGCCGAGCTGATCGTTAGGGAAGAGGAACACATCAGCAGCAGCCTTAGCATCCTGCTTAACAGCCTTAGCAGCGTCTGGTGGCTCAACAACAGCGTTCTTGAAAGTAACGTTTGGATTTTCCTTCTTGAATTCTGCTTCAACAGTCTTAATCCAGCCGCCATCTTTCTGATCGTCAGCAGAACCCCAAACAGTGAGCTGAACAGGTGCTGAATCAGCAGCCTTCTTAGCGCTATTGTTAGTGCTTGAACCGCAAGCTGCAAATCCAAACAAAGTAGCAACTGCAAGACCTGCACCCAGCATCTTCTTAATATTCGTCATCCTTGACCTCCTATATCATGCCAAAAACTGGCATATCATTTGGTGGCGTAGTAACGGACTCCGTTGTGGCGCAACATCGCGATTGCTGCGTAGAGCAGCGTCACAAGTCTCACAAATCCGTTCGTAAGCACTGTGTAGTATACACGGATATCGTGTCGTTTGCAAATGAGTGGCGGGTTAATCTGTATATTTCGCCCTATAAATTTTTTCAAGTGGTTGCGTGTAAACTAAATAGCACAACGCTAGAAGGGTGAAATAATGGCATTATACGATCATGCTCAGTGGCTTAAAGACGCGGTTTTTTACGAAATCTATCCGCAAAGTTTTTGTGATTCCAATGGCGATGGCATAGGTGACATTCAAGGAATTATCAAAAAGTTAGACTATGTAAAATCGCTTGGCTGCAACGCAATTTGGCTTAATCCTTGCTATGACTCGCCTTTTAAAGATGCGGGCTATGACGTGCGCGACTACAAAAAAGTAGCTGCGCGTTACGGAACGAACGAAGATTTAAAGCAGCTTTTTAGTGAAGCTCACAATCAAGGAATCCGCATATTGCTTGATTTAGTGCCAGGTCACACTAGTGAAGAACATGAATGGTTCCGCGAAAGTTCGAAAGCTGAAGAAAACGAGTTTAGCAAGCGATATATTTGGACAGACAGTGCGTTTAGCGGCTATTCTATGCCGTTTATTGGCGGTGAAACTGAGCGTGACGCCACTTATATTCTAAACTTCTTCAAATGTCAGCCTGCATTAAACTACGGTTTTGCACATAGGGATCGAGCTTGGCAATCCGCTCCAGATTCCAAAGAAGCGGCAGAAACTCGCGCTGCAATGGTTGATATTATGCGATTTTGGCTTTCGCTTGGTGCGGATGGATTCCGAGTTGATATGGCTGATTCGCTTGTAAAAAACGATGACAATAATGGCGAAGGAAGCCTTGGAAAAGACAATACAATTCGCGCATGGCAGGAAATGCTTGGCACTGTAAAAGAAGAGTATCCGCAGGCTGCTTTTGTGTCCGAATGGGGCAGACCGCGTCAGGCTCTTACTGCAGGATTCGACATGGACTTCTATTTGAATTGGCGCTGGGATGGCAATCCTAATGGTTATGCGCGTTTACTTCGTGACGTTGATAACGCTTTAGATAACAATTCTGAGCGCGATCGCAGCTACTTTAATGCGCACGGTGGCGGAAGCATTTGCCCATTCTTGGACGACTACTGCCCGCAGTATGAATCAACCTGTAATCAAGGCTACTTTAGTTTCATCACGTGCAATCACGATACGCCGCGTCTTGCTCCGCGTCTTGGCGATCGTGAGCGTCGCGTGGCTTTCGGCATGATACTCACTATGCCAGGCGTGCCATTCGTGTATTATGGCGACGAAATTGGCATGAAATATCGCGATATTCCAACAAAAGAAGGCGGCTACGCTCGTACGGGCACTCGTACGCCAATGCAATGGGACGATGCAAAGAATTTTGGCTTCTCGATGGCTGCAAAATCTAAATTATACTTGCCTGTTGAAGCGCGAGCAGACGGAAGAACTTGCGCAAATTCTCGAAAACAAGCAGTGGAAAGTGGTGAAATTCCAACTGTTTCTGCGCAAATTAATTGCGAAGATTCCTTCCTTTCGTGGGTGCGCTCGCTTATTGCGCTTCGTCATAGCCGCAAATCTTTGCAAGCTGACGCTTCTTGGAGAGTGCTGTATGCTCCTGTTGACGGGCGCGGCTTTGCTTACGAGCGTTGCGCAAAAGGTGACGCAGGAGAATCAGCTGTGGAACGAAGCATTGTGGTTATGAATCCAGGTGTAAATAGTGAAACAGTTTCATTAGAAGCATTAGCGAATCTTACGCAAGAATCTGCTTACAATCCATTACTGAAAATTGGAGAAATATCAGTTGATGGTGATTGCTTAACACTCGGCGCTCAAAGTTTTGCAGTGTTTGGAATGTAAATTACAGGTTAGGTAGATACGCGACTACGGATAAAGTTTATATAAACTAGGTATGCGCAAATAAACAAGGACGTGCAATGAGTATTAATAGTGGTAAAGCAATAATGCGTGATAGCGGTAACGCGAATAAGGAAATGCTTGATGCAAACGGCAAACCAATTCGTGCTGACCGTAACATAAAAACTGGAATCACGCTCAATAAACTCAAAATGCTCGGCGCTTTTATGCTTATGCTAGGTGCATTTAGTAACACAGTAATTGCACGAATGTTCGGCGGAACAGTAACCAATAATATGTTTGCATTGACAGTCATATTAGTTTGTGAATTTATAAGCTGGACTGCAGTGCCATGGTATGCGTGGATACTAGTACGCGGATACCATAACACGCATAATTTGAATCTTTACATGTTGAGATTGCTGATTTTAGCAGTGGTTTGCGAAGTTCCATACGATTTGGTGAATTCAAAATGTTTGTTCGACATGCGTTCGCAAAATCCTGTATTTGCAATGGTTATTTCCCTATTCGTACTTTCGAGTATAGATACAATTAGGGAACGTTTAAGCGGATTTAGTAAAGGTTTTGCTATTACCGTGCTTATCATTGCGGGTCTTCTTTGGAATTTGATAGGAAAAGTTTTTGTGCAGCATGGAATTTTCTTCGGCGGCGTAACTTTGCTTATTTTCGTACTTCTTTTTGAATTATTAAAAAAGCGCGAAATTACTATGGAGATGACTGCAGGAATGTTCGGTGCTATGTCGATGCTTACACCTGGTATTGGTGTAGCTGTGTTGCATTATCGTAGCCCTTATGGTGATGGTCCTAAAAACTCGACGACGTTCCGTTGTGTTATGTATGCGTGGTATCCGCTGATGTTGATCATTGCGTCAGTGTTTGCAGTATACATTCATTAAAGTTATAAGTTGTAAGCAAACAAAATAATACATAAAATAATACATAAAATTGTTAATAAGCAAAGTTGCAAGGTAACAGCAGAGATGTGCAGTAGTATGGACTCTTCCAAGTTGGGAATTTTTTATAAGTACGCAACTGATTCAAATGCAAAGGCGCAGGATAGTCAGGTAATTAAGGGCGAAAAGTGGCGAATTACGGTTATTACAGATTCGCTTATTCGTCTTGAATGGAGCGATGATGGAAAGTTTGTTGACAATCCTACGCAAACTGTAATCTGCCGCAATTTTGCTCACAAAAGCGCGGACGCTCAGCCGCAATTTAGTACGCGCACAAACGAAAATGAATGGCTGGAAGTCGAAACTGAAAAGCTGCATCTTACTTATAATTGCGAAGCTTTTAGCAAAGAAGGTTTAAGTATTGTTGTGCGCGGAGTGCCGTGCACGCAGTTTAATACGTGGCATTACGGCGACGCGTGCCCGGGAAATCTTCTTGGAACTTTTAGAACTTTGGATCAGGCGAATGGCCCGGTAAAACTTGGTAAAGGAATACTTTCGCGCGACGGATGGTCTATTTTAGACGATTCTGCAACTTGCGAAATTGCTCCGGCTGAGGAAATAAATGGCAAACCAAACCCGTATGGGGCTTGGGTTAAGTCGCGTGCGCAAAAAGTTAGCGAGCAATCAGGTAGATACAAGGACTTGTATTTCTTCGGTTACGGACACCGCTATATTCAAGCAATTCAAGACTTTTATAAGCTTACGGGCGCTCAGCCGCTGCTGCCACGTTTTGCGCTAAGCAATTGGTGGAGCCGCTACTATCGCTACCGTCAAGACGAATATTTGCAATTGCATAATCGTTTTAAGCGCGAAGGCATACCTTTTAGCACGGCTGTTATTGACATGGATTGGCATGTTACTGATGTTGATCCGAAGTATGGATCCGGTTGGACGGGCTATACGTGGAACGAGGAACTTTTCCCGGATCATCGTGCTTTTTTGCGTAAACTTAACGCTGCTGGATTGTCTCCAACTTTGAACTTGCATCCGCGCGACGGCGTGCGTGCGTTTGAAAAAGATTATCCGCAAGTTGCGCAAGATGCTGGCATTGATCCGGCAAGCGGCAAAGCTGTGGAATTTGATTTAACGAATCCGCAGTTTGTGAAGGCTTACTTCAACATGCATCATCGTATGGAAGATGAAGGCGTGCGATTTTGGTGGATTGACTGGCAGCAGGGGGGAGTTACGCGCGAGCCTGGCTTGGATCCTCTTTGGATGCTGAACCACATGCATTATGAGGACGCTGCGCGCGAAGGTCGATGGCCTATTACGTTCTCTCGTTATGCTGGCCCTGGTTCGCATCGCTACCCAGTTGGATTCTCGGGAGATACCGTTACTACTTGGGATTCGCTTGCTTTCCAAACTTACTTCACTTCTACAGCTTCCAATATTGGCTACGGATGGTGGAGTCACGATATTGGCGGACACATGCTTGGCGTTAGAAATAACGAGTTGGAAGCGCGATGGTACGCTTTCGGCGCGTTTAGTCCTATTAATCGTTTGCACTCTACTTGCTCGCCATTCGCTGGAAAAGAGCCGTGGAATTTCCCTCGGGAGACTCGCGAAGCAATGGTGAAAATGCTTCGTTTGCGCGCGGAACTTTTGCCATACGTTTATACGATGAATTATCGCGCGGCTTTTGATGGCAGGCCGATTATTGAGCCAATGTACTGGCAGTCGCCGGAAGTTGGAATGGCTTACGAAATTCCTAACGAGTACCGTTTTGGAAGCGAGCTTATAGTATCGCCGATTGTTTCGCCTAACGACGCGGCTGCTTTGCGCGGATGTGCTGGAGTTTGGTTGCCGGAAGGCGATTGGTACGATTTGTTTGACGGACGCAGGTATGTGTCTCGCGGCTGGAATGGCCGCAGATTTGAAGCGTGGCGCTCACTTGACCGCGTGCCGGCTTTTGCGCGCGCTGGAGCGATTGTGCCTCTGCAAGTTTTGCCGGAAGTTGCAGATTGCGAGCGTAGTGCTGAGACCGCTGAATCTGTTAATAGCATTGAAAATCCGCGGGCTTTGCGAGTTCTTGCATTCCCTGGAGCTGACGGCGAATTTGTGATGCGAGAAGATAACGGCGATTTTGCTGCCGCGTCTGCTGGAAATACTGCTAATACACGTATGAATTTTGTGTGGCGAGACGGCAATGGTTCTTCGCAATTTATTATTTCCGGTGTTGCAGGATGTGATGCTGCCGTAGAATCTGTGCCGCAAAAACGCAACTGGAACGTTGTATTTAGAGGAGTTGCTTGCATAGATTTTGCTCACGTGCGCGTGTTTGTTGGGAGCCGAGAGCTTAACGCAAGCGAGTTTGCGGTTTCTTACGAAGGCGAAGAGGCGACTTTGAGCTTGTCGGTTTCTGTGAAAGACGTGCCAGCTCGTTCGGAAGTTTGCGTAATTGTTGACGGTGGATTGCAAATCGCTGCCGACCCTAAAGTTGGCGACGCTTACCGATTCCTGCTTCAAGCGCAAGTGCCGTACAGAGGCAAGGAAATGGCTTTTGATGCAGTGCGAGATTCTGGCGGAAGTGCAAGTGCTATTGCTGAAATCTCAACTCTTGAATACGAGAACGAATCGGAAGCAGAAAAGTATCGCAACAGCGTTGATATGCTTAACGCTTACGCAACCGACCAGCCTTCCGTAGTTAAGTGGGCGCAATGGCGTTGCACACTGCCTGTTTCGGTAAAGCACGCGCTTGAGGAGATTTTGCTGCGCTCGGTTGAGTAATTCCGTCAGCGCGAGCGCGACGACCTGCCTGAGCGCTGCGATTTAGCGCGCGAAGGCAATTCGGAGCGCCGAGCTTGCTCAAGGTTGAAAGCACGGTGTGCTTTCAACGCAAGCGAGGTCTGCCTTCGTCAATAAAGACGATGGCAGGGCAGGTTGGTGTGACTGTGCTTTAGAAACTAGGTTGTGGTTGGTGTGCGCTGACGACCTGCCTGAGCGCATAGAGCGTAGCGCGCGAAGGCAACTCGGAGCGGAAACTCGCTTAAGTTGGAAGTCCAGTGGACTTCCAACGCGAGTTTCGCGCGCGAGCGTAATCCGCGCGAGCGCTGTCTGCGCCAGTAACGAAAAAACGGAGTTATACGTTACTCGCGCAGAAACCGTACTGCGTCAGTAGCGAAATTGCTTAGTTTTGCGATTTGACATGCCATCTCAATTAACCAATTTTTCACAGAAGCGCTAGAATACTACACGGTAGTGTGACGAAAATCACATATTTTCGTTGCGTCTATCTGTAGCGTTTGTAATATCGCTAAAGTTGGCAATATTACAGCTTTACAATCGCAGTTTTGAAAGTCAAAGCTACGAAACGCGGGAGCTTGTTCTATACAGGCTGAGAGGGCGAAAGCCGACCGTAAACCTGATGCGGGTAATGCCGCCGTAGGGAAGGAGTATTATGCGAAATATTCGTATTATTGGTGCAGGTATTATTGGTTTAGCAACAGCGTGGAGACTTACGGAAGCTGGCGTAAAAGTTAGCATAATTGATCCAGATCCAGTCTCGGGCGCTTCTCACCATGCTGCTGGCATGTTAGCTCCTACCGCAGAAATGCAATATCAGCAAGAAGCGTTGTATCCTCTTATGTTTGAGTCTGCAACTATGTATAAGGAATTGGTTGATTCGGTTGCAAAGTACACCGATAAGCCAACTGGCTACTTAGAGTGCGGCTCTTACGTAATTGGCGGTGACGCTGCAGATAACGAGCACGTAAACGAGTTGCTAAACTTGCAGCATCGTTACGGCCGTAGAGCTGAGCATATTTCTGTGAGTAAGCTTCGTGAGATTGAGCCTGCTCTTTCGCCAACTATTGCTGGCGCTGTAAGCGTGCCGGACGACCATCAAATCAACCCTCGTCTTTTCACTGCAGCAATGATTGATGCACTCGAAAAGCGCGGTGTTGTTATTGAGCGTCGCGCAAGCACTCCAGACGATTTGGGTCCAGACACAGTTTTGGCATCCGGCTTGGGTGCTAAGGATATGCTTCCTCAGCTTAAGCTTCGCGCTGTGTGGGGCGATATGATTCGTATGACTATTCCAGAGCCTTTGCGCCCAATTTTGAGCTCTGTGGTTCGTGGATTTGTGCATGATCGTCCAGTTTATTTGGTTCCTCGCGCTAAGGAAACAGGCGAGCTTGTGCTCGGTGCTACTTCTCGCGAAGATGACCGCGATATTCCAAAGGTCGGTGGCGTGCTTGACTTGCTTCGCGATGCCGCAAGCGTGCTTCCTGGCATTCAGGAATGCTCGATTACTGAGGTTACTGCTGGCGGTCGTCCTGGAACTCCAGATGATTTGCCATTCATTGGCATTGATCCTAAGACGCACACCACGATTTCCACCGGTTACTTCCGTCACGGCATTTTGCTCACCGCTTTAGGCTCTTCTTTGACTACAAAACTTGTGCTTGAGCAAGAGTTGACTGAGAAGGAAAAGGGCTTCTTGGAGAGCTGCAATCCTGCACGCTTCTAATCGCTAATTTCAGTGAATTCGCTAGATTTCGCCGCGAATTGTGTGAAGTGTTCCAATATAGACGTAAGTGTGATGCAGAAAGTACTTTTAGTAATTCAGCTTTTAGTTAGTAAAGGTTAGATTATGCAAATCGTAGTCAATGGTGAAACTGTTGAAGTGCAAGACGGATTAACTGTTGCTCAGCTTATTGCGCAACGTTATGGTTCGGATGCAGGACCTGGTATAGCGGTCGCAATTGGCGACGATGTGCTTTCTCGCTCGCAATGGGAATCAGCCGTCATATGTGATGGGAATCAAATCGAGATTCTTAGCGCAGTTCAAGGCGGCTGAAACACCACAAAATTAAGCGTGAAATTAGTGCGCTTAATTATTTAATTTTAATTAAGTTTAAATATTAAATAAAAGGCTTAAAATGACAGAAAATAATACAGAAGAAAGTGCCGATACTTGGCAGCTTTGCGGTAAGACTTTACATTCAAGGCTTTTGCTTGGCACTGGCGGCATGACGAGCATTGACATTATGGAAAAGTCACTTGTAGCTTCAGGTGCGGAAGTGGCTACGGTTGCAATGCGCCGTCACGCAAAAACAGGCGTGGATATTTACGGCATGTTGCAGCGTCACAATATTAACGTTTTGCCAAATACTGCTGGTTGCAAAACTGCGCATGACGCTGTGCTTACAGCAAAAATGGCTCGTGAATCGCTTGGAACTGACTGGATTAAGCTCGAAGTAATTGCAGACGACGATACTTTACTTCCAGATACTCGTGAAGTATTACTTGCTGCAGAAAAGCTTATTGAAGAAGGCTTTAGCGTTCTTTGCTACACGAATGACGACCCGATTGTGGCTCGTCGCTTGGTTTCGCTTGGTGTGAAGGCTGTTATGCCTGGTGGTGCTCCAATTGGAACTGGTCTTGGTATTTTGAATCCTCAAAATATTGAGCTGATTGTCCAAGAATGCAAGGAAGCTGGCGTTCCTGTGATTTTGGATGCTGGCGTTGGCACTGCTTCCGACGTTGTTAAGGCTTTTGAAATCGGCTGCTCCGGCGTGCTTCTTGCAAGTGCTGTAACTCGTTGCCCAGATCCAGTGAAGATGGGCCGCGCAATGGCTGCTGCTGTAACTGCTGGAAAGCTTGCTCACGACGCTGGACGTATTCCAATGCGAAATCATGCTCTCGCTTCCTCGCCTGTTGAGGGCCGCGCTTGGGCTGATTCTGTGCTGTAAATTTTGTACTGTAATTTTTCGGCATATTATTCAACATGACGATTAATAAAATTTACGACAACCTGCAGGAGCTTGAGGTGGAACGCACTAGCCGCCACTTGCTCCTGCCGGGCTTTACGCATGAACATCAGCAGTTACTTCGCGATGCGAAAATCTGCATGGTCGGAGCAGGTGGACTTGGTTCGCCATGCTTGCTTTCGCTTGCTGCAGCAGGAGTTGGCGAAATTACGATTTGTGATGACGACGTTGTTGAGCTTTCTAATTTGCAAAGGCAGACTTTATATACTGTCGATCAGTGTGGCAAATCTAAAGTGCAACTTGCGGCTAAGCGTCTGCAAGCGTTATCTCCGGGTTTAAAAATCAACCTTGTAGATAGATTTAATGAAGACAACGCAAAGCAACTTGTAGAAAGTCACGACTTAATAATTGATGGTTGCGATAATTTTGCTACTCGCTTTTTGATTGCGGATGCTGCTTGGAGCGCTGGTACGCCGGAAGTTTACGGATCGGTGCTTTATTATGAAGGTCAAGTAAGCGTTTTTATGCCTGGGGAGGGACCAGGATTGCGCGACTTGTACCCTTGTCCTCCGCCTAAAGAAAAAGTGCCAAAATCGGCAGTATTGGGCGCGACTGCGGCTATTGTTGGTGCAATGATGGCAACTGAAGCAATCAAACTCATAACCGGTATTGGCACGCCGCTTATTGGTGTTTTGGCGCGCTACAATGCTCTGGATAATTCTTTGCGTCGTTTTAAGTTCAGCGTGTGAATGCTACTGAATCTCATTGAATTTTGCAGAATTTCCCCTTAATTTTGCTTAAATTGCAAAACTTGAGTCTAGTTGTATAAAGTTTTTTGTAATTTTTGGGAATAAAAGTTGACTTTTATAAGTTGAGTGTAGTAGGCTCAAGTTTTGGAAAGTAAAAAAGCTGGTGATTTACCTAGTTTCCAACAAGGAATCTAAATAAGGTTCAGCTTACGTAACTACAAAACTTGAAGGAAAGCGTAATTGCACAAAAGGTGCAATACCTAGTTAAGGAGAAATTATGGGACGCGCAGTAGGTATTGATTTGGGAACAACCAACTCTTGCATTGCTACTCTTGAAGGTGGCAGCCCAACAGTTATTGTAAACGCTGAAGGCGCACGTACCACGCCATCTGTTGTGGCATTCAGCAAGTCTGGCGAAATCTTGGTTGGTGAAGTTGCTAAGCGTCAGGCTGTAACAAACGTTGATCGCACGATTAGCTCAGTAAAGCGTCATATGGGCACTGATTGGACTGTTGATATCGACGGCAAGAAGTGGACTCCACAAGAGATTTCTGCACAGGTTTTAATGAAGTTGAAGCGCGATGCTGAAGCTTACTTGGGCGAGTCGGTAACCGATGCCGTTATTACATGCCCAGCTTACTTCAACGATGCTCAGCGTCAGGCAACTAAGGATGCAGGTAAGATTGCAGGCTTGAACGTGCTTCGTATTATTAACGAACCAACTGCTGCAGCTTTGGCTTACGGCCTCGAAAAGGGCAAGGAAGACGAGCGCATTTTGGTATTCGACTTGGGTGGCGGTACTTTCGATGTGTCCTTGCTTGAAATTGGTAAGGATGATGACGGATTCTCCACAATTCAGGTGCAAGCAACTAATGGCGATAACCACTTGGGTGGCGACGACTGGGATCAGAAGATTATCGACTGGCTTGTTGGCGAGGTTAAGAACAAGTATGGTGTTGATTTGAGCAAGGATAAGATTGCTTTGCAGCGCTTGAAGGAAGCTGCTGAGCAGGCAAAGAAGGAGCTTAGCTCTTCTACTTCCACCTCAATTTCTATGCAGTACTTGGCAATGACTCCTGACGGCACTCCAGTGCATTTGGATGAGACTTTGACTCGTGCTCACTTTGAGGAAATGACTTCCGACTTGCTCGGCCGCTGCCGTACGCCATTTAACAACGTTCTTTCTGACGCTGGAATTTCAGTAAGCCAGATTGATCACGTGGTTCTTGTTGGTGGCTCTACTCGTATGCCAGCTGTGAAGGATTTGGTGAAGGAACTTACTGGCGGTAAGGAAGCTAACCAGTCCGTGAACCCAGATGAAGTCGTGGCCGTTGGTGCAGCCGTGCAGTCGGGCGTTATTAAGGGAGATCGCAAAGACGTTCTGCTTATTGATGTAACTCCACTTTCCTTGGGTATTGAAACCAAGGGTGGAATTATGACAAAGCTTATTGAGCGTAATACCGCAATTCCAACTAAGCGCTCGGAAGTATTCTCTACTGCTGAAGACAATCAGCCATCCGTCTTGATTCAGGTTTACCAGGGCGAACGTGAGTTTGCTCGCGATAACAAGCCTCTTGGCACTTTTGAGTTGACTGGAATTGCTCCAGCTCCTCGTGGCGTTCCGCAGATTGAAGTCACTTTCGATATTGATGCTAACGGCATTGTGCACGTTTCCGCTAAGGATAAGGGCACTGGTAAGGAACAGTCCATGACTATTACCGGTGGTTCTGGTTTACCAAAGGACGAAATTGACCGCATGGTGAAGGAAGCTGAAGCTCACGAAGCTGAAGATAAGAAGCGTAAGGAAGAAGCTGAAGTTCGCAACCAAGCAGAAGCCTTTGCTTACCAGACTGAAAAGCTTGTGAACGACAATAAAGACAAGCTTTCCGATGAAATCTCTAAGGAAGTTACCGACAAGGTTAATGCTTTGAAGGAAGCTTTGAAGGGTGACGACGTTGAGAAGATTAAGTCTGCTCAAAGCGAGTTGATGACTTCTGCTCAGAAGATCGGTCAGCAGCTTTACGCTCAGCAGGGTGCTGCTGGTGCCGAAGCTGGCGCTCAGTCTGCTGCTGGCGCTCAGGCTGGCTCTGCAGCTAAGGATGATGATGTAGTTGACGCCGAAGTGGTGGACGACGACAAGGACGATAAGGACAATAAGTAATGTCCGACTTTAACGCCAACGAATATTTGCAAGATATGGAAGATGCTGACTCGCTGGGTGTAAAAGCTACAGGTGATTCTGCGAAATCGTCTGCGCAATCTTCATCGAAAGCTGCTGAAGATGCAAATCCTGCAGAAACGAAAGCTGATGCACAAGCTGATGCTAACGTTTCTGCGGATCCCGCAAATTCTGAGGATACAGCGAATTCCACTGAATCCTCAGAATCGAAAGACAGCCAAGACGCGGATAGCGGCAGTTTAACTCCCTTAGGTAAAGCTAAGAAAGAAGCTGCAGAGTACTTGGAAGCGTTACAGCGAGAGCGTGCTGAGTTTATAAACTTCAGAAATCGTTCTGCCAAAGAGCAGGATCGTTTCAGACAGCATGGAATTATTGACGTGCTGACAGCATTGCTTCCGGCATTGGATGACATTGACCGCATTCGCGAGCATAGCGAAATGGATGATTCATTCAAGGCTGTTGCAACTAAGATAGATAAAGCTTTTGAAAAGTTTGGTGTGGAAAAGTTTGGTGAGAAGGGCGAAGATTTTGACCCGACCAAGCATGATGCAATTTTGCACAGGCCAGATCCAGACGCTACAAAAGAAACTGTTGATGCTGTAGTTGAAGCAGGATATCGAATAGGAGATCGCGTTATTCGCGCCGCTCGTGTGGTCGTTTCTTCGCCAAGTAATGACTAACGAAACTCTTAGTCGTGACTTTATTGCATAACTTGCTCGTGCTGACTCATAAGAGTTAGCACGAGCAGACTATATTTGGTCAAAAGCGAAATAGCCAATGTGCTTGTGAAGAAAGGAGGCACAAATGGCTGAAAATGAATGGTTAGCTAAGGATTTTTATAAGGTTCTCGGTGTCTCCAAAGACGCAGATGAGGCAACGATTACCAAAGCGTATCGCAAACTTGCTCGTAAATATCACCCTGATTTAAACAAAACAAAAGAAGCTGAAGAAAAATTTAAGGATGTTTCTGAAGCTTACGACGTACTAAAAGATAGTCAAACTCGCCAACGTTATGATGCTATCCGCCAATTTGGTGCTGGTGGTGCTCGTTTCGCTGGAGGAGCAGGTGGTGCTGGTGGTTTCGATGCGTCGAGCTTCTCGGACATTTTCTCTATGTTCAACGGCGGCTCTGGCATGGGCAGCATGGGTGGCATGGGCGGAAACGGTTCGCGCATTCGCTTTACATCCAACGGTGCTGGACCAAATATGAGCGACATTTTCTCTATGTTTGGTGGAGGTCAGCGCTCTCAAGATTCAGCAGGATTCCAGGGTACGAGTGGCTTTGGTGGTGAGAGGTATTCTCAACCGCAGGAAGCTGATGTGCCTGAAGTTGGCGAAGATATAACAACCGATATAAAGCTCACATTTAAGCAAGCTTTTAAAGGCGCTACAGTATCGTTGCGTGCGGCTGGTGAAACTTTTAAAACGCATATTCCAGCTGGTGTAAAAACCGGACAGAAAATTCGTTTGAAAGGCAAAGGCAAACCAGGTAAGTTTGGTGGTGCTGCAGGTGACTTATACTTGCATGTTCAAGTAGAAGCATCAGATAAATTTACTTTGCGAGGCGACGATTTGATTTCTACATTGCCGCTAACGTTAAGTGAAGCAGTGCATGGTGCAAAGGTTAGTGTAAACGACATAGACGGCAATCCTGTTACTTTCAAAGTTCCAGCTTGTGTTTCAAGCGGCGATGAAGTTCGTATAGAAGGTGCTGGAGTGCCGGGGAAAAATGGCGATTTTGTTGGCGTTGTGCAGATTCGTTTGCCAAAGCGTTCAAGTATGTCTCTTAGACGCGTTGCAAAAGAATTTGATAAAACTGCTGGCGAAACTTATGCTGAAGAAATTAAAAAATTAAGACAAAACTAAGTTAACAATAATTTAGCAGGTTAAACACTGTTGAATTGCTTGTAACAGTGCTTTAAACATACTAAAAAGGGCAAAGGAAGGCGTGCTATGACACCAATAACGCGTGAAACTAAAGCACTGTATGAAATGTGTGCAGTTGCTTTAGTGCGTGGTACTGCAACGCTTGACGGGGCAGATGAAGTAGGATTTGTTCTTGATTTGCCAATATTTACCGTAAGCCATGTGGCACGCCTAACCAATACGCACCCGCAAACTTTACGACAGTATGATCGGCTTCATTTAATAATGCCGAATAGAACTGAAGGTGGCGCTCGCCGCTATTCTTTGCGAGATATAGACAGGATTGTGCAAACTCAGCATTTAAGCCAAAATGAAGGTATTAATCTTGCTGGCATCATGCAAATACTTGATTTGCAAGAAGAAAATCGACAGCTGAAAAGACAAGTAAGGCATTTGCTTGATTCTGCAGAGTCTTCAGAGCGCAATATTTTTGCTGCAAATGCAGATGGTGACATTGTGGAAATGCAGCGTTCTCGCAATGCGCGTCGCTGGAGGCGGGACATTCTTGCAGAGAGACGAGCGTTACCTTCGTCGTATTCTTCAGAAAGCTATAACAGTAATTATAAAAATCGAAAGTCTTCGGATGAAAAATCTGTGGTGTTGTGGAGAGCGTGGAGCATATAGTAACGTAGGTATGGCTACTTATTGTGCTTAAGTGAGAAATTAGCGAGAATTAACGAGAAGAATTAATAGTGCGAAAAGTAATGCAGAATTAGTGCGAAAATGATGTGCTATAAAAGCTAAAGCAAATATATGCAATATAAAGGATTGTGAATGGCTGAACAGACGACAAATGTGTGTGCAAATACTCTTAACTCTAGTGAAGAAAAACATGTGTTGCGTGCAGTTTTCTGGGATATGGATGGTACTCTTATAGATTCCGAGCCGTATTGGCATGAGTCGGAATTTTATTTAGTAAAAAAATACGGTGGTTACTGGGATGAAGATTTAGCTTGGGAATGTTCCGGCGGATCCCTTGAAACTGTTGCCAATAAAATGATTCCAAGCGGTACAAAACTTACTGTAGAAGAAATCGGCAAAGGTATGGTTGATTACGTTGCTGCTCGTGAAGCTGAATCCGTGCCATGGGTTCCAGGAGTTTTAGACGTACTTAAAAGCCTTACGGATGCTGGCATTCCTTCAATTTTGGTGAGTAATTCGCCGCGTTGTTTGGTTGAAAATATTGTGAATCACGCTCCAGAAGGCGCTTTCGCTGGGTATGTGTGTGGAGATGATGGATTTAAACCGAAGCCTAGTGCTGAGCCATATCTTGCTGCAGGAAAAATGGTTGGCATTGAGGGTACGGACGAGGAAGTTGCAAAGCAGATGGCTAATTGCATTGCCATAGAAGATTCTCTATCTGGTCTTACTGCCGCAATTAATTCCGGAGCAACTGTAATTGCACAAACAGGTTTTTCGCGCGCAAACATATCTGAAAGCAAGCATCACGCAGAACTTAACGGTTATGAAAATGTGACTGCTAAAATGCTTGAGAACATTGTTTTGAGTCGAAACTAATTAACAAACAAGCAAAACTAATTAATAAACTATTTAGTTATTTATTTAGATAGCTATTCGCATATCTGTTTGTAAATTAGCTACAGTTGATTTACTAGTTTCCTCCAGTTGTGTCATAGTTATTGTCATAACCATGACCGCCAGAATTATTATCGTAACTGCCAACGCCGCCCGATGATGAATCGTCACGACCATACAGCTGGCTATCAAGGTCTAAATCGTTGTCGTTGTCCTTGTCTTTATCTTTGTCCTTGTTTTTATCCTTATCTTCATTCTCAGTTTTTGCGTGCGTGAATGTGTGTTGTTCGCCTAATCCCCATTTTCCATCAGGTCCGCCAATTTTGCCTGTGTCTTTTGCTTCAGGGAATTTAGTATTCGGGGTTCCTATTACCGCTTGACGCATGTATCTTGTAAACAAGTGTACAGGGTAGTCGCTTCCGCCAAGATATCCGTGGAACGGTTTAATTACTTGTGGGCTACCTTTTGCGTCTGGATTCCATATGGCAAATGCGGTAACAATATTTGGCGTAAATCCTACAAAGCTACCAGCAGTTTCATCGTTTGCTGTTCCAGACTTTCCTGCAATTTCTCTACCTACAGCGCGAGCTTCAGTTGCTGTACCATGTTGCACTACGCCAATCATTGCTTTTGTAGCTAAAGCGGCATCGGCTGGTGAGAATACTTGCTTTCCAGCTGTTGGTGCACGGTAGAACTCTTTACCGTCGGGATTTTTTACGCTGGCAACAATATGCAAATCTGGGCGTCTTCCTTGGTTTGCAAATGTTGCATATGCGCGCGCAATTTCGCTTACATGTACAGAATCGTTTCCGAGCACAGTAAACGGATTCTCACCATTGACTCGTTCAGGATTTAAGCCTGCCATAACTGCGGTATGAGCAACTTTTTTAGCGCCAAGTTTACTTTGCAAATCCATATACACTGTGTTCACAGAATTTGCAGTTGCATTGTATAAGTTAATGGTGCCATAGCTCATGTTTGCAAAGTTTCCAACAGGTTTATCGATTCCATCAAACTTGCGTGGAGAATTGCCATTGAACATCGTATCCAAGCTAGTGCCAGCCTGAATTGCTCCCATAAGCGCAAAAGGCTTCATAGTAGAGCCTGGCTCATAAAGCGCTTGTGTGGCGTTATTAAGCTGTTTCTTTAGATAATCGTCTCCTGCGTAAACGGAAATGATTGAACCATCTTTTGCATTTATTGAAATTCCGCCAACTTGCAGTCCTTCTGGCACAATTCCTCGTCCATCTTGAGAAGGACTTGCAACTTTGAACATTAAATCTTGCTTAGCTTTATCGATAGTAGTAATAATGCGATATCCACCACTGTCGAGATCTTCCTGTGTAAAAGCACCATTCCTAGTTAACTCATCGCGAACCATATGCAATAAGTAACCTTGTTGACCTGCGTAAATGTTTTGAGTCGTCTGAGTAATAGTTTTAGGCATTTTTGCTTGCGCTGCCTGAGAGGCTGTAATGTAGCCATCTTCTTTCATAATGCGTAACACGCGCTTAAAACGAATGCCTGCTTCTTTTGGACCAATTGCAGGATCCCAGCTACTTGGTGCTGGAATAATACCTGCTAAAAGTGCAGCTTGCGAAAGTGACAAATCTTTTGCTTCTATGCCGAAATATGCTTTGGCTGCAGCTTGAATTCCGTATGCTCCTCTACCCAAGTAAATAGTATTCATATAATTGCAAAGTACTGTATCTTTATCTTGAGTTTGCGCAATTTTCAAAGCTAAAATAGCTTCTTTTAGTTTTCCAAAATAAGTTTTTGTTTCACCGAGATAATATCTTTCCGCATATTGTTGCGTAATAGTTGAGCCGCCCCAACGCCCGTGCTTTGTGATGTTATGAAGTAGTGCGCGTCCAATTCCTTTAAAATCTATTCCGCCATCGTGGTAGAAGGAACGATTTTCTGAAGCAACTATTGCTTTACCAACATATTTAGGTAGTACTGAACAATTGATAATTTCGCGATTTTGCTCAGCGAACGAACCTAATTCAGTTTTGCCATCTGAATAATACACTTTCGTCTTATCTGCCATAGCAACTTTGTCTGGTGCCGGTATGTCTGTAGTTGCATACAGATAAGCAAAAACAATTGTGCCTAGCAAAATTGGCACAAAAATAACGATAAGCGCCCAAAAAATAATAGGATGTCTGCCTCGCCAAGTTCTACGACGCCTTCTGCGTGTTGCTGCGCGAGAACGTTCGAATCTTGAATTACGGCTGCTTTTGTTTGATTCAAAAGAATACGAATTTGGACGATATGATTCTTGTCCGCGTGGTGGGACAGATGAAGGCATATTCGTATTTTTTTGTGATTGTGACGATACGCTTCGAGTAGCTTTCTCATGCGAAGTAGACGCTCGTCTTCCATCTTTACGTGCAACCATACATTCCACCGTAGCGTCCGGTGTTGAATTTTTCTACAAAACAGCATGTTTTTGTTTAGAAAAGATTAAAAATATTGAATATTAGTACATATTTGTTAAAGCAATAGTATTATGAAATGTGTATGGTGCGGCATAATGTAATGTCGCTTATTTTGCAGGGCAAGGAGTCTATATGAGCATCCGCGTTGCCATTGCCGGTGTCGGCAATTGTGCTTCGTCGCTGGTTCAGGGCGTTGAATATTACAAAAACGCTGATGACGGTGAGAAAATTCCAGGGTTGATGCACGCTGTATTTGGTCAGTATCGTGTGCGCGATATTGAGTTTGTTACGGCGTTTGATGTTGATTCTCTAAAGGTTGGGCATGATTTAAGTGAAGCAATTGGCGCTTCACAAAATAACACAATTCGTTTTGCTGATGTACCAAATTTGGGTGTAGAAGTATTGCGTGGTCCAACTTATGACGGCTTAGGTGATTATTATCGCGAGATGATTGACGAGTCCGAGGCTGAGCCTGTTGACGTAGCTCAAGTTTTGCGAGATAAGCATGTGGATGTGCTTGTTTCTTATCTTCCAGTAGGATCTGAGCAAGCCGATAAAGCTTATGCAACTGCTGCAATGGAAGCTGGATGCGCATTTGTAAACTGCCTGCCAGTCTTCATTGCTTCTGATCCTGAGTGGGCGCAAAAATTCCGTGATGCTGGAGTTCCTATTATTGGCGATGACATTAAAAGTCAGGTAGGTGCAACTATTACTCACCGCGTTATGGCTCGACTTTTTGAGGATCGCGGTGTGCGTTTGGATCGCACGTATCAGCTGAATGTTGGTGGAAACATGGACTTTATGAACATGCTTCAGCGTTCAAGACTTGAGTCTAAAAAGATTTCTAAGACTCGTGCAGTAACTTCAATCGTGTCTCATGAAATGGATGAGCATAATGTTCATATTGGGCCTTCTGACTACGTAGCTTGGTTGGATGATCGCAAGTTTGCTTTCGTGCGTTTGGAAGGTACTACTTTTGGTGATGTTCCTTTGAATTTGGAGTACAAGCTTGAGGTTTGGGATTCTCCAAATTCTGCCGGAATTGTTATCGATGCTGTTCGAGCCGCAAAAATTGCTTTGGATCGCAAGCTTTCTGGTCCGGTTTTGGCTCCAAGTTCATATTTTATGAAGTCTCCTGCAGTTCAGCATGAAGATAGTGAAGCTCGTCAATTAGTTGAACGCTATATTGCTGGTGATGTTGAAGCTAACGAGTCTCAGCTTGATGAAGATACTGAATTTGCAAAAGAGCACGGCAAGAGCGTGTGGCGCGCATAATTTATTACTACTCGACATGTAGCGAAAATCGTGTAATATAGATAGAGCCTCCGTGTGGCACTAAGTCACCCAATCCCCCCAGGGCAGAAATGCAGCAAGGGTAAGTGGCCTCTGGTGGGTGCGCGGAGGTTTTATTATGCGTAAAACTAGCGCGGTCGTAAATACTGTCGTAAAGTCTAAAGTATGAGTGAAGAATTTGCAGGAATTCAATCCAATAGCATTGACAATCAGCATGATGATTCTGCTGAGAAAAATGATGCGCTGCCGGTAGGTGGAACTTCGCAAGATGTTAATCGCAACAGTGAAGGTGGTGACTATTCGCATCCTTTGGATTCGATTAATACTATTACGCCATTTTCTCCAATCTCATCTGAAGATAATGACGAAAAAATATCGCCTTTATTTCCAGAAAATAATGAAGAAAAATCTTCTAAACAGTCTGTAAAACAGTTTGTGAAACAAACTAAGCGTCAATCTGATTTGTCTGATTTGTCTGATTTGTCTGATTTGTCTGGCTCGTCCGATTTGTCGTATTCGACTAATCAGTTATCTTCTAAAGATTCTCTATCAGATGCAGATGATATTGATCAGCTTGGTCAGCTTATAAAGCGTCCTAGAATATCTACCATATTGTGGTGTGTTGCTATTGCAATTGTTTTCTTGGCTTCTGCTGCGTTCATATGGTTTATTAGTGTGCAAACAGTACTTGGTCAAAGCTATGAAGAAATGGTAATTGATGGATTTGGTTCTCATGGTACGCCATCTTGGCTTGCATTTTGCTTGCGACCTATAAGCGTTTCTATGGTTGTTATAGTTACTAGCATAATAATTGCTCTTGTTTCACTCATAGTAGTTTGTATTCGTAAACGTTGGTGGCTTCTTGGTCAATGTGCTGGAATTATTATTCTTTCGGCTGCTGCTGAACCATTGAAAAAAATTCTTCCGCGCCCAATGCTTATAAGTATTGAATATTTGTCTGCAAATTCAGCACCTTCAGGTCATACCTTACTTATTACTGCATCATGTGCGTTGCTTATTTGCGCAGTTTCGCGTGTTTGGCGCGCATGGGCAGCGGTAGCTGCAGCTTTTATAAGCGTTCTTGTGGAACTTTCGTTGGTTGCAGCGCATTGGCATAGAGTTTCTGACGTTCTTATGTCATTACTTATCGTTGGTGCTGTAACGCTTATTATGCTCGCATGCACTCGCAGTAGTGGAATGGATATGCCAGCTTATCGACGTTCCTCAATTAGCGTTCAAATTGTAGGAAGCTCTATGATTACGATTGGTGTGTTGGCGTGTTTGTATGCACTTTATTTAATATGGCAAATTCTTCCTGGTGTTGATATTTTTGCTCAATGGGCTGCAAGCGTATCTTATGTAGCAACTTATTGGCTGATTATAGGCGTGTCTTTGCTTGTTTTTGGCGTAATTATGGTAATGCGTCACTCTACAGCTTCGCCGTTGAGTAGGCTTGGATTAGTAGGCGCTCCGCCGACGCCGCCATCTGCTTCTAAGTAATATTGTCTACTCTATCTGCTTTTATCCACCGAGGTGGAATGTAATAGACGTATAACTTAAGTTGCGATACAGTTAGCGTGAAACATATAGTTCGGAATTATATGTTCGATTGTGTTAGGAAAGGAGCGAATATGGCAGCACAGAATAAGCTAGTCATTGTGGAGTCTCCCACGAAAGCGCGAAAAATTGGCGGGTATTTAGGAAATGGCTACACCGTCATGGCTTCAGTTGGGCATATTCGCGATCTCGCTCAGCCAAGCCAAGTTCCAGCCTCACGCAAAGCAGCGTTTGGCAAGTTTGGTGTAGATGTCGATCATGGTTTTGCGCCATATTACGTAGTTGGCTCAGATAAAAAGAAAACTGTTTCCGATTTAAAGTCTGCGCTCGCAAAAGCTGACGAATTATATCTGGCAACTGATGAGGATCGCGAAGGTGAAGCTATTGCGTGGCACTTGGTAGAAGCATTGAAGCCAACTGTGCCAGTAAAGCGTATGGTGTTTCATGAGATTACTAAGGATGCAATTCAAGCCTCGCTTAGTAATACTCGAAATGTTGACGACAATATGGTTGATGCGCAAGAAACTCGTCGTGTGTTAGACCGTTTGTATGGATATGAGCTTTCTCCTGTTTTGTGGAGGAAAGTTGGTCCTGGTCTTTCTGCTGGACGCGTGCAGTCTGTTGCTACTAGGTTGATTGTTGAGCGCGAACGTGAGCGTATGGCGTTTACTAAGGCGTCTTACTGGGATATTAGCGCGGTTTTAAGTTCTAAAGGCTCAGATGGCGAGAGTGTTGATTTTGAAGCGCGCATGAGCGAGCTTTCTGGTCGTCGTTTGGCTGGTTCTAAAGATTTCAATTCAAAAGGTGAGTTGGTCTCTACAAAAGATGAATCACAAAAAGCTTTGCATGTTGACGCTGATTTTGCATCTAAGCTTTCTAAAGCTCTTGAGAATTCAGATTTTGTAGTTGACTCTATGGAAACGAAGCCGTATCGTCGTCGTCCTTTGCCACCTTTTACTACATCAACTTTGCAGCAAACTGCTGGAAACCGACTTTCAATGAGCTCTCGCCAAACTATGCGAGCTGCACAATCTCTATACGAAAACGGCTATATCACTTACATGCGTACGGATTCCGTAACGCTTTCCAAAGAAGCTATCGAAGCTGCGCGTAGTGCTGCTCGTGCAGCATTTGGCGACGAATATGTTTCGCAATCTCCTAAGCAGTACGCAACTACGTCTGCAGGAGCGCAGGAAGCTCATGAATGTATTCGCCCTGCTGGAGCGCGTTTCTTAAGCCCGGACGAGCTTGCAGATAAATTACCTGCGGATCAGCTAAAATTGTATACGCTTATTTGGCAACGAACCCTTGCGTCACAAATGGCTGATGCTACAGGTTTTACAGCAACTGTTAAGTTAAATGCTTCTGCTGGAGAATATGGAGAAGCTTTGTTCCAAGCTTCTGGAACAGTAATTACTTTTGCTGGTTTTATGAAGGTTTTTGGCAATGCTCATGCAACTGAAGGTGAAAGCGATAAGGCACTTCCTCAAATGCAAGCTGGGGATGTTCTTGAAGCTAAAAGTGTTAGTGCGGATTCTCACGAAACTCAGTCTCCTGCAAGATATACTGAAGCTTCTTTAGTTAAAACTTTGGAAGCTAAGGAAATAGGACGCCCTTCTACTTACGCAACGATTATTTCTACAATTATTGATCGCGGATACGTGTATGAGCGTGGACGTGCGTTAATTCCTTCTTGGCTTGCTTTTGCTGTAATTAAACTTTTGGAAGCGAATTTCCCAAAGTATGTTGATTACGCGTTTACTGCTGATATGGAAAATGGTTTGGACAGAATTGCGCACGGTGAAGAAACCGGTCGCGATTGGCTAACTAGATTCTATTTCGGTTCCGGTGAGGGTGCTGCTAATTCTGCTGATGAAGCTCATATTGGTTTGCAACAGCAGGTTGCAGAGCTTGGTGAAATTGATGCGCGTGAAATAAATACCATAGACATTGGCGATGGTTTGCATGTGCGTATTGGACGCTATGGTCCGTACTTGGAAGACATTAAGAATCTTGATGCTGAAGGCAACCCTCGTCATGCTTCTTTGCCAGAAACTTTAGCTCCAGATGAGTTAACTGTTGATGCTGCTCGAGAATTGCTTGAGAATAATGCTGAAGGTCCACGTGTGCTTGGAGTAGATCCAGAAACGGGTGGGAACGTAGAAGTGCGCAATGGTCGTTTTGGTCCGTACGTGGCACTGGTAGAAGAGCAGGATAATGCGGAAGATTCTAAGTCTTCTAAGGCTTCTAAAGCTCGTCCAAAAATGGCTTCTTTGTTTAAAACCATGGATCCAGCGACTTTGACTTTGCAAGAAGCGTTGCAACTCTTGAATTTGCCACGTTTGGTTGGTGAGTATGAAGAAGTTGATGCCGAAGGCGTTGTAAAACTAGCTCGTATCGAAGCAAATAATGGTCGTTACGGTCCATATTTAACTAAAACATATTCTGCTGTAGATACTTCTGCTGGAGAAACTGTGGAATCTAAGCCGGATACGCGATCCCTTTCTAGTGAAGATGCTATTTTTACTGTTACTTTGCAAGAAGCGAAAGATTTATTTGCGCAACCAAAGTACGTTAAGCGTACTCGTGGTGCCGCCAAGCCGCCTCTTCGTGAGCTTGGTACAGATCCTGAAACTGGAAAGCCAGTAGTGATTAAGGATGGTTTCTACGGAGCTTATATTACTGATGGTGAAACGAATCGCACTTTGCCAAAGCAGTATACGCCTGAATCGATTGATCCGCAGGATGCATTTGCACTTTTGGCGCAAAAGCGTGCCGCAGGTCCCGTAAAACGCAAAAAGCGCGCGACTAAGAGCACTGCAAAATCTTCTGAAAAGAAGTCTACTGCGAAAAAATCTATCGCAAAGAAAACTTCTACAAAGAAGACTACTTCAAAGAAATCTACCGCTAAAAAAGCATAGAATAAAATCTAAAGATTAAATAGACCTTGCATATGGAGTCAAAAAAATATGGCATCTAAGAATGACGATTTTTCTGGTGGCTGCGCTTGCGGAGGAAACTGCGGCTGCAGAAGTGAGCAATCTTATGCAAATAAAGGTTTATTTATTTCTTTCGAGGGCATTGATGGCGTTGGCAAAACTACGCAAGTTGAGGCTCTTAAGGATTATTTGCAATCTTTGGGGCGAGAAGTTGTAGTGACGCGTGAGCCTGGCGGTACGCAGTTGGGTAAAACTTTGCGCGAAATACTGTTGCATGGCACGAGTGTATCTGCCAGATCAGAAGCTTTGCTTTTTGCTGCGGATCGTGCACAGCATGTTGCGCAAGTAATTCGCCCGGCACTTACCCGTGGTGCAGTAGTAATAACGGATCGTTATATTGATTCTTCGCTTGCTTACCAAGCAGGCGGTCGCGAATTGACTATGGATGATGTGCGAACTTTAAGTGAGTGGGCAACGGATTCGCTATGGCCTAATCGCACTTATTTGCTAGATATGCAACCGGAAGATGCTTTTAAGCGTTTGCATCGCGAGCAAGATCGCATGGAATCAGCTGGAATAGATTTCGCTCGTCGCACTAGAGAAGCATTTTTAGATTTAGCGCAGGAGTCTGCAGATCGTTATCGCGTATTAGACGCAACGTTCTCGGCGAAATCATTATTTGAACTTATTGTGCAAGACGTACATAACTTAATTGAAGAAATTGAAACTAAATAAAGTGGCGAACTTTATAAAGTGAAGAAGTAGAGAAGCTATGTAGGGGGTGAAGCGATGAGTGTGTGGGATAGCGTTATTGGACAAGAACAGGTAGTTTCGCGATTGCGAAAAATTGCTTGTGCGGACGCTAGTAAAATAGCGCAATCTTGGCTGATTTGCGGAGCTGCTGGATTCGGTAGTGCGCAAGTTGCGCGCGCTTTCGCTGCAGCTCTCGAAAGTCCGGATCATGGAGAAGATAGTGATGGAATTAGTGGCGAAGGTGAGCTTAGTAAAACTGCCAAAGAAGTTTTAGCAGGATCGCATCCTGATGTGCATACGCTTGCAACAAAAGGCGTAACTCTTAGCATTGACGATGTGCGTGAGACAATTGGGATTTCTGAGCAGATGCCTAGCACTGCTCCTTGGCGAATCATAATTATTGAAGATGTTGACCGAATGTTGGAACGTAGCACGAACGTTCTTCTTAAAGAGATTGAAGAGCCAAGCGAACATACGATTTGGCTTTTATGCGCTTCAAGTGTTATGGATGTGCTTCCAACAATTCGTTCGCGCACACAACTTGTGCAATTAGCTACTCCAAACGAGCAGTCTATAGCAGAATATCTTACTAAAAAGACGGATGCGGATAATAAGCTAGCGAGTCGTGCAGCCAGGCTTTCTCAAGGAAATATAGCAACTGCTTTTATTTACGCAAGCGATGAGCGTGCTTTAAGTAGGCGAGATGAGCTTGTTGCAGGATTGCTTCGTATGCATGATGCTGCCGACGCAATTATGCTTGCTGCAATGCTTATTGACGATGCAAAAGCACAAGCAGAAGATGAGGTTCAACGAAATGTTGAGGCTCAACAGAAAGAATTTCGCAGGATTAACGGATTAGGCGATGAGGATCGCATTCCGCCCAAATTGCGCGCAAGCTACAATGCAATTGGAAAAAAGGATGATGTAAAACGTAAAGTAACTCGTGTAAGCCGTGACGTGTTATGCCGTTCTCTTGACGCAATCGATAGTGTGTATAGAGATGTTTTAGTTGTTGTTAATGACGCGCAAAAGTCTTCGCCAATTATAAATCAGGAATACAAGTCTAGAATTGTCCAGTTGGCACAAAGCATGACAGCAAGTAGAGCCTTGGATTGCGTTGACAGTATTGCTACTGCTCGTCGTCGGCTTTCGAGAAATGGTAACGCAACTCTTGTTTTTGAAGCGCTATTTTGCTCACTTTTGCAAAGTCAATAAAATGCAAAAGTATCATATCCTCCACGGAAGTGACATATCGCTTGTGCCTATTCTTGGTGAATTTGTTGATTCGCGTCGCATGATTTCTGGTCTAAACTCCATATGTGCAGGTAACCAATGTTGCTCTGATTTGTTGACAGCGGTTAGGCGGATTGCTTCGCGTGCAATTTGCTGGTACGGAGGACGGATTGAAGAAAGCTTTGGTTCAGATATTTCTGCCTGTCTGCTATCTCCGTAACCTATTACGAGAACATCCTGCGGAACTTGCAAAGAAAGCTCATCTAAAGCTAGAAGTGCTCCAAGTGCGACAGCGTCATTTGCGCAAATAACAGCGTCTGGTTTGCGAGATTGCTTAGCAGTAGAATCAGAAAAAAGCCGCATTGTATCCTTGAATCCACGTTGATAAGTAAGTTCTCCAAAAGTTGTCCAATCTGGCTCAGAAAGTAAACTTAATCGGCTTGCAGCAGTCTGAAAATTGGCAAATAGGTTTGCGCTTTGTGTGGAGTCAACATTTCCACTTAAATAAGCAATATTATGGGCATCGTGATGCGAAAGATGTATTAAAGCAGCTTCCATCATTGATTCTTGATCCATGCCAACCCAATTGACGTGGAATGAAGTAGCAGTGCCACCAATTTGCACAATGGGAAGATTGTCAACGTAGTTTTCAAGTGTTTTTGTTAAATCACTATTGTTAGATGGCATGACAATAAGACTGTCAACATTATGACCGATAAGCTCTTCTATGCGTTCTTCTTGAGCTTCTGCGTCTTTTCCAGTTCCAACAAGAAGTATTTTATCTATTTCATGAGCTGCTTCATCCAATGCAGAAAGCATATTTACACTGAATGAATCATCTACGTTGCTTGTGCCTATTACTACGCCGATTGTATTAGTTGTGTCACTTCTTAATGCGCTTGCTGCATAATTTACTGAATAATTAAGCTGCTCTGCAGCTTTTCTTACGCGTTTTGCAATATCGTCATCTTTGGCTCGTCTACCAGAAAGTACACGAGATACTGTTGCAATTGAAACTTTTGCAAGAGCTGCTACATGAGTTATGGAGGCGTTTTGATTAGTTTGATTTGTCATATTTGCCCCCGAATAAGTGCGGTGCTGTAATTATTGGTAAACAGCACCGCAAATTGAATATTATTTATTTGTCAGTTTATGTACACTTATTTATTTATATTATTCGCCTTTCGTGACTACATCGACAAGATTGTTAGCTACATTTTCAGCGTCTTCACCATCAACGGTAATTGTGATTGAATCTCCTTTAGTAATACCCAATCCCATAATTGAAAGAATGCTATTCGCACTTACAGGGGTACCTTCGCCTTTCGCAATCGTTACAATGCAATTTGAGGACATCGCGGCTTGAGAAAATTCTGACGCTGGGCGAGCATGTATTCCAACTGGGTCTTCAATAGTAACAGTACGAGTTGCAATTGCCATTTTTTCTCCTTTGAATAATAATTAACAAATTCTGCTTTTATTTTTATTTTTCATATAAAAGCAAACCATATTTTTTCTTAAGGTTTTTTGTTTGCTATTTTCAACATTAAGTGTAGCATAATTAATTGAAAAATACAGAAAACGTTTTCACTTGTTGTAACAACGTTTTTAATGGTGTATAGTTTCATTAGTAAGAAACGTTTACCTACAAGAAATGCTTATGCGGCGTTGCGGCCGTAATAAAGTTTCTAAACCTAAAGGAGGGTTTTAAGTATGGTAATCACTGGTGTTGGCATTGGGCGCTCGATGGCATATGGTGAAGTATTGTGTATGGCACCTGCTTTGCATGAGCCAGAGGATTCTCCTCGTGCTGTTAGTGTGTTGGCTGAGGATGCAAAAAAGGCTGTTAAAAATGCTTTAAATGAAGTAAATAAAGACCTAAACCATCGTGCAAGTGAGGCTCTTGAAGCAAAGGATGAGGGGACTCGAAAAGCAGCACCAATTATGCAAGCTCTTGCACAGATGGCATCGGATCCAGCGTTAATAAGTGCAATTGAATCTGGTATTGATAAGGGGAAAACAGCTGAACGTGCCACTTGGGAAGGGTTCGCACAATTTGAAGACATGTTGCGTAATCTTGGTGGTTACATGTCTGAGCGTGCAGGAGATTTGCATGATGTTGGCCAGCGTGTTATTGCATCTTTGATTGGTGTTGAAGCTCCTGGGGTGCCGGAAAGTGATTCGCCTTTTGTGCTGGTTGCTAGGGATCTTTCACCTGCTGATACAGCTTCACTTGATTTAAGCAAGGTTCAGGCAATTGTCACTCTTGATGGTGGTCCTACAAGTCACACTGCTATTCTTGCTCGTGCTCGTGGAATTGTTGCTGTTGTTGGAGCACACGATGCCTCTCAGCTGAAGAATCATCAAATTGTTGTAGTAGATGCCGTTAATGGTCATGTTATAAGCGGTCCTAGTGAAGAAGAGATCGCGCATGTTAAAGAGTCTCGTGAGCGTTTAAGCCGCGCTCATGAATTGCGTGGATTGCCTGGAAGTACAAAAGATGGTCATTTGATTCCTCTTTTAGCAAATGTAGGAAAGCCCTCAGATGCTGCAACTGCTCATGAGTATGGAGCAGAAGGAGTAGGTCTATTCCGAACGGAATTTCTGTTTATTGGTAACGAGCAACCGCCTAGTATAGAAGAACAAACAGAATCTTATACAGAGTTACTATCTCAGTTTGAAGGCAAGAAAGTTGTTATTCGATTGCTTGATGCTGGAGCAGATAAGCCGTTACCATTCTTGACTCCTGAAGATGAACCAAATCCTGCCCTCGGACTTCGAGGTTTGCGTACTCTAAGACAGCATATGGATGTTCTAGATGATCAGCTGGAGGCATTATCTCGTGCTGATGCTGTGACGAATGCTGACTTATGGGTGATGGCTCCAATGGTTTCAGACGAACATGAAGCAGCATATTTTGTAAAACTTGGTAAATCTAAAGGTCTTAAAAAGGTTGGCATTATGGCAGAGGTGCCTTCTATCGCTCTTGTTGCCGAGGAGGTTGCTCAAGTCGCTGATTTTGTATCTATCGGAACGAATGATTTGACGCAATACACTCTTGCAGCAGATAGAACCCTTGGGTCTGTTTCTAATTATCAAACTGCTTGGCACCCTGCAGTGTTGCGCGCGATCAAAATGATTGCAGACGCTGGTAACGCACATGGTATGCCAGTCGGAGTGTGTGGAGAAGCTGCAGCAGATCCAGACTTAGCGATTGTTCTTACAGGTCTCGGTATTAACTCGCTTTCTATGACGCCAGTTGCTTTGGACGATGTTCGAGCAGAACTTGCTCAAACTACATTTGATGAAGCTAAAGCTAAAGCTCATGAGGCTTTAGCTGGAAAGTTCTACCACTCAATCATGCAAGAATAAGCCAAGGGAGTAATTCAAAATATGATCATTACGAAAAACATTAAAAATTCGATTACCAATCAGAAATAATCAAGAATAATTAACATGCTTAGAAAAGAGAAAATATGAGTGCTGATATTGATGAGCTTCTTCCGGATTCTGCAGTAAACCTTGATATTCCAGCGAAAGATTGGCGTGATGCTATTTGTCTTGCAGGCAATGCTTTGAAGGAGTCTGGCTTTACTACTGATGAATATACGAATCAGATGATTGAAACAGTTGAGAAAATGGGCCCGTATATTGTTATTGCCCCAGGCTTGGCTTTGGCGCATTCGCGCCCGTCGGAAGCAGTGTTAAAAAGTGGTTTGAGCTGGATTCGTTTAAGTACGCCTATTAAATTTGGTAACACTGCCAACGATCCGGTCTCTTTAGTAATTGGTCTTGCAGGTCACGATGAAAATGAGCATATTGGCGTTATGTCCGCGGTTGCTGCAGCTTTGTCTAATCCTGTGAAGACTAGAGAACTTGCGCAAGCAAAAAACGCTAAAGAAATTCGCGCAATTCTTAAAAGTTAAATACTAAAGAATTAGTTAATTTTGCAAAATTAAAAAAATACAACTCAACGAAAGAGGTTATCTATGAATATTCTATGTGTATGCGGAAACGGCATTGGCACGTCTGTACTTTTAAAAATCAATGTTGAGGCTGCGGCAGCAGACTTAGGTCTTGATGTTACAGTTACTACTTCCGATGCTGGAAGTGCAAAAGGTACTGCCAATATGAATGATCTTGTGCTCACTTCTCCTCAGCTTGCTCCAGAGCTTGAGGGCACTACCACTCCTGTAGAAACAATTGAAAATTTCATGGATGTTGAAGAGGTGAAGGGTGTGCTTGAGCGTTACGCATAGATTATGTGTAACAAATAAACGTTTGATTATGCTGATTACGTGCTTACTGCTTTGGCATAGTCATACTGTTATTTCATGTGCTATTCGCTTTTTCTAAATAAAAAGAAGGAAATAAGATGAACATTGTAGTTCAGGTTTTAAATTTCATAAGTCAGCAGATTTTGAATGTGCCGGCTTATTTGATTGGTATTATTGCAGCAATCGGTCTTATCGCACTCAAGCGTAGTGCAGGACAGGTGATTGCAGGCGGCTTAAAGGCTGCTATGGGTTACCTCATTTTGGGTGCAGGTGCTGGCGTTGTTGTTGGCGCCCTTGCTCCATTTGGCGACTTGGTTTTGAAGTCTACTGGTGCTCATGGTGTTGTACCTACAAATGAGGTTATTACTGCTCAGGCTGCAGGTCAGTACGGTGCTACTTCTGCGTACATTATTGTGCTCAGCTTCGTTCTTATGCTTCTTGCTGCACGCTTTACTCCTCTGAAGTACATATTCTTGACTGGTCACCACATGGTGTTCATGTCTATGCTTTTGGCTCTAGTTCTTTCCGTTGGTTTTGGCGCAAGCAACCAGTTGCTTATTGTTATTGTCGGCTCTGTCATTATGGCAACGGTTATGGTTGTTCTGCCAGCTTTTGCGCAGCCTTTTATGAACCGTATTACTGGTAGCGATAAGCTCTCGATTGGTCACTTTAACTCCTTAAGTTACATTGTTTCTGGTGCTGTCGGTGCTGCTGTTGGTAAGAAGTCTAAGTCTACTGAAGATATCAACTTCCCTAAGGGATTGAGCTTCTTGCGTGATTCAATGGTCTCCACGACTTTGTTGATGGTTGTGCTGTATTTGGTATTCGCAGTGTGGGCTTCGGTTGTGTTGCCAGTAAAGGAACTCTTCAAGATTTTCGCGTCTCATCCTACGGACTATAGTGCCTTCTACATGGCGGCTTTTGCTCAGGCTTTGCAATTTGGAATTGGTGTTAGTGTCATCCTCTACGGCGTTCGTATTATTTTAGGTGAATTGGTTCCTGCATTCCAGGGTATTGCTAACAAGGTCGTTCCAGGCGCTCGTCCAGCATTGGATATTCCAATCGTATTCCCATACGGTGCTAATGCTTCTCTTATTGGCTTCTTGTCTTCCTTCGTTGGAGGTCTTGTAGCTCTCGGACTTATTGCAATTTGGATGGGTCCAGCTTGGGGATTGGCATTGATTCTCCCAGGAATGGTGCCTCACTTCTTCGATGGTGGTGGTGCAGGCGTGTTTGGTAATGCAACCGGTGGTCGTCGTGGTGCTATTCTCGGTGGTTTTATTAACGGTTTAATTATTACATTCCTTCCAGCAGTATTGCTTACTGTTATGGGTTCCTTCGGCTTGGCAAACTCCACCTTCGGCGATGCTGACTTTGGTTGGATTGGTACTGTTGTGGGTAACTTCGCTCACCTCGGTGCTGGCGTTGGTGCTATAAGCTTGATTATTGTTGCTGTTATTCTGTTTGCCTTGGCTTGGGTATGGCAGGTTAAGGTTGTTAACACTGGCTGGCTTCCTGCAGTAAAGCATGCTGAGTTCATTGAAGAAATTAAGAAGCAAGAGCGTGCTGCTAAGAAAGCAGCTATGGCAGCTAAGGCTGCTGAAACTCATGAGGAGGCTGTTACAAAATAAATAGAGTACGGTAAAAAATTACATTTTAGTTAATGCGCCCAGTTTAGATTTTTCTGGGCGCACGTTTTATATTGACCGTCAAATTATGCAGTTAGCGTTGTTTCTGTAGTGTTTTTTGCTTGAGCGTCACAATCTGCTTGAACAATTAAATTACGTGAACGTTTGCGTTTATTTGTTACTCGCGCAGTTGATTAGTGTTGTGTAATGGTAGATACTTAAATTATGAATATTTCTACAGATTTCACTACTGTTCCAGACGATTATTCTAAAGCTGCGCCGGAGCAGAATAAAATCAATGGAATTCCAGTAGTTTCGTTTCCATTTTATATAGATAAATTGCCATCTTTCGTGCATTATTTGCATTGGCGTTTTGTTGACGACGACGCAATACCGGTATGCGGTTTTGAGTGGATTCACTGGACTGCTGCAAACGTGCCTGTTGAAGCGTTAATGTTTGATTTTAACGATTCTCACGCTTTGCAAATACCGGAAGATTTTTCTCGCACGATGACTTCTATGATTCCAGAAGCGCTTCAAGGACGTAACTCGCAAGCTAGCAGATTTATTGGTTGCACTGATCCAGCAATTACTATGCGTTACAACGGCCCGCAGCCTCCTGATAAAGATCACGAATACATGTTTGAAGTTTTTGGTACAGAAAAGCCTTTGCCAAACCTTAAACCGGGATTCTATATGAATGAATTGTTGCGTGAAGTAAGAAACGTAACTTCAGGTGTAGATGCTGATGGCATGTTCCTTACTGGTAAAGCCTAAACGCAAGCACGAGGGCAACCAATTAGGTCAGCAGTTAACGCCTAAGCGTTAGAATCAAACAGTAATAAATCTAAAAATAAAATATAAAATCTAAAAACAGAGGATGCAAATATGGCATGCACAACAATTCTTGTTGGTCGAAAAGCAAGCTACGACGGATCTACGCTTATTGCGCGTAACGAAGACTCCGCAAATGGCGAATTTAATCCAAAGCGCTTAGTGGTAGTAAAGCCGGAAGATCAACCTCGCGTTTATAAGTCTGTTCTTAGCCACGTAACAGTTGAGTTGCCGGATAATCCAATGCAATACACAAGCGTGCCAAACGCAGACTTGCGCGAAGGAATTTGGGGAGAAGCTGGCGTTAACGAAGCAAACGTTGCAATGAGCGCAACTGAAACGCTTACATCCAACGAGCGTGTGTTAGGCGCAGATCCAATGGTTGAGCTTCAAAAAGCGCAAGGCAAAGTTGGGGATGCTGACTATAAGCCGGAAGTGCCGGGTGGAATTGGTGAAGAAGACTTCTTAACGCTTGTTTTGCCTTATATTCGTAGCGCTCGCGAAGGTGTTGAGCGTTTGGGCGCATTGCTTGAAAAGTACGGCACTTATGAGATGAATGGCGTTGCATTTTCGGATGTGAACGAGATTTGGTGGTTTGAAACTGTCGGTGGTCATCATTGGATTGCTAAGCGTGTGCCGGATGAAGCTTATGTTGTTATGCCAAACCAGCTTGGAATTGACGAGTTCGATTTAGATGATGCTTTTGACACTCAAGAGGAGCATATGTGCTCGGCTGATTTGCTTGAGTTTATTGAAGAAAATTACTTGGATTTGTCGGTTGAAAACGCTTCTCCTTTCAATCCTCGCGACGCTTTCGGCTCTCATTCGGATGCCGACCACGTTTACAACACTCCTCGTGCATGGTTCATGGAGCGCTTCTTGAATCCGTATGACGAAGTGTGGGATGGTAAAGACGCTGATCATCGTCCGGACAGCAACGATATTCCTTGGGCTCGCCAGCCTGAGCGCAAGGTAACCATTGAAGACGTTAAGTACGTTTTGAGCTCTCACTATCAGGGCACTGAGTATGATCCTTACGGCAAGCTTGGAGATGAGCATACTCGTCACATGTTGCGTCCAATCGGCATTAACCGTCAAAGCGAGCTTGCTGTAATGCAAATCCGCCCTTACATGCCGGAAGCAATGCGTGCAATTCAGTGGATTACTTACGGTTCTAATCCTTTCAATTCTTTGATTCCGTTCTATCCAAACGTAAATCGCACTCCAAAGTATTTGGAAGATACGACTACTCGCGTAACAAGCGAAAACTTCTATTGGGAGAATCGCATTATTGCTGCTCTTGCGGATGCCGCATTTAACGACACTGCAAACGCGATTGAGCGCTACCAAGAAGTTGTCGGTTCCCTTGGTCACGCAATGGTCAAGTCTACGGATGCTGCCGTGGCAGATATTCTTGGCGTTGATTTGGCTGATTACGAGCCAGAACGTGAAGGTGATGAAGGCGAAGATTACGATGATTTAGTTCGCGATCCCGAAGCTATTATTGCCGAGCTTCGCAACGATAAAGTGCGTGAGGCTTTGGCTGAAGCAAATGACGATATGGCGGCAAAGTTGAAGAAAGAAACCGATTCTTTGCTTGACACAGTTCTGTACATCACTAGCATGCGTATGAAGAATGGTTTTAATCGTTCCGATCACTGAAATGCAATTAAATAAGTTTTCTCGTAATTGATATGGAAAAACTTACGAAAATAATTTAATAACTCAGATGCCTTCCTAAGAAATGAACTTTTTATTTCATGTGGAAGGCATTTTTGTTATCTTTTGTTATTTTGCTATAGACGTTGCTAATAGCGCGTATAGATATTGCGTGTGGTGCCTATGCTGCGAACAAACAATCGTATAGTATGAATCATGTAATTAACATTATCCGCATGCATAGTTGTGCCAATATGCCTATGAAAGAGGGGTACATGAGCATTCTTGATTCATACACTACAACATTCGGTTTGGTTAAAAAAATTGATGCCTTTGGGTACTTGGATTATTTAAAGCAACATCCAGAGGAGCCTAGGAAGCGCGGTAAAGTTCTGCTTGTTACTGCTGATACTCCTTTGAAAGCTTCTCGCGGAGAAGGTAAAACGACTACAACTATTGCGTTGGTTGATGCTTTGCGTGAGCGAGGTGTGGACGCAGCTGCAGTTCTTCGTCAGCCAAGCATGGGCATTACAGCTGCTGGTTCTAAAGGTGGTGCAAGTGGTGGCGGTAAGTCTTCGCTTTCTCACCCTGAGTTGATTGACTGGGGTTTGTGTGGTGAAATGGCTGCTATTGCTTGCGCGCAGAATTTGCTTGTGTCGTTTGCGGAAAAAGCAGTCGACGAGGGTGCCCTTGATACTATTTTAGTTCCTCGAGTTAGCGAAGTTCCTTCGCGATCTTTGCGAAGCATTGCTGTTGATTTTGGCAAGGGGACTGTTCCTGAGCGCGTCGTTTTGACGCCAACTTGCGAGCTCATGCAAATCGTAGTGTTGTCGCGCAGTATGGACGAGATTTCTCATCGTGTTTCTTCAATGATTGCTGGCACAAAAGACGGTAAGCCTGTTCAGTTTGGCGAGTTTGTGGATTTGTGGCGAATCACCAATATTCTTGCCGACGCTGTAAAGCCTGCTAAAACTGAGACGATTAATGGTTCTCCAATTTACGTTCATTGTGGCCCGTTTGCGAACGTTTCGCTTGGTATTCCAAGCCTTGTAAGTGTTGAAATGGCTTGCGCTGAGCATGATGTTGTGGTTGTAGAAGCAGGTTATGGTACGGATGCTGGTGCTCAAAAGTGGTTAGATATTGCTGCTCGCGAGTTTGGTGCAAAGTGGCCTGCTGCTGCAGTTGTAGTTACTCGCGCAACTACTTGGCGAGATGACGAAACTTTGGCTTGGCGTTACCCATTCCATGTTTCTCGTTTGGAATCTCTTAATATCCCTACGTTCCCGTTGATTAATTTGTGGGAAGGTGAAGATAATCAAGTTCCTGAATTGTTGGAACAAGCTAAGTCTTTAGGATTCAGAAAGCCGATTGTTGGCAATTTATTCCGCGATGGTGGCGATGGTTTGGCAAATCAGCTGGACGATTTTGTGTCTGCAATAACTGATGATGTTGAAACGAAAGTTCCAGAAAGTAGGCGTGGAAAGACGCTTAGGGAGCGAATTAACTTGCTGTGCGCAGAAGCTTACGGTGTTCCTACTGAGCGTGTGATCGATAAAGCAGGTTTTGCTGATTCATTGAAAGAAGCGCAGAATTTGTGTGCAAATTCTGGAGTTGTTTTCGATGACCTCGCGCTTGTTGCTGTAAAGTCGCCAGCAACTATGACTGACGACGATCATAAGTCTGCTGAAGAGCGCACTGTGACATTGAAGAAAGTGGAAGTTCACGCTGGAGCTGGAGTTGTGCAAGTAAATCTCACATCTTCACTAACTACTCCAATGCCAAAAATAGTGTGAAATATTAATAGTGTGATTTTCTCTTAAATATTGAGATTAATTAAAATTACTTATTAATAGCAATTAACAAAACGTCGTCGACATATCAATCATGGTGTGTGGGCGACGTTTTGTTTTTGCTTTGTTTACCAAATGGGTTAAAAAGGGAACAAACGCGGGAGAGTTGAAGTTAAATTACGCAAAAGTGCGATGCAACCAATCGCAAGCAAGCTTAACCCACTGCTGAACTTCTGGCTGAACAAATTCAGTAAGCACATTTCCGTTTTCGTCGCGTTTTGCTGTTTCTTTAACTGCCAAAGCTAAGCCGTGAGGTCCTTTAGGGAACAGGTGCGCTTCAACACTTACTCCAGCTTCAACGCAAGCGTTCACAAACATTATTGAATTTTCTACTGGAACTGTTTGATCAGTAATGGTTTGCCATACAAATACAGGTGGAGTTTTACGATCCACGTGATTTTCCAGCGAAAGTTTATTGACAAGTTCAGTTCGCTCTTCGTTGCTAACTTCTCCAAATAGACGATCGAACGTTGGCTTATGCGCATATTTCCCAGCAGAAATAACAGGATATGCGAGCATAAGAGCATTTGGTCGCACGTCATCAGCAGCATACCCGTTTGCTTCCTCAACTTCGTCGCTAACGCTAGTTGCAAGGTTTGCAGCCACATGCCCTCCAGCGGAGAATCCAATAATTGCAACTTTTTGCGCATCTACGTGCCATTCTTTTGCGTTTTTGCGAATTAAGCTCATCGCTTCTGCTGCTTCTAAAAGCTGAGTTGGGTATGTGCTTGGAGTAAGCGAGTATCGCAACACAAAAGTGTGGAATCCTTCTGCAGCAAACTTCATGGCAACAGGCTCTGCCTCACGATTCGATACGCGCAAGAAGCCACCGCCTGGCAAAATTAGAATTGCAGGACGGTTTTGCAAGCCTTTGCTATCTAAATTATCGTCTAAAATATACCCAATAAGCTGCGCATCGCTTCCATCTATACTTTTTATTTTCTGATTTATAATCTTCATAGTGTCTCTTTTCGTTTCGCTTATATTGCAATTACACTAAGCATAATTCTAATCAAATACCTCGCTTTGTAAGTGCGTTCTTTTATAAATTCGTGTAGAGTTTTAAGAAGTTTTATAAGGAGATTCAAGATGTGTAACGAAGAAGATAGTTTAGGTAAAG
The DNA here is from genome assembly GCF_055818055.1 of Gardnerella sp. c10Ua_244. Lineage (NCBI taxonomy): Bacteria > Bacillati > Actinomycetota > Actinomycetes > Bifidobacteriales > Bifidobacteriaceae > Gardnerella > Gardnerella sp. c10Ua_244. The sequence continues at coordinate 643,480 of NZ_JARFVS010000001.1, forward strand.
TTGTTTTAGCTGCTACGCCTATTGGGAATATGGCAGACGCTTCTGCACGATTAATTAATCTTCTTGAAACTGCTGATATTGTTGCTGCTGAAGACACGCGTAGGCTTTATGATTTAGCGAATCGCCTTGGTGTGCATGTTTCTGGTAGCGTAATCGCATACCACGATCATAATGAGCGAAATAAGGCAGATGGCTTGCTAGACAAAGTTGAGCAGGGTAGCACTGTTCTTGTTGTTTCAGACGCAGGTATGCCTACCATTAACGACCCGGGTCTTGCTGTTGTTCGACGTGCAATAGAGCGAGATTTGCCTGTTACTTGCGCGCCTGGTCCTAGTGCAGTTTTAGATGCGCTTGCTCTTTCTGGATTGCCAACCGATCGCTTCTGTTATGAAGGCTTTTTGCCTCGTAAATCTGGTGAGCGTCAACAGCATTTGCGCTCACTTAAAGCCGAGCGACGAACAATAGTATTTTATGAGGCTCCACATCGTATTGCAGAAGCAATGGAAGACATATTGGCAGTACTTGGTTCTAATCGTCCAATGGCGTTATGCCGTGAACTTACAAAAGATTTTGAGGAAATTCGTCGTGGAACTGTGCAAAGTATTCACGATGGTGTTTTAGCGGATCCTCCTCGAGGTGAAATAGTTTTAGTTATCGGTGGTGCAAGTGATGAAGAAGTGCAGTCTGAAAGCACAGATTTAAGCATTGATGCTCTTGCAAAGCTTTCGCTTGAATGTGCAGAATCCGAAGGTTTGCGCATAAAAGAAGCAATTACAAAAGTAGTAAAAGAGCATCCGTTTGCTGACGGATCTTTTGCTAATCGTAAGCAAGTTTATGCGTCTTGTCTTGAGCATAAACCTGATCAAAAATAAGATTTCTGCTTTTGCTACTATTTTTTGCTTTCTATTCATTGCTGTCATACGCAGAAAATAGCACTTCAAAACTGTAACGAACGTCAGGTCCACCTTGTTGAGAAATATATTCTAAAATTTGCGCGTCTGCTGAAGGGTTTGCAATAATCCATTTTCGAAGTTCCGGTATTTTTTGCGCGATGTACCATAGCACTTCCATTTTTGTTGCAGGGTCGATAGCAACAGATGGCGTGAGTATTATAGGTGGTTTTGGAGGGCTGTTTGTTTTAGTTGCATAAGAGTTCTTCATTTCCATGGTTTGTTTGCTTCTTTCGCAATGTTTCGTATCCAATTTCTTGCATGTATTGAGCCTGGGAAATATGGGTTTCCGTCAATAGTACGTTTGCATTTTCGCAAGTCAATGCTGTATTTAGATATCAATAGGTGAGCAATATCTTTTCTATAAGGTTCGTGCTCTTCGTTTTCGCTTGGAGTGTACGCTAAATCGCAAATTGTTCGTTCTGGCGTTGTTATTCTAATTTTTCCAAGTATTACGTATTCTTCATTGTTTAAGTGTCTTCGAAATGCGCGAATCGCATGACCGTGCGGCTTTTTTCTTCTGTGCCCATAATCAATAACATCTATATTTTCAGGAAAATGACCCCCTATCCAAACCCATGCTGCAGTAAATAAACAGGCTATGCTTTCTGTAGGCATAAGATTGCTCACAATATTGCTTCTTCCTTGAGTGGAAATAGCTGCCTTATTTGAATATCCTGCATTTAAATCAAGCCTATTGAATACACCAATTTGAGAAAGTTTTTTCATGCACATTGGACCTGGTAAATGGTTGTCGTCAAGTAATTCTGGGAATTGCGTTTGTGTTTCTTCGCAAATATCCAATAAATTGCGCATATTTTGTTGGTTTTTCAATTTTCTTTAATCCTTTCTTTTTGCATATTTATTTTTCAGCGCGATTATTTACGATTCGTATTGTGCATATTGTTGTTTTTTAGTGCATGTTTTCTAGTGCATTAGTTTCGTAGTGCATAAGTTGAGATTATGTTTATATTTGCTTCAATTCCAGGCTGGTTTTATAACTTGTGGATATGTGGATGAACTCGTGTGAGGCTTGTTATCCAGCGTGTTTTTCTCGTATATTTGGGATTCTTTTTGCAATGTTCTTATGTACTGTCCGCGTTGAACAAGATAATAATTGTCTATGAGTCATATTTTGGTGAATGTTGCTTGGCCGTATGCTAACGGCCCTCGTCATATTGGTCACGTCGCAGGCTTCGGGGTCCCATCAGACGTATATGCGCGTTACGAGCGCATGAAAGGTAATGACGTATTAATGGTGTCTGGCACGGATGAGCACGGTACACCTATTTTGGTTGAAGCAGATAAGGAAGGCGTTTCTGCACAAGAGCTTGCTAATCGTTATAATCGTGTGATTACTAAGGATTTGTGCGATTTAGGTTTGAGCTACGATTTGTTCACGCGTACTACCACTGCAAATCACGAGCATGTTGTGCAAGAAATGTTCCGTCAGTGCTTAAAGAACGGCTATATTTACAAGGGCACTCAGAAGGTTGCTATTTCTCCTTCCACTGGTCGTACTTTGCCAGATCGTTATATTGAAGGCACATGCCCATTGTGTGGCGCAGATGGTGCTCGTGGCGATCAATGTGATGCTTGTGGAAACGAGCTTGATCCGGATGAGCTTATTAATCCAGTTTCTAAAATTAATGGTGAAACTCCGCGCTTTGAAGAAACTGAACATTATTTCCTAGATTTGCCTGCTTTGGCTGAAGCGAATGTTAACTGGCTTCATTCTCGCGAAGGTTGGCGCACGAATGTTATTAATTTCTCGCTTGGATTATTTAATGAAGTAAAGCCGCGAGCTATTACGCGCGATATTGATTGGGGCATTCCTGTTCCTGTTGAAGGATGGATTGATAATCCAAATAAGCGTTTATATGTTTGGTTTGATGCTGTTATTGGCTACTTGTCTGCATCTATTGAATGGGCTCGTCGACAAGGCAAGCCAGACGCTTGGCGTGATTGGTGGTGTGATCCTAAGTCTCCTGGATACTACTTCATGGGCAAAGATAACATTACTTTCCATTCTCAGATTTGGCCTTCGGAAATGCTTGCCTACAACGGTGCTGGTTCTAAAGGTGGTGAGGCTGGCATTTATGGCCCATTGAACATGCCTGAACAGGTTGTTGCTTCTGAGTTCATGACTATGGAAGGCAAGAAGTTCAGCTCTTCGCGCGGAATCGTGATTTATGTGAAGGATATTTTGGCACGTTACCCTGTAGATGCTGTGCGTTACTACATTTCTATTGCGGGTCCAGAAAATTCTGATGCTGATTTTACTTGGGCTGAGTTTGCTCGTCACAATAACGAAGAACTTGCTGCAAGCTGGGGTAATCTTGTCAATCGTGTGGCAAATCTTATTAATAAGAACTTTGGTGCAATTCCTCCTCTTGATGAAGATTCTATGACTGCAATGGATCGCGCTCTTCTCGATCAAACTTCTGATGCTTTTGCTTTGGTTGGTAGTTTGATTGAGCGTCATCGTCAGAAGAATGCTCTTACTGAAGCAATGCGAGTAGTTGCGGATATTAATAAATATATTTCTGCAACTGAGCCTTGGAAAATTAAAGATGATGAGGATCGCCTTGGTACTGTGTTGCATGTTGCAGCTCAGGCTGTTTCGGATGCTAATCATCTGCTTGCGCCATTCTTGCCTCATGCAGCTCAAAAAGTTTGGGAAGCACTTGGTGGCACTGGCGTATTCTCGCCTTTGCCTCATATTGAAGAAGTTGAAGATTTGGATAATCCAGACTTCAAGTATCCGATTATTACGGGCGATTATCGCTTGGGGGAAACTGTTCATCCTTGGGAGAGTGAGGAGTTGGTAGCAGGTACGCCTGTGCCTAAGCCAAGTCCTATTTTTGCCAAGATTCCAAAAGAAGCAGTTGAGGAGGAGCTTGAGCGTTTTGCATCTGCTTTGTCCGAGCGTCAGCGTGTCGAGGCGGAAAGACTTGCTGCAGCAAAAAAATCTTTGGAAAATAGTGAGAAATAGGTTGAAATTCTCAATAAATAAATTGTAAAATTAAAGAACATAGCAAATGGTTCTCTAAAAGAAAATATTTTAAGGAAATTTTAAGGAAAAACTCTTTTCTTTGGACGAATGTTTAGCTATACTAACATATGTTAATGGTTCGCCATTAGCGAGGTTCGTTTTCGAACCCCATAATTGAAACCTTCTTCTCTCTTTCTCTCTGCCCCGGCGGGTTTCTCTTCCCGCCGGGCTTCTTTTTAATTTGTGAAAAAAGTAAAACAACAATAAAAGCGCAGACTGCAAAAACAATCTGCGCTCACATAGTTACCAAACTTAATTTTAATGGTAACGATTTAACGGCAACGCTTCGAAAGTGGCGCCCACGGTTCAAGCATTACTGGTTCTTGATCCAATACAGCTAAAGTTTCTTTGTCAAGGTACTTTTTGTTGATGATTATTTCGTTCACATAACGATCGAACCACTCTGCTGAGCCAACATAATAGCCATCTTCGCCAGCATCCTTGCCCCAGCTGTTCTCGATCTTCCAGCGATCTGGCTCGCCATCTTTGTTAAGATTCACGCCAGTGAATGTCATTGCGTGATTTCCTGGGCAATCCATATATTCCAAGCCGTGAGCTTTATCGAATGTAAACTTCACGTCAAACAATTCATCTACGCGCACAACTGCAGGATCGAAGAATCCACTGTCACGCAAGGAGAACTGCGTGCAATCGCATGCAAACCAGATTGGATGACCATCTTTTAATTGGTCTACAGCTGCTTTTTTGAATACATCGAGAGGCACATTAACAAATTCCATTTCCTTTGTTTCAGCTACGTTGGTGCTGTACTTAAATTGGTAGAGCTTGTTGAATGGTGTGCGTTCCATAGGTGCGTTGCATATTGTTACGAAGTCGTTTACGTCAACTGGAACGTACTTCTTTGCGAACTCAAGTGGAGTAATTCCGTATTCACAAATCATTGGACGCTCATCTTTGCCGGTTTTTGGCTTGTCAGCTTTGCCGGTTTTCTCGCCATCTTTCTTGGTTTCGTCTTTTTCGCCGTCCTTCTTATCGTCATCGTCATCTTTAGTTCGTGCGAAGAAGTCAAACTGTGCAGGTGGTTCACCCAGGGCAATAGTTGTCATACGATAAACGGTTTCCAAATCGCGAACTTTCATTTCGCGCAATTCTTCCAAAGAAGTTCCGTTCTTATGAGCTTCACGCAATTCGTATGCAAACTCGCGCAACTTGGTATTGATGTATTGTACGAATGCATCAGAGTCGACTGAGTTCTGTGAATCTGGATATGCACTCTTTGGCACAAGTCCGTACTTGTTTACCAAGTTGACGAACATTTGCCACCAGCCGCCGTCATCGATTGGACCATAGTTAATGCTCTCAAAAAGTCGGCTATTAACATCTTCATCAAGTGTTGAAAGCACATTTTCCAAATAAGCGTTTGCTTTTTCAATCTTGTCCCAGAAGAATAGGTAGCTTTCTGAAAACTCAAAGTCGTCTAAATTCCACTTATGCATTACTTCGTATCGCAAAGTATTAAGTGAGGCGAACATCCAGCAGCGTCCGGAGCGCTTCTGATTGGTAATGCTGCCTTGTTTTAATTCTATTGAGAATTCGCGAGGAAGAGCACGCTTGCCTTGGTAGCTTGTTGCGGCTTTAAGCACACCATTTGTTACTGCTGCATTCGCGGCGAGAAGATTTGCGCGCTGTTCGTTAAAATGTTTGGAATAATTTTTTACATGTTCCAGAGTTACGGCTTTGACGTTTTCAGCCATGAGCTTATTCATTCTCCTTTTAGAGTTGAAAGTACGAATAAAAAATATTGTATACTGCTCAATGTCTCGCGTGTGTTTCTTGTCTATGCCTATTTTCGGCATTTGCTTGAATACTATTAATTATTTTAGTAAAACTACAATTTTTTCGGTAAATATTCAGTTTTTGTAATTAAATTTTGAATTTATTATATTTGCTTATAAAACGTATTTTGTATGTATAAAAATACTTTTTTGATTTTAAAATACATGTCTTTGTGTAAAAATATAGCTAGAAATCACTGATATTTTGCGTTTTTTTGCATGTTTAGATATGTATAATGTAACTTATATATACGAAATTTTTCCCTTGGGTATTGAGAAAAGTGTTGTGCAAAAATATTTTCTGTTTGTCTCTTTGTACATAGCTTGGCTAAAAATATACTAATTATGTGTCCCGGATTGACAAGGGTTGATTCAAACACGCCCTTTTCAAGGTCGAGTGTTAGATCGGCAATACTGTAAATCACAAGATTTATGGATGCCGAATGGAGGTAAAAAATGGCTAGTCGTAGAAAAGAGTCACAATGATACGATACATCGTTAAACGATGCCTGAATTATGTGGTGATGTTGTTTGTTGCCGTATCCATGACGTATTTCTTGACAAGTGCTTTTATGAGACCGCGTTCGAACTACATGTCTAGGCATCCGCATCCACCTATTGCATCAATCAACCGTTCTTTGGATTTGGCAAATATTAACGACCAGACTCCAGTGTTTACTCGTTATTGCCGTTGGATTTACAACATTTTTACTAAGTGGGATTGGGGATTGAGCCCAGATCAGGCTCCAGTTGGCCCGGCAATTATGTCTCGTATTGGCGCATCTGTTCAGCTGGTTACTGGCGCTACAATTCTTGGCATTGTTCTCGGTGTTAGCGTTGGTGTTTACACTGCTATCCGTCAGTACAAGTGGCAAGATAGAGTTCTTAATTCCACCGCAACCTTCCTGTTGGTTGTTCCTGCAGCAGTTTTGGGTTTGATGGTTGTGCTTGCTGCTATTAGCATTAACCACGCAACAGGCGTGCGACTTTTCTACGTTACTGGTTTGCACTCTTACCAGGGTTCTGACCCGTTCATGTTCCTTCTTGACTTCCTTCAGCATTTGATTTTGCCGACGATTGTTATGACAATTCCTGGCATGGTTGGGTATCATTTAACGCAGCGCACGTATCTTCTCGATACTATGAATGCTGATTACGTTCGTACGGCTCGCGCTAAGGGCTTACCTTTGAATTTGGCTATTCGCCGCCACGCTTTGCGTACTTCTTTGATTCCAACAGCTGTTGACGTCGCCTTCTCTATTGCAGGCGTGTTTACGGGTGCTGTGATTACTGAAACCGTGTTTGCTATTAACGGTCTTGGTAGCTACTTCGTTCAGACCATTATGCAGAACGATATTAACGGTTCTGTTGCTATTGCAGCGTTTGGTGCTGTATGTACCTTAGTTGGTGCTCTGCTTGCAGATATCTTCTCTGCTTGGCTCGACCCACGTATTCGTTTGAACTAGCAGAACAGTGTAGGTGAATTTGATATGAATAAAAAAGATGTATCTTCAAAACCTCAAGAATCTGCTGCAGATAGAAAAGCTACTGCTGGTGCCTGGGGCAACTTTAAGCGCACTGGTAAGATGACGCTTTATACGCGTCGATTCTTCCGTCGCCCGTCTGCAGTTGTGGGCTTGGTTATGTTCGTAATTTTGATTCTTTTTGCTTTGTTTGGCTCAAAGATTTCAAAGTGGAGCTACGACGAACCAGACTTTTCTTCTCTAGCAACTCCTCCTTCTGCAGAGCATTGGCTGGGAACTACGCCAGGCGGTTCAGACATGTACGCAATGGTTGTGCGCGGACTTGGTCGTTCACTTTCCATTGGTATTGTTAGCTCTATTACCATTACAGTTATTGCTGCTTTGGTTGGTACTGCTATTTCTTACTTCGAAGGATGGTTTGAGCAGGTTGGTATGTGGCTTTTGGACATGCTGCTGATTGTTCCTTCCTTCCTGCTGATTGCTTTAATCATTAGTGCTTCTAGTGGTGGTAGCGATTGGCTGTGGTTGGCATTTGGCTTAACAGCTTTTGGTTGGATTGGTTACGCTCGTACTCTTCGTACGTTGACTTTGAGCTTGCGCGAACGTGAGTATGTTCGTGCAGCTAAGTTCGAGGGCGTTTCTTCGTTCCGCATTATTGTGCGCCACTTGGTTCCAAACTTGGGTTCTGTATTGATTATTAACACGGTTCTTGGTGTTATTGGTGCGATTAACGGCGAAACTGCTTTGAGCTTCTTGGGCCTTGGTATTAAGGCTCCGGATACTTCTCTTGGTACTTTGCTTAATGCTGGCCAAAGCGTTGTGCAGACTTCTCCGTGGGTGCTTTTGGTGCCGTCTGCAGTGCTTGTTTTGCTAACCTTCTCCGTGCAGCTTATTGGTGACGGTTTGCGTGATGCCATTGATCCATATTCTAGGTCTGTTGGTAAGGCCGACTAACGAGCGTTTGGAGTGATAAACATGACTGATATTGCAAATAACGCTATTAAGGAAGAAACCACGATGGAAGATCAAAACAACGAACCGTTGCTTTCAGTACGCGACTTGCAAATTAGCTTCGCTTCTGAAGCTGGTACTGTGCATGCTGTGCGCGGAATGAATTTTGATTTGTACCGCGGAAAGACTATTGGTATCGTTGGCGAATCTGGTTCTGGTAAGTCGGTTACGTCCTTGGCTGTTATGGGCTTGCTGGATAAAAACGCTAGCGTTAAAGGCTCTGTAAAGTATAAGGGCGAGGAGCTTTTAACTAAGTCTGATGCAGAAATGAGTAAGATTCGTGGCAAGAATATTGCTATGGTGTTCCAGGATCCTCTTTCTGCTTTAACTCCAGTTTTCTCTATTGGTGATCAGCTTAAGGAAGCTTTGGTTATTCATAATCCTGACATGACTGAAGAGCAGATTCGCGAGCGTTCTATTGAATTGCTTGATTTGGTTGGTATTACTAAGCCGGCTGAGCGTTTGAAGGCTTTCCCTCACGAGTTTTCTGGTGGTATGCGCCAGCGCGTGATGATTGCTATGGCTATTGCCAATAATCCTGACATTATTATTGCCGACGAGCCTACTACCGCTTTGGATGTGACTATTCAGGCTCAGGTTTTGGAAGTTTTGAAGAAAGCTCAGCGCGAAACCGGCGCTGCAATGATTTTTATTACTCACGATTTGGGCGTAATTGCTGGCGTTGCAGACGAAGTTATTGTTATGTATGCGGGTCATTTGGTTGAGCATAATAGCGTTGAAGAGATTTTTGCTCACCCAACTCAGCCGTACACTATTGGCTTGTTGGGTGCTGTTCCTCGCGTTGATCAAAAGCGCACTCGTCGTTTGACTCCAATTTCTAAGCCGACTATGGATATGCTTATGGCTGAAGAAGAAAGCGGCGACGACAGCACAATGATGGGTCTTGAAGCTGAAAGCGAAACTGTTCGCTCGTTGCTTCATGCGGAAACCGAAAAGCCAATTAAGCCAATGTTTGAAGGCATTCCTCGTGAACAACGAAAAGTTGTTTTGGATGTTAAGAACTTGGTTAAAACATTCCCAATTACTAGCGGTGGCTTCTTGCGACGCAAGGTTGGCGAAGTTCGCGCGGTTGATGGTGTGAGTATTGAGGTTCGTGAAGGCGAAACTGTGGCTTTGGTTGGCGAGTCTGGTTCTGGTAAGTCCACGACTTTGATGGAGATTATGGGCTTGAAGAAGCCTGAGTCTGGTTCTATTACAGTTTTTGGTACTGAGTTGAACGATAAGTTGACTCGTGAGCAGCGTCGCGAACTTCGTTCTAAGATTCAGTACGTGTTCCAGGACCCAATGAGCTCGCTTGATCCTCGTATGCTTGTTTACGATATTTTGGCCGAGCCTTTGCTCGTGCAAAAGAAGTCGAAGGAAGAAATTCGCCAGCGTATTGCTGAGCTTATGCAATTGGTTGAGTTGAATCCTGATCAAGTTGATCGCTTCCCAACGCAGTTCTCCGGCGGTCAGCGTCAGCGTATCGCTATTGCTCGCGCTTTGGCTGTGAATCCTAAGCTTTTGCTTCTTGATGAGCCAGTTTCGGCTTTGGATGTTTCTATTCAGGCTGGAATTATTAACTTGCTTGAAGATTTGCAAGACAAGTTGGGTGTTGCTTACTTGTTCGTGGCTCACAACATGGCTGTGGTTCGTCACATTTCTAGCCGTATTGCTGTTATGTATCACGGTCGAATTGTTGAATCTGGTGAAACGGATGAGGTGTTTGATAATCCAAAGCACCCTTACACTCAGGCTTTGATTAGCGCTGTGCCAATTCCGGATCCTACAATTGAGAAGAACCGTAAGCGTATTATTCTTTCTGAAGAAGATAATTTTGACGATGTTAGGTAATTCATGACTTGTTGATTTTAGTTAATCTTCATCAATCTGAATAAATTACTTAGTCGCGCATGTTTATTACAACATGCGCGATTTTTTATTGTGTAACATAAATTTAAAAAACGTAATATATTTTGTTTTTTAGCCAAAATAAACTAAAAAATTTTCTGTTTTGCTCATTATAGATAATAAATTATTCTTTTTTGCCTAATTTTCATAAAGTTGAAAAGAAAAAAATCAATATTTTGTGAAAACGATTTGTCGAATGTCATAGAGTTGTATATACTCATACAACATACCGGAAGACGGACATCATCCGGGGAATGAGAGGAATCATGAAAAATACAAATGCAGGTAAACTGACTGTATTTGCCGCAGCTGCACTTTCTGTTGCAATGCTGCTCGGCGCTTGCGGCGGTGCTACTAACAATGCTGGTAAAGCAGGTATGACTGAAGAGCCAGCTGCTGGTGTTGACACTTCTTACACTGGCGAACTTCCAATGCCAGATGTCAACAAGCGTTACGATAATCCACAGTCACGTGACAACGTTAAGGACGGCGGCACTTACACCGTTGCTCTTCCTGTTCTCGGTCCAAACTGGAACTACGCTTCCAACGATGGTAACTCTGGTTACATGAATACTTTGTGGGGCTTCTACCAGCCAAATCTTATGGCTTATGACACCGTTAAGGGTGAAAAGCTTAAGTACAACCCTGACTACATCACTTCCGTCAAGAAGGTTAGCGATAAGCCACTCGTTGTTCAGTACAACTTGAACCCAAAGGCCAAGTGGAATGACGGCACTGATATTGATTACACCGCATTTAAGGCTACTTGGCAGGCTTTGAACGGAAAGAACAAGGATTACTCCGTCCCAAGTACTGAAGGCTATGACTGCATCAAGAGTGTTGAACAAGGTTCCACTCCAAAGCAGGTTATAGTGACTTATGAGAAGCCATGCGCAACATGGGAAATGCTTTTCGCTCCACTGGTTCATCCAAAGGCCGGTGACGTTAAGACCTTCAACCAGGGTTGGGTAAACAATCCTCACAACGAGTGGGGTGCAGGTCCATTCCAGATTGAATCCGCAACCGAAAATCAGGTTGTTTTCACCCGCAATCCAAAGTGGTGGGGTAAGAAGGCAAAGCTCGATAAGGTTGTTGTAAAGCGTATGGAAGATACTGCAGCTTTGAACGCTTTCCAGAACGGTGAAATCGATGCTGTAACCGATACCATTTCTTCTAAGGACGCAATCAAGTCTGCTCGTAGCGTTAAGGGTGCTCAGCTGCGTTACGGCTACAGCACCAAGGTTCGCGTGCTTAACTTCAACGCTAAGTCCAAGCCACTTAACGAGCTTGCAGTTCGTAAGGCTGTTGTTCAGGCATTCGACGTTGCTACCTACAACAAGATTCAGTTCCAGGGCATGAACTGGAAGAGCGAGCAGCCAGGTTCTGAGCTTCTCTCCATGTTCCAGGCTGGCTACAAGAACAATCTTCCTGCTGACGGCAAGTACAACACCGAAAACGCTAAGAAGACCCTTGAAGCTGCTGGTTACAAGATGGGCAAGGATGGCTACTACGCCAAGAATGGCAAGACTCTTGAGATTTCCTTCACCTTCTTCGGCGATGATTCTACTCAGGCAGCTCTTGCTAACGCATTCCAGGCCATGATGAAGAAGGCTGGAATTAAGTGCAAGACTGTGAACCATGCTGTTGCTAAGTTCTCCGAGGTTGTTGCTTCGCACGAGTACCAGGTGCTTCCATTGGCATGGCAGTCCACATCTCCATTGAGCTTCTTGTCTGCAGCAAGCCAGGTTTACAAGTCTGATAGCGATTCCAACCTCGGTCTCGTTGGCAATAAGAAGATTGATGCTATGCTCAACAAGATTGGCAAGACCTACGATTACAAGGAACAGACTGATTATGCAAACAAGGCAGAGTCTGCAGCTCTCGCACTCTACGGAACTCTTCCAGTTTCTGCTCCTCCTATTTACCAGGTGTTCAAGAAGGGCTTTGCTAACAACGGCCCTGCTGGTTACGCAAGCACCTACCCAGAGGATATGGGCTGGCAGAAGTAAGTAAATTTGTAGCGATAATTCGCGCAAGTTTACTAAGCTGATTGCTTAACTTATAGCATGTGGCGTGTAGTCTTTTGGCTACACGCCACATCTTTTTGTGTATGCTAATGTGAGAAAATAGTATAAATTTAAAATTAAGTCTCAAAAAGCAAAATCGGAAACAAAGGAGAAGCTGGCGCATGTACGTCAATCCGAATAAACGCAAAGATGCGAGTAACGTGCGCTGGGTATTGCAATACTGTAAGCCGGACATGTGGAAAGTTTGGCTTGCTATTTTTCTATTTATTATCAATGACACGATGGCAATGACAATGCCGTTGCTTTCGGGCTTTATTGTAGACAAAATCATTATTGGCAAACAGCATAATTTGCTTATAAGCGTATGCGTTTTGATGGTAGCAATGATGATTGTTCGCGTTGGCTCAAGGTATATTTACCAGCTTTTAATGGAAAAGTTTGGTCAAAATGCCGTGTATCGCCTGGTGAGCGACGAGTACGAAAAGCTTCATTCTCTCGATTTTACGTACTTTAATCACACGCGCACAGGCGACATTATGAGTCGTATGACATCGGATACTGACGCGATTCGTCATATTTTAAGTTGGGTTTCGTATATGGCGTTAGATTGTGTAGTAATGTTCGTGTTAGCGCTGGTTATAATGTTTTCAATTCAGTGGAAGCTCGCTTTAGCACTTATGTCAATTACGCCATTTTTGTTTCTGCTCGCAAAAATTATGGGCAAAAAAGCTAGACCGAAATTCCTTGCAATTCGTGAATCCTTTGCGCGCATGAATTCAATGGTGGAAGAAAATATCGAGGGGAATCGCGTAGTAAAAGCTTTCGTGCGTGAGGATTACGAAACTAAGAAATTCGATAAGTGCAACGAAGACTACTTTAATTGCAATATTACGCTTGCAAAAAATACTCAAAAATACATGCCTTGGCTCGATGGCATGGGTTTTGTGCTTGAGCTTATAACAGTTGGTTTCGGCGGATGGCTTGTTTTGAATGGCAACATGACTTTAGGTGCATTCGTCACTTTTAATAGCTTCCTTTGGATGCTACACATGCCTGTACGAATGGTGGGCTGGCTTATTAATGATTGGCAGCGTTTTAACGCAGGATGCGTGAATATTCGCAAACTTCTTACGCAAGAATCGCATATTAGACATCCAAAAGAAGCGGACGAAACCGTTAAAATTAGAGGTAAAATTACTTTTGAGCATGTTGATTTTTCATTCCCAGACGATCAAGACTCTCCAATCTTAAAAGATATTGATTTAGACGTTCCTGCTGGAAGCAAACTGGGTATTCTTGGTGAAACTGGTTCCGGCAAATCAACTCTCGTAAGTCTTATAGCAAGATTCTATGATCCTACGCGTGGTCGTGTTTTAATTGACGGAAAAGACGTGCGCGAATGGCCGTTAGAAACTGTTCGTAACCAAGTTAGCATAGTTGCGCAGGAAACATTCCTATTTTCGGACACTATTGCAGGAAATATTAGTTTTGGATTACCTCAAACTAAAGAAAATTGTAAGGAATTAGATAATACCATTCGCACGATGGCAACAATTGCTGCAGCAGACGATTTTATTATGGATATGCCAGAAGGCTATGAAACAGTAGTAGGCGAGCGTGGGGTAGGTCTTTCTGGTGGGCAAAAGCAGCGTTTGAGCTTAGCTAGAGCGTTGGCAAATAATCCTGCAATCTTGATTATGGACGATACAACTTCTGCTGTAGATATGGAAACGGAAGAGCATATTCAGCAGGAGCTGAAAAAGCTTGATGGCACGCGCACAATAATCACTATTGCGCACAGAATCTCATCCGTTAAAGATGCAGACATGATTGTTGTGCTAGATCACGGGAAAATTATTGAACGCGGCACGCATGCTCAGCTTGTTGCAGCGCACGGGAGGTATTGGGAGATCTATAGAAAGCAACTTGGCTTTAAAACTGGCAGGTCTGCAGGATTCGAAACGAAGGGGGAGTAGAAATGGCACAACGTAATACTTATCGTGAAGACGAAGGTCAAGAAGAACACATAAACGTGCACGAACTTATGCGCGTTAGAAAATATATGAAGCCGTATGCTACTAAACTTCTATTCGTAATTATGGTAGTTATTAGCGGCAGCATAATTATGACAGCGATGCCAATGATTACGAAAACGCTAATCGACGTTGTATTGTCTCAGAAAAACGTCAATTATTTATATACAATTATTGCCGTATTCGCACTGCTCATTATATTGTATGAGCTTGGTTTAGCGTACAGAACTTTAGCAATTACGCGCATCGGCCAGATGATAATCAAAGACATGCGACGCGATATTTTTACGCATGTTCAATCATTATCTTTTGATTATTTTGATTCGCGTCCGCATGGGAAAATTCTGATTCGCATCGTAAACTACATCAATACGCTTTCTGACACGCTTTCGTCTGGTTTAATTAACGTATTTTCCGACGTTTTTGTGCTTATTATTACATTAATAACAATGTTTGTTATAGATTGGCGAATGGCTTTGTGGAGCTTAGCGCTATTCCCAATATTTATAATTTGGACGCGAACTTTACAAATTTTGCAAAGAAAAGCGTCTAAAAAATTATCAAATAAACAAAGTAATTTAAATGCGTATTTGCACGAATCAATCGCAGGAGTAAAAACAACGCAAACTTTTGCGCGAGAAGCTACAGCATACGCTACTTTCCAAGAGCAACAAGCAGAAGTAAGAAGTGCTTGGATGCGAAACGTTAGAGTGCAAATGTTACTTTGGCCTGGTGCTTCAATTATTGAGACTGCAGCAATAGCGCTTTTGTATTACTCTGGCATAGCAAACTTAGGTGCAATGAACGTGAGCACGGGAACACTTATAGCATTTGTTTGGTATTCGACTACTTTCTGGGATCCAGTAGTAAATATTGGAAACTTCTATACGCAACTTGTAACGTGCTCAGTTTATTTGGAACGAATTTTTGAAACTCTACGAATTAAGCCAAATATCGTAGATAAGCCAGATGCTATTCAATTGCCTCAAATCGAAGGAAAAGTAGACGTAAACGACGTTGTTTTCCGTTACGAAGAAGATGGAAGGCCAATATTAAACTTGGTTGATTTGCATGTTAATCCTGGCACTACTGTAGCTCTTGTGGGACCTACTGGTGCAGGAAAAACAACTCTCGTAAGTCTTCTTTCTAGATTCTACGACGTTTCAGAAGGCTCGATTACTATAGACGGGTACGATGTACGTTCAGTAACGCTCGCATCTCTTAGAAAACAAATGGGCGTAATGTTGCAAGATAGTTTTATTTTCAGTGGAACCGTACGCGAGAACATCCGTTATGGAAAGCTCGATGCCACTGATGAAGAAATTGAGATTGCAGCGCGTGCAGTTCATGCTCACGAATTTATTGAAGGATTACCGAACGGATACGATACTGAAATTGAAGAGCGCGGAGCCACTCTTTCTGCAGGTCAGCGTCAGCTTATATCGTTTGCGCGAGTATTGCTTGCGAATCCGCGAATTCTTATTCTAGATGAGGCAACAAGTAATATTGATACTCGTACAGAAGAAGCATTACAAGCAGGATTAGCTCAATTACTTAAAAATCGCACATCTTTTGTAATAGCGCATAGGCTTTCGACGATTGAGAATGCGGATTTGATTTGTGTAATCGATCATGGAGAAATTGTTGAAAAAGGCACTCATAACGAGCTTATGGAGGCAAGAGGAGCGTATTATCGTCTTGTAAAATCGCAATATGATGCAATTCGCAAAGCAGTTTTATAAATACTTATCATTCAATAAAAATTGACAGTTGAGTTTGCGAGTAGACTTAAAAATATGAGTAAACATCATCGCGAACATAATTGGGCGCCGGCTTTAGCAACGCAATCTGCAGTATGGGAAAATCTGCTACAAGAAGGAATAACAATTGCAGACGATCATACGCACATGCTTAGCGTTGTGGATTTTGCGCATAATCTAAATCAAGAATTAGCAGAAAAAGGCCGCGATGTAATAGCGGAACCTACTGCAGACGACTTAGTTGCTCAAGCAAAATCATCAGGCGTTTCGCACATGCTAGAAGTCGGATGTGAATATCCAGATTGGGAGCCGACGATTAAGTTTGCTCAAACGCATGAAAATTCAGTTCGCGCAGCAATAGCAATACACCCAAACGAAGCAGTATTACACGGTCACAAAGGAGCTAAAGGTCCTGACGGATTGCCAATAGTTTACAAGCCGTATCACGATATTCCATTTGACGAAGCTATGCAACATTTGCGCTCGCTAGTAATTGCTCATCCAAAAGAAGTAGTGGCAATAGGCGAAACTGGCTTAGACTACTTTCGTACGGGAGAGCCTGCGCGAGAAGCACAAATAGAGGCTTTCCGCGACCACATTGCGCTCGCAAAAGAATTAAACTTGCCTTTGCAAATTCACGATCGTGACGCTCACGAAGACGTAGTAAAAGTCTTGCTAAAAGATGGTGCTCCTGAGCGAACAGTATTTCACAGCTATGCTGGTGGTGTGGATTTAGCAGAAATATTGAAAGAGCACGGCTGGTACGCAAGTTTTTCTGGAACGATAAGTTACAAAGGCAATGATGAATTACGAAAATCTGCGCGAATTATTGGCAAAGATCATATAACTGTTGAAACGGATGCGCCTTATTTAACGCCAATGCCGTATCGTGGACGACCAAACGCGCCTTATATGGTTCCTTATACGGTAGAAACACTTTCTGAAGTTCTAAATATATCGTTATTGCAAGCAGCGAAAGTTACACGCGAAAATACGCGAAAAATTTACGAATTTTAGGAATATAAAATCCTTAATTTTCAAGGATTTTTTAATATTTTTTGCGCGATGCACTATTGTTGTATACAATATCCAAGTACGGAAATAAAACTGTGAGGTGTGAGGTTTATGCGACTTCTTGTTGGCATCAAGAAGAAACCTCATATATGGAGGAACAATTAAGCATGACTAAGTCACGCACTGCTGTACCATCAAACGATAGTACAAAGGATCCTCGCAACGGCGCGAAAGATTCCGAGAAAAGCACTAAATCCTTAAAAGGTACTAAGGATGCTATATTGCGAGCTGCCTCGTTTACTAAGGCTCCTCAGGTGTCAAAAAAAACGACAACACGCGAAGAGCGCAAAGTAATAGCTCAGCAGCAAGCGCAAGAGGTAAAAGAAGCAGAAAAGCTTGTTGCTAGTGCAGTACGAGGTCCGTTAGGTAGATGGTGGGCAAAATTGCAAACCAGTTCCGATCGTTTTACATTGGGAATGGCAATTGTTGCTCTTGGCGTTGTTTATGGCGATATTGGTACTTCTCCGCTTTATACTGCGCAAACATTTTTAGCAGGTCAAGGCGGCTTACAAAACATAAATCGCGCGACTATCTACGGAATGCTTTCGCTACTGTTCTGGTCAATCACATTAATTACAACCGTAAAATACGTATTTGTTGCAATGAGAACAGACAACAAAGGCGAAGGCGGCATTTTTGCTTTATATTCGCTTCTACGTAAAAAAGGCGCGTGGCTTGCAATACCGGCAATGATTGGTGGAGCCGCGTTTTTGGCAGATTCTGTGCTGACTCCTGCAGTTTCCATCTCTTCAGCAGTTGAAGGTTTGCGCACTATTGCAGTGTTTAAGCCAATATTCTTAGAAAATGAGAATTTGTCGATGATGATTACGGTTATTATAATCGTCATACTTTTCTCTGTACAGCAACGCGGAACCGAGCGAATTGGCAAAGTATTTGGCATTGTTGTGATGCTTTGGTTTGCTTTCCTTGCGCTGGTTGGTGTCATGAACATTGGCCAAGATTGGACTATTTTTGAAGCACTTAACCCGATTTATGGCATAAAATTCCTGTTTAGCACGCATAATGTGCAGGGATTAGCGGTTATGGGTGTGATCTTCCTTTCTACTACCGGTGCTGAAGCGTTATATTCTGATATGGGTCATGTTGGTAGAGGCAATGTGTACGCAACCTGGCCGTTTATTAAAATTGCTTTGCTGCTGAATTACTTTGGGCAAGGCGCTTGGATGTTGAAAAATCAAAACGATAAAGCATTATGGTCAATAGAAGGTTTGAACCCGTTCTTCCAAATGCTTGAACCGAATGTGCGATATGTTGCCGTTATTCTTTCGGTTACTGCTGGCATTATTGCTTCTCAAGCGCTGATTACAGGCGCATACACAATGGTTTCTGAGGCAACAAGCCTAAATTGGATGCCACATTTGCAAGTGCGATATCCTGCTAGAACTCGTGGACAGCTGTATATTCCAGTTGTGAATGTTGTGCTGTGTGTTGCCACTATTACGGTTCTTGCAGTATTCCGCGATTCTGAACATATCTCTGGCGCATACGGTTTAGCTTTAACTCTAACTATGCTTGCTACGACTATTTTGCTTACAGTGCACATGTGGTATCAGAAGAAGCGATTTGGTGCCTTCATATTTGCAATCGTATTCCTCATGATTGAGATGATGTTCTTTGTGGCTTCCATGGCGAAATTCATGCACGGTGGCTGGTTTACTATGCTGCTCGGTGTTTCAATTTTGATCATTATGGTCACTTGGAAAGATGGAACTAAAATTGAGCGTTCGCAACGTTTGCACATGAAACCGAAAGATTTCCTACCTGTGCTAGATAAGTTGCACGGAGATTTCCGTATTCCGTATTTCGCTGACAATATTGTGTATTTGACTTCCGATTGTGAAATGAAGCGTCTCGATACTGGAATCTTCTTCTCTATTTTTGCCGACCATCCGAAGCGTGCTAGAGCTTGGTGGGCTGTTTCTGTAGAAACAGATGACGCTCCGTTTACTCGTGAGTATTGTGTAGAGAATTTCGGTACGGACTACTTATTCCGCGTAAAAATTAAACTCGGATTTAAAGTGTCGCCTTCTATACCAGCGTATCTTCACCAAATTATGCATGACTTGTCGCACACGGGCGAACTTCCTCAGCAAAAATCCGTGTATCCGAAGGTTGATGCAGATCCAGATATTGGACCAATTCGATATGTTCTGTTGCACAAAGCGTTGATGCCGGAATCTAATATTTCTGTGCGTGGAGCGTTATCTTTAAAGATGAAATATGCAATTAGACATGTTGCTGGTACGCCTGTTAAATGGTTTGGTTTGGCTCCTTACAATCCGGTTGTTGAAGTGCAGCCGTTGTTTATTTCTACTCGCAGACCTCCGCGTTTGAAGCGTGAAGACTGTTCTCAGCGAGCAGTTCAATCTTTGCAAGGTGCCTCAGCGCTTGAAACTAATATTCACGTTGTGAAAGATATCAGACCTACTGATGCTGAGCAGACTGCTGTTATGAACGCACGAGATATTGCTGCTGCTAATGTGATGTTTGCTAACGAAAAACTTGCCAATACTGGGAAAATTAGCCCAGTTCCAATTAAAGAGACAAAAAAAGTTAGCGTGAAGAAGCCTAATAAAGATGGAGCAAATATCGATGCAGCGAATGTAACGCATGCTGTTGTGCAGGCTGTGGAGGATGCTGCTCGTGCCAATGATGCGAATAGTGTGAAATCTGAAAAGAGTGCAGCAACTGAAAAGAGTGCAAAAAATAATCTTAAGTAAGAATCTTAAGGAAGAGCCTTAAAATGGAAAATGGTGCAGAAAGTATACTTAATTGCAACTCGATAAAACTCGCTGATTTACCTGATTTTGGTGAAGTAGAGAAATTGCATAGTGCAACTGCACCATCTTCTGCTGCTTATGAGCTTATTCACGGTCATTGTGTTGTAATCTCAACAATTGCTTGGCAAATTGCTCATCATTGCAATATGCTTTTGTCCGCTGAAAATCGTGCTGCTCAAATGAGTGAAACTTTGCGTAAGCGTGCTGAAATAGCAAAAAATTGCCTTCAGGAGCTTGTCGGAGATAGTTATGCAATATTACCTGCGCTTAGTGGTGGCTTAGCTCCAAAACAGTATATTGATGAATACGCAGCTTTAATAGGTGGATTGTTGCACGATATTGGCACGTATTTTGTGCTTGAAAGTGATGGCAGTAGCAACGCTGGTGGCATATTACGCTTTGATGGACCGAATTATATTTTGCATGGTTTGCGTGGATATAAATATTTAATTGATAATGGTTTTAGTGAGGATGCTGCGCAATTTGCGCGCAATCATACTGGAGTTGGCTTAACTCGAGAGCAAGTTA
This sequence comes from Gardnerella sp. c10Ua_244, assembly GCF_055818055.1. NCBI lineage: Bacteria > Bacillati > Actinomycetota > Actinomycetes > Bifidobacteriales > Bifidobacteriaceae > Gardnerella > Gardnerella sp. c10Ua_244. Next base: position 663,910 of record NZ_JARFVS010000001.1, read on the forward strand.
TTGCGCAAAATTTGTCTCTTCCTGCTGAAGACTATATTCCGCAAACAGTTGAGCAAGAAATTGTTATGGTTGCGGATAAATATAACAGCAAATCGATACCTCCTCGTTTTTTGACAGTCGATTCTTATCGTCGCAAGGCTGCGCGATTTGGTGAAGACAACGCTAATCGTTGGATGCAATTGGTTGCGAAATATGGTGAGCCAGATATTGCAGGTCTGGCAGAAATCTTTAATATGAGTGTTGATGCGTGAGCGTTATTGATTTTTTGCGTATTTTTATCCTATTTTGTGTATTTTTTAAGAAATCTATTATTTTTTAAAAAGTTTTTATAGATTCAATATCAGATAGCATGCTTTTTTGGTGTTTTTTCGTGGTTTTCGACACGCCGGTGTTTTGGCTTGTTTTCAATGGTTTTGGGGTGTTTGTTTTTGGTGGGTTTGCGTTTTAGCGTGGGTTGGTGTAAGTTTATCTCTTGCTGCTCAGCGCGGCTGGTTCTCCTCGGTTGAGGTTGATGGGCCGGCTGGTGTGGTGGTGGTTTGAGAACTCAAGAGCGTGTCTGTACTACTTATTAGTTAATTATTGCCAGTTCATTGCCTGCCTTGCAGATTGCAGGGTGCCTGAGAGATGGTTAAATGGTGGTGAGGTTTTTGTTGGGATGTTCTTTCCTTAAAGAATGTCTCGTCTTTTTCTTTTTAATATTGGAGCCTTTTGTTGGCTCTTCATTGAAGTTTTTCGTGGAGGGTTCGATTCTGGCTCAGGATGAACGCTGGCGGCGTGCTTAACACATGCAAGTCGAACGGGATCTGACCAGCTTGCTGGTTGGTGAGAGTGGCGAACGGGTGAGTAATGCGTGACCAACCTGCCCCATGCTCCAGAATAGCTCTTGGAAACGGGTGGTAATGCTGGATGCTCCAACTTGACGCATGTCTTGTTGGGAAAGTGTTTAGTGGCATGGGATGGGGTCGCGTCCTATCAGCTTGTAGGCGGGGTAATGGCCCACCTAGGCTTCGACGGGTAGCCGGCCTGAGAGGGCGGACGGCCACATTGGGACTGAGATACGGCCCAGACTCCTACGGGAGGCAGCAGTGGGGAATATTGCGCAATGGGGGAAACCCTGACGCAGCGACGCCGCGTGCGGGATGAAGGCCTTCGGGTTGTAAACCGCTTTTGATTGGGAGCAAGCTTTCGGGTGAGTGTACCTTTCGAATAAGCGCCGGCTAACTACGTGCCAGCAGCCGCGGTAATACGTAGGGCGCAAGCGTTATCCGGAATTATTGGGCGTAAAGAGCTTGTAGGCGGTTCGTCGCGTCTGGTGTGAAAGCCCATCGCTTAACGGTGGGTCTGCGCCGGGTACGGGCGGGCTAGAGTGCAGTAGGGGAGACTGGAATTCCCGGTGTAACGGTGGAATGTGTAGATATCGGGAAGAACACCAATGGCGAAGGCAGGTCTCTGGGCTGTTACTGACGCTGAGAAGCGAAAGCGTGGGGAGCGAACAGGATTAGATACCCTGGTAGTCCACGCCGTAAACGGTGGACGCTGGATGTGGGGCCCATTCCACGGGTTCCGTGTCGGAGCTAACGCGTTAAGCGTCCCGCCTGGGGAGTACGGCCGCAAGGCTAAAACTCAAAGAAATTGACGGGGGCCCGCACAAGCGGCGGAGCATGCGGATTAATTCGATGCAACGCGAAGAACCTTACCTGGGCTTGACATGTGCCTGTCGACTGCAGAGATGTGGTTTCCCTTCGGGGCAGGTTCACAGGTGGTGCATGGTCGTCGTCAGCTCGTGTCGTGAGATGTTGGGTTAAGTCCCGCAACGAGCGCAACCCTCGCCCTGTGTTGCCAGCGGGTTATGCCGGGAACTCACGGGGGACCGCCGGGGTTAACTCGGAGGAAGGTGGGGATGACGTCAGATCATCATGCCCCTTACGTCCAGGGCTTCACGCATGCTACAATGGCCGGTACAACGGGATGCGACATGGTGACATGGAGCGGATCCCTTAAAACCGGTCTCAGTTCGGATCGTAGTCTGCAACTCGACTACGTGAAGGCGGAGTCGCTAGTAATCGCGAATCAGCAACGTCGCGGTGAATGCGTTCCCGGGCCTTGTACACACCGCCCGTCAAGTCATGAAAGTGGGCAGCACCCGAAGCCGGTGGCCTAACCCTTTTGGGATGGAGCCGTCTAAGGTGAGGCTCGTGATTGGGACTAAGTCGTAACAAGGTAGCCGTACCGGAAGGTGCGGCTGGATCACCTCCTTTCTACGGAGTTTTTGTGCACGCTCGGTTTGAGTGTGGTTACTGGTGTGGAAAACAATAGTTGACGTTTTTTTGATGAGTTTGTTGGGCATGCTTTTGGGTTCCCGGATTGCCACCCCCCTTTGTTTGGGGTTGCGGTCCTTGACTCACAGGATTTCAGGTTGATGCTTTTTGAGTGTTTGGCTTGGGTTTTGTGGTGTTGTGGTGGTTTGAGAACTGGATAGTGGACGCGAGTAAAATGCGAAACTTTTTGGTTTCGATTTTTTTGCTTTTATCAATTTCAACCGGCTCCTTTTGTTGGAGTCGCTTGATCGTTTTGTGATCGTTTAGTGTGATGATTTTTTGTCTAGAGAATTTTGCTGATGGGTTCTTACTTTAGTGTTTGTCACTGGTAAGGGCGTATGGTGGATGCCTTGGTAGACAGGACCGATGAAGGACGTGACGGGCTGCGATATGCCTCGGGGAGCTGCCGAGTGGGCTTTGATCCGAGGATTTCCGAATGGGGAGACCCGGCCACTGTTATGAGTGGTCACCACAGTTTTGTGGGGGGTACGCAGGGAAGTGAAACATCTCAGTACCTGCAGGAAAGGATACTCCGTGAGTAGTGGCGAGCGAAAGCGGATCAGGCTAAACCGGGTGCGTGTGATAGCCGTCAGGTGTTGCGCATTCGGGGTCGTGGGATGGACTGTTCAGCCTCTGACGGGGTTGAGGAGAGTGATAAAATGTCGTGCTAGGTGAATGGGATTGAATTCCCAGCCGTAGAGGGTGATGGCCCCGTAGCTTGTCGTGCGATGTCTCTTTATGTTTATTCCCAAGTAGCGCGGGACTCGTGGAATCCCGCGTGAATCTGCCCAGACCGTTGGGTAAGCCTAAGTATTCCTGTCTGACCGATAGTGTACTAGTACCGTGAGGGAAAGGTGAAAAGCACCCCGGGAGGGGAGTGAAATAGTTCCTGAAACCGTGCGCTTACAATCCGTCGGAGCCTTCTTTGTGGGGTGACGGCGTGCCTATCGAAAAATGAGTCTGCGAGTCAGTGGTATGTGGCGAGGCTAACCCGGGTGGGGGAGCCGTAGCGAAAGCGAGTTTTAAAAGGCGTTTGAGTCGCATGTCCTGGACCCGAAGCGGGATGATCTAGCCCTGAGCAGGTTGAAGCGCGGGTAAGACCGTGTGGAGGACCGAACCCACCTAGGTTGAAAACTGGGGGGATGACTTGGGGTTAGGGGTGAAAGGCCAATCAAATTCCGTGATAGCTGGTTCTCTCCGAAATGCATTTAGGTGCAGCGTCGTGTTATTGCTTACAGGGGGTAGAGCTACTGGATGCTTGCGGGCCCATACCGGGTACCAATAGCAGCCAAACTCCGAATACCTGTTAGGTTTATCACGGCAGTGAGTCGGCGGGGGATAAGCTCCGTCGTCAAAAGGGAAACAGCCCTGATCGTCGTCTAAGGTCCCGAAGCGCGTGCTAAGTGGGAAAGGATGTGGAGTCGCATAGACAGCCAGGAGGTTGGCTCAGAAGCAGCCATCCTTGAAAGAGTGCGTAACAGCTCACTGGTCTAGTGGTTCCGCGCCGACAATGTAGCGGGGCTTAAGCACGCCACCGAAGACGCGGCTGCATGATTTGTTTCATGCGGGGTAGGAGAGCGTCCTGTATGGGGTGAAGCGGCAGTGTGAACTTGTCGTGGACTTTACAGGAGTGAGAATGCAGACATGAGTAGCGAGAGACGGGTGTGAATCCCGTCCGCTGAATGACTAAGGGTTCCGGGGCCACGTTCGTCGTCCCCGGGTGAGTCGAGTCCTAAGGCGAGGCCGACAGGCGTAGTCGAATGGATGAACGGGTTGATATTCCCGTACCGGTGTTACACCGTTCGAACTGAATCTGAGAGTACTAACCTTCATTTGCTGGTTGATTGCCTTTCGGGGTTGTTGGCTGGTTTGTGTTGGGACTGTATCGGTAGTAGGTTAGCGTGGGAGTGACGCGGGTAGGTAGCCGGCTGCGGAGGTGGTTTTCCGTGGCTAAGCGTGTGGGCTGTCTCCTAGGTAAATCCGGGGGATGTTAAAGCTGAGGCGTGATGGGTAGGCTGTAAGGCTGATTCCGGTGATCCTGCTTGCCAAGAAAAGCTTCAACGTGAGGTGTGATTCCGCTCGTACCCTAAACCGACACTGGTGGTCTGGTAGAGTATACCGAAGCGATCGGGCGAATCCTGGCCAAGGAACTCGGCAAATTACTCCCGTGCCTTCGGCATAAGGGAGACCCCTGATGGTGATATGGTTTTACACTGTTGAGCTGTTGGGGGTGGCACAAGCTAGGGGGTAGCGACTGTTTACCAAAAACACAGGAGCGTGCGAAGGCGTAAGCCGCTGTATACGCTCTGACGCCTGCCCGGTGCCGGAAGGTTAAGAGGATCCGTTAGCTTCGGTGAAGCGGTGAATTTAAGCCCCGGTAAACGGCGGTGGTAACTATAACCATCCTAAGGTAGCGAAATTCCTTGTCGGGTAAGTTCCGACCTGCACGAATGGCGTAACGACTTCCCCACTGTCTCGGCCAGGAGCCCGGCGAAATTGCAGTACGAGTAAAGATGCTCGTTAAGCGCAGAAGGACGAAAAGACCCCGGGACCTTTACTATACCTTGGTATTGTCGTTAGGTGTGGATCGTGTAGCATAGGCGGGAGGCTGTGAAGCGTGGGCGCTAGCTTGCGTGGAGTCGACAGGTGAAATACCGCTCTTTCCATATCTGGCGTCTAACCTCGACACGTTATCCGTGTCAGGGACAGTGCCTGGCGGGTAGTTTAACTGGGGCGGTTGCCTCCTAAAGAGTAACGGAGGCGCTCAATGGTCCGCTCAGCCCGGTTGGCAATCGGGTGTTGAGTGTAATCGCACAAGCGGGCTTGACTGTGAGACTGACGGGTCGAGCAGGGACGAAAGTCGGAGATAGTGATCCGGTGCCGGCGTACGGACGTGGCATCGCTCAACGGATAAAAGGTACCCCGGGGATAACAGGCTGATCATTCCCAAGAGTCCATATCGACGGGATGGTTTGGCACCTCGATGTCGGCTCGTCGCATCCTGGGGCTGGAGCAGGTCCCAAGGGTTCGGCTGTTCGCCGATTAAAGCGGCACGCGAGCTGGGTTCAGAACGTCGTGAGACAGTTTGGTCTCTATCCTCTGCGCTCGTTGGAATGTTGAGGAGACCTGCCCATAGTACGAGAGGACCTGGGTGGACGAACCTCTGGTATGCCGGTCGTCACGCCAGTGGCGCTGCCGGTTAGCTACGTTCGGAAGGGATAACCGCTGAAAGCATCTAAGCGGGAAGCCTGCTCCAAGATAAGCATTCCTTGCACTTTAGTGTGTGAGCCCCCATGTAGAACACGTGGTTGATAGGCTAGATGTGGAAGCCCTGTAAGGGGTGGAGCTGACTAGTACTAACGGGCGATGGTGACATTCTTCCTCACTTTTGTGAGTGGGGAGGGTGAGTTCCTCATGAGTATTATTCTTCTAGCGTTAATGAGTACTGAATGTTTTGCTTAACGATCAGTTGGTAAGAGAGTTTTTATTCGCGTTCATGTCCGGTTCCCAAACCGCCACGTGTTGCCACTCAATGGTTTTGAGTGTATAATCTAGTTTTGCGGTGGTCATGGCTCAGGTGAGACGCCCGGTCCCATTCCGAACCCGGAAGCTAAGGCCTGACACGGCGAGGGTACTGCACTCGATAGGGTGTGGGAGACTAGCACGCTGCCGCATTATTTTTCTAGCGGGGAGTTTTCACTCCCCGCTTTTTTATTTTCGTATACTACTGTTTTTGTAATCCTCCAAACTCTGGACAACGCTCGCGCTATAAGCGCTCACTGCTGAGCTTGCAAGGAAAGTCCACTGGACTTTCCGTCTGAGCAAGCTCACGCTCCGAATTGCTTTCGCGCGCGCAATGCTGCGCTCAAGCAGGTCGTCGCGCAAACGCGAGGAAAACTTACGGCAAATGTAGTTAAAAACAGACAACAGAGACACGCGCGCAGAAACTGTACTGCACCAGTAACGAAAAATTCCCGGCAAACGTTTTGTAGCATCATTTGCCGCAAGGTAGTGATTAAATGATGATAGTCGGTGCAGAAGCAAGTGAGCTTTGAGTATTCTTTGAATATTGAGGTATTGCGCCGATCGCAATTGGGCCAGCAATTGAGTTGATAATTGGGCTATCAATTGAAATAAAATCAAGCAATTAAGAATGCGGAATATTGTAACTAAAGCGATTATGCTATTGCAGTAGAGCTATTTGCAATAATGCTGTTAGCAGTAATGCTATTTGCGATTATTCTGTAAATTTCATACAAGGAGTAGGTATGAATAAAGCCCTTATTAACATTGATTATACGAATGATTTTGTGGCAAGCGATGGCTCTCTTACTGTGGGCGAGCCTGCGCAAAAGCTCGAGAAGCGTATTACTGAGATTTCGCAGGAATTTCTTGACGCCGGTGAGTTCGTGGTTTTTGCGATTGATACGCACCATTTGAACGATCCGTATCATCCTGAAACTAAGCTTTTCCCACCTCACAATATCGCAGGAACTCACGGTCAGAAGCTGTACGGCGCGCTTGGTGATTTTTACGAGGAAAATAAAGATAAAAGCAATGTGTATTACATTCATAAAACTCGCTACTCTTCGTTTAATGGCACGGATTTGCTGATTAAGCTTCGCGAACGTCACATTGAAGAGCTGCATTTGGTGGGAGTTTGCACGGATATTTGCGTGCTTCACACTGCTGTCGATGCGTATAATCTTGGATTCAAGATTGTGGTTCACAAGGATGCCGTTGCAAGCTTTGATCCTGCAGGTCACGAATGGGCTTTGCGCCACTTTAAGACTTGCCTTAATGCGGATATTGTAGAAGGCTGAGAATTTTAGCTAAAAATATTTAAATAAGTATTCAATAGTTATTGAGAATAATAGACGCTGGTTGCTTTAAGCTGCCAGCGTTTTTATGTATTCGGAGTGTCGACTTGCTATTAATGAGAATCATTATTATTATTAATAGACGTTGTTAAAAAATCTTCCATAATTATTTGCGAAAAGAAGAGCGCATATAACGATAAGAAGATGAAGTGTAGAGAGCGAAATAGTAATTATGACTCAGGTCATTAGGAATATTGTGAAACGTGCTTTTGCAATGGCAAGTGTTGCAATACTTGCCATTGCCGTGCTCGCATCAGGATTTAGTGCAGCTTTACCGGCAGTTGCATTAGAAAATGGTAATCCTGCTGAAAAATACGATCCTACAAAAAAGGAAGTGCTAAGTCACGGCCATACAGACGTGTTTTACCCAATTCAATACAATGGTAAATTCATTATGGCCGTCGAAAAAGACGCTGCTACTTTCTTAAAGCCTGAAAACACTACTTTGCGCGTAGCTAAAAGCACGTACACTACAAAATCGCAACTTCCTGCTCTCGCTACTGAATACTACTATCTCGATAGTTCCGGAAATCAAAAAGGGAACCCTCTTTTTCCGGGTTGGGACACAGGTTATGCTGCATCTTTAGTTGGCGCATCTCACGCAGATGATGCAACAGCAGATATTGCAATTCAGCAAGTTACTGGACCAATGAACGGGCGCATTCTGCTTTGGACTACCGATGGCATTGGAAAAAATTCGAAGAAATTATCATTTGAAGAGAATGATTTAGACGACGAACCTGATACTGATGGCAGTCGATTTATGCTACCTGGCGTAATTCACCAACATACTGCTGGCCACGTGCATGCAAACTGGGGATTTACGCAGCCTGGCGTTTACAAGCTAAAAGTAGCAGCAACTATTACAAATAAGAACACTAAGAAGCAGATCACAACCGAACCTGCAGAATACACTTTTGAAGTAGAAGATACATATTCAGGCGAAGTACCTGCTTCTGGCATTACGGAAACGCTTGATTTGCACCGTCGCGGTGATTTTATTAATCCTGACGATGATGAAGAAGCGCACGAAGCTTCCAAAGATCATAAAGACACAGATAAAGACGATGGCGGCGATATGCGCATCGGCAATATTCGTGATTCCGGGCCTCATCCGCATTATCATTCATACGAAGGTTATGGTGGTTTAGACTTAAAAGTAGTTAACAAACCAAAGGGTGCTCGTATTGAGTGGAGATATGTGCGTGCTGACGAAGGTCCTGACGCGTATGGAACCACTCTTTTTGCTGAGAGATTGCAGCTTCCAGCTGAGCCTGCAATGAACAAGATGAAAGTGTATGCTCACGCAACTGAAGGTGAAACGCAAGTTGGCAAAGATACTGCGTCTGCAACCATCGCCGTTGAAGATCACGGTGCCGACGGACATCCTGTAGTAAAAGCAATTGCTCCTTATAAGCGTTTCAAACCAGGGGATACTTTACACGCGAAAACAGTATTGCTTAACCCTCATGTTGCAACCGACGGTGTTACCGGTGCGCCAATTGACGATCCGACAAGTCCAGTAACTTCCATAGTCAAAGATTATGTTTGGTTGATAAAAAAGGAAGGAGAAAGCGAATTTAAGCGCATTCCTGGTGCCGTGAACAGCAAGTTGGAGCTAAAACTTGATGCGTCAATGCAAGGTGCAACGATTCGTCCTTCCTTAGTTTTAAAGAACGGTGAACTTTACCGTAATAAAATGTTTGATGAGTTTTGCGATTATGTTATTGAGATGAAAGGTGTTCCTCACTCTCATAACCATGATGGCGATGATGATCAAAGTGGTTCTGATTCTGAAGATGATGAGAACTCTCACGGGAAAAAGCACCATGAGAAGCGTCGTAATAAGCGCAAAAATAAGACTAAGCATTTTGTTGGTGGAAAGAACTTTTTGAAAGGTGTATTCGGCGGCACTGCAAATTCGGGACTATTTGGATCTAGTTCTAATGGTGGATTCCAATTCGAATCTAATTTCTTTAAGAAATCCAACAGAAAATTCAAGCGCACAAAGAAGAATCGCAATAAGACTAACCGCACTAATCGTAAGAATAATTCTAAAAATAATACGCAAAGTGGTGCTAGTTCTGGTTCTAGTTCTTTTACAAGAACAGAAAATTCAAGCGGAACATCGTTACATAATTCATCGCGACGAACTTCTGGCGGAACTCATACTAAGAACAAGAGCTCTAAGAAAAGTGGACAGACTATTCGTAATTTCGTAAGAACAGATAATAATTCTGGCAATAAGTCTAAAAATAGTTCTGTCAATAACTCTGATTTTGTTAAGAATACTGAACGTCATGCTTTGCAAGGTGCAAGGCAATACAACGAAGAATCTGATGAAGCGTATGAAGATGATTCAGATGATACAAAAGGTGATGGTTCCTCGACTAAGTGGGTTGCGGTTGCAGCTTCAGGTGCGAGCGTCGGCTTATGCACAATAACTGGCGCATGCGGAGCATTGATACGTTCTAAATTGAAATTGTTGTAAATAATATTCGTATTATTACTAGAAAGTTTAAATAATGAATTACAAACAAAATGAAACATTGCAAGTAAAACGAAAGCATGTATATTCTACTGCGTTGCTTGCGCTCATATTTTCTTTAGTAACTTTGGTTGCATCTTTATGCGCACCAAATCCAATGCAGGAAACTGCTTATGCTAATGAAGGCAATCAGCCAGTTATGATTCAAGCAGGTCATGCTGATTTTGGACCAACGCTAATCGACGGCAAATGGAAATTGAAGATTCGCGATGATACTGGTGACGAACCAGTGTGGCGAGACCCAGAAAATGTGGTATTTAAATTAGGTGGCAATTCAATAATTCCTATGCCTGATGATGCTGCCTACAGTTTTATTGGCGAAAAGCCTGGAACCAAGCTTTACGTAATTCCACAAACTCAAAATCCTGATGTGCCGTGGCTTGGTTGGAATACGCAGGAAGGTGGCGTGCTTAACGAGCTCGATCGCGGTGCAAACCTTTCTCTTGAAGGAGTAAGCGGCCCGGGTAAACTGCATGTTTACTTAGAAAATGGCAACAACAATCCACAGCAACTTTGGGATAGTACTAAAGGATATCCGCAAAACAGCTGGATTGAAGCCAACGCTCATACTCACGTGAATTGGGTGTTTTCTAAGCCTGGAATTTATCATGTAAAGCTTACTTTTTCAGGAAAGCTTAAAAATGGACGCGCAGTAAGCGATACGCGTGTTCTTAATTTTGCGGTTGGAGATAATACCGATCCTAATGCTGCTTTAGGTGCGAGTGCTGCTGGAGCAAGTGGCAACGAGGGCGACGAAGAGGGTCAAGATGAAGAAGATAACGATGAATCCGAAAAAGATGAAGCTAATCATCATCACGAACTCCTTCACAACAAGCATAAGCATTCTCACAAAGTATCTGAAAAAAGTGACGATACAGCTTTAGTTCTTCAAATCGTAGGTATTTTTGTGGCTATTATTGCCGTAATTATTGTGATTTTTGTACTAATAGCTGTAGTTAAAAGCAAGAAAGCACGAAATCTTGCGCTTGCTAAGCAAGTTTCTGCACAAGCTAATCAACAGTATGCAAATAATGCAAATTCTGTGAATAATGCAAATGGTGAAAGTGCTTTGTCGGATCTAGTGAGTGATCAAGAAACGACAGTAATGTCACCAATTAATAATTCTCAATATTCTCAATCAGACAATGTGCAATCTGATGGCACTCAGTGGAAATAATGGTGTGACGAAAATGGTTCGTAATAGTATAAAGAAATTATCTCGCGCTTTGTTGGTGGGCGTGTGCTTGTGTGGCATGATGATGGGAACTCCCACGGCTTTTGCTGACAATGGCAGTGACGCAACTGTTGTAAGCGGAAAGAAATCTTCTAAAGATTTTGACGCAATAAAGCAAGCCAATTTTAAAGCGTGTGCAGCTGCTCGCTTAGATAAAACTGCTTCACAACCTGCGGCTGATAGTAAAGTTGCAATGTGCCATGCGTATAAAGGTCATACTGACGTTTTTGCAACTTTCTTTGATACTACAAATAACCGCATGGTATTAGGTACCTTGGGTGATGCGTTTGAAAATGAAGATCATAATGGCACTCGTTACGATACGAATCGGCTTATTTTTGAAGTCGGCTCTAAAAATATCATGCAGTTTTCCAAAGATGAGAACGATCCGATAATAAAAGAAATCTACGCAACAACTCGCGAAGGTGTAGTCTGGTTCTTTGATCAATCTGGAGCTGGAAATACTGGTGCATTATGGCCTGGTTTAGATACTAGACCGTTATATGAGGGAGCTGGTTCTACAAAAGTTAATCCAACAGTCAAACTGTCATTAACTGGTATCGAAGCCCCCCACAACGGCGAAGTTTTTATGTACAGTCGCAGCGGTGACGATTATGAGAAAATGCTCGGCTCTGCTGAAAACTGGCCGAAAGATGTTGACATTACTGAGACTGGTGGCAAGCATTCGCACATGTATTGGTCTTTTAACCGTCCTGGTGTGTATAAGTTAAAAATGAAGGCTACTGCTACCGTTGGTGACGAGGAGCAAAGTTCTGAGCAGACTTATACATTCCATGTAACTAATCATGATGTAACAGCTGGCGATTTTGCTGATTATGATGGCGCATCTTTTGATGGTGATGAAGATGGTGAAGACGACGAAGAAGATTCAGATGATGATGACGATTCTCAAAGTGAGGATCACAGCATTAATGTGCAACAAAGTAACGGATCTTTCTTCATTAACGGTAACAACAACACTGTGTATGTGACTCCATGGCCTGGAGCAAAAATGCAACAACAAGGACTTTTTGGAAGTAATAATGGTGGTCTTATTCATGGGGAACATAACGCTAAAAGCGGAAAGCAAGTTTCTCAAAGTCAGCAATCTGCTGTGACAAAGTTCAAAGACATCAAGGGCGACAAGCTTGTTATAGACCACGGTCACGTTGATATTGCTGTATATACTGGCGATTCAAATAAAGTTGATATGGCTGTGCAAGAAGATGTGACAGGAAGCCACGTCTTTAGAGACCCGGATACAGTTGTATTCGCAGTTGGTGATGCTGGTAAAACTAACGGCGTGTATCGTATACCGCAAACACAAATTGATGGTGTGCCATGGATGGGTTGGAATAATCAGTCTATGAATCCGCATAAGCCAACTCAATTGAGCCTAACAGGAGTTGAAGGTCCTGGAAACGTACGCGTTTGGATGTTTGGCGGTTTGGGCGGTGGAGATCAAGAGATTTTCTCCACTCAAGGAGCAACAGATTATACGATACCTGCAAATACGCATGCTCATGCGAATTGGGATTTCGACGAACCGGGATATTACACATTGCAATTCCAAGCTTCCGACGGAAATTCTACAGTAACTCGCAATATTCATGTTGCTGTTGGTGTAGATCCACAAGAAACACCAATGGGGTATGCTGACGGCGGCGAAAGTACTGGAAAAAAGGATGGTTCTTCTACACCTCAGAATCCAGCAAAACCTACTAATTTGCCTCGTTTAGGCGGAAATAATGGCGGTCATGGAAACGGTGCCGTTGGTGGCGGAAATCCTTTTGTTGGTCGTGGTTTAGGATTGAACAATTCACACTCTGGAAAACAATTGCCAAGAAAAGCTAAAAAGCATAAAGGTCTTGTTTCAAAAATTAGTAACAAGAGACTCGCTAAAAGTTTGTACCGACAGAAATTGAACGATAATGACGATGTTGCGAAGTCTGAAGCAAAAGGTGTAACAGGATTATTTAAGCGAAATCCTTTACTTGCTTATTCGCTTCTTGCTGGTGGAATTATTGCTGTGCTTGGCGTTTTGGGTGCAGGAATTTGGTATCTGTACAAGCGCGGACTTATTAACTTCAACTGGCTGTTGCGCTATTAGTAGTAGGAGTGTGTAAGGGTGATTCGTAAGCCCAAAAAAGTAAAGCAAACTTTGTTCTCTTCGCTTGCTGTAATTGCAGCCGTTGCGCTTATTTTGCCGCTTTCTGCTTGTGGTAGTGCTAACGGGAATCGTGCAGGACATCGCGATGGTCGCATTAATGTAGTTACAACTACAGGCGTTTTGCGCGATATGGTGGCGAATGTAGCAGGGGATGCCGCAAATGTGAGTTCAATCGTGCCTGATAATGCAGATCCGCACTCTTACGAGCCGCGATTGCGTTCAATTCGAGACGTTGTGTATGCGGATGTGGCTTTTAGTAATTACATGATGCTTGAGGAGCATGGTGTTATTACTGCTTTAGACGCAAATTTGCGAAAAGGCGTGCCAAATGTGCAACTTGCTGAAGAAAGCGTGAAACATGCGGCGGATATTATTCCAATGGTCGAAGATGTGTCGTTGGACACTATTTGGCTTGGTCTTGCTACAGAACGCCAAACTTCGCAGACGGTTGAGGAAGCTAAAGATGCTAAAGAGCAACAAAAATCTCAAGAGAAACCTGATAAGTCGCAGTCTTCTCAGGTTTCTCAATCTTCGCAATCAAACGCGCCTTCCACTGTAACGAAAGAAGGACGCGCTACTGTAATAAAGCCAAAAGCATACAACATGAAGCGTTCGGACAGGATCCGCTTAACTGCAACTAAAGTAACTGGTCCTGGTTCGCTTTTCGCTTACCTTACTGGCACTTTTGGAAGTGTAGAAACTTACGTTAATTCAGCAAACGGAATTAACGATGAAGATCATGTAGATTTGCCTGCGGACGCGCACACGCATTTAAGTTGGGCTTTTAGTAAGCCAGGAGAATACACTCTCGACTTTCATGCAGATATGCTCAATGCTCAAAACGAAAGAGTTGCAAGTTTAGGAAACGCAACTATGCGTTTTGCTGTTGGCATTAACGCGCAGAAATTAGCGAAAAAGCGTGGAGCTAGCGTAGTTTTGAATCAAGGCCATGCAGATTTGGCTTACGATTTAGCTAAACGCGGATTTTTGTACAGAGTTGACACTTTGCAAGAAAAGCGGTCAGTTGCGCCAAAGCGCGTATACTATGAGCCGCGAGACGTAGTAGTAGAAGTGCCGACTAATGCTTTAAAAGAAATTCCAGCTGAACAAGGCTATAGATTCCTTGGATTTGCAAGGCAGAAAATTTATCAACTTCCTCAAGCTGTTCTTGGAAAACATGTTCATGGAGATATTGATCCGCATTTATGGCAGTCAGTGAAAAACGGAATTGCTTATGTGCGCACAATAGCTGACCGCTTGTGCGAAGTCGATCCTAAAAATGCTCGCAAATATCGCGCAAATGCGGATCGATATATTAATAAACTTCTCGACGTAGACGCTTATATGCGTAAAAAAGTTGCGTCAATTCCAAAAGAGCGTCGCAACTTGGTTACAACGCATGACGCTTTTGCATACTTAGGTAAAGCTTATGGCGTAAATATTGCGGGATTTGTAACAATCAATCCTTCAAGCGAACCGAGCGTGCAAGATAGGCGCAGACTTTCGCAAATTTTACGCGACTTGGAAATCCCTGCAGTGTTTTTGGAGCCGAATTTGATTTCTCGCTCGTCTGTGCTTAAAGAGCTTGCGTCTGAAGCACATGTGAAAGTTTGTCCAATTTATGGTGACGCTTTCGACGCGAATGTGCGAACTTACGCGGATATGATGCGAGCTAACGCGGATTCTTTAGCGAAATGTTTGAAGTGAAAGTGTTAAAGGTAATAAATATGGGAGAAAATGCAGTAATTTGCGCACAAAATTTGAATATTTCGTACGGGAATCGCGCTGTTGTAAAAGATGTTTCTTTTACCATTAATAGTGGCGAATTCGTGGGATTACTTGGCGCAAACGGTGCCGGTAAAACAACGCTATTTCGTGCAATTATGGGTTTGATTCCGCATACTGGAAAACTCGAAGTGCGTGCTCCTCATATGGAAGGTGCGAAACTTAATTCTCGCGTATCTTACGTTGGATACGTGCCTCAACGTCACGATATTGCGTGGGATTTCCCACTTTCTGTTTTAGATGTAGTGATGATGGGTAGGATTCGTCATATTGGTTACGTTCGTCGCGCTAAAAAAGAAGATTACGAGATCGCATTAAACTCGCTTGAACGCACAGGAATGGCTGATTTCCAAGATCGCACGATTGGTGAACTTTCTGGAGGTCAGCGGCAACGCGTTCTTGTTGCGCGAGCATTGGCTGGAGAGCCGCGTTTACTTTTGCTAGACGAACCGTTTACTGGACTTGATATGCCTACTCAGGAGCTGCTTACCGATTTGTTCTTAAAATTGTCTGCTTCTGGTGAAGCAATTCTCATGAGCTCGCACGATATTATTGGTTCAATTAACTCATGCTCGAGAATAATGCTATTTGATGGCACTATTGTGGGCGACGATGAGCCGCAACATTTGCAAACAGAACAGTGGGTACGAACCTTCCACGTAGCTCCGCAAAATCCGCTTATTAAAGCAGTTGAGCGCGTAATTGGTAAGGAAAGTGTGGTGAAAGAGTAATGTTATCTCCAATAGAATTTATACAAGATTTAACAAATCCAGACCTTTGGTTTTTGCTAAAAGCACTTATTGTAGCGTGCCTTTCTAGCGTAATTTGCGGTGTAGTTGGATGCTACGTAGTACTTAGAGGAATGGCGTTTATTGGAGATGCTGTAGCTCACTCAGTATTCCCAGGACTTGCTATAGCCTTCGTATTGCAAGGAAATCTGCTATTTGGAGGAGCACTCGCAGGAGTTGCAACTGCGCTAATCGTATCTATTTTTAGCCAAAATCGCAGGCTTCGCGAAGACTCATTTATTGGCGTATTTTTCGTATCTGCTTTCGCTCTTGGAATTGTGATTATTTCTAAAGCATCTGGCTACGCCGGCTCTTTGGAATCCTTCTTGTTTGGCTCGATTACAGGTATTCCTGATTCAGATATTGCTGTTGTTGCTTTTACTGGTTTGATTATTTTGGCTATATTATGCATGTTCCACAAAGAGCTTGTGTGCGTATCGATGGATCGAGAAACTTCGCGCGCAATGGGATTGCCAGTTGCATGGTTAGATGGAATGTTGTACGTGTTAGTGGCTATCGCTGTAGTTGTTTCCGTGCAAATTATTGGAAACGTGCTTGTGCTTGCTCTGCTTGTGACTCCTGCTGCAACTGCGCGACTGCTTACGGATAGGCTGCCAAGAATGATGATTTTAGCTCCTGTTATTGGGTGCGTTTCTTCGATTGTTGGAATGTATATTTCGTGGAGCTTTGATACAGCAACAGGCGGAACAATTGTGCTCGTAGCAACCGCTTTATTCGTGCTCGCTTGGGTGTGCTCTCCTAAACATGGGTTGATTGCAAAAGTGGGTCGTAGCGTAGGTTTATAGCGTGCGGCACAATAGACGTATGGTATCAAAAGGAAAACCTTCGCCAAGAAGTGCAGTAAAACCACTCAGTGATGAGCAAGTAAAGCTTTTAGCAAGTAAACACAATTTAGTTGATCCAACGTATTACTATCCAACAGGAAAACGTAAGCCAAATCAGGCAGAAATTGACGCGCAAAATCCTAAGGCTGCTGAAAGATTGTTAGAAGGAACGTCGCGCGTATTGCGTTCGCGCTGCAAAGTACGCGCGTGGGGATTGGAAAACGTGCCAGAAGAAGGCGTGTTTATTACAGCTTGCACGCATGTGACGATGTTTGACGTTTTCATACCTATGACTGCACTATTCCACCAAGGTCGTCGTCCGCGCTACATGGCAAAAGCGGAACTCGCTCACTGGCCAATCTTAGGCAAATGGTTTCAGCTTGTAGGCATGCAGTCGGTTCCTCGCAGAAGCGGAAAAGCGCGAGAAATAGAAGAAGAATCTATTAAAATCCTCACCAATGGCAGACCTTTAAGTGTATGGCCTGAAGGAACAGTTACGCGCGATCCTAAAAAATGGCCGATGAGCATGAAGCCCGGAGTTGGAATAATCGCTCTCGAAGCATCGCGTAGACTCGGACATCAGATTCCGCTATTTTGCGCTGTTGTGTGGGGTGCTGCAAGCATTAACCACTGGTGGCCGTGGCCAAAGAAAAATGTTGTAATGTGCTACGATACCCAACTCGATTATTCCGACTTGCTGCAGGGAAGCGAAAATTGGGGAGAGCTACCTCCTCTTGAATCTGCTGAAGAGTTGGCTCGTCGCGTGCGTGTGCGTATGACGCAGATTATGGAAGAAATTCGTGGAGAAAAATCTCCTGCAGGATACTTCGATTACAGGCAGATGAAACGCGTTACGGAAGAATAAAAAATATACAGAAGAATAAAATAAAGTATCTTTTATAAATCCCGTAAAGCGGCATGTGTAGAATTATGTAATAGTGTGATTACAAATAAATAGCTATACAGTAGCTTATAAAACTCACAACCGAAAGGCAGGACGTAAAACATGAACGTTACGGTGTTGGGTGCTGGTGCTTGGGGAACTGCGTTTGGACAAGTACTTGCGGATGCAGGAAATCAAGTGACAATGTGGGCAATAGAGCCGGAAATTGTTGAAGGAATTCGCAATCATCATCATAATGGCGTGCGTCTGCCTAGCGTAGAAAAACTTCCAGAAAACATGACTGCAACTGGGGATCGAGCAGAGGCTGTTGCGAACGCGGATATTGTAGTCGTGGCGATTGCGGCACAGTTTGCTCGCGTTGCGTTGGAAGGTTTTGTGGGTTTGATTCCACAAAATGCGATCGTTGTTTCGCTTATGAAAGGCATTGAGCGCACAACCGGCAAACGTATGGATGAAGTTGTGTGCGAAGCTTTGAACTTACCGCGTAACCGTTTTGCTGCACTTTCCGGACCAAACTTGAGCAAGGAAGTTGCATCTCGCCACCCGGCTGCAGCGGTAGTTGCTTGCGCAGAAAAGTCTCAGGCAGAAGTAGTTGCAAAAGCATGCTCAAACAGCTACTTTAAAGCATTTGTGTCAACAGACGTAATCGGTGTAGAAATGTGCGGATCGCTTAAAAACGTGGTTGCGCTCGCAGTTGGCATGGCTCGAGGCGCGGGATACGGTGAAAACACGGCGGCTATGATTGAAACGCGCGGTTTGGCAGAATTGACGGCATTGGGCGTTGCAGAAGGCGCAGATTCGCGCACTTTTGCAGGTCTTGCTGGCTTTGGTGATTTAGTTGCAACTTGTGGATCTCCTCTAAGCCGAAATTACACTTTTGGGTCAAATCTTGGTAAAGGCATGAGCGTTGAAGAAGCAACTGCCGTGAGCAATGGTGTTGCAGAAGGCGTGCCAACCACAAGCGCAGTAGTTGCAATGGGCAAGCGTTTGGGTGTTGCGACTCCGCTCGCAAGTGCAATGGCTCGCGTGCTTGAAGAAGGAATCTCCTGCCAAGAAATGCTCGCAATGCTTTTCGACGACGACGTTTGCGAAGAGTAAGTAGCGTTTGCGAAAATAATCAAAACTAGTCCAAAATAATTAGAATAATTCAAAATATATAAAGGAAAAAAATGACGAAAAAGCGTGTAGTGTTCTTGTATGGCGGTAAGGCAGACGAACATTCGATTTCTTGCATATCTGCTGCTGGAGTGCTCAGTGCTGTAGACGAAAATCGTTTTGACATTGTGCGGATCGCAATCACAAAACAAGGCGAATGGATTGTTGGTGGTGAAGATCCTCGTAACTTCCACATGGAAGAGGGTGAGTTGCCAGTAATCACAAAAACCGCTGGAACGCGCGATGTTGTGCTTGACCCTGCAAAGGGTGCAGATGGATTCTTGGTGCGAAAAGCGGACGATACGCTTGAAAGTTTAGGTCATGTTGACGCTGTTTTCCCAGTTCTTCACGGTCCGAACGGTGAAGATGGCACTTTGCAAGGCTTGCTAGAAATGATGCAAGTGCCGTACGTCGGTTGCGGAGTGTTGGCTTCGGCTGCATGCATGGATAAATACTACGCAAAGCAGCTGTTTAAGGCTGCCGGAATTGATGTCGCTCCAGGAATTGCGTTGGATGCTAGAAAATTTGCAAGTGACTCGACGAATTGCTTTGCTGCGTACGCAAACGAAATGCTTGCGCAAGTTGAGGCAGCAAAACTCGAGTATCCGCTTTTTGTAAAGCCAAGCCGCGCAGGATCTAGCTTTGGAGTTACAAAAGTTGAATCGCGCGATGCTAAAGCCTTAGCAGAAGCCGTTTTTGAAGCTTCAAAGCACGATTGGCGAGTGTTGGTAGAGCAAGGAATTGATGCGCGCGAAATTGAGTGCGCGGTTCTTGCAGCTCGCGATGGCGAGGAGCCGAAAGCAAGCTGGCCTGGAGAAGTTGTGCTCGACAAGCGCGAGGCTGGTGAAGACCAGTTCTACGATTTTGACAGCAAATACATGGATTCCGCAGCTTCGCACGTTGAAGTTCCAGCAAATCTTCCTGCGGAAACTTTGGAGCTAGTGCGTAAAACAGCGCTCGCAGCATTCAAAGCAGCAGACGGTAGAGGATTAAGCCGTGTTGATTCGTTTGTGACTCCTGAAGGTCATGTGATGATCAATGAAATCAACACAATGCCTGGATTTACGCCAATTTCCATGTATCCAAAAGCTTGGGAAGCAACCGGAATAAGCTATAGCGATTTAATTACAAAGCTTATTGAAGGTGTTTTGAAATAATTTAATCAACTGTAAAACAGCAACAAAAGCAGAAACAAAAAGCAGCAATTAAATCAGCAGCAAAAGCAGCAATAAAAAGGAATAAGTATGCAAGATTTGCAAAATTCATGGCGCGACGACACTTATTTGTTAGCGCGCAAACGTCAAGGAACTATTGGCATGTCTTTATGCGTATTCCTCGTAGTTTGGATTGCTGTTGCCTATGTTCTTGGAGTTCTTTCTTCACAGTTTGTGCCTAAGAGCATGCTAAGCGACTCTCTTAACACATTACTTGTGTCGGATATTTCGCAGTATTTAGTCGCTTTGCCAATCGCAATGCTTATTATGCGCACTGTTCCTGCGGCAAAAACCCGACAATTCTCTATGAAATTTAGCCAATTTGGCGGATTCTTTGCTGTGTGCATACCGATTATGTACATTGGTAATATAGTTGGCGTTTTCCTAGCAACAGTTCTTAGCGGTGGCAAAGCAGAAAATCGCGTATCAGACACTATTGCAGCGGGAAATATGTGGGAAACCTTCATATTCGTGGTAATTCTTGCACCAATTGTGGAAGAATGGCTTTTTAGAAAACAGCTGCTTTCTCGTTTGCGCGCGTACGGAGAAAAGCGAGCTATTGTATTTTCTGCACTTGCTTTCGCGCTTTTCCATATGAACATTTTCCAATTCTTCTACGCATTTGGACTTGGACTTGTTTTTGGCTACATTTATATTCGTACGTCCAAGTTGAGCTACAGCATATTTCTTCATATGATTGTGAATTTCCAAGGAAGCATAGTTGCAATGTGGTTGGAAAAGCAGCTGGTTGATGCAAGCGGAAATATGATTAACGTAGAAAAGATGTCTCGTCAGGAATTAACTAGACTGCCAACCGGTTTTATTCTAGCTGGAATTTATGGGATGTTTATGATTGCCATGCTTATAGTAGGCGTGGTTTTGCTAGTTCGCCGCCGCAAGTATCTTGTATTCTTCAATGCTCCGCAAGAACTTCCGAATAAAGCTGGCAACAAAGCATTGTACGGAACTGTTGGAGTAATAGCATTTTTGATTATTTCAATACTTCTTAATTTGCTAATGTTATTTGTGTAAAAGCGAGTAAAAAATAATCGCATAAAAATAAAATATAAAATAAATCAACGAAGGAGGCGAAAGTTATGCAAAGCAATCAGTCGACTAAAACTATTCGCGTAGGCCTACTTGGGGCTGGAACTGTTGGGTCTCAAACAGCGCGACTAATAGTTGAACAGTTCAATGAGCTTAAGAAGCGAACTGGCGCTGAAATTGAGCTTGCAGCAGTTGCATGCTTACGCCCGGAAGAAGTTGACGCTCCTTGGATTAAGCGTGATTTGCTAACTACAGACACTGCCTCTTTGTGCGCTCGCGAAGACATTGATATTATAGTCGAGCTTATTGGCGGACTTGAGCCGGCTCATACTTTTGTAAAAAGTGCGCTATGCCACGGAAAATCTGTTGTTACTGCAAATAAAGCGTTGCTTGCGAAGTTTGGTCCGGAATTATACGAGTGTGCAGAAAGTCACGGAGTTGACTTGTACTTTGAGGCGTCTGTAGCAGGAGCGATTCCTATTGTTCGACCGCTTCGAGAGTCGCTTATTGGTGACAAAATTACGCAAATTTTCGGAATTGTAAACGGAACTACCAACTATATTCTTGACGAAATGACTGTGCGCGGACTTGATTTTGATTTGGCTTTGCACGCGGCTCAAGAAAAGGGTTATGCTGAGGCAGATCCGACCGGAGATGTTGAAGGTTTCGATGCTGCAAATAAAGCTGCGATTCTTGCAACTCTTGCATTCCAAATGCCAGTAAGTATTGACGACGTATCCGTTGAAGGAATTAGCGCGATTACTGCTGAAGATATTGCTGCAGCGAGCGCGGAAAAGCGTGTAATTAAGCTACTTGCAGCAGTCGAAAGGCATTGCGACGGTAAGTCAAAATCGGATGGCGGAGTAAGCGTTAATGTGTATCCGGCGCTTGTTGGTGCGGAGCACCCTTTGGCGTCGGTTCACGGCAGTTTTAATGCTGTGTTTGTGAAGGCGCAGGCTGCAGACGATTTGATGTTCTACGGACGCGGTGCCGGCGGCGCTCCAACTGCAAGTGCTGTTGTTGGAGATGTTGTTAGTGCTGCTCGAAATCTTGTGCGTGGATGCGCAGGTTTTGGCGTGCCAATGTACAACAAGTATGTGCCGGCTTCTAGCGAGCAGACTAGAGCGGATTTTGTGATTCGTTGCAATATGGAAGATACTTCTTTGGCTTTGTGCAGCGAAGTTATGGATGTTTTTGTAGATCATGGCGTTGCAGCTGAACGTTTGGCTTCGGCGTGCCAAGCTAAGTATGCGCAAACTGAAGCTGATTCGGATTGCCCACAGTGCGGTCTTGGTGGACCTGGCAGTGTGCGCGTGCTTGTGCGCGAATGTTCGGAAGCTGCAGTTCAAGCTATTTGTGAGGATTTGCAGAAGTTGGATGTTGTGTGTGGAAAGCCGCTAGTTTTGCGCGTTATAAAGTAGAGAAGCTGCAGGTGATCGTATGAAGCCAGTGTGTAACAGTGTTTCCGTGCGCGTGCCAGCGACTAGCGCAAATCTTGGTTCTGGTTTTGATACAGCCGGTATTGCGCTTGATTATGCGGATTCTTTAGTTTTTACTCTGGATGATAATCATTCTAAAAATTCGCTTGATTCGCTCGATTATGCTGGAAACGTGCGCGTAATTATTCACGGCGAAGGCGAGGATACGCTTCCAAAAGATGAAACGCATCTAGTTGTAGCGACTTTTCGCAAAGCTTGTAAAATATTTGGTCTGCCAAACTTGCGATTTACGTTAGAAGCGCATAATCGGATTCCGCAAGCGCGCGGTATGGGCTCTTCTGCAGAAGCGATTGTTGCTGCAGTTGCTGCTGCTTGGGCCTTTGCGCACGAAGGTGATCTTAACCGCGAAGCAATTTTCGAAATCGCGGCCGCAATTGAAGGTCATCCAGACAATGTTGCTCCTGCAGTTTTTGGCGGTTTGACGATGAGCTGGAAGCTTGATGCTGGGGAAGGCAAAGGCTCTGTGCGCGTGGCTGGAGATTGCGAAGCTCCGCTTTCTACCGGTTTTCATACTGTACGATACAAAGTTTCGCAAGATATTTCCGTGTCTGTATTCGTTCCTGATTTCGAGCTTTCTACAGAGCTTGCTAGGCGCGCGCTTCCAGCAAAAGTGCCGTATGGTGACGCAATATTTAACGTGTCGCGAACTGCAATGCTACCGGTTGCTTTTGGTGAGTTAAATAGCGATTCTGAAAATAAATTAGGCACAGTAAAATCTGATATTTCGAGAAATGCGTTACTTTTTGCAGCAACTCAAGATGCTCTTCATCAACCGTATCGTGCAAATCTTATGAAAGATTCATGGAAGCTAGTGGAAACGTTGCGCGAGCATGGTTTTGCTGCAGCGATTTCGGGAGCAGGATCGTGCGTTGCTGTATTTTATGCAGGAGACGCTGAGTGCAACAAGAGTGCAGCTCAAAAAATCGACTCAATTGCTGAGCCGTGGCTTTCGCGTGCTGGCTGGCGTGTTTTGCATGTGCAGGTTGATTCTATTGGCGTTGCAATAACTCGCGAATAACCTATGTGAAGTTGTAATGAAGCAACAAGTCAATAAATTGTGGTACAATTAGTTAATGGTTATTAGATTTGATCCCAAATCTGCATACAAACATTTTGATGAAGATCATCTAAATGAGGAAGAGATACGAAAAGCTATGGCTGAACCTATATGGTTTGCTTTAGTTAATCCTAATGATGTGTCAAATCCGCCTAGTTCAAACGGAACATTCGTTGCGCTAGTCATATGTTTAAGGCATCCAGGTGCGTGGAAGGATGATTTAATTGAAGTGCTTGCAAGACCTCAAGGTAAAGATTTTTTGGTGTTTCACGTAGAGCATCTGACTGATAAATGGTTTAAATATTGGAAAAGATGGGGCAAATGAGGTGAGTGAAATGGATATGTATGAGAATTTAGCTGATGAAAATGTGTCTGTTCCAAATAATCCTCCTGTAATGCAATTTTCTGGCGAAGAAGCTGCAAAAATTATGCAAACTTTGCTTTCTGAAGATTCTGATGCAACTGAAATATTTGCATCCTTATCTGGACCAGGAAGACCAAATTCAAAAGAAAGGCGCGAAAGCAGTGTTCAAGAGCGTTTTCGTGTACCTAAATCTTGGAGTGAATATATTTCTCGCGCTGCTAAAAGAGATGGCATGCCAAATAAAAGCAAGTATTTACAGTCTTTGATTTTGAGAGATGCTCAGATGCATAATGAACAATGCCAGCTACAGGCAGTATTGCAGTAACCAGAAAATAGACTGTGTGAAGGATAAAAAGGAAGAGTAAGGTATGACAGTTTCGTTGATTTTAGCCTCGCAGTCTCCTTCGCGTAGAGCGGTTTTGGCGGCAGCGGGCGTGATTCCGGTAATTCACGTAAGCGAAGTGGATGAGCTGGCGGCTTTGCGTGATGCCGCTAGTGAGCGAGGTACGAGCGTTGAGCAGTTGAACGTTGAGCAGCGAGTTTCTATTTTGGCTCGTGCAAAAGCTCAAGCTGTGTACCATGCGTGGAAACTTGTGGCGGATGCAGCCGCTTCAGCTAGTGGCGATTTAGTTGTGGGGTATCCGCTGGAAGCTGAACCTGCGGGATCTGAATCTTCTGAATCTGCTGGTAATGCTTTAGCAAGCGATTCGCAATCAGACGTAACGCATAACGTAGATACGGCGCAAACTCGCGATTTTTCAGGCGTTACTGTTCCTACAAAAACTTTCGATATTCACGATTTTGCATATACGAGTAAATCTTCTCATGATTGTAGCGGTGTGCTGATTGTTGGCTGCGATTCCATGTTCTTACTCGATGGTGAGTGCTACGGAAAGCCGCATACTCCTGAAGTGGCATTTGAGAGAATCAAGCAGATGAGTGGAAAAACAGGACAATTGTGGACTGGTCACTGCTTAATCAACGCAAAAACCGGCAAAACTATTTGCAAAACAAGTCATGCAAGCGTAACTTTTGCGCAAATGAATGACGCGGAAATTCGCGCGTATGTAGCAACTGGTGAGCCTCTGGAAGTGGCAGGATCCTTTACGTTAGAAGGTTTTGGCGGAGCTTTTATTGAAAGCATTAATGGAGATCCTCACGGTGTTCTTGGAATCAGCTTGCCGCTGCTGAGACAAATGGTTTCGGAGCTTGGATACGCTTGGCCGGATTTGTGGAATAAGGAAAGCTTGGAAGAAACTGGCGAAAAGAATGATCCGACTTCCACGGAAGTGCCTAAAGAAAATGTGCATCAGCCGGGAGATGGCTGGGTGCATTGCGATTGTGGCCGCAGACATTGGGGTCATAACGGAGCTGCTGGAGTGCTGCTTGCTAGGCGAGATGCTGAAACTGGTCGCGTGACGCACGTTGTGATGCAACATCGTGCTCTTTGGAGCGCTGAAGGTGGCACTTGGGGCATCCCTGGTGGCGCAATTTCCGACGGAGAAAGCGCGATTGAGGGCGCGTTGCGTGAGTCTTTCGAGGAAGCAAATATCACTTCGGGAGATATTGAAGTTGTTGGAGCTTACCGCGAAGATCATGGAAATTGGTGTTATACAACGGTTTTTGCGTTTGAAAAGCCGGGGCATAGTGTGAATCCTTGCGCGCACGACGACGAGAGTATGGAAATTAAGTGGGTGCCGATTGACGACGTGCCTAAGCTGAAGCTGCTTACGGCAATGCGCACGGATTGGCCGTCATTCCGCGCTCGTCTCGATTCTCTTGCCTCGATTCGCTAGTTGAGCAAAGGTAGTTGCGCAAAGTTAGCTTCAATTTGGAAGTAGACTTCCAACTTGCGAAATTTTATTTAGAGTATTGTTTTGGGAATTAACTTTTTTATTTTATCTACGTGTTTGCGTTGCTTTTAATCTATGAAATCTTATAAAATACTACTTATGCGCTGGTACATGCTAGTTTTCTGCTAGTTGTTAGATGTTTTGTGGCTTGTGCTTGATTTTGTAATTTTGCTTGTGATTCATGGGTTTTGTGTTAAGCGCATAGAAATAGAGTAAACAAATCAAATAAAGCAACTAATTGCGTAAATTTGCGTAAATATTAGGGGGCAATTATGTCTAATGCATCAAATATTAAAAAAGATATTATTACAGCAAAAGGCTTTACAATTCAGGTTTATACGGAAGATTTTAGGAATGATTACGTTAGTTTAACCGATATTGCGAGATATAAAAACAAAGAAGAGCCTAAAGATGTTGTTAAAAACTGGCTGAGAGTGAAGAATACTATTGAGTTCTTGGGATTGTGGGAGAGTATTAACAATCCTAATTTTAAAGGGGTCGAATTCGACTCCTTTAAGAATGAGGCTGGTTCTAATGCTTTTACTTTATCTCCTAAAAGATGGGTAGAATCAACAAATGCTATTGGCATAGTTTCCAAATCTGGTAAGAATGGCGGAACTTACGCTCATAAAGATATAGCATTTAAGTTTGCGGCTTGGATCTCAGCAGAATTTGAACTATATATTATCAAAGATTATCAAAGACTTAAATCTGATGAGGGTTCCAGGCTTTCGTTGAATTGGAATTTGAACCGTGAGATTTCGAAGATTAATTACAAGATTCATACGGATGCTATTAAAGAATATTTGTTGAAGGATTTGACTTCTGAGCAGTTGATGTATAAGTATGCAAATGAAGCAGATTTGTTAAATGTTGCATTGTTTAATAAGACTGCTAAGCAATGGAGAGACGCAAATCTTAAGTCAAAAGGCAACATTCGAGACGAGGCGAGTATTAATGAGCTTCTGGTATTGGCGAATATGGAAAGCTATAACGCTGTTTTGATCTCTAAGGGTTTGCCACAGGCTGATCGAATGGCGGAACTTAGAAATTTGGCGCGAACGCAGATTTTATCTCTTGAGAATTTGAATAATCCTGGAATAAAGAGTTTGGATTCCGTGCTAAAAAATTGAGTCTAATCACTTTTTAATTCTGCACTTAATGCTGATATTTACCCCGTCTTCTGGTACGTGTGCAGTACAGTTTCCGCGCGTGTCTTGATTCTCTTGCCTCGACTCGTTAGCTGTGCAAAGATAGCTGCGCAAAGGTAGCTTCAATTTGGAAGTAGACTTCCAAGTATGAGTTAGTTTTGCGGAATCTGAAAGCAGACTTCCAACTTTTGCCAATTTGCATTAGGCTTTTTGCATGCTTTTATTAGTTCGATTAGCCATATTTTGATAATCTCTGGCACAATGTGATAATATTTCGTATACGAAAGTATTGAGAGTTGGGAGATAATATTTATGAAGGTTTTAGTGCATCCTAGAGTTATTCGAAAACGACCTTGGTTCAGCGAAACTGAAGTAATAAATATGTGGAACTCATCTTGTAGAGAGCTTCCCAGGCAAGGTGAATATGAGCCTAGTCAGATGCTTTCACTTGCTTGGGATTCTCGCGGAGTTATTACGGAACTTATTGCATATAAGGGCGAAGATGGGGAATGGATTATTTTTCATGTAGTGCCTGCAACTAAAAAGTTTCTTGCTGAAATGGGATTTAGTCAAGAAGAAATTAGACAAATTTTTGGTAGAAGATAGGTAGGAGTGATTATGGCTAATTTTCGTGGTGAAGGTGGCGTTGATGTCACTGATGAAATGCTTGATAAATGGGAAAGTGATGCTGAAAAAGGCAAATATCACGGTAAAGCTGGTAATTTGCGTATTAAAAAGCCGCTCGGCAGACCGCCTCTTTACAAAGAAGCTATGTTGCCTATAACTTTTCGTATATCTGCTGAAGATGCTGATGCTCTAAAGGCTTCTGCCGATAAGCAGGGTGTGAAAGTTGGGGACGTTGTGCGCGAAGCATGCAAACTGCTTCTTGCTCAAAAAGCAAGATGATTACAAAGTGTTGTGATTACAAAGTTCTACGATTGCGCGCGGATTAATCACCCCAAAATAGCGGCGATTACTGCTATGCAAATTGGGCTAGTGACAGTAGAAAACAGTATGCCGTCGCGCGCAAAACTTAAGCCGACGTTGTAGCGCGCAGCATAATTGTAAACGTTTTGACCGGTTGGAAGCGCAGCCAGCACAACGCACGCGTACAAAGTTGCCCCGCGAAAACCCATAACAAAATAAGCTAGCAAAAATGCAATTGCAGGCATAATAAGATTTTTTAGCACAGCAACCGTGGCAATAGCAGCGCGATTGGAATCTTTTCGTAAAGGTTTGCTTCCGTAAAGCGACATTCCAAAAGCCATTAAAATCATTGGAACTGCAGAATCGCCAATCATCTTAATTGGATCGTAAAGAAAATTAGGAACAGGGAAGTAGCCAACTTTTGCGGAAATTGCAGAAATAATAATTCCACCAAGCGAACCAATTAAAAGTGGCTGTTTTAAAGGCTGCTGAGCGATGCGTTTAAGCGAACATTTTCCAGTAGTTGTAATGTCGAGAACCGTCAAACCAACAGGAGTAAATACAGCCTGTTGCATAACTAAAATCGGAGCAACAAGCGCAGGATTTCCCAAAATATAAGTCGCAACCGGCAAGCCAATATTGTTTGAATTTAAATAAAGAGAATTGAGAGCACCTACAGTGCAGTCGGCTGCAGGAAGATGGAAGCAAAAGCGATTAAGCAGCACGAACGCAACTCCAACAATCATCGCAGAAAAGAATGCAACAAAAATCGAAGAGTGAAAAATCTCAAAAATAGGCTCTTTAGAAAGTATTGCAAACATTAAGCAAGGGCTGGAAACGAAAAAACTTACGCGATTTAGGACCATTTGAGCCTGTGAACCGCCAACGCGCATGCGAGCAGTAACATAGCCTGCAGCAATAACAATGCCAATTACGCAAAAGCCTTGCATTGCGCTGATTAAGCCCATTTCTTGCCTCCAAAATTCGTTAATTGCACGCAAATTGCATGCGTGCGAACCTATGCTGTAACTATAGGAGAGATACGCAACTTTTATGTGCGTTATGGATGAGTTTGAAATTATTGGAATTTTTAGTAACTGCTAATTGGCTTAAAACAGCGATGCAAATTTTAATATTCAACGAGTCATATATTTGACTCGGCAATATGGCATACTAGAGAGCGGTGGCACTGCAAGCCGCCAGGCAATCGATGGCGTCGATCCCCTCGTGAGCGTTTTCCGAGGCTGGCGTCCGCTGTCGCGCAGCTAGACTTTGTAAAGAGCTTTGGGGTGGCTCGCGCACGTGCGTGCTCAACTTAAAGCCAGGGATGCGAGACGATGCAGCGTCTCGTGAGGAGCATAGTGCCCAGAATAATAAGAGAACGCTTCAATGAATCTGAAGCTGAAAATAGTAGAACTGTGTCTAAAACCGCTACTTCTGCGGAAATGTCCGGAATAATGCAATCTACAGATTTTGCGGAAAGTAATATAGCTGCCGGCGATACTTTGCAGCAAAGCTCTGGCGTTACGCGTCGCCGTCGCGGTCGACGAGTTACTCGTGGTGCTGGTGCGGCTGGAGAAGCAATGGAATTAAAAGTTGAGGATTCTAGTACGAAGAATTCTGAGCCGCATGTTGTTAAATCGCGCCCAATAACTTCGCTCCTATTCCAGGAGCCAGTTCTTCCTAAGGTAGTGAACAATCGTAGTGAAGAAAGCAGCAGTTCGCGTAATGACTTGCGTGACAACTCGCGTGATGACTTGAATGATGATTTGCGTGATGATTTACGTGATATTTCTCGCGGAAGGCGCGGTGGACGCAACAGCCGCGATAGCCGTGATAGTCGCGATAGTCATGATAGCCGTGATAGTAGCGAACGCAAGTCACGTTCTGAAAGACGTGAGAATTCAAGCGAAATAAAGCGTGATAGTGGCAGAGGGAATAGTCGTGAAACATCGCGTGAAACAAGTCATTCTATGTATTCTCAAGATTCTGGGTACGCTAAGAATTTTCAGGATTCGCAAGATGATCGCGATGAAAAAACTCGCAAAAGCCAGCGTTCTCGCCGTTCTCGCAGATTGAATGCTGTTGAGCGACGTGCTGCAGCTGAAGTTGAGCAAATTGAAGAGGATCTTGCATACGACAATATTGTTTATGCTCCCATTGATACGCGCATCGATGAAACTCTTGATATTAGCGATATTTTATCTGCGGAAAATGCTTCAAATAGGCGTTCTAATCGTCGCAATATGTCGAATAACATCTCTAATGATGATGACGCTCGAAATGAAAATGGTGCAGTAGGCAGCAGAGATGGTAGCAATATCAGAGATAACAGAGATAGCCGCAATAGCAGTGACGAAGGCGATAACAGAGGTATAAACGACGATTATAATGCGAATAATGGCAACGATGACGATGAAATAATGATTACGCGTCGCCGTCGTCGCCGTCGTAGCTCTCGCGCTGATCGCAACGAAAACCGCAACGAAAGTCGCAACGAAAGCCGCGATTTTGACATCGATATTTCTAATGATATTGACGATGACGCGAATTCTCGCACAAAACGCGCAAGAATAGATGAAGTTTCTCAAGAAGATCGCGATTTAATTCCAGATCCAGAAGAACTTCGTGAGCAAGATGAGGAAGAAACTCTTTATACGCGTCGCCGTCGTCGCCGCCGTTCCAAATCCTCCGATGACGCAAATTCCGCGTCTTCTCAGGAAGAGTCATCCGACTACACTAATGCGAACGAGGATGACTTAACTTCTCGCCGCTCGCGCAAGCAGCAGTATATAGACGAAATTACGGATATTGAAGGCTCTACGCGACTTGAGGCAAAGCGCCAACGACGTAGAGATAATAGACGTGAGCGTAGCCGTCAGAACCTTCTTATGGAGCAAGATTTCCTTGCTCGTCGCGAAAATGTTGAACGATTAATGGTTGTTCGTGAGCGCGATCGCCACACGCAAATTTCCGTTATTGAAGACAATATTCTTGTAGAACATTATGTTTCTGATATTCAAGAAGTTGCTACTGTTGGAAATATTTATCTTGGGCGCATTCAAAACGTGCTTCCAAGCATGGAAGCGGCATTCGTAGATATTGGTCAAGCCAGGAATGGCGTGCTTTATGCAGGCGAAGTTAATTGGGATATGGCTCGTCTTGAAGGTCAGCCTCGTAGGATTGAGCTTGCGTTTAAGTCTGGTGATCCTGTGCTTGTGCAGGTTACTAAGGATCCAATTGGGCATAAGGGTGCTCGATTGACTTCGCAAGTAACTCTTGCAGGGCGTTTCTTAGTGCTTGTGCCATCTGGCGGCATGACCGGTGTGAGTCGCAAGCTTTCGGATCGAGAGCGCTCGCGTTTGCGTGCTATTGTGTCGAAGATTGCACCAAAAGATATGGGCGTTATTATTCGTACTGCTGCTGACGGCGCAAGCGAGGAGTCGATTGAAAAAGATTTAGATTCGCTTGTTAAGCAGTGGGAGCGCATTGAAGCTAAGCGCGAAGAATACTTGCATGGAAAGCGCCCTAAGCTGTTACAGGGTGAGCCTGATGTGGCAATTCGTGTTGTGCGCGATATTTTCAACGATGACTTCCAAAAGCTTATTGTTGAAGGCGAGGGAGTGCGTCAGCGAATTGATGAATATCTTGAGATGATGGCTCCAGATTTGCGCAGCAAGGTTGAATATTGGGATCCTGCTGAGCATGAAGGCAAGGACGTTTTCGATAAGTGGCAGATTGATAGTCAACTTCGTAAGGGTATGGAGCGTCAGGTTTATTTGCCGGCTGGTGGCTCTATTGTGATTGACCGTACGGAAGCAATGACTACGATCGATGTGAATACTGGACGATTTATTGGGCGTGGTAAGTCTTTGGAAGAAACGGTTACTCGTTGTAATTTGGAGGCTTCTGAAGAGATTGCGCGCCAGCTTCGTTTGCGCGATATTGGTGGCATGGTCATGATCGATTATGTCGATATGGTTATGCCAGCGAACCGCGATTTGGTTTTGCGTAGGCTTTTGGAATGCTTGGCTAGGGATCGCACGAAGCATCAAGTTGCTGAAGTTACGTCTCTTGGTCTTGTGCAAATGACACGTAAACGCGTTGGTCAAGGCTTAGTTGAAGCGTTCTCTGAAGAGTGTCCAACGTGTAAGGGACGTGGATTTATTTTGCATGATGAGCCTACTGTTTCTTCGGAATATGCGGATCCTTACGCGCTTAAGGGTGGAGATCCTTTTGTTAAAACAAATAAGTATGGTCACGGAAGCGCAACGGAACAGCCTGCGCCTGTTAAGCAGCAGGGTTCTAGTGCGGAAGTGAGAGCTAAGTTAGCGCGTATAGCTGCCGCGTCTGTAATTACTGACGCAGCTCATAAATCTGAAGAAGAAACGCAGTATAGTAATTTTTTGAATTCTGATGAAGAGTCTGTATCTTCTAAGGCGAATGAAACTAGCGAAGTTGCGGATGCTGGCGAAACCGCGGAAACTAGTGAAGCTGATAAAACTTCTGAAGAATTAGTTGAAAATAATTTAGAGGATACTACGCAAGAGATTGCTGAGTATACTGCGGAGCAACCTACGCAAGAAACTATGCAGGAAACTGCGCAAGATAATACGCAGGAAATTATGCAAGAAACTACAGAAAGTGATGATTGAGCCTCTGAATAGTGACTAAGTATATGCCTTGAGTACAATATTGAATATTGTCTGCATTGACTCATGAATCTAGCGACTTGACGTTAGTACATGGGTAGGTGTATTTTTGATAGTCGGTGTCTTGCCGCGCGTGTTTTGCTGTGCGCAAGGCAAAAGTAAGCTTTCAATTGAGCTAAGGAACGAATTATGTACGCGATTGTGAAGGCCGGTGGCCATCAAGAGAAGGTCGAGGTTGGCGACGCCATTCTCGTGAACCGTCTCGATGCAAAGAAGGGCGATACCGTGGAATTCCCGGTCGCGCTCGTTGTTGACGGTGCTAAGGTAACCTTGAGTGCCAAGGATCTTGCTAAGATCACGGTGAAGGCAGAAGTCTTGAACGACGAAGCCAAAGGTCCAAAGATTAGCATTATGAAGTATAAGAACAAGACTGGTGTGGCTCGTCGCAAGGGTCATCGTCAGAAGTTGACTCTCGTCAAGATCACGGCCATCGCCTGATTGACGGTGTTATAAACCTGAAAGGACAGTGAGATGGCACATAAGAAGGGTGCGTCTAGCTCGCGCAACGGTCGCGACTCACAAGCGCAATATCTTGGTGTTAAGAAGTTTGGCGGTGAAGCTGTAGTGGCTGGCAACATTATCGTTCGTCAGCGCGGCACTAAGTTCCACGCAGGTCAGAACGTTGCTTTGGGCAAGGATCACACGCTGTACGCTTTGGTGGACGGCAATGTGAAGTTCGGTATTCGTCGCGACCGCAAGGTTGTTGACGTTGTTACCGCCTGAATCTTAGCTAAGCCTAAACAGATTCGACAATAAGTCGACAATAAAACGTTTAAGCCGCACCCCCGTTCGGTGCGGCTTTTTTGTTCTCGCATATTTCCTCGCGTTTGCGCGACGACCTGCTTGAGCGCAGCACAGCGCGCGCGAAAGCAACTCGGAGCGGAAACTCGCTTAAGTTGGAAGTCCAGTGGACTTCCAACGCGAGTTTCATAGCGAGCGCTTATAGCGCGAGCGTTGCGGGGTGTGTAAGTACACAAATGCGCGCATGTTCCCGAGAATTTAAGTGTTTATCTTCGAGTAAGGTAGCAGTATGAGTGATTTTGTAGACCGCGTAACAGTGCATGTAAAAGGCGGAGATGGTGGAAACGGATCTGCCGGAGTTCGTCGCGAAAAGTACAAGCCATTAGCAGGTCCAAATGGCGGTAATGGCGGTGACGGTGGTTCCGTTATTTTTGTAGCTGATCGTAACGCAAACAGCTTACTTGACTACCGCTTCATGCCTCACCGCACTGCAGAAAACGGTACGATGGGCTTAGGCGACACTAAAGACGGTTCAAAAGGTGCAGACTTAGTACTTCCTGTGCCTGTTGGAACTGTCGTTTTTACTGCACGCGGTGCTGTAGGCTCTCAAAAGCGACCAGGCGAAGTTTTGGCGGATTTGCAACATGTTGGAGACAAATTCGTTGTGGCGCAGGGGGGTGCCGGCGGTCTTGGCAACGCAGCACTCGCAAACAAAACTCGTCGTGCCCCAGGATTCGCGCTTTTAGGAGAGCCTGGCGAAGAACGCGATGTAATTTTGGAACTCAAGTCTATCGCAGACGTAGCTTTAGTTGGATTCCCTTCTGCAGGAAAATCAAGCTTAGTTGCTTCAATTAGTGCAGCTAAGCCGAAAATTGCTGACTATCCGTTTACTACTTTGGTGCCAAACCTAGGTGTTGTAAGCTTCGGCAACTATCGCTACACAATTGCAGACGTTCCAGGCTTAATTCCAGGAGCTTCCGAAGGAAAAGGCTTAGGTCTTGAGTTTTTGCGTCATATTGAGCGCACAGAAATTATTGCGCATGTAATCGATTGCGCAACGCTGGAGCCAAATCGCGATCCAATTAGCGATTACCACGCTCTTGAGCATGAGCTTGCGCAATACGCTGATAAGCTTGAGCTTCCGTTGGGTGCAATCCCAATTCCAGAGCGTCCGCGCATTATTGTGCTAAATAAAGTCGATGTGCCTGAAGCTAAAGAATTGGCTGATTTTGTACGCGGTGAATTTGAGAAAATGGGATTGACTGTATTTGAGATTTCTACCGCGTCTCACGAAGGCTTGAAAGAGCTCGGTTTTGCGCTTGGACGATTGGTTGAAAAGATGCGCGAGAAGCTCGCTGCCGAGGAAGCAGCGCGTGAAGAAGAGCGTGTTGTCATCCAGCCGCTTGAGCAGCAGACTTCAGCTTTGCGTCGTCGCCGCGATGATGGACGTGGAAATAGCGCAGACTTTGAAATTAAGCGCGAAGAAGATAGGAATGGTGATTTTTGGTTCACTGTTACTGGCGCAAAACCTGAGCGCTGGGTTATACAAACGAATTTCGACAACGACGAAGCCGTTGGTTATTTGGCAGATCGCTTAGCAAAGCTTGGTGTTGAGGACGAATTGCGCAAGAAGGGAGCGCGTCCAGGAGACGAAATTCGTATTGGCACTGGGAATCATATGGTTTGTTTCGATTGGGATCCAAGTATTGCTGCCGGTGCAGAAGGATTGGACGGTGCTAATTTGGGTGCGCGTGGCAAGGATTTGCGAATTGAAGCGAACGATCCTCGCGGAGCAAGGCGCACGAATGCTGAGCGTAGACGAGATTATCACAGCATGATGGATGCAAAGAGCGCAGTTCGAGACGCGATGATGGCTGAGCGAAAGTCGGGTCACTGGGCGGATCCTTCTGTGGATGACGATCGCCATGATGAAAATAGCTTGTTTGGTCGTGGAGAAGAGCAGAAAAACTAGAAAAATCAAGGTCAAGGGGAATCTTATGAATAATCCAGAAATTGAGCTTACCGAAGATGGGGTTCGGTGTTCAATTCGTGAGGCGCGCACAATCGTTGTAAAAGTTGGCTCAAGCTCACTTACGAGCGCGTCCGGTCAGCTGGATGTGCAAAAGTTGCGCGCTCTTGTGACTGCAATAAGTCACGCGCAAATGCAAGGCGCTCGCATTGTGCTTGTGTCTTCTGGCGCAATTGCAGCTGGATTTGGTTTGCTCGGCTTTAATGAGCGTCCTAAAGATGTGCCAACTCAGCAGGCAACGGCTTCAGTTGGCCAAGGATTGCTTATGGCTCAATACGAAGCTGCATTTTCGCAATTTGGTTTCAGAGTCGGGCAAATGCTTCTTACGGCGGACGTTACTATTTCGCCGTCGCGCTACCGCAATGCGCAACGCACAATGCTACGTTTGCTTGAGCTTGGCGTAATCCCAATAGTAAACGAAAATGATGCACTTTCTAGCAACGAAATTCGATTTGGTGACAACGACCGTCTTGCAGCTCTTGTAGCAAATATTGTGCGAGCGGAAGCTCTTGTGTTGCTTACGGATGTGGATTCTCTTTATACTGCCCCACCTAGTGAACCGGGTGCTAAGCGTGTGAGTTTTGTGCCAGATGTGACGCGCGCGATTGAAGAAGTGAAAGTTGGCGCAAGTGTTTCGGGCGTAGGTACCGGTGGTATGGTGACGAAGATGGAGGCTGCGCATGTTGCTGCAGTTTCAGGAATTCCAACTGTGCTAACTTGCGCTGGAAATGCTGGTCCGGCACTGGCTGGAGATGCTGTTGGCACTGTGTTTGCGCCGGTGCATACGCGCGATTCTTCAAGGCGACTTTGGATTGGTTTTGCTTCGCATCCGCACGGAGTCTTGGTGGTTGATGATGGCGCTGCGGAGGCGGTTCGCGGAGGTCGTGCGAGCTTGCTTGCGGCTGGTATTGTTGGCGTGCGTGGCGAGTTTTCGGCGACGGATCCTGTGTGGATTGACGATGAGCAGGGTAACCATTTGGCTAAGGGTTTAGTGGCTTTTGACGCGGAGGAAATTCCGGAGATTATGGGGCGTACGAGCGATGAGCTTGAAGAATCACTTGGCCGTCAGTATGCGCATCCGGTTGTGCACCGCGACAATCTCGTGCTTGTGTGATTGCTAGCGGCTTGTGTTTTGTCGATTTCACCAGATGGTTTTGTGTTTTCGACAGTTTCGCTTGTTTCGCTCGTTTCGCGGCTTAAGGTTACACTGTAAATCATGGCAGAGAATATTGCAGAAACTTCATCCTCAGAAAATTGGCGCGTATTAAGCGAGCGTATAAACCGAGTCGCTCCGAGCGCAACTTTGGCAGTAGACGGCAAGGCAAAAGCTATGAAAGCTGACGGCATTGACGTTGTAAGCTTTGGTGCGGGCGAGCCAGATTTTCCTACTCCTTCTTACATTGTTGATGCTGCAACACAAGCGTGTAAAGATCCGCGCAACTATCGTTATACTGCTACTGCAGGTTTATCTGAGCTTAGAGAAGCAATTGCTCGTAAAGTGCAGCGAGATTCCGGATACGAAGTTTCCTCAAATCAAGTCGTAGTTACAAACGGCGGAAAGCAAGCTGTGTACGAAGCTTGCCAAATTCTTTTAAATGATGGCGACGAAGTTATTATTCCAGCTCCGTATTGGACGAGTTATCCGGAAGCAGTAAAGCTTGCAGGCGGCGTGCCTGTGCCGGTTTTAGCAGGTGCAGATCGCGGTTTTGAGCCAGATATTGAGGCAATTGAGTCCGCTCGCACTTCACGCACGCGCGCAATTATCGTAACTTCGCCTTCGAACCCTACAGGTGCTATTTGGAGCGCGCAAACTATTCGCGCAATCGGCGAGTGGGCTGTAAAACACCATATTTGGGTTATTTCTGATGAGATTTACGAGCACTTGCATTACGACGGCATTTCGACTTCGTATATTGGCGTCGAGGTGCCGGAAATTCGCGAGCAGCTGCTGATTTTGAATGGTGTTGCGAAAACTTACGCAATGCCTGGCTGGCGTGTTGGCTGGATGGTGGCGCCGGAAGATGTTGCTAAAGCTGCAATTAAGCTTCAAAGCCATATGACTTCTAATGTTTCTAATATTTCACAGCGCGCAGCAATTGCTGCAGTCGGCGGTTCGCTAGACGTGGTTGCCACTATGCGTGAGGCTTTCGATGCTCGACGCAAAGCGATTGTGGAAGCGTTGAACAATATTGACGGCGTTACTTGCCCTCTTCCTCACGGTGCTTTTTACGCGTTTGCTAACGTTGAGGCACTGCTTGAGTGTCCGCTTGGGGAGCATCGCGAAGTGCCGCATACTTCTTCTCGATTTGCTGAAATGTTGCTTGACGAAGCGCATGTTGCTGCGGTTCCAGGAGAGGCTTTTGGTGCTCCTGGATATTTGCGATTCTCTTGCGCTCTTGCTGACGACCAGCTTGCTGAGGGCATGCGTCGCATGAAGAAGTGGGTTGAAGCTTAAGCAAGTATGTATTGCAAAATAAGAACTTGCTTGCCATGCAAAACGCGACACTCGCTTTTGTGCGATGATATAACGAAATCATGCCCATGAGATAGTATGTCTATCTGGCGGTTTGCTATTTCGTTCCTTTTGGGGTATGATGAGCAAGTTCACCTTAGGGATGTGGCGCAATTGGTAGCGCAACGGTCTCCAAAACCGTAGGTTGTGGGTTCGAGTCCCGCCGTCCCTGCCAGTTTTTTGTTCAAGTTTTTACACGAAGGATTCAAGCATGGCGCAGGCACGCAGTACTAAGAAAGCAGTAAAGCATAACTTGTTCGTGCGTATTGGCATGTTCGTTAAGCAAACTATTGACGAGACGCGCAAGGTTATTGCACCTCATGGCAAAGAGTTGTTTGCTTGGTCGTCTGCAGTTTTCATATTTGTTGTATTTTTGATGGCTTTCGTCACCTGCATGGACTTCGGTTTGGGTAAGTCCGTAATGTGGCTGTTCGGCTGAGTTGAAATTTTGAAGGTGTATGCAAGATGACTGATGAATTCAATCTCGAAGAAGCAAGTGAAGCTGATGAGGCTTTTGCTTCTCATGATGCTGACGAAGCAAACGAATCAGCTGTGAATAATGAAGTTGCTGCTTCTAGCGAGTCCGTTGAAGCTGATGTGGATGAGGAATCTGCTGATGTTGCAGCTGATGTAGCTGATGGCGCTGCTGCTGACAGTGTTGCTGATGTTTCTAACGAAACTGGCGAAACTAGCGATGCTGATGAAACTACTGATGCTGACGATGCGAACGAAGCCGACCCGACTGATGCCGGCGCAATCGCTGTAGCAGAATTTTCTAAGAAACTTCGCACTTTGGAAGGCAAGTGGTACGTTCTTCACACGTATTCTGGTTACGAAAAGCGCGTAAAAACTAACGTTGAATCCCGCGTGCAGAACTTTGGTTTGGAAGATAAGATTTTCCAGATCGAAGTTCCTATGGAAGAAGTCGAGAAGCATACGGAAAAGGGTAAGAAGGTTATTACCCGCGTGCGTGTGCCAGGATATGTGTTGATTCGCATGTGGCCGGATGAGAACGCTCGCCGCATTGTGCGCGAGACTGAGGGTGTGACTGGTTTCGTTGGTCCTTCTAGAGAGCCTGCACCATTGAGCCGCAAGGAAGTTGTGTCAATGATGGCTCCGATGATTGCTTCTGAAGCTTTGAAGAATGCTGGCGATAAGCCGGCTGCAGCACGTAAGCGTAAGGTTGAGGTTGCTTACAAGGTTGGCGATCAGGTAACAGTTACTGATGGTCCATTCTCAGCGATGGCAGCTGTGGTTTCGGACGTGGAGCCTACAACTCAGAAGCTTACGGTGTTGGTTTCCATCTTTGGACGTGAAACTCCTGTGGAGCTTGGGTTTAACCAAGTTGAGCCGATTGTTTGAGCTGAAAGCCTAGGCTTTTGTAGCTAGCTTTTGTAGATTTTATAGACCGGGGTGCGTATTGCACTCCGGTTTTTTGTTTTGTTTATTTTTTGTTTTTTGCTTTGCTTGCTTTTGCTTAGTTTTGTTTATTTACCGCGACACGCCGTAAAATGGGGAAATAATCCTAAATTTTCTTGCAATTACAGTGCTTTTATCAATGTAAATAATAAATATTTCCAAATATTTAGTTTGGCTTGCAAATAGGCGTGGGGGGGGGGTATAGTGCTGAGTGTTTGAGAAGAGCGTTTTTAGCAGAGAATTTTAGCGAGAATTCGAGTTTTTCAGTGCCGTTGTAATAACGACATTATGATATAAGAGGGCGAATTAGAAGGTAGGTGTATATGTTTAATTCGCATATATTTAGCCGTTTCCTTCGACTAGTGCGCTCAATTCGCCGTTCGTTATTTGCTTTTTTCGTGGCAATTACAATGTTGCTTGCTACTTTTGTGATTGCTCCAACTTATGCGTTGAGTGCTGGCGAAAGTGCTACTTCTACTGAGAAGGCTGAGGGTGCGAAGGCTGGTTCTACTAAAAACGATGGTGAATCGAATAAGCAGTCTGAGCAGAGTGAATCTAATAATACTACTGAGCCTAATAAGAAAAATACTGATACTTCAAGTACTTTAAATAAAGATAATAAGGAATCGAAGCCTGCTGAAAAGCAGCAGAAGTCTGATAGTAACAATGGTGTTGATAAGGCTAAGTCGACTGATTCTGATGTAAAGAAAAACGTTAAAGATGCTCCAAAGAAAAGCGCCTCTACGGAAACTTCTAGCAGAATGGACAGAGGTGCGAGAAAAACGACTGATCTTCCGGAAGCGTGTAAGAATAATAAAAGGTATAAGGCTCCTGAAAAATGCTACAGCATTACTTATGGTAATAAAACAATAAACATTAAAAGTAAGAATGGCGAGCCTTATAATAGGGTTCCTCAGATTATTATTCCAACAATAAAAGTTGCAGGTAAAGTGCAGCAAACATTACCTGATGGCGTTTGGCTTGGGTTGGAAGAGTATGTTAAAAGTGATGATTCTGTGAAGTATGCTTTTTTCAAGGATAACAGTGGCAGTTATACTGTTAAATCTACGTATGGTGTGTCTAATAGCGATGGTTCTATACGTTTTTTTGTAAGCAAATGGATGGCAGCTAAGACGTATAAGTTTAAGTTTGTAATACATTATCCAGATGGTTCTAAATCCAGACCTAAGACCATTAGGGAGGAACTTGATGAAAAGGATTTACCTAAGGCTCAGCCCGGTGATTTGTCGCTTAGCTTATACGATTTTGGGAAAACGCAAGATAATGCTGCGATAAAAGATAATAAAATTACTATAAAACCAAAGTCTAAAGGTTCAGCTCCTAGCGGAGGTACTGACGGCAGTACTACTGACAGTACTGATAAGAAAGATACTTACGATTCTATTAATAAGCTTTTTATTGAATCGAAATCGACAGATAAGCCTGGTTCTATCTATCACCATATGATTTGCCATAAAACTGGTAGTGGTGATGGTGCAGATAGTTATACGTTAGACAGTGTTAATGGTTTGAGTTTAGGTACGCAGACTCAGTTCAAGCATAAGGAAAATAAGAATCGACCTTCTACTGGTGCGGAGAATTTTGCTTTGTATGAGAATGATCCTTATACTGAGGAATCTCAAAGTTGGATTACTGGTAAGCCACAAAATGATGGAACTTTTGAGTGCAAAGTGTTTGCTATAAAGGATGTTGAATTAAAATACAACCCGAACGGTGGAGAGGGTAAAGAACATCCAAATTCTACAGTGGCAAAAGAGTTCGACAAAAAAGTTACAAGTGCTGAATATAGGAAGTTTCTGTTTACTAGTAGTAATCCAGAAAATAATATTGTTGACAAGAGCAGTAATCAGTGGCTTAATGCTAATGATATTCAACAAGGCGTTGACTGGGATTATAAGTCAGTTACGATTGAAGTGAAGTCGAGTAAGCCACCAAAGCCGAAGCCACCAGAAATTGGCAAAAATGATCTTACGCTGAAAGTGTATCCGTTTAAAAACGGCACGGGTCCGTTGCCAGCGGCGTTGACTAGCAGCAATAACAATATTTCTGCGATGCTCGGTATGGAGCTTAAGCCGTTTGTTGATGCTACTTCTGCGGCGGATAGCACGAAGAAGATTACGTTGCGCGTGCTGTGCTCGAAAGGCGAGAAGAAGAATAATGCTGGTAGTGGTACTTCTACTGGGGATAATGGCTCTGCTGAAAGTGGTTCTGCTCTAAGTGGCTCAAGTAGAGGTACTAGCGGTACTGGCTCGCAATCTGAGCAATCTTCTGAATCGTCGCAACCTGCTGATGCTCTTGAATACAAGACCTGGAGCAGTAGTCCTGCAGGTCTGGTGTTGAGTGTGCCTGAGGATACGAAGCAAAATACGTGTAACTCTAGTAAAGAAGGGGAGACGACTTGCGAGTCGGTTGATCCAAGTAAAAAAGTGGCTGCGCGAACTGATAAGGAAGTGAGCATAAAGCCGACTAAGGTTGGCGATTACCAGTGCGTTGTGTTTGCGCTGAAGCCTGATGCTCTTACTAAGTTTGATGGTCTAAAAGGCAGCTTAACGCCTGATTCAATAAGCTCTGCGCTAACTGCTACTCCAGCGTCTTTTAAAGAAAAGAAGGATTTTGCTGCTTTTACGTTCAATATTCACTTGGCGAGTAATTTTACTTTGCCGAATACGGGCGGTCAGAGTTGGAATTTGCAGTTTGGTATTCTTGCCGCTCTGTTGGTAAATCTGCTGGCGGCTGGCTTCGTGGTAAGTCAAAGTGAGTGCGCTCGCAAATTAATTTTTGGAAGGCGGCGAGGCTTATGCAATCACGTATGAAGCAGTTGTATATGCATTTACTCGCTGTGCTTCGCATAAGGCGACTACGTACGCATTTGCGTATCAAGCCTTCCTGTTTCGCGCATTGTTTTATTGCGTATTGTTTTATTGCGCAGTCTTTCGGGATTCGGGAGCGTGATAACACAAGGTAAATGCCAAAAATTTTAAAACTTTACTCGTCAAGAGCATTATCAATGCAAACTAATTCTCTACTTGCCGTAAAACGGCATTACGAAAGGAGTGAACATGAAAAAGTTCACTAATAAATTCGTGGCGGCAGTTGCGTCGCTTGCGATGGCTGGCACGCTGTGCGTCGCCGGCGCTGTAACTGTGGCTGGAGTTGCGTGGGCTGGTGGTAAGCCGGTTCTTCCACAACCTTCTGTTAAAAAGGGTCCTAAGGCTCCATGGGAGAGTAAAGCTCCGACAACCGGTAGTTTAACTATTGTTAAGTGCAAGAAAAAGGATGTCTCTACAACTACTACTACCGTTGCTTCGTCTAGTACTGCTAATGCGTCCGCATCTAATGAGACAGGCGAAACGCAAGATACATCTTGCCCTGCTGGTTTTGAACCTCTTAAAGATGTTAGTTTCACTGTAACTAAAGTTGCATCCATTAAGGAAGGAACTAATGATGTTACTTTGAATCTTGCGGAGTATGATTCTTGGCAGAAGATTGCTGGTATTGTTTCTAAGTTAAATGCTCATCCGGAAGAAGCTGGAGTTGTAACTCTTGGAACTGGAACTGATGTGCACAATATGACTGCTACAGACAAGGATGGTAAGTCTACACTTGATGATCTTGCTGTTGGTTTGTATAAGATTGTTGAGAAGGTTCCTGATGGTTATGGTGCTTACGATTTCAGTAGTTTCTACATGACTTTGCCTTTGATTGAACAGAAGACTGATGATGGCAAGACCACAACTGTGTATGAGTATAATCCTGTAGTTAAGCCAAAGAATATTGATCTTTCTTCTGCAATTAAGAAGAATGTTGATAAATCTCACATTTTTGCTGGTGTAAAAGATAAAATTTACTACACAATTACCGCGAAGGTGAACAAGACTAAGATTGACAAGGATTTGACTGAGAAGAATCTCAAGGATTACGCGGTATTCGATGATGCTCCAACCTCAGCGTTTACAGAACCTAATAATCAGGGACTTGATGCTGCTGTGCAGTCTGTAAAGTTCGGTACAGGTAGTGATTCTACCCTTACTAAGGGTGAGAACAACGACTACACCGTTACTGCAACGCCTAATTCTGGTAATGCTGAGATTACTACAGCTGGAGATACTAAAGGTCTTGCTGCTGGTCACACTCGCATTCTTGTGAAGTTCACTGAAGTAGGTTTGAAGAAAATTGCTTCTAAGTTGAATAACGTTGCTGCTGGATCTGAGGCTCCTCAAGTTGAGGTTGAGCTTGCGTTTGACATAAGTAAAGCCTTCAAGGATTCTACTACAGATAAGACTATTACTAATAAGTCTGGCT
Source organism: Gardnerella sp. c10Ua_244 (assembly GCF_055818055.1). Taxonomy (NCBI): domain Bacteria; kingdom Bacillati; phylum Actinomycetota; class Actinomycetes; order Bifidobacteriales; family Bifidobacteriaceae; genus Gardnerella; species Gardnerella sp. c10Ua_244. The sequence goes on from NZ_JARFVS010000001.1 coordinate 707,385, forward strand.
TCTTCCCAGCTCATGATGAAGGTACTACTGCACCGAATCCTATAATTCCTAATATTGATGGCAGTAAGCCTACAGTCAAGTTTGGTTATTTGCAGGTTGATAAGTACAATTCTGAAGATGAGAGTAAAAAGCTTTCTGGTGCTGAATTCAAGATATTTACCGACAAAAATAAAGCAGATTTGTGCACCAAGTCTCTTAAGGAAAATACAGCAGTAGATGCGGAAGATAGTCCTTGCAAGGCCGCTTCTGCATTTGATGAAACTACTGTTGAAGGCGGTAAATTCTCTAATCCTTACAAGGCTGAAGCTGGTTCAACGCTGTACGTTGTTGAGGTTAAGGCTCCTGAAGGATTTGCTTTGTCTCCTGTGGTTAAGGAAATAACTGTTAAGGATACAACTACCAACGATAATCCTGATACTTTGAAATTCCCTAACATTCCATTGCATGGTGAAAAAGGCGGTAACAAGTTCTGGTTCAATCTTCCTGCAACTGGTGCTGCTGGCGTGATTCTGTTTGCGCTTGCTGGCATGGGCTTGATTGCAGCAAGCGTGTTCCTCTACATGCGCAATCGCAAAGAAGAGGAACAGCAGCAGAACGCTTGATCCGCTTTCTAAAGCTGGTCTTGTAGTCTAATAGCAAAGTGTGAGTCTAGGGTTTACTGAACTAAATCCTAGACTCACTTGCTCTAAAAACGTGTGTTTTCACGCGTAATTTGAAACAAAATTTACGTGTATAAACGTTACAAGGAAGAAGCATGAAATTAAACGACGCTGTTGCTAAAGTATATGCTTTCTTCAAGCAACTCAAAGCAAAACCCGTCGCTTCCGCAACCGAAACAACACCAGCCTCCACAGCAACGCAAACCGCAGCCTCCGCAACTGCAACAAAACCCGCTAAAAAACCCAAATCCAAACTCCGCCGTATTTTAGAGCCAATCGTTCTCGCGCTTGCAGCGATTCTGTGCTTCACGTACCCGATTGCGTCAACGTTGTGGAATAACAAGGTGTCGAAGGAGATTTCTGTAGCTTATGATCGGCTGAGTCGTAAGCAGACTGCGAGCGCTAGAGAGAAGATTTTGAACGCGGCTCGTCGTTATAATGCGCGCCACAAGTCGATTATTACGGCTGATCCTTACGATGGCACGACGGATTATATGAAGACGCCGGAGTATAAGGAGTATGCGAAGCAGCTGGATGAGCCGATGGGGATTATGGGTATTGTGAAAATCCCAAAGATTGGCGTTAAGCTGCCGATTTACCACGGTAGTTCGCAGGAGGTTTTGGCGTATGGTGCTGGACACTTATATGGCACAGATTTGCCGGTTGGGGGTAAAACGCGTCACGCTGTTGTGACGGCGCATACGGGTTTGCCAAATGCGACCATGTTTGATGATTTAGTGGAGTTGAAGAAGGGTGATTTCTTCTACTTTGACGTGCAGGGGGAGACGCTGCGTTACAGGGTATTCCGCATTAGCGTGGTCGATCCGCATGATATTAGGTTACTTCAACGCGAGAATGGGCGTGATCTGGCGACGCTGCTTACCTGTACGCCGTATGGTGTTAATACGCAGAGATTGCTGGTGACAGGCTATCGCGTGCTGCCGGATCCTGTTTCCGCGCCGGGCGATAAGTTGCAGTGGCCGCTTTGGATGACGATGTTTGTGCTCGCGCTTATTGGTTGCGCTGTGATTCTTACGACGATGATTATTGCCGCGGTTCGCAAGCGCCACCGCCGTGCTGCTTCACTTGCTCATGCCAAACATATAACTGCTTAGAATTGCTGTAATGCAGCGTGTCGCGAAGATTTAGAGAAATAACACCTTGATTTTCGTGAAAATTCGGCATATATTTACCCCTGATTTCGTGAAAATTTAGCATAAATTGACATTGATTTTCGTGAAATATATACTATAAAACAATAGTATTTTCAACGGTTTTGTGGTAATTAAGAGTGGTGTTATATGTTAAGGCGAAAATTTTATCAAAAAATGCTCGATTGGAAGAATGCTGATCGCGGTTCAACAGCGCTTTTAGTAACAGGTGCTCGAAGAGTTGGGAAAAGTACTATAGTTGAAGAGTTTGCAAGAAACGAATACAAGTCTTATATTCTTATTGATTTTTCGCAAGCATCAAAAGATGCGCTTCGGCTATTTGAAGATTATCGTTCAGATTTAAGCACTTTCTTTACATACATATCTGCACTATATGGTGTGAAACTTTATAACCGTGAATCGGTAATGGTTTTTGACGAAGTGCAATTTTTCCCACAGGCTAGAGAATTTGTAAAACAACTAGTTGCAGATGGCAGATACGACTATATAGAGACTGGCTCGTTATTGTCTATTAAACACAATGTTGAAACAATATTGATTCCATCTGAAGAACAAGAAGAACGCATGTATCCTCTTGATTTTGAAGAATTTTTGTGGGCTTTTGGAGAAGAAAATCTATCGAAAGTTATTAAAGATTCATTTGATGAGTTAAATCCTTTGCCAGATGTTTTACATAAAAAAGCGATGCGACTTTTTAGAGAATATATGCTAGTTGGTGGCATGCCGCAGTCTGTAAATGAATATGTTGATTCGAGAGATTTTGCTCGAGTAGATAGGGTTAAGCGTCGTATTCTTTCGCTCTATAGGCAGGATGCTGCAAAGTTTGCAAAAGGTTATGAAATGAAAGTTATGTCTGTGTTTGATGGAATACCAGCACAGCTTTCCAGACATGAAAAAAGATATAGGATTACTTCCTTAGGTAAGAATGCTCGTATGCGTGACTATAAGGATGCGTTTTTTTGGCTTTCGGATGCGAGTATTACAAATAATTGCTACAAATCTACAGATCCAAATGTGGGATTGAATCTTAATGCAGATGATGCGTTAGTAAAATGTTATATGGCTGATACCGGTTTGTTGACTTCTATGATACTTTCAGATAGTAGTATTGCGTCTAATGATCTGTATAAAGAAATTTTATTTGGAAAAATCTCAATTAATGAAGGAATGCTAGTTGAAAACGTTGTTGCGCAACAGCTAATAGCATCTGGACATCGCCTATTCTTCTATTCAAATAGAGACAAAGAAAATTCGGAAAATACTATGGAAATAGATTTTTTGATTTCTAAAGCTTTTCAGGATTCTGCTGGCAAAATGCGTATATCTCCTATTGAAGTTAAATCTGGGAATGTGTTTAAAACAGTTTCTCTTGATAAATTTAAGAACAAGTTTTCAAAAAGAATTGGAACTAGTTATGTATTTGCTCCTAAACAGCTTAGCGTTAGAAAAGATTTGAATCTCGTAATATTACCACTTTATATGTGTGGATTGGTGTAGCGTTCCGACCTGCCTTCGCGCTGCTATGTAGTGCACTTATTCCTCACGGCTTAGCCGTTTGGCTGATTTGGCATGACATGCCGTAAATCAGGTACAAGCGCACTACATAAATGTGCTGTGCGTTTGTATTAAAACCGATTTTTTTTGTTGCTTTTTATTTGTGGAATCTTATAGAATTATATTTATGCGCTGATGCATGCTAGTTTTGCTAGTTGTTAGATGTTTTATGGCTTGTGATTGATTTTTGGGAATAACCCTGATTGCTTGCGATTCATGGGTTTTGTGTTAGAAATGTAGTTTTTGTTGTACAGCGCTAGGTTTTACGCACATTTTTTAGGAGTGATCTTATGGTAGAGGGGAATAAAAATCTAATTATCGCTGACTCTAAAAACGCGTCTGTTGGAATGATAATAGACGCTGAAACAATAAAAGAGAAAATCTACAACATTCGTAATCAAAAAGTCATGCTTGATTTTGAGCTTGCTGAAATATATGGGTATGAAACGAAAAATTTCAATAGACAGATTAAGAATAATATTGAAAAGTTTGAGGGCGAAGATTTTATGTTTCGGCTAACTGCTGACGAGTTCAAAAACTTGAGGTGCAAAAATTTCACCTCAAGTTGGGGTGGCTCTCGATATTTGCCTTATGCTTTTACGGAGCAGGGTATTTATATGCTCATGACTGTGTTAAGAGGTGATCTTGCTGTTAAACAGAGTAGGGCATTAGTTAGAACCTTTAAGCAAATGAAGGATTATATTGTTGAAAATAAGGATTTTATTGGCGCGAAGGAATTAGCTAAGCTTGCGATTCAAACGAATCAGAATACTAATGATATAGCGGAAATAAAATCTCAAATGGCAACGAAGGAAGATTTTAATAAGGTAATGGATAATTTTATTAATCCAGATTCGTATAAACATTTTCTTCTTATGGACGGCAATAAAATAGAAGCGGATCTTGCGTATTGCAAAATATATAAGTCAGCTAAGAAAAGCATTTACGTTGTTGATAATTATATTGGTCTTAAAACATTGGAACTATTACGGTTTGCTGGTGAAGGGGTTGAAATCGTAGTTTTTAGTGATAACGCTAGGAGCAAGAATATGCTTACGGAAAGCATGTTGGGTGATTTTGTAAGCGATTGTCCTGGTGTTGATTTGAAGTTTAAGACTGCTGGCAGAAAGTATCACGATAGGTATGTGGTTATAGATTATGGAACGGATGATGAGGCTGTTTACGTTTGTGGCGCTTCGTCGAAAGATGCTGGCGGCAAAATTTCAACTATTACGCGAATAGAGTCTTTGAATTTGCGCTTGTATCATGCGATGTTTGATGAGTTGTTAAAGAATCCTGAGTTAGAGTTTTAACATTTTATAATGTTCTAGTGTTTTGCGCTCAACTTGGAAGTAGACTTCCAACTTTTGCTGTTGCGCAAATGTAGTTGCGCAAAGGGAGGTGCGTATGACAACAATCTTTAACGTGGCATCGTACATCCTTGATATTGCTGGAACTATTACTACTATGAAGCGTCAGAAGTTAGCTTACTATTCGCAAGCGTATTCTTTGGCTACTACTGGATATCCATTATTTAACGAGGATTTTCAGGCATGGAGAAATGGTCCTGTTTGCTCAGAATTATTCGCATTGCATCGCGGTAAGTTTTTGATTCGTAAAGGGGAGTTTGTGCTTCCTAGCACTGATAAGTTGAATGATGATTCTTTAACAGATGGCCAAAAGCTTCTTGTGGAAAAAGTGTGCAAAAAGTTTGCTGAGTGTTCTGGTAGTGATTTGAGTGCTATGACACATCGTGAGGATCCATGGAAGAATGCTTATGATGCTACTAATAGTTCGGCAATATGCGTTCAAAAAATTACTAAGGATTCTTTGAAAGAGTACTATTCAGTTCATAATTTGCTTAAGTAAATGTGATATTCTCTTGTTCTCTTATTTGCTCTGAGTTAGTTATAGCGTTGCTCGAGATTTGTGGAGTTTGTATTAAGAGCATAGAAGTAAAGCATGATATGGTAGCTTGAAAACAACGCAATACTTATAATTCATGCGAATCGTCTTACAAAGGGATTTTTACAAGAGATAAGGGATGCGAGATGAGTAAGAATACGTATACTGCGGAAAATGGGTTCGTTATTACTGACGATATTGTTGATAAGTGGGCTGAGGAGGCAGAAGATAATTTTCCTGGTGCCACTATTACAGAGTTTGCTGGAAGAGCTTAGGAAGATGAAACTCAGCCGTTGAAACCGCGTACTGTTAGGTTAAGTGATACCGTTTGGCATTTAATCGAAGCCGATGCGAAGCGCAGAAAAATGACTGTGAGTGCGTGGACTAGAAACGCTATACTTAACGAATTGTCTACTGAGATAGCTGCGCAAAGATAGTTGCGCAAAGATAGTTGTACGAAGGTATGCAACTTGGAAGTATGCTTCCAACTTTTGCTGTTGTGCAAAGATAGTTACGCAAAATAGCTATGTAAAAATAGCCGCAGCTTTCGTAATGATGCGTGTCGCGAAGATGTGGCATAATAGGAAGGCTTGTGACTGGAGGAGGAATCCGCTAGCACAGCACAGCAATACAAGATGCGGGAGGAAGCTGCAAAACAGCTTTATAGCAACGTTTCGTAAGTGCTTTACTTCTGTAAGAAGCGACTATATCAGCGTTTGCAACAACCGTTTGAACCGCTTGTACAAGAAAGAAGAACCATATTATGGCTCCGAAAAAGAAAGTCTCCGCGCTTATTAAGCTCGAGATTCAGGCTGGTAAGGCAAATCCAGCCCCACCACTGGGTCCAGCATTAGGCTCCCACGGCGTGAACATCATGGACTTCTGCAAGGCGTATAACGACCAGACGAAGGACAAGATGGGCCAGATCGTCCCAGTTGAGATCACCGTTTACGAAGATCGTTCCTTCACCTTCATTTTGAAGACCCCACCAGCCGCTGCTTTGTTGCTTAAGGCTGCTGGCATTCAGAAGGGCACCGAGAATCCATTGACTCACAAGGTTGGTTCTGTGACCAAGGCTCAGGTGCGCGAGATCGCCGAAATTAAGATGCCTGACCTCTCCGCACGTGACGTCGAGGCCGGTATGAAGATCATCGCGGGCACCGCTCGCTCGATGGGTATTACCGTTACCGACTGAAAGGGAGTGTAGAAATGGCTAAGCGTTCTAAGAAGTATCGTGAAGCGGCTGAGAAGATCGACCGCAATAACCTGTACACCCCAGCTGAAGCAATCGCTTTGTTGCAGAGCATGCCAAAGCACGCTTTCGACGAGTCCGTTGAGGCTGTTATGCGCCTTAACGTGGATCCTCGCAAGGCTGATCAGTTGGTTCGTGGCGTAGTTAACTTGCCAAACGGCACCGGTAAAACCGCTAAGGTTTTGGTGTTCGCTCGTGGCCCAAAGGCTACTGAGGCCCAGGAAGCTGGCGCCGACATTGTTGGTGATGACGAGCTTATCGAAAAGGTTGCCGGTGGCTTCCTTGACTTCGATGCAGTCGTTGCAACCCCAGACATGATGGGTAAGGTTGGTCGCTTGGGTCGTGTTCTCGGTCCTCGTAGCTTGATGCCAAACCCAAAGACTGGCACCGTGACTATGGATGTAGCCAAGGCTGTTGCTGATATTAAGGGCGGTAAGATTGAGTTCCGCGTGGATCGCCAGGGCAACCTGTCCTTCCTCTTCGGCAAGCTCTCCTTCGATGCTAAGGCTCTTGAAGAGAACTTCAAGGCTGTCGCAGACGAAATCCGCCGCTTGAAGCCAAGCACCATCAAGGGTCGTTACATTACTAAGGTAACTGTGACTTCTACGATGGCTCCTGGTGTTCCAGTGGATATTGCAAGCATCGCTGCCTGATTTATTGCTTGCGTAGCTTATGCGAAAGCATGGCTGGTACGTAGTAAATTAAGTTTAAAACTTATAAACGCTGAAAATGTGCTCTTTTGAGTCATGTTTTCAGCGTTTTTTGTTACTTGCGTTACTGCATTTCTGCGTTAATAACGAATAATTGATGTTTTGCGTTACTGGCGCAGTACGCTATCTGCATTAGTAACGAATAGGTGACGTGAGAGGTTACGCCTCTAGAGAGTTCGCGGCGCATGTAGGCGCGCGGCGTGTCGTCCAGGAATGGCGGTTTTGCAACGTTTTGTGGCGCGACGGTCTGCTTGAGTGTAGCATTGCGCGCACGAAAGCAACTCGGAGTGCCGAGCTTGCTCAAAGTTGAAAGTCCAGTGGACTTTCAACGCAAGCGAGGACTGTCTGAGTCAGTAAAGACGAAGGCAGGGTAGGTTTGTGTGGTATTGCATTGGGAATTCGGTCGCGCTTACGCAAATGTAGTTTCGGCGTGTCGCGCAAGAGTGGCTATATTGCAACGGTTTTGCGGCTGGTTGGGGGAGTATTCAGGAGTTTTCTGAGAGTTTTCTGGGAAAAATCTTTAAAAACCTTGAAATTGATATTTTTACGAAAAGTAATGCATAATACTGTATTTTTTATTCTTAAAAATAGTTTGACTGAAATATTTCCGTAAAAATATAAATGTTTTCTGTTAATGAGTTGTGCGTCTGCTCTTGACTTTTTCGAACGGGGGGGGGGTATGTTAATAACAGCTTCCGGCTGGATATTCTGCGCTGGTAGTTATTCACAAAACTTAAGTTGTGAATGTTAATTTTTTCTTCGCGCGTTTGGCGTGAAGGAGAAGAAGAAAGGAAAATATTATGTTGAATAAGAAGGCTATCGCCGCATTCGCTGCTGGCGCAACTTTGCTTTCCGGTCTCGCTTTCGCGGCTCCAGCTTTCGCTGAGGATGCTCCTGCTGGTGCTCCTGCTGCTCAGGGTGGTGCTGCTGCTCAGGGTGGTGCTGCTGCTCAGGGTGGTGCTGCTGCTCAGGGTGGTGCTGCTGCTCAGGGTGGTGCTGCTGCTCAGGATGAGAAGGATGATAATTGGCTCTATGAGCCTGAGGACTCTCAAGCTCTTGCTGATCGTTTGAATGCTGAGAAGGCTGCTAAGATTGCGGCTGACGAGAAAGATAAGTATGAGCATACTCCATTTGGCAATATGGACACGGATTACAAGAAGTGTGTGAAGCTTTACGGTGAAGATGCTCTCGAGTGCAAGGCTGTCGCTGACTACCTCAAGCGTCATGGTCAGAAGGTTGATGACAAGGCTAACGACAAGAAGGCTGATAAGAAGGCTGATAAGAAGGCTGCTGGTAAGAAGGCTGCTGCTCCATTGGCTAAGACCGGTGCTGCTGTAGCTTTGGCTGCTGTTGCTGCTTCCGTGCTTGCTGGCATGGGTGCTGCTCTTCGCAAGATCCGTCACTAAGCTTTTAGCACATTAAGTGTGTTGATTGTTTAATGATTTGTGAGCGTGCTGTACGTGAGTATGGTGCGCTCACTTGTTAAATCTTTCACTCAACGTGCTGCGAATGCTGTTTAGTGTTTTGTGGCGGGTTTGCTTTCGGGCTTTTGCATGATTCTACTGTTTTGCCAAATCTCTTTCTTCACGGTAGTGTTGTGCGCTGGTTTTCGGGGGCGTGACTGTTGAGTGTTTGGCTGGCTTGTTTGTTAGGGAAACGAGTCGGTTTTGTTAAAGGGCTTGGGTTTGGTGCTACTAGGGGCATCAGGCTCCAAGCCCTTTCTTCGTATGTGTCTGCTTGCTGACTGTACTATTGCTAGATGTTGTTGTTGCGATGCGACCAAAACGACTCAGCTGTGAGTAGTTTATGTCGCCTGCGCTTTTAGTGACCAACTTGTCTAGCGGTTCACTTGCTTACTCATCTGCTCACTAATCTACACATCTATCTACTTATATAATTAACCATCCTCCAACAAGCATATTTACTCTTCCTGCTTCTCATGTTCTTTTTTATACTTGAATCATTAAATAAAAAATAAATAGTTTTGTTAAATTTGTGTTGGGCTATTTTGGTTGTGGATGGGGGTGTTTTATGTTAAAGACAGAGCAACTTATAGATAAACTAAAAAGTAAGGGTGTTGCTTTTCAAGAATGTACAGTTGAGGATGCTGTTTCATTTTTGAATGAGCATAATTATTATGTTAAAGTTACTGCCTATAAGGCAAATTTTCATAAGCATAATGGTAAATATGTGGGTCTTGATTTTATGGCTCTAAAAGATTTATCTACTATTGATATGTATTTACGACGTTGGATTATTAGTGCAAGTCTTAGCGTGGAACATTCTTTAAAAGTCAATATATTAAAAGATATACAAGAAAAAAATATTGATGAATTCAATATAGTAAGTGAATATATTGCAAAATATCCTCGTATTATAACAGAGCTTGATAATAGACGATCTACTGCGTATGTGAAAACCCTATTGGGTAAGTATAATCACCCTAATTATCCTATATATGTTTTTCTAGAAGTGATTCCATTTGGAGAATTCGTTAATTTTTATAAGTATTACTGTGCAAAGTATGAATATGATGGATTTAATTGTACATTGCTGGACAATATAAGAAATATACGGAATGCTGCAGCTCATAGCAATTGTGTTATTCATGATTTAACAAATAAAGCTGGGTTTTACAATAATTATTTAGTTTCTCGAGTTGTTAAGTTGTTGGCAGGTGTGAAAAAGAGAACTATTCAAGACAGGTTGAAAAATAAATGCGTGCAAGATTTTATTTCGCTGCTTATTGCGGTGGATGATGTTATAAAGAGTGAGGATTTAAAGAATCATTGTTTACAGGAAATCAAGGAATTATTTGACGGTAGGATGGTTAGGAATAAGGATTTGTACAAGTCGTCTACGTCATTGCAGCAGATGTATATTTTTTGTAAAGAGATTGTACATAATGTACAGCCATCATAGTAATTTATTAAATACGATTTGAAAACGAAAGTTTTGCGGGCGATGCATTTATGCGTCGCCCGATTTTTTTCTGATTACATCTGAATTAGTTAGTGGTATTTTTGCTGGAGGTGCGTATGACAACAATCTTTAATGTGGCAGCGTACATCCTTGATATTACTGGAACTATTACCACTATGAAGCTGCAGAAGCTAGCTTACTATTCGCAAGCGTATTCTTTGGCTACTACTGGGCATCCGTTATTTAACGAGGATTTTCAGGCATGGAGAAATGGTCCTGTTTGCCCAGAATTATTCGCATTGCATCGCGGTAAGTTTTTGATTCGTAAAGGTGAGCTTGTACTTCCCAATACTGAGAAACTTCAGGATGATTCTTTAACAGATGGTCAAAAGCTTCTTGTGGAAAAGGTATGCGAAAAGTTTGCTGGATATTCTGGTAGTGATTTGAGTGCTATGACGCATAGTGAAGATCCATGGAAGAATGCTTATGATGCTACTAATGGTTCGGCAATATGCGTTCAAAAAATTACTAAAGATTCTTTGAAAGATTACTATTCAACTCATAATTTTTTGTGGTAAGCGCTGCGTAGTAGGAGATGTGCAGTAAGAGCTGCATTTTCGATATGTAATACACTTCTACTTATGCGTTGTCTAAGCGACCAAAACAGCACGTGCGTGAGTAGTTTAGGTCGCCTGCGCAAGAAAATCCGGTCTAACCATCACGCGCGCGAGTAGTTTAGGCCGCGCGTCTTTATTGTCGTGCACTTCGTCTTAGTGCGAATCACGAATTCTACCAATTGTTATAGCTGTTTGCAGCACATAAGCGGCGCGCGGATCCGTAGCATCCCATCCTGTAGTTTGCGCAACTTTACGTAAACGGTAACGAACAGTATTTGGATGCACATTAAGTTCGTGTGCTGTTTGGTCAAGAGCTCCACCAAAGCGCAAGAACATGTCAATAGTTTCCAGAGTTGGATCGTCATGATTGTAAGGAGCCAAACTTTGATACACCTTGTTGTAAAGAGTATCAAAAGCTGTGGCATCGCCAATAAGCGCTCGTTCTGGAAGCAAATCATCTGTGTGAATGATTTGCGGCAAATGCTTTACTGCTGGAGCAACAGCAATCGCGGCAAGAGTAGCAGTAAGAGCGGAAGAAATCTGCTCAACGCCTTCAACCATGCTGCTAACACAAATCGTCTTATGAGAATTCTCAAAAACTTTGCACAGCTTCTCTAAAGCCTGATCGCTAGGATTTTCGCGCACAGCAAGCAGAATAATATGAGAAGGCGCTGCAAAAGTAGAAGAATTTTTCGTAGATGCTGATATCAGTGCTTGCGTTTTTTGCCAAGCTCCCGTAATGCGCTGCAAAGCACTACTTTGTGTGCGCTCAACTATTGCATCATACGCATTGCAACTACCAAGCTGTGGCCAAATATTTCGGCGCAAAGTGTCAGTGTTATCAGGTGGAATATCTGGTGCTGGCTTGCGATTTGGTCCGTCATCTGGCTTAATTGCAGTGCCGAAAGTTCCTGCAATAACAATAACTTTTGGCGAATCTGACCATTGAAGTAAATGCATGAAAGCGTCAATACGAGCGTCTGCAATACCATTCATTAAACACGTGGCAATAATCGAGTGTAATTGCAAGCGCATCGCCGCGTCAAAAACTTGGCCATCACGATTGTCGAAAATTCTAAGCGGTTCCGAGCTAGTTGATTTTTGCGCGCTGGGCAGTGGAGTAAAACTCGGTGAATTATTACCTTTAGTATTTTCAGAAGATTGACTTGAATGACTCGAACGACTTTGATTTGATGAAAGACGATGCCACAAGTGGTGTTTGTGCTTTTCTTCGTTTTCTTGCTCTGCTTTAGATTGCTTTGCTGTAGAAGAGCTTTCTTGATCATTTGATACAGCGTTTACTTGCGTTTTGTTTAACTGTTGATTTTCAAGAGAATTGGCAATATTAGAATCCTCCGCGTGCTTTTCTGCTGCCTGTACGCTTGCTAGTATCGAAAGAAAATCGTTACTAAGTAAGCTGTTTCCTGCAAGTTTATCTTCATAATTTTCTTCGGACATAACAGAAGAAGCAGCGCTGCTATCTTGCGCAAACTGAGGTGTATTCTTCTCGTCCATCTTGTGCCTTTAATCCTAACATTCTCTACTATTATAGCGCGATTGAGTAAAAGTATCTCGCCAAAAAGTAAGTGCTACAAAGCAGAAAACAAAAGCTAACGGTAGCATGTGTCGCTCAAAATTATTAGCTGGAGCAAGAATCATAACTCCAATCAGCAAGGCAAGTGGAATATGCCATAACAATGTGCGCCAACGGCGAAGAATAATTTCTGCAACTCCAATAAGTAGTGTAAAAATAACGAAAGTATTTCCGTGAATTGGCCAACTTAAAACAGGAATATCACTAAACGTGCTAATGTCTTCTGCAAATTTAGTTCGCCACTTAGGATTCCAATATTTAATCCAATCAGATTTGTGTATGCTGTCAGTGTCTATGTAGTATTCTGGCCCAACATACGGGCGGTCAAAAATATCAAAGTATCCGTAAGTCTTTGCAAGAAAAGCGTCAGTTGCAACGAGTGGACTATGCGTAATCATTTGCCACCAAGCGAAATCTAATTTACGAATATTGTCTTTAGTAACGTATCGCCAACGATAACTCACTTTTTTAGATTGCAATCCGGAAGATTTCACAGGGTCTGCGTCATAAGGTTTGTATGCTTCTGCAGTTTGATCCAGATTAAAAATTGGTGCAATAATGCGCTTTGCGCTACGCGGTATGCTATGCGGATCGAGCTTAGCTATACGTGCAATTTGTTGTAACTGAATGCCGCGACTCTCAATAGGATCGCCGCTAATAATAGCACCGCTCGAAATAAGCATAATTAACGAGCCGTGAATTACAACGATTGGAAGCAAAATTCCGCAAACCCACAAACGCCAGCGTTTGCGCTCAAAAATAATTAAAAGTATGAATTGAACAACCAGAATATACCAAGCGTATTTTGCAGCAATAAGCATTACGCACACTGAAACAATTAATTCCAAAACAGTGTGAAGTCTAGGCTTTTGCGTATTTGGCTTTGTGCTAAGTGTATTTTTAGTGTCGTTCGCATGATAACAATTAGTTAACTCGTAATTTATGCCAAACCACCAAACAAAAGCGAATGCAAAAAGCGGAGATTTTGTAAGCGCAATAGTTGAGCACAACACAAGCGGATTAAGTAAAAACATAAGCAGAATAACGAATCTTGCAAAAGTTGTTGTGCTGCAATTTGTTGAGCTAGATTCTGCATCAAGCCAAGGTTTGTTTAAGAAGCGGTGTGCTGTTGCAGAAACGCACCATGCTGCAAATACAAATTGTGCAAAGGCAAGAAGTGCAATTCCAGCGTCGTTTGAGTCGGTAAAGTATCTGGAGACTGCTGTTGTTGCGCCATAAATAACAGTTAGAACAATGTTGTGCTGATCTGTTAAATAAGTTGGATAAGTTGGCCACAAGTAGTGCGCAGTTGGGTAAATATCCATTGGGACAAAGCTAAAGAAGCCGATATAAGGCTGATCTAAGCCTGTAATTTTATTCCAAGTCCAACTGTACTCACGAATTTGCGAGCATATATCTGCACCGTATGCGGCAAGTAACGTAACTGGAACCCAAATCCAGCCCACGAAAAAAGTAAGAAGTAGGTTTCTTCTATTGCGAGTGGAGTGGTTAATGAACCATTTAGCGCAATTAAAAAATAGTTTTGCAGATTTTAAAAGAAAATGCGCAATATTGCGGAAAATAGTGTGTTTAGTAGTAAATTTTTGTAATTTTGAATGTTTTTTATTTTCACTATTTTTTCTTAACGCAATTGACTTTATTAATTTCGTAAAACGTTGATATTTAGGCAAAAACTTTTTATTTTTACCGTAGTAAATAAGCGCAGTCAGTATTAATGCGTATATTATGAAGGCAGCGACGAAAATAAAAGCATTAACCAACGAAAAATCAGCGATTGATCCTAAATGAACTTTAATATCTTGACTGCGGAAAATTGGTCCCAAGCTAGTGCAAAAAGCAAGTACAAAGCATAACAAAGCAGCAAGAGTGTAATCTAAAAAACGTGCTGCAACAGCACGCAATTTGCGCGGCTTCTTGTACTGCGTTTTGCGACGTATGCGCTCCATGTGTTAACACCTGCTTAATTGATGCTTAGCTACTTTGTTTGCTATTGCGCGCAAAACATGCAATGACGCGCGCAAAAATATAATCTGATGTAAATTATACATATGACTATTTTTTCTTCGCAAAGTGTGGCATTGATGCCGCAGACCTCAGAAGTAGCAGATCTGGTAAAATATTTCGCAATTACAGATTCTACGCAAAATATTGCGCGAGAAATGATACAAAAAGGCGAAATAATTGCGCGAGATGACGGGAAGCCAGCAATAGTTGCGATTGTGGCAGATGAGCAAACAGCAGGTCGCGGCAGGCTTGGACGCGCGTGGGTAAGCCGACCGGGAGAAAGCTTTTTAGTTTCATTCGTAACGTTGCTGCCGAAGTCAATTGTTATGGACGCAAGTCACAATGGCTGGCTGCCTATTATTGCAGGGCTTGCAGCGCGTGACGCACTTCTAGAAACGTTTAAAGAGTGCGGAAGCTCGCCGATGCACGGTGATGCTTGCGCGATAAAACTTAAATGGCCTAACGACGTGTTTTTGCACGATTGTAAAGAAGGCGGAATCTTAACAGAAATTGTAGCCGATCCAAGCAAAGACAATGTTGTTGGAGTAATTTTTGGAATCGGATTGAATTTGTGCGTGCCGCAAGAAGTGCTGCCAATTAAGATGGCAACTTCGCTGCAAATGCATATGACTGATTTGCCGGAATCTAAAGAATTGCGTGATACGATTGCTGCAAAAATAGTTACTGGATTGCGTTCTAGACTTGGTGATTTTATGCGCGATTATCCAAGTAACGCTGCAGATTTGCTTCAAGAAGTAAATGGTGTGTGTTGGACTCTTGGGCGCGAAGTTAACGTGCATCCAGTTGACGGAAGCGTGGTGACAGGAACTGCTGTGCGGCTTGGAGAAGATGCGTCGCTTACGATTCGTGAGGCATCTGGCGAGGAGATTGTGGTAAAAAGCGGCGATGTGCACGCGGTTGCGTATGAAGCGCGACGACATGCTTGAGCGCAGCACAGCGCGCGCGAAGGCAACTCGGAGCGCCGAGCTTGCTCAGAGTTGAAAGCACGGTGTGCTTTCAACGCAAGCGAGGTCTGCCTTCGTCAATAAAGACGAAGGCAGGGCAGATTCGCGTGGTAGTTTATTAGGAATTCTGTTGTGTTTTGTGTGCGCTGACGACATGCTTGAGCGCAGCATTGCGCGCGCGAAAGCAACTCGGAGCGCCGAGCTTGCTTAGAGTTGAAAGCACGGTGTGCTTTCAACGCAAGCGAGGTCTGCCTTCGTCAGTAAAGACGAAGGCAGGGCAGGTTCGCTTGGTAGTTCATTGGGAATTCTGCTGTGTTTTGTGTGCGCTGACGACATGCTTGAGCGCAGCATTGCGCGCGCGAAAGCAACTCGGAGCGCCGAGCTTGCTCAGACGGAAAGTCCAGTGGACTTTCCGTCTGAGCTCAGCAGCGAGCGCTTAAAGCGCAAGCGTCAGCTGTTTGCTAGTTATCTCAGTCAAAGAGCAAGTGCGCGGCAATCTTATACAAAACGGCATTCCCTTTACAGTCGTGTAAAGGAAATGCCGTTTTTCTGCAATATAACGTTTCCGCTATGCGCGCTTTTTGTTAAGTGCGTTGTACAAGCCGGAGCAAGCCGCGCTCGCAACAAAAGCCTTAATCAAATCGCCAATCATGAAGATAATCAAGGTTGCGGCGGCAGTTGAAAGTGGCATGCCAGTTAGGTAGCTTTGGCCGAAAATGCCGAATGCGTAAATCACGATCGTGCCGATTATAGAAGCTACAGAGTAAGTGCAGAAGCGTGCGAAAGTCTTCTTGAAGGAGTTTTCTGGCATCATTGCGTCAAGAGCTACGTCAAATACGCGCTTCAAAGCTGCGGTTGCAGCAACGCCAAATATGAAACCGGCTAAGAATCCTGCAGTAGGGCCAACAAAAACAGCCCAGCCGCCCTTAAAGCCAGCAAACACAGGCAAACCTGCTGCGCCAACAGCAAGGTACATAACTACAGAAGCTACGCCTTCGCGCCAGCTCAAAGTTAAACCAATAATGCACAAAACAAGAGTTTGCAACGTAATAGGCACAGGAGTAATAGGAAGATAAATTGCGCCTGCCATGGTAGAAAGAGCCAAAAGCACAGTGAGAAGCGCTGGCTTTGCAAGCCATGCTGCAGCTACTTTCAACTTATTTGCAACGTTTGAATTTGCTGATGCTGTTGTTGCATTATTTTGATTTATGTTGGTCATGAAAACCTTCTTTTGGTTATTTCCGGTTTGCCGTTTGCAGCTAATAGGTTGTCAATTAAACGGTTTTGCCGGTTGTTTTCCGTTTCGCTAATCACATTACGTGTTATAAAAATCATGTGCATTGGAGAAGTGTACAAAATTTTGCTCTAGCTTTTGTGTATGTCGACTCATCCGTAAACGCAACTTTTCTAATATCTTGTAACGTATGGTTACGAATATCAAAAAAATTCTCATCGCAAACCGCGGTGAAATTGCCTTGCGAGTTATTCGCACGGCTCACGAAATGGGCATTTCTACCGTTGCTATTTATGCACCGACTGATCGCAACGCGCAGTTTGTAGAAATGGCAGACGAAGCGTACGCACTTTCCGGAGACACGTATCGTGATACTTATTTAAACGAAGATGCGATTCTTGACATTATTAAAAGAAGCGGCACGGATGCTGTGCATCCGGGTTACGGTTTCCTTTCGGAAGTTGCGTCTTTTGCGAAAAAAGTTAACGATGCTGGGGTTATTTGGATTGGTCCTCGTCCGGAAGCGCTTATTGATTTGGGAGATAAGATTACGGCTCGTCGCGTGGCAGTTCGTGCGAAAGTGCCGCCAGTTCCAGGAATTTCGGAGCCTGTGAAAGATATTCGAGAACTTTTGACTTTTGCGCAAACTCACGGCTATCCTGTGATGATGAAGCGCACGGATGGCGGTGGCGGACGCGGCATTACAGTCGTTCGTAACGATGACGAGTTGCGAGGCTTTTATATGAATCACGACGCTTTGCAGGGCGGCGACTTAGATGAATATTTTATTGAGCGTTTTATTGACAAAGCTCGCCACGTAGAAACGCAGTGCGGCCGCGACGCTCACGGAAATTTCACCGTATATTCCACGCGCGATTGCTCGGTGCAGCGCCGAAACCAAAAGCTGGTTGAGGAGGCTCCTGCACCGTTCTTGACTGACGATGAAAAGGATCAGCTTTACCGATATTCTCGTAACCTATTTGAAGCTGTTGACTACGTTGGTCTTGGCACGTGCGAATATATGGTGACTTCTCAGCATAAAGTCTACTTCTTGGAAGTTAATCCGCGATTGCAAGTTGAGCACACGGTTAGTGAGGAAGTTAGTGGACTTGATTTAGTGCGAGAACAGCTCAATATTGCTGACGGCGGCGAGTTGATTAAGGATCCAGAGCCTCGCGGACACAGCTTCGAGCTTCGCATTACTTCGGAAGATCCTGCTACGAATTTGACTCCAAGTTCCGGCACTTTGACGAAAATAAAGTGGCCTTCCGGTCCTGGTATTCGCGTCGATTTTGGTGTTGAAGTTGGCGATAATATTTCGCCAAAATTCGATTCGATGATGGGCAAACTTATTATTACTGCGCAAAGTCGTGAAACTGCTGTCGCTCGTGTGCGTCGCGCTTTGAAGGAACTTTGTATTGAGGGCGTGCCAACTCCAGCAAAACTTTTTGAGCAGATTTTTAACGACCCTGAGTTTACTGCGGAAAATCACAGTTTTGACGTGTCTACTAAGTGGATGGAACGCAAGTATTTGAACCGCGTTCCTGCAGCTTCTTTGGGTGGCCAGCCGGCTTCGCTTGTTTCTGGAAAGTCTGCGGATGAATCCGAAAATAAGCAGCCTGCAATGGAATCCTTCATTATTGAGGTTGATAATAAGCGCGTAAAGCTTACAATTCCGCAAGATATTGTTGACAATTTGACCGGCTCTGCGCGAGTTCGTAGCGTTTCTAGAGCTTCGCAGCCTTTGCGTGGACGTTCGCTTCGCGGAAGTACTCACAAATCTGAAGAACAAAAGCAGATTCCTGGCTTAATTGCAGCGCCTATGCAAGCTGTTATTACGCGCGTGAATGTTGCTGAAGGTCAGCAGGTTGCCAAGGGTGATTTGCTTGTGGTGCTTGAGTCTATGAAAATGGAAAATTACGTTTACGCTCCTGCAGCTGGTACTGTTACTGGAATTTTTGTGGGGCCTGGTGACGGCGTGGAATCGGGTGCAAAGCTTGTGACGATTGACATTTCTGGTTCAAATAATGGAGATTCGTCTGAAGGTGAGAAGTCTTCCGAAAAGCCGGAAGGAGAGCAGAAATGAGTACTTTAGCAAAAGAAAAGTCTGAAATCTCTGAAACTTCAGCGAAAACAGTTAATAACTCTTCTGTTAATAGCTCTGCTGACGATACAAACTTGCAGCCTCGTCGCGGAAAAGCTGCAGTTCAGCACGCAGCACAACTTGCTCGTGACGCAGAACAAAAAGCTTGTGAGCGTCAGCACGCAAAAGGAAAGTCAACTGCAAGAGAGCGTCTTGACTTGCTTTTTGACACCGGCTCATTCGTGGAAATCGGCCGTTTTAACGGCGGTGACATCAATAACGATGTTGCCGGATGCGCTGTAATCACCGGTTTTGGCGAAGTTTATGGCAGAAAAGTTGCCGTTTACGCACAAGACTTTTCTGTGCGCGGCGGAACTCTTGGCAAAGCGGAAGGCGAGAAAATCTGCCATCTTTTAGATATGGCTGTTGAACTTCGCGTGCCAGTTGTTGCCGTAATTGATTCCGGCGGCGCTCGCATTCAGGAAGGCGTGAGCGCGCTTATGCAATACGGGCGTATCTTCAAAAAAACTTGCGAAGCAAGCGGCTTAATTCCGCAAATCTCAATTATTCTGGGTCCTTGCGCTGGCGGTGCTGTGTATTGTCCTGCATTGACGGATTTGATTATTATGACTCGCGAGCACTCAAATATGTTCGTAACTGGCCCGGATGTTGTTAAAGCTGCAACCGGCGAGGCTATTAGCATGGACGATTTGGGCGGCGGTCTTGTGCATAACGCAACTTCCGGCGTCGCTCATTATTTGGGTGAAGATGAAGCGGACGCAATTGACTACGCGCGCACAGTTTTGGCTTATTTGCCATCTAGCTGTGAGGTAGAGCCTCCAACTTTTGCCTACGCTGCAACGCGCGCGGATCGCGAAACTGCGCGCGAGTTGGCGAATATTGTGCCGGATAACGACCGTCAGCCTTACGATGTGCTCGACGTGATTCGCAGAATAGTTGACTACGGTGAGTTCGTGCAAGTGCAGGAATTGTATGCTGCTTCTGCAGTGGTTGGTTTTGCTTGCATTGAGGGTCATCCTGTTGGAATCGTAGCAAATCAGCCGAAGGTGAACGCTGGTATTTTGGATGTAAATTCTTCCGAAAAAGTCGCGCGATTTGTGCGATTGTGCGACGCGTTTAATTTGCCTGTGGTGACTCTAGTAGATACTCCTGGTTATAAGCCTGGTTCAGATCAAGAGCACGCAGGAATTATTCGCCGAGGTGCGAAAGTGATTTATGCGTACGCGAACGCGCAAGTTCCGCTGGTTACGGTGATTTTGCGCAAAGCTTTCGGTGGAGCTTATATCGTTATGGGTTCCAAGTCGATGGGTGCGGACGTAAATTACGCGTGGCCAACCAGCCAGATTGCGGTTTTGGGTGCGCAAGGTGCCGTAAATATTATTCATCGTAAAGATTTGCAAAAAGCTAAAGAGCGTGGGCAAGACGTTGCGGCTCTTAGAAAACAGCTGGTTGACGAGTATGAGGTGACTACTGTTAACGCAAATCTTTCGTTGGAAACTGGTCAGATTGACGCAATGATTGACCCGGAGCAGACTCGCGATATGATTGCTGGCTCATTGAAGCTTTTGCGAAGTAAAAAGCGAGTTTCCAGAACTGGAAAGCATCACGGGAATCAGCCAATGTAAGTGATTTATAAAAATTATAGGGGTTATCAAACTTATAACTAAAAACTATAGAACTTACAAAACTTATAAACCTTACAAAACTTACAGAATTTATAAAACTTATCCAAATCAACGAGAAGGAAACATCATGACAACATACTTTTTCGACCAACTCGCTAATAATCCGCACGCACTCGTGTTTGCAGGTCAGTCAACTCCGTGGGTTGAAGCTTTGCGCGAGCTTGGTTCAGACGAAGAATTAAACGCAGAACTTCACGAGTACGAAGCAGGCGCAAAAGCTTTGCTATCGCCAATTTATTCTGAGCTTTTAGCAAATGCAGGCGGCGACATAAACGTGTTTGACGCGCTAGAAAATAAGCATATTAACGCTGCAAACGCGCTTCTTAGTGTGCCTGGAATTACGCTTGCACAGTTCGGTGCAGTGCGCGACTTAACAAATCTTGGATACAACTTTGAAGTAAACAAGCCGTGCGCAGTTTTGGGTCATTCTCAAGGCGTAATCGCAGCAGAAATGGTAAAAGCTCGCATAAAAGCAAAGTCTTGGCAAAAAGCTCGCGCGCAAATCGAAGAATTACTCGCAATTGCCTACTTAATTGGAGCTGCAGGAGATCGTGAATCTCGAATGCTTGAAATTACTGGTGACGGCGAGCACACGCCAATGCTGTCACTTAAAGGAGTTACTAAAAAGCAGGCAGAAGCGTTAATTTCACGCGTAGAACGCACGCGCGGTGAAGTGTCAATTGCTGTTAAAAACGCTTACAATCACGTGGTTATTGCAGGATACCCAGAAGATATGGAAGCTGTTGCAAACGAAGCGCAAAAAGAAACAAAGCGTTCGAAAAAATTGCGCGAAATGAAAGTTCGCGGTGGAGCTGTATTTGCGCCAGTTGCTGAATATTTGGATGTTACAGTTCCATTCCATTCGCCAATGCTTCAATCTGCAGTTGAGCAGGTAGTAGAGTGGGCGAGCGAGGCTGGCTTGAACACTACAGTTGCTCGCGAATTGGCGGATGCAGTGCTTGTAACTCCTGTTGATTGGGCTGCGCAAATTGGCGAAGTTTTGGAGCAGAACGACGCGCGCTCGCTTTGGATTTTAGACATGGGTCCTAGCGAAGTGCTCGGAAAGCTTACTGGAGTGCTTGTGCAAGGAACCGGTGCTGGAATAGTAGAGGCTGCTACCTTGCGCTCTCGCGCTGAGCTTTCAACAGCTGACTCTGCTTCTGAGCCAGAGCGTATGGGCTGCTGGGCTGATTTTGCTCCTCGAGTAATCGACACGCCTGCAGGACGCAAAGTGCTTACCAAATTTAGCAAGCTTACAGGCAAAGCTCCTGTGCTTCTTGCAGGAATGACACCAACGACAGTAGAGCCGGAAATCGTTGCTGCAGCAGCAAATGCGGGCTACTGGGCTGAGCTTGCTGGCGGTGGTCAAGTAACTGCAGAAGTTTTCGATCGTCATATGAAGTCGCTTGAAAATCAGCTTCGCGAAGGCGCAACTATTGAATTTAACGCCATGTTTATGGATCGCTACCTGTGGAATTTGCAATTTGGTTCGAAGCGAATCGTGCCAAAAAAGAGGCAGTCGGGAGCTCCTATTGATGGTGTAGTTATTTCTGCAGGCATTCCAGAACTTGACGAAGCCAAGGAATTAGTAGCATCTTTGCAAGCTGATGGATTCCCTTACGTAACGTTTAAGCCTGGAACAGTTGACCAAATTCGTCAAGTTGTGCGAATTGCTAAGGCTGTTGCTCCAGCCACGATTATTGTACAGGTTGAGGGCGGTGCTGCAGGTGGTCACCATTCGTGGGAATCTCTTGACGATTTGCTTATGACAACTTACGCGCAAGTGCGCGAGTGCGAAAATTTGGTGCTTGTTGCAGGCGGTGGTATTGGCACTCCTGAGCGTGCTGCAGACTACATTTCTGGCGAATGGGCGAATGAATACGGTTTGCCAAATATGCCAGTTGATGCTGTAATGATTGGTACAGCTGCAATGACAGCTAAGGAAGCACATACAAGCCCTGAAGTAAAGCGTATGCTTGTGGAAACTCCAGGTATTGCGATGCCGAAATCTTCTAGCATTGAAGGTTTTGATGAGGATCCGTTCGCACCGTTGGGTGAGCGTTGGGTGCCTTCTGGCAAAGTGATTGGCGGTGTGACGAGTGGTTTAAGCCATTTGCACGCAGATATTTACGAGTTAGAAAACGCTTCTGCTCGCTGCGGTCGATTGCTCGTTCATATGATGAAACATCCTGAAGAGCTTGAAGCGCGTCGCGATGAAGTAATCGAAGCACTTAACTCTACTGCAAAACCATATTTTGGTGACGTAGAAAGCATGACTTACGCACAATTTGCTCAACGTTTCCTAGATTTGGCATACCCTTGGGTGGATCCGACTTACGTAGATCGCTACATGCATTTGTTGCAGCGTATTGAAGCGCGTTTAATTAATCAAGATTCAGGCGAATTTACTTCTATTCTGCCTTCTATCGAAGAAGTTTCTAAGCACCCTCAAGCTGCTTTATATACGCTGATTGACGCGTTGCCTCAAGCTCGCGAGATGAACGTTGTGCCAATGGATGCCGCTTGGTTCCCAACTTTGGTGCGCGAATACCCTAAGCCAATGCCATTCGTGCCAGTTATTGACAACGATTTGTTGCGTTGGTGGGGTCAAGATCAGCTTTGGCAGTCGGAAGATTCGCGTTACTCGGCAGACGCTGTGCGCGTAATTCCAGGACCGATTTCCGTGGCTGGAATTACGACTATGGATGAGCCGATTGCCGATATTCTGGGACGTTTTGAAGCAGCTATGCTCAATCGTGCAGAATCTGGCTCGGAAACTGGAGTAGAAGCAGAAAATAAGGAAAATGCGGCGAGCAAGTCTTCAAAATCTGCTTTTAGTCAGATTGCTGATGCTAAAAACGTTGAAGCTTACGTGCGCGCATGCCCGAATATTTCTTGGGTTGGTCATGTAACTGCAAACCCTGCTTACGGAACGTCTTTAGGAGACGAAAATTACGTAATTACAGTAACTTCTAGTAATAATGACGTAATTTCGCTTGATTTAGATATTAAGCTAGATACATTCTGGGATAATCAAGAAAATCAGGAAGCAAAACACTCTACAAAAAATGCTGCAAACTCGCCAAAACGCAAGCACGCGGTACGAGATATTGTAATTCCGCTAACTGTTGATGCAAGTCAAGCTGGAAGCATACCAGTAGTTGACCGCGAGCGCTTGCCAAAGCACGTGTACGAAATGCTTGCAGCAACCGCAGGTGTTGGAAATACAGCGATTACTGGCGATGTGCTTGATGCTATGCCTAAGGTTGAAACAGTAAAAGAAGATGGCAGTTTGGCAAAATTGCCGGAAGATTTGCTTGCAGAAGGTTATAGAGATTTCCCATTTGGATTGGTTCATTCTTCCTATACTTTCTCGAGAAATCTTGGAATTGACCACGAGTCTGCTACTGCTGGAAGACTTCCAGATGGATTGCTTGCTTCTCGCATTGTGCCAGACGCGTTAGTAGGCCCTGCTTGGCCAACTATTTACTCGGCTTTGGGTTCCGTAATGGTTGATGGTTACCCGATTATTGAGGGTCTGCTTAACGCTGTTCACCTAGATCATTTAGTAGAGCTTGACGTCGATGCCGAAGACTTTAAAAAGTATGTCGACAAGCGAATTAATTTACTCGGCTGGGCTGAGCCGTATGCAGAATCCGCTTCTGGACGCGTGGTAACTATTCACGTAGTGCATACTACTGCAGATGGAACTCGTTTGGCTCACGAAACTGAGCGTTTTGCTATTCGTGGACGAAGCTTCAGTAACGCGCTTCCTGCTCCAGCTGCGCAATATGGCGAAGCTGCAGGATTGCACGGATACGAAATTGAAGACACACCTCGCAGAGCTTTGCGCAGAGTAGTCGTTCGCGCTCCTCACGATATGACCGCTTTTGCGCGTACTTCTGGAGATTTCAACCCAATCCACACTTCTAAGCGAGGTGCTGCAATTTCCGGTCTTTCTGCTCCTTTGGTACACGGTATGTGGCTTTCTGCAACAGCTCAACATGTGGCTCAAGCAGTTGATGAAAAAGGTGCTCGCTACGAGCTCATTGGCTGGTCATACAACATGTACGGCATGGTTCAACTTGATGACGAAGTAGAAATCACAGTTGAGCGCGTTGGAAAAGTTCGTCGCGGCGGACTTGCTTTGGAAGTTACGTGCAGAGTTGATGGGCAAATCGTGTCTAAAGCAAGCGCGCTTACTCGCGCTCCACGTGCAGCATTCGTATACCCAGGTCAGGGTATCCAAAAGCAAGGAATGTCGCTGGATGAGCGCGCAAAGTCGCCTGCTGTGCGCGATACTTGGGAGCGAGCAGACAAGCTTACTCGCGAAAAGCTTGGATTCTCAATCCTCGCAGTCGTGCGCGATAATCCAAAGGAGCTTACTGCTCACGGCGTAACTTATCACCATCCTGAAGGATTGCTTAATTTAACACAATTTACGCAAGTTGCGCTCGCAACAGTTGCCTTTGCGCAAACCGCGCGTTTGCGTGAAGCAGGATGCGATATTTGGCCTGCTTACTTTGCAGGACATTCGCTTGGCGAATACAATGCTTTGAGCTCCTTCGCGCAAATTATTCCACTCGAAACTGTGCTTGAATTGGTGTTCCATCGCGGATCTACAATGCATCATTTGATTGAGCGCGATGCGCAAGGTCGCTCGAACTACCGCATGGGTGCGCTTCGACCAAACCAGTTTGGAGTGTCAGACGAAAGCGTGAACGCTTACGTTGATGGCATTTCCAAGGCTACTGGCGAATTCTTGCAAATTGTAAACTACAACTTGGCAGGTCAGCAGTACGCAATTGCTGGAACTATTAAAGGCTTGAAGGCATTGGCTGCAGACGCTTCTAAGCGCGCTAAGGAGTATGGCGGCAAGCCTCCATTCATGTTTGTTCCAGGAATTGACGTGCCGTTCCACTCTCGAATTCTTCGAAAGGGTGTGCCGGAATTCCGCGACAAGCTCGATTCGCTGCTGCCGAAGCATATTGATTACTCTGTGCTTGTAGACCGTTACATTCCAAACCTCGTGGCTTGCCCGTTTGAGCTTACGCGAGAATTTGCACAAAAGATTTTGGATGTTGTGCCATCTGAGCGCATTGAAGCAGCTTTGGAAGATGAAACTACGTGGAAATCTTATGCAGAGGATGAGCAGAAGCTCGGTAGATTGCTTCTTACGGAGCTTCTTTCATGGCAGTTCGCTTCTCCAGTTCGTTGGATTGAAACGCAGGCTCTTATGTTTGCCGATCGCGCTCGCGGCGGTCTTGGCGTTGAAGAGTACGTTGAAGTTGGTTTAGGAAACGCGCCAACTTTGGCAAATCTTGGCGCTAAAACTCTTGCTTTGCCGGAGTTTAGTGGCGAAAAAGTGACTGTTTACAACGTTGGTCGTGACGAAGGTCGCGTTTATATGACTGACACGGATTCGCTTGTGCCTGAAGTGTTTACTGAGGAAGATAGTCAAGAAGTAAGTAGCACTGCTGATGCAGCTGCTGCTCCTGCCGCAAATGTTGTCTCTGCTGCTCCTGCGGCTTCTGCTCCTGCAGCTAATGCAGCAGCAAGCGGACCTGTAGCAGACTTGCCATTCAAAGCATCCGACGCAATCTCAATGCTGATTGCGTATAGTGCAAAAATCCGTCTTGACCAAATCGGCGACACTGACACAACTGATACGCTTACAAACGGCGTATCTTCACGCAGAAACCAGCTTCTTATGGATATTAGTTCCGAGCTTGGCGTGGCTAGCGTGGATGGTGCTGCAGAAGCTCCAATGAGTGCGTTGCGAAAGCTTGTGGATTCGGTTGCTCCTCGCTACAAGGCTTTTGGTGCAGTGCTTTCCGATATTGTGCGCGAACGTTTGCGTGCACTTTTCGGTGCAGCAGGTGTGAAGCCAGCACAAATTGACAAGCGTATTTCGGAAGTCTGGCAGCTTGGCGAAGGCTGGCGTGCGCACGTGCTTGCGGCTTTGGTTTTGCAAACGCGTGAAGGTGCTAGCGTGCGCGGTGAAAATCTTGCGCAACTTTCAACTGATCCTGCAAAGAATACTGCTGCAGCTGACGCTTTAATCGACGCCGCAATTGCGCAAGTTGCTCAAGCTCACGGCGTTAGCGTTTCTCAGCCTGGCGCTGCTGGCGCAGCCGGTGGTGCTGTTGTTGATTCTGCAGCTCTTGACGCTTTTGCGCAGCAAGTTGTTGGCGCAGACGGCGTACTTGCTGCAACTGCTAAGTTTGTGCTAGCAAAGCTTGGTGTTGAAGCTCCTAAAGCAGAAACTGAAAGTGACGAAAATGCTGCTGTTGTAGCTGCTGTTGAAGCAGAATTAGGTGCGGATTGGCCAAAGCAAGTGGCTCCTCGATTTGATGAGCGAAAAGCGATTCTTTTCGACGACCGCTGGGCTTCGGCTCGCGAAGACGTTGCTCGCTTGTACTACAAGTATGCCGGAAAGAATGTTGATATTCAGGTAAATGGAGTTTCTGAAATCTTAAATGATTTTGGTAGTTTCCTCGGTGCCGGGGAAGCAGTAGCTTCGGAAGCTGAGTGGTTTGCAAGTCTTTCTAAATCTCGCGAATTAAACAATCTTGCAACAATATTTAAAGGTATTGCTCGCGATTCTCGCACTAAACTTGCGCAAAACAACGCCGATGCTGCTCAAGCAACTCGTTTTGCAGGAGAAGTTGCAGTAGTTACAGGCGTTGCTCCTAACTCGATTGCTGCTCGCGTAGTAACGGGCTTGCTTAAGGGTGGAGCTACGGTTATTGCAACTTCGCACAGTTTCAAGCCGAGCGTCAAGTCTTGGGCAAAGAAAGCGTATCGCGAAAACGCTCAAATGGGCGCAAAGTTGTGGCTTGTGCCAGCAAACTTGTCTAGTTATCGCGATGTCGATGCGCTTGTAAAGTGGGTTGGCACGGTTTCGAAGAAAGTAAGTGGCGCAACTACTACTATTTTGAAGCCTGCTTATGAGCCGAGCATGTTCTTCCCGTTTGCAGCTCCACCAGTTCACGGTACTTTGGCTGATTCTGGTTCGCTTTTTGAATCGCAATCGCGCTTGATGCTGTGGGGTGTGGAGCGTGCAATCGCCGGATTTGCACAGATTGGAGCAGATACAGATGTACAACATCGTATGCACGTTGTGTTACCTGGCTCTCCAAACCGCGGTATGTTCGGCGGCGATGGTGCCTACGGCGAAGTCAAGAGCGCTTTCGACGCTATTGTGAACCGTGCGCATGCGGAAAGCGTGTGGTCGGATCGCGTGACTTTCGCGCATCCTAAGATTGGATGGGTGCGTGGAACCGGCTTAATGGGCGGAAATGATCCGCTTGTGACTGTAGTTGAGCGTCACGGATTAACTACCTACTCTACGCAAGAAATGGCAGATCGTTTGCTTGATTTGTGCACGAAGGAAGCACGAGAGCAGGCAGCAATTGCGCCTTTGGATGTTGATTTTACGGGAGGATTAGGCAAGGAGCCTCTTGATTTGAACGCGCTTCGTGCAGAAGCGTTGGAAGATCAGAAGCGTGCTGAAGTTGCGGAAGAAGCGGTGGAAGCTGTAGAAGAAGCTGCAGAATCTTCTGCTAAATCAACCAACAAAGCACTTCCAACTCCTTACGTGCCAACTCAGCCGCGAGTCAACTTGGCTGATTGGAAGAACGTAACAGCGCGTCCAGAAGACGAAATTGTGATCGTCTCCGTTGGCGAGCTTGGACCATGGGGTTCCGGACGTACTCGTTTCGAAGCAGAACTTGGAATTCGTGAAGACGGTTCCGTGGAGCTTTCTGCAGGAGCAGTACTGGAATTGGCTTGGAATATGGGCTTGCTTACTTGGCAGGATTCGCCAAAGCCAGGCTGGTATGATGCGGACGGCACGCTTGTTCCAGAAGAAGATATTGCAGAGAAATATCGCGATGAAGTAGTAGCACGTTCCGGTATTCGACCATTCGAAACCGGTATGGGCGGCGATTACAAGGATGGAGCAAACGAAGAAGAAGCAGAAATCTTCCTCGATCACGACGTGAGTTTCAGCGTTCCAACAGAAACAATTGCGCGCGAATACGTGGCACTTGACGAATCGCATACTGAGATTGCTCGCGATGCAGAATCTGGCGAATGGACTGTTACGCGCAAGGCAGGTTCTATGATTCGCGTGCCGCGTAGGGCTGCAATGACCAGAACCGTCGGTGGACAATTCCCTAAGGGCTTCGATCCGCTGAAGTGGGGTATTCCAGCTTCAATGGTTGGAAGTGTTGACACGATTGCGCTGTGGAATATTGTCACAACTGTAGACGCTTATATTTCTGCTGGTTTCACACCTTCGGAGATTTTGCAATCTGTGCATCCGTCAATGGTTGCTTCCACGCAAGGAACCGGTTTCGGCGGCATGAGCTCAATGCGAAAACTGTACTTGGATCGTTTCCTTAACCACGAAATTCCTACGGACGTATTGCAAGAGGCGCTTCCAAACGTTGTTGCAGCTCACGTAATGCAAACCTATATCGGCGGCTACGGAAATATGGTTCAGCCGGTGTCTGCATGCGCAACTGCGGCGGTTTCGCTCGAAGAAGGCGTCGACAAGATTGCTCTCGGCAAAGCTGATTTCGTAGTAACTGGCGCAATTGACGATATCGGCGTGGAATCCGTAGTTGGCTTCGGCAATATGAACGCAACTGCCAATAGCGAAGAAATGTATGCGAAGGGCATCAATCCACGATTCTTCTCTCGCGCAAACGATCGCAGACGTGGAGGCTTCCTTGAAGCACAAGGTGGCGGTACGATTTTGGTTACGCGCGGCGATATTGCTTTGAAGCTTGGCTTGCCTGTTGCTGGTGTGGTTGGTTTCATTCACTCCTACGCTGATGGCATTCACACTTCTATTCCTGCTCCGGGCTTGGGTGCTTTGGCTGCGGGCATGGGTGGAGCTAAGTCTAAGCTCGTGCGTGATTTGGCAGCTCTCGGCGTTACTCCGGACGATATTGCTGTGGTTTCTAAGCATGATACGTCTACGAATGCAAACGATCCGAACGAATCTGAGCTGCACAATACTCTTGCGCACGCAATCGGACGCACGAACGGAAATCCGCTGTTCGTAATCAGCCAAAAGACGCTGACTGGACATGCAAAGGGCGGCGCGTGCATCTTCCAAATCAACGGTTTGACTCAACTGTTTAGAAGTGGCGTAATCCCTGGAAACGCATCACTTGACTGCGTGGATCCTAAGCTTGCGCGCGACGACCACATGGTTTGGTTGCGTGAGCCGATGCGCATTGGCGATGGTGCAGGTTCTTGTGCAGTGAAGGCTGCTCTCGCAACTTCGCTCGGCTTCGGTCATGTTAGCGGATTTATGGCATTGGTTCATCCTGGTGCTTTTGAGGCGGCTGTGGCTGCTAGCGCAGGTGTTGATGCGCTTAAGAATTGGCGTACCAAGGCGAATGCGCGTTTGGCTGCGGGCCAGAGGCGATTTGAGGAAGGCATGATGGGGCGATCTGCTTTGTTCGAGCCTGTTGAGAATCGTCACTTGCTGAAGGATGGCATGCGCCTTCCAGATGGCACTCGCTACGACGGTCACGAAGCAGAAAAGGCGATGTTACTTAATCCTGAAGCTCGCCTTAATGCGAACGGATACTACTGCTGAGTTGCTGCTACTGCTGAGCTGCTGCTTTAGCTGGTTTTGACTTTACAAACGCCGGGGAATTTTCTCCGGCGTTTGTAGTCGTTTTGGCGTTATGTGGAAACATTTGCTGTGTTATTCCACGGCATTTGTTTTCGCTTTGGCTTTATTTGACCACATTTGCCGGAAAAATGTAGGGCGATTGGAGTTGCGTTAACAATCACGTAAGTAGCTCTGTAGTTCAGTATGCCATATTTAGTACGTGTAACATTGCGTATGTTGCCTGATATTACCTAATGCCAGTAGTACGCTGTCATTATCGCAGTGGTGTGCTATCTCGCTACCAGTACCCGCTGCCAGTACCCAGATCATTTAACGGCATCTATTTGTCGCACCTATATCTCTGTAGCTTATATCTCTGTAGCCTACAGTTCTATAGCTTTACAGATATAACAATGCTCCGTGGTTGAAGGGTTGTCGTAAATTTTGCGAACCCTTTTATCACGGAGCATATGTATATTATTTATTCAATTTTAATATTTGTTGCAACACCAACGTTTAGTCGCGCTTCTTCCTGCGAATAATGACTGCGAGTGCAGCACCTATTGCGGCTGCGAGTGCAGCAACAGCACCTGCTGCAGCAATTGCAGAGCCTGTGTTGGTTAACTTTGATTGCGCAACCTGGCCGGAGGAGTGACGTGCAGGAGACTTAGGAGCTTGTAACTGAGTGTTATTGCTCTTATTCCTGTTGTTTTCACTGTTGCCAGTGTGTTCATCAGAATCATGAGAACCAGATTCATGTTCTGGGGTTGGAGCAGGGGTCGGTGCA